>DATCKU010000030.1:0-65133 GCA_036564245.1 Actinopolymorphaceae bacterium
GACGAAAGCGTGCAAGCAAGCGCTGATCAAGGCCCACGGCGGGTTCTGGGTTGTGGCACCACCTGATGTGCCTCGTCGTTCAGGTGGCGACGAGCTTGTCGAAGAGCGTGTTCACCTCGGTGTCGACCACCTGCCGCTCCGGATGCGCGTCGTACCACTCCACGATCTCCCGCGCCCCCATGGCGAACGGCACCGTCGCCACGAAGTCCGGCACCAGAGCCTTGACCTTGCTGTTGTCGAAGATCACCGAGTGCGCCTTGTCACCCAGCAGCGGACCCTCGAAGGACGGTTCGGCGGCGACGATGGTGTCGGATGCCACGTGGACGAGCCTGGGCTCGACACCGGCGGCCGCAGCGATGCACCCGTAGATCTCGTTCCAGGTCAGGACCTCGTCGGAGGTGATGTGGAACGCCTCGCCGATCGCCTTCGGATGGCCCAGCAGCCCGACGAACGCCTTGGCGAAGTCGGTGTGGTGCGTGAGCACCCACAGGGAGGTGCCGTCACCGTGCACGACGACCGGCTGGCCGCGCCGCATCCGGTGGATGGCGGTCCAGCCTCCGAGGAGCGGGATCGCCGTGCGGTCGTACGTATGCGAGGGGCGGACGATCGTCGCCGGGAACCCGCTGTCGCGGTACGCCGCCACGAGCAGGTCCTCACACGCGATCTTGTTGCGGGAGTACTCCCAGTGCGGGTTGCGCAACGGTGTCGACTCCACGATCGGGAGGCGGCCAGGAGGGGTCTGGTAGGCCGACGCCGAGCTGATGAAGACGTACTGTCCGGTACGCCCGGCGAAAAGGTCGATGTCGGTCTGCACGTGCTCCGGCGTGAATGCCACGAAGTCGGCCACGACATCGAACTCCCGGTCCCCGAGAGCGGCGCGTACCGACTCCGGATCACGGATGTCAGCTCGGACCAGCTCGGCCCCCTCCGGGACCGGTCGATGAACTGTCGTCCCGCGGTTGAGGATCGTGAGCTCCATGCCGGACGTCAGCGCTCGTGCGCTGCAGGCGGAGCTGATGATGCCGGTCCCACCGATGAACAAGACCTTGAGTGCGCTCATACCGGCCATCGTGCCACCGAAATGCGGACCGGCCGCGCGATCCGTCCCAGCCTGGCCGAGCCGGACGTATCGCCACCGAACCAGCGGTTCGCCGACGACATGGCTGCGTAGGGGCAGCGGGGCGTCCCAATCACTCTGGCGAGAAAGGCTTTCTGACCGTCAGATGGAACGGGCGCCAGGGGTGAGTCCTGAAAGCCCTCCACACCTGGTCATTTCGAAGAGGTTCCTCAGGGACGGTGGAGGGTGCTCATCTAGGCTGGCGCCATGACCCACACACCTGGTGCCTGGGGCTTCGGCGTCGCCACCCAGACGTACGCGGGGAAGATCCTCGACACCTGGTATCCCGCTCCCGCCTTGGGGAAGCCGGGCCCCGACGACGACCAGCCACCTGCAGAGCTGCGCGCCTTGGAGGGTGAGGACGAGGTCCGCCGGGTGCGCCGTACGGTCGTCCGCACGGTCCTCGACTCCCTGGACGACCCGCCCGCCGACCCGGCCGATGCGTACCTGCGACTCCACCTGCTCTCGCATCGCCTGGTGCGCCCACGTGAGGCCAACCTCGACGGAATCTTCGGCGTGCTGAGCAACGTCGTGTGGACCAACCAGGGACCGTGCGAGGTCGAAGGCTTCGAGCAGACCCGGATGCGACTGCGGGCGGCCGGACGTGAGGTCACGGTCTACGGCGTGGACAAGTTCCCGCGGATGGTCGATTACGTCGTGCCCACGGGCGTACGCATCGCCGACGCCGACCGGGTGCGGCTCGGTGCGCACCTGGCCGAGGGCACGGTGGTGATGCACGAAGGCTTCGTCAACTTCAACGCCGGAACGCTCGGCTCCTCCATGGTCGAAGGACGCATCTCGGCCGGCGTGATCGTCGAGGACGGCTCCGACATCGGCGGTGGCGCCTCGATCATGGGGACGCTCTCCGGTGGCGGCACCCAGGTCATCTCCATCGGCAAGCGGTGCCTCATCGGCGCCAACGCCGGTATCGGTATTGCGCTGGGTGACGACTGCGTCGTGGAGGCCGGCTGCTACGTGACGGCTGGGGCCAAGGTCCGCCTGCCCGACGGCGAGATCGTCAAGGCCGTGGAGCTGTCCGGAATGCCGGGGCTACTCTTCCGACGCAACAGCATTTCCGGAGCGCTCGAGGCCATCCCTCGAGACGGCAAAGGCATCACGCTCAACTCCGCCCTGCACGCCAACGACTGATGCGGTCCAGGGGATGCCTGCGAGCCCTGCTCGCCATCGTCGTCGTCTCCGCACTCGTGCTCGTCGGCCTCCGGCTCCTCCTCGACCACCTGTCCCGGCGACCGCTGTTCGACGCCTGTCGTGCCGAAGTCGCCGGCATGTCGGCCACCCTGACCATCGAGGAGGCGGAGAACGCGGCACTCATCAGCGCCTTGTCGGTGCGCCGCGGCATGCCGGCGCGGGCCGCGACCATCGCCTTGGCGGCGGCGTTCCAGGAGTCGGGGCTGCGCAACATCTCGTACGGCCATCTGGACTCGCTCGGGCTCTTCCAGCAGCGCCCGAGCCAAGGATGGGGTACGGCGGCCCAGATCCTCGATCCGTACTACGCCACCGGCCGGTTCTACGACGCCCTCGCCCAGGTGGAGGGGTACGAGTCCATGGAGATCGCCGACGCCGCCCAGGCAGTCCAGCGCTCGGCCGAGGGCTCGGCGTATGCGAAGCACGAGGAGAGCGCCCGTGCTCTCGCCTCGTCACTCACCGGTCACTCGCCCGCGGCGTTCAGCTGTGAGCTTCGCGAGCCACCGCAAGTCGCCAAGCCAGCTGGACTCCGCACCGAGCTCAACAAGGCGTTCGGCCGCAGCGCGTCCAGTCGCACGACGGCGAAGGACGGGCGCAGCGTTCTCGAGGTCCGGCTGAACGATGACTCGGCGACGTACGGATGGTCGGTCGCCCAGTGGGCGGTGGCGTACGCCCAGCGGTTCGGCATCGAGTCGGTGTCGTACCGCGACCGAACCTGGTCAGTGCACGAATCGACGGAAGGGTGGCAGCCCGCCGACTCGCCCGTGCCAGCAGGCTCGGTCTACATCGAGCTCGCCCCCGCGCCGTAGCTGACCACGCCGGAACGGACTGCCCCGCGAGCAGTCCAGGCGTCTGCCACCCTCAGCGGGTGCCGGCCCCTGCCGTGGGTGGCAGACGCCCGCCATACGTGGTCATTTTGGTGGAGGTCACCCGCGCTGGTCGATGGGGACGAAGGGGCGCTCCGGCTCGCCGACGTAGACCTGCCGCGGACGACCGATCTTGGTCGCAGGATCGCTCACCATCTCCCGCCACTGGGCGATCCACCCGGGGAGTCGTCCGAGCGCGAAGAGCACCGTGAACATCGTGGTGGGAAAGCCCATCGCCCGGTAGATGATGCCCGTGTAGAAGTCGACGTTCGGGTAGAGCTTGCGCTCGATGAAGTACTCGTCGTGCAACGCGACTTCTTCGAGCTCCTTGGCGATGTCCAACAACTGGTCGGAAACACCCAACCGGGCCAGCACATCGTCGGCGGTCTTCTTGATGATGGCCGCCCGCGGATCGTAGTTCTTGTAGACGCGGTGGCCGAAGCCCATCAAGCGGACGCCCTTTTCCTTGCGCTTCACCCGCTCGACGAAATTGGCGACGTCACCGCCCTCGGCCGCAATCGAGTTCAACATCTGCAGCACCGCCGCATTCGCACCGCCGTGCAGCGGGCCCGACAGCGCCTGGATTCCTGCCGAGACCGACGCAAAGAGGTTGGCCTGGCTCGATCCGACGAGCCGCACGGTCGACGTCGAACAGTTCTGCTCGTGGTCAGCATGCAGGATGAACAACAAGTCGAGCGCTTCCGCCACCACAGGGTCGACGTGGTAGGGCTCGGCCGGGATGCCGAACGTCATCCGCAGGAAGTTCTCGATGTAGCCAAGGGAGTTGTCCGGGTAGAGGAACGGCTGGCCAACGGTCTTCTTGTATGTGTACGCGGCGATCGTGGGCAGCTTGGCCATCAGGCGGATGGTCGAGATCTCGACCTGCTCGGGGTCGAACGGCGCGAGGCTTTCCTGGTAGAACGTCGACAACGCGCTCACCGCGCTCGACAACACCGGCATCGGATGCGCGTCTCGCGGAAATCCATCGAAGAAGCGTTTCAGGTCCTCGTCGAGCAACGTGTGTCGCCGAATCTTGTCGACGAACTCGTCATACTGCTGGCGGGTCGGAAGCGAGCCGTAGATGAGCAGGTACGACACCTCGAGGAAGTTGCTCTTTTCCGCAAGCTCGGCTATCGGGTATCCGCGGTAACGCAAAACGCCGGCTTCACCATCGATATAGGTGATCGCCGACGTGCAGGCACCGGTGTTGACATAGCCAGGATCGAGCGTCACATGCCCGGTCGTTCGCAAAAGTGAGGAAATGTCGATACCCGACGCTCCCTCCGTCGCCTTCACAACCGGCAGCTCGACCTCTCCGCCGCTATGTACCAACCTGAAACGCTCGTCGCTCACGCTTTCCTCCGTCCTGCACATGCCGGTCGTCCTGCGTCACGGCCAGGCCCTGGCCGGGTGCGGCCTGGCGAGGCGGGCCTCACGGACGCACGGAGTCGTCCGCGGAGGCCAACCGGGCCGCGGCGGCGGCGACCCGATCATCCGTCGCGGTGAACGCTACCCGGACATGCCGGACACCCGCGGCGCCGTAGAAGTCACCCGGAGTCACGAGGATGCCCCTCTCGGCACACCACCGCACCGAATCCCAGCATGGCTCATCCCGGGTCAACCACAAATACAGCGAGCCTTCCGAGTGATCCACACGAAAGCCCGCCGCCTCGAATGCTCGGCGCAAGACCGTGCGCCGGTCCGCGTACCTGGCCCGCTGGCGCTCGACATGATCGTCGTCGTCCAGCGCGACCGCCATCGCGGCCTGGACCGGCGCCGGCACCATCATCCCCGCGTGCTTGCGCACCTCGAGCAGCCGGCCTACGAGCTCCGGGTCACCAGCGACGAAACCTGCACGGTAACCGGCGAGATTCGACCGTTTCGACAGCGAGTGCACGGCGAGTACGCCCTGGAAGCTGCCGCCGCAGACGTCAGGATGCAGCACCGAGGTGGGCTGCGCGTCCCAGCCGAACTCCAGATAGCACTCGTCCGACACGACCGTGGTGCCGCGCTCTCGGGCCCAGGCCACGACCTTTGCCAGGTGATCGGGTGGCAGGATCCGGCCAGTGGGGTTGGAGGGTGAGTTGAGCCACATCAGCGCGGGTGTTCTCGGCCCCAGCGCCAGCGTCGAGTCCGTGGCGATCACCTCGCAGCCTGCGAGCTGGCCCCCTACGGCGTAGGTGGGGTAGGCGGTCTCCGGCACCACCACCGCGTCACCTGGCCCGAGCCCCAACATGGTGGGCAGCCAGGCCACGAACTCCTTCGAGCCGATCGTCGGCAACACCGCCTCGGGCGCTATCCCCTCGACCCCGAAGCGTCGCTGCAGGTAGCTCGCAGCGCGAGCGCGCAGGGTCTCGGTCCCGTGTGTCGTCGGGTAGCCGGGGGCGTCTGATGCCGAGGCAAGGGCCTGTCGAATCAGCGGCGGCGTCGGGTCGACCGGCGTCCCCACCGAAAGATCGACGATCCCGTCCGGATGGGCAGCCGCACGTCGCTTTTCAGGCAGGAGACGGTCCCAGGGAAAGTCCGGCAGCTGCCCGCGCACCTCGCTCCTCTCCGCACAGTGCTGTCCGCCACCGCATCCGGCTCCTCGTACGAGACCGGTTCACACCGGATGAGGTGATTTCCGCCTCCCTGCCAGCTCGAGACGTGGCCTGGAGCGGCTCGGAGGATCCGGTCACTCCTCGTGTTCCTGCGGAGGCAGGGCTGCGACGAGCGGATGGTCCTTGTCGATCACACCGACCTTCGCCGCGCCCCCCGGCGAGCCGAGGTCTGCGAAGAAGTCGACGTTGGCGGTGTAGTAGTCCTTCCACTGATCCGGAACGTCGTCTTCGTAGAAGATCGCCTCAACGGGGCACACCGGCTCACACGCACCGCAGTCGACGCACTCGTCGGGGTGGATGTAGAGCATGCGTCTGCCCTCGTAGATGCAGTCCACGGGGCATTCGTCCACGCATGCCCTGTCCTTGAGGTCCACGCACGGCTGTGCGATGACGTACGTCACCGGTTCCTCCTCGCTTCGAACTCTCACCCCTAGTATCGCCAGGTGGGTTCAACGCTTCGGGCGAAGGGGTCCATTCCGCCGTGCTCTCACCTGCCGATGTCGGACGCCGAGTCGTGGTGCGCAGGAAGCTGGGGACCGAGCGGGGTCGGCCCGTCTACGGCGACGTGATCGGGATCCTCGAGTCGTGGTCCTGCGGCACCCTGGTGATCCGGCGCCGCGACGACACGGTGGTCTCGGTGGCGGAGGCTGACGTCGTGGCGGGCAAGCCCGTGCCGCCGCCTCCGCCGCGCCGCCCAGGACGACGACCTGAGGCCTGAACCACACATCACCTGGGTCCGAGGCCGCGCGGCGAGAGACCCGCGACTACTCCGGCGGAGGCGGCGTCTCGGGGTCCTTGGGCTCAGGTCCGCAGATCACGCGGTCCTCCGGCGCGTACGTCACGTGGTCGACCTCGGAGTCCACCAGCTTGCCGTCGCGATAGATCCAACGCTTGACGTCGACCTGGAAGCCCTCGACGCCGTTCTCCTGCGGCACGCAGCCCTCTTCGTCGTCGTAGATCGTCTTCGGCGGCTTGACGTTGTAGGGCTTGGAGGTCTCCTCACGCACCGTCCAGTACTTCGTGCTCCAGAGCCGGACAGTGACGCTGCCGGTCGTGGACGGGGTGCTCGGGTTGATCCAGGCCTGTACGAGCACGCCGTAGGGCGTGTTGTTGCGCCACTTGAGATCGAGCGATCCCCAGAAGACCGTCGCTTCCCTCCCCATGGGGTAGCGGTCGATGTAGAAGCTGTGGGGACGGTGCTCGACGTCCTCCATGCCGGCGAAGAAGGCCGCGTTGTACGTCGTGGTGGCCACCTGCGACACACCACCGCCGAGGTCCTCGCGCAGCCGGCCGTTGCGGATGATGTAGCCCTCGGTGAAGCCGTTCTCCTTCGTCCGCTCACCGACGAGGCCGTTGAGGCTGAAGATCTCTCCGGGCTTGATCAATGCGCCGTTGATCAACTCTGCCGCTCGGCCGATGTTGACGTTGCGGTACTCGGCATGCGGGTAGTGGGTGGTGAACTCGCTCACTATCTCCCGCACTCCGAGCTTGCGTGCCTCCGCGGTGGTGAGCTCGGGCTGGGCGACGACGGTCTGCACCTTGGCCACGCGCTCGTCACCGGTCTTCGGCAGCGCCGCCACCACCGCCTGGGCAAGCTTCGCCCGCGGCACGGCGTGACCGGCCTTGCTCGGCAAGATGGTCGGAGCCCCACCCGATATCACGATCTGGGCGTCTTGGGGCTCCTTCTGAACCTCGTCGAGCTTGTCCGCCACGGCGGCGGCGAACTTCTTCGGGTCGAGCTTGGGGGTGAGCGTGCCCTCGGCATCCGGCACCATCTGCAGCGCGGAGCCGACCTCCTCCGGCGTCACGTCGAAGGACTCGTCGCCGACCTGCACCTTCACCACGCTTGACATGGCTGGCTGCGCGAACTCGCGCATGGCGCGGTCCAGCTCGTCCTGCCCTGCAGCAGGGAGGATCTCCGCTGCGGGCAAGGCGATGGGCGAGGTGAGGAGGAACTGCTTGGCGAGCTTTTGGGCTGCAGCGTCTCGATCGAGCTTGTAGCCGGATCGGGGCTCGTGTGGCTTGGGTGTTCCGCCTGCGAACGTGATACGCGCCTCGCGCGCTGGCCGGTCGACCTTCTTGGCCAGTGCGGCGATCGTGGCGTTCAGCCGCTTCTTGTCGACGGTGAGGACGGGTCGCACCTCACCGCCACCCACGAGCACTTCGACCACGCGCACCGGGTTGAACGTGCGAGGGACATAGGCAGCGTCGGCAGTCGCAGCGACGTTCAGTGCGAGGCCAGCCTCGGACGGTTTCAGCGTGTACGACTTGCCGCCGGCGGTCACGTCGATGGGCTTCTCCGCCCGAGGCAGCAGGCGCTGGCGCAGCCGCGCCTCAGCCGCGTCGCGGGACAGGCCGCCGATCTCGACGCCGGCAACGGTCGTGCCCCTCGGGACTCGGTCCCCGAGGCTGAACACCAGCGAGGTGTAGACGCCCAGCATGACGAGCATCACGCCGCCTGCTGCGAGTGCGACGATGCGCCCCGTGCGTCGGTCAGGCTGGCGCGGCAACACCTGCGTCTGGTCTGCTCCCCCCGGCTGGAACACGATCTCTTGCTCCTCCACCTGACGAACGTGCCAACAGCGTGGCGTGGCTCTCACCCCCGCGTGACGCGAACCCGACCACGCCCACCCGTGAAGACGACCGCGAGACCCCCGAGGTTGGCGGCTGGCTGGTCACCCCCCGAGCTTCGATGATCGCCACCTGCGCGGTCTCGACCGGCACAACTGTAGGTGCCGTAACCGACAATCTCGGCAAGCGTAAAGGGTTTTGGCCGACAGAAACCGGTTCGACAGCCGCCTGATACCGATCCGAAATCCAGAGTGCACCAGGACCGATGGGAGATTCATCACATATGGCTCCCACCGGTGACGATCCGCGTCGGCCGGATGTCGTCACGTGTCCCGCTCGCCCACATGGTGGGCGGGAACGGTCGGGTCCCGACGGGCTGGCCGACCGACGTTCCAGGCCGCTGCGAGAAGGCACAGGAGCAGGTAGGAGAGCCCGGTCAGGTCGCTCGCCAGCAGCACGTCTCCCTCCGGGCGTGGCAGCAGGGCCAGGGCCACCGGGACGAGCCACCCAGCGACCGTGAGCCCCGCCCCGGCGACGCCACCGAGCCGCCTGGCCTGCGAGAACAGCAACGCCGTCGCGGCAACGGCGACGACAAGGCCGTACGGGATCGGCAGACCCGCCATCCGGACGTCCATCCGCGACACCACGACGCCACACACGCCCGCCACGAGGCCGAGCAGGAAACCTGCGACGAGCGTCAGGATCCGGACCGCGCGCGAGCCCCGGGAGCCGCGAGCCGACCCGGTCTCGTCGGCCAGGCCGCCCTCCTCGGGTGTGCCAGCTGCGTCGTCCACGCTGCACGTACCACTCAGGCGACCCCGGCGAACAGATCCGACTCCACTCCCGCCGACGGCGAGGCCTGACCCCGCACCAGGCGAAAACACTCCACTCCCCAGATCTGGTTCCCGAGGTTGTTGGACAGCGCGAAGAACGGTCCGTCGACCGAGATCTGCGTGGCATGTGCGCGCATCGCCGCCATCTTCTGCTCGATGTAGGCCGTCGCGTCGATGCGCGTGCTGATCATCTCGTCAGGCACCACGAACGGTGGCAGCTCGCCGTCAGGGTCGAGCCCTTCAAAGTTGGTGGTGTCACCGCTCTCCCGCAGTCTGCGCAGACCCTCACGGAACAACGACTGCGGCATCGCGGACCAGTAGACCTTCGGGATGTCCCACGCCTCGCCGAGGTCGGCGCGGTAGGAGGGCGCACTGGCCAGGACGTAGGCGTACATGGCGACGCGGTGCGCCTGGATGTGGTCGGGATGGCCGTAGCCGCCGAAGTCGTCGTAGGTCACGAGCACCTGCGGCCTCACCTCGCGGATCACCGACACCAGGTGATCGGCCGCCTCGCGCAGGTCGGCGCGCCAGAAGCACTCCGGCCGGTCGTTCGCCGGTGTGCCCATCATGCCGGAGTCGCGGTAGCGACCCGCGCCACCCAGCCATCGCTGATCCTTGACGCCGAGCGCGGCCATCGCGTCGGCCATCTCCTTCTCGCGGTGGTCTCCGAGCCGGTCGTCCCGATCGGCGGCCAGGTGAGCGAGCTCGGGGACGAGGATCTCGCCCTCCTCACCCCGGGTGCAGGTGACGAGCGTGACCTGGGCGCCTTCGGCCGCGTACTTGGCCATCGTCGCGCCGGTGCCGATCGTCTCGTCGTCTGGATGCGCGTGTACGAGCAGGAGTCTGCGGTCCGTAGGCATGACCTCAACCTTAGAGGAGGACGGTGACCAGCCCTCTGCTCGAAACCAGCGCGGACACATTGGCCGAGGGCGATGGTGCAGAGCCGCCGGAGAGCTCGACCGGCGCGTCTTGTGCGCCTTGTGCCTCGACGACAGGTCGATCCGGGACCCGCTGGCGTCTCGCCTCTGGTCTTCACAGGGTGCGCGATGAAGAGCACAGCGCGGGCGCCCGTGTCGGACTGTCGTGGCGACCCGTCGCCGTTCCATGCCAGGATCGAGCCCTGTGAGCACATCGAACGGCGAGCTCTCCTATCCCCGCCTTGCTGCCCGCACCTTGCGGTTCACGCTCGGCGCGCCCCGCAACTTCACGCTGGCGCGGGACGGCAGCCGGGTCGTCTTCCTTCGGGCGCCGTCTGGCGCCGACCGGCGTACCCAGCTGTGGTGCTACGACGTCGCCGAACGCACCGAACGCCTGATCGCAAGCCCCGAGGCGTTGCTCGACACCGCAACCGAGAACCTCTCGCCGGCTGAACGGGCCCGCCGCGAACGCGCCCGGGAAGCCGCGGCCGGCATCGTGGCGTACGCCTGTGACGCCGAGACGACGCTCGCTGCCTTCGCGTTGTCGTCACGGCTCTTCGTCGCCGACCTGGTGCAGGGCGGAGTGCGGGAGCTGCCCGCGTCGGGGTCGGTCATCGATCCGCGACCGGATCCTGCCGGTCGCTACGTCGCGTACGCCTCCGACCGGGCGCTGCGGCTCGCGAGCCTCGGCGACACCGGCCCGCGCGACCGGGTGCTCGTCGGTCCGGCCGACGACAACCCGACCGAAGTGTGGGGCCTCGCCGAGTTCATCGCCTCAGAAGAGATGAGCCGCACCCGCGGGTTCTGGTGGGCGCCGGACGGTTCGGCCCTGCTCGTGGAGCGGTACGACGAGGCACAGGTACCCGTCTGGCACCTCGCCGACCCTGCGCGGCCGGAGCAGGCGCCGACGCCGGTGCGCTACCCGGCCGCAGGTACTGCCAACGCCGATGTGTCCCTGTGGCTGGTCTGCCTGCCACCGGAAGGGCAGCCCGGTACCTCCCAGCTCGCACAGGAAGGAGCTCCGCAGCAGGAGACCGTGACGGAGGTGGCGTGGGACCGCGAGCGGTTTCCGTACCTCGCGCACGTCTCCTGGACGTCGTACGGTCCTCCCCTCCTCTACGTGCTGACCCGCGACCAGCGCATGGCGCACGTGTTGCAGGTCGACCCGACAACCGGCGCGACCTCGCTGGTGCACGAGACCACTGACCGGGCATGGGTGGAGCTGGTCTCGGGGACGCCTGCGTGGCTGCCGGACGGCCGGCTGCTCACCACGGTGGACGACGCCGACTGCGACACCCGTCGGCTGGCCTACGACGGTGTGCCGGTGACACCTGAGGGCATGCAGGTGACGTCGGTCCTCGACATCGGCCAGGACGGCGTGCTGGTCACCGTCACGACCGAGCCGATCGAGCAGCACGTGGCCCACGTCGGCTTCGACGGCACGGTGACACCGCTCACGTCAGAGCCGGGTGTGCACACCGGACGTACGAGCGGCCCGCTGACCGTGCTCGCCTCGAGCGGCATGGACCATGACGGTCTACTCGTACGCGTGCTGCGGGACGGGGAGCAGGTCGGCGAGATCGCCTCGCGGCAGGAGAAGCCGCCGTTCACACCGGTGGTCACGTTGCGGCGGCTCGGACGGTCCGAGCTGCGGACGGCCGTGTTGTTCCCGCGAGACCACGTGCCGGGCTCGGCTCGCCTGCCGCTGCTGCTCGATCCCTACGGCGGGCCGCACGCGCAGCGGGTACGGATGGCGCGGTCGGCCTTTCTCGCCAGCCAGTGGCTTGCCGACCAGGGCTTCTGCGTGGTGGTCGCGGACGGACGCGGCACGCCCTCACGCGGCCCGGCGTGGGAGCGTCGGGTGCACAACGACTTCCTCGGCACGCTCGACGACCAGGTGGAGGTCGTGGCCGAGGTGGCGGCGGCGTACCCGAACGACGTCGACCCCGGGCGCGTGGCCATTCGCGGGTGGTCGTACGGCGGCTACCTGGCCGCGCTCGCGGTGCTCACCCGACCGGACGTCTTCCATGCGGCCGTGGCGGGCGCGCCGGTGACCGACTGGCGGCTCTACGACACGTGCTACACGGAGCGCTACCTCGGCCATCCTGCGGAGCAGCCCGAGGTGTACGACCGCAACAGCCTCATCGGCAAGGCGAGCGCGCTCGAGCGTCCCCTGCTGCTCATCCACGGGCTCGCCGACGACAACGTGGTGGCGGCGCACACCCTCCGGCTGTCGTCGGCGCTGCTCGCGGCTGGACGGCCCCACACCGTGCTGCCCTTGACCGGGGTCACTCACATGACACCGCAGGAGGTCGTCGCGGAGAACCTGCTCCTGCTCGAGCTCGCCTTCCTCCGCTCGGCACTTTCACAATGACCAGGCGTGGTAGGCCTTCGCTCGGCTGAGGGTCGCCCTACGGTCTCAGGCTTGCGGTCTCGACCGCAGGGCGACCCTCACAACCGATCGTGCTGACGCGACGCCGTCAGCTACGGGCCTGCGGGGAGGGCGCCTGAGTGGGATCACCCGCCGTAGCCGCCTGTCCCGTCGACGCCAGGCCCTGCTCGGCTGCCTGGCGTACCAACGCGAAGTACTGGTCACCGCGCACGGCCACGAAGTCGTCGCCGAGCTGGTCCATGATCCAGGCCACATCGGTCGGCGTGAGCTCCCACGCCGCCACGCCGACCGCGATGAAGACCGGCCGGGTGCCGTCGTAGTCCGCGGCCGCGTTCGCCTGGATCCGGCGCAGCACCTCGTTGCGGTCGCTGTGGGCGATCTGCCTGGAGACCGGCAACCGTCCGTCGGCCATGATCGTGGTGTCGCTGCGCTCGAACCACATGTTGTAGACGATCCCCGCCACGCCGAGCTCGTCTGCGTACGCCTGCGCCGACGCCTCCTGCAGCATCGGGATGTCGTCGAGCGCATAGATCATGTTCAGGCCGAGCTTGTCGAAGTACGGCTTGTTCTGTGACAGGAACGTCGCCAGGTTGTCCTGCGGCCAAAGCGACGGATAGAAGTAGCCGGCACCCGACGGCCCGGCCACCAGCAGGTCGTTCGGCGTCGCTGTGGACAGGTAGTAGCTGATGATGAGCGGGGCCACGTCGACGAGCAACGGGCTCACCGACCAGTTCATCGGCACCGAACCCCGGCCAGGATCGTCCCAGATCACCCGGAGCCGGTGCTGGCAGTACTGCACGTTGTCGCCCTCGGCGAAGGTGAACGTGAGATAGACCTTGTTCTCCAGCGGCGGCGGTGGGGCGGGCTTTTGCGCCCGGATCGGCGCCCGGAAACCACCGTGGACGGTGGCGTTCTCCAAGAAGTCGGCCGCGAGTGTGTAGACACCCTCCGCCGACGCGAGCCGCACGCCGGCGAACTCGCCACTGAACCAGCCGAGGTACGGCGTTCCTTCGCCGGCCGCGGCGAAGATCCGGCTCATGAGCTCCGCCTCTTCCGGAGCCATGTCCGAACCCAGCCAGAACGGCATCGCCCGCAACGCGACCGCGTAGTCGCGAAGCGGCAGCGAAGCGGGAATCCGGTCGTCCGACGACACCGCGGGCGCCACCTTCGACACCGACACGAGGAACTGGTTGAACATGTCGAGCGACAGCGTGAGTTGTTGCGCGGTCGGCGGAACGCTGAGCTCGTAGATGAAGTACGAGTTCCCGTCGGCGAAGCGGTGCGAGTCCTCGGTGTCGCTCTGCGGCTTCAACCCCGCGCCGCCGTGGTCGAAGATGACCGCCCGCTCGGCGTCGGTGTCGATGTCGAAGTCCGCGACGACGGTGCCGTCGGCGGTCAACGTGAGGTGGTGAAGGGCCCCGCCCCAACCATCGGCAGGCTGCGAGTCCTGCATGCGGAAGTAGAGCTTGTCGTTACCCGCGAACGCTGACACGTCGAACTCGTACACCTGGCGGTTGGACGTGTCGCGGATCGGACGTTCCTCGCGAGCGATCTCGACGAAGTCCTTCCAGTTGTCCGGTGGGATCGGCTTGGACTGCCCGGGGTTGATGCCGAGCAAGGCCCGGTGTGTCGTACGAGGCCACAGGTTCTCGAACTGCCAGGCCGTCGCCTCGATGTTGGACGAGAACCAGCCCTGCAGGTCGTCGAGGATCCGCTTGCGGTAGGGCGGCTTGGTGAGGACCTCGGCGAGCTCAGGGCTTGCGATGACACCGTCTTCCAGGCCGGCGATGGTGGTCGCCACGTTGACGGTTTCGACGATCGCGGGATCGTAGACGACGATGCCTTTGGCTCGATGCAGATAGGCCTTGATGACCTTCCACGGATCGGTGTGCTCACGGTAGGGAATGCCCGAGTCGTCGAGCCAGGTCTTGCGGCCTTCCGGCGGATTCCCTTTGATGACGTAGATTTCCGGTCGCTTCCGGTTCACCAAGCCTTGCAGGGTCAACACCAGCAGCTGCACGTCGACCGGTGTGTCGTCGGCCATGAAGAGCGCATCGAGGCGTTTGGGGCGCGCGAACGTCGGAAGCTCTTGGCTCCTGGGCCACCTGATCCCGGTCGAGTCGTGCGCCGCCCATGCGGCCTGGTTGGAAGCGACGACGCCCTGGGCGAGCGCCACTGCCGGCGGGATGCTGAGAATCGTTCGCCGTGAGATTCGTACGCCAGAGTCGGTCATGACGGGACTCCTCGAGGCAAGCGTGACACCGGGCCACCAACGAAGGATGTGCACGCACGACCTGACTGCGGACAGCCGTCCCGCCGTGTGGCGCAGGTACGACTGCGCAGGTGCGTGAGGGTTCAGGCACTGCGGAAGCCGCTCCGAGGGCACTCAGACCCGTGGTCCGAGGTGCTCTCGAGACTGCCCGGAACGTACTGTGCCGGCAGCGCTCGGGCAAGGGCGTCTGTCCGCTTCGGGCCAGCCGGAAAGATCCCCACCGGCGTATCGGACCTGCACATGGTGCCGGCACGTGTTGTGGGTCCGGCAGGCGTAGTGCACATGGTCATTTGGATGTGAGAGCGCGGGCGATGGCGGGAGCGATCTCGAGCAGGCGAGCCCTGGCCTGCTCGACCTTCTCCACCACCCCACTCGCCCGCAACCGCGCCATTCCGGCGTCTCCGCGCTCCGCGCCCGACCGGATCCGCTCCATCGACAACTCGAGCCGAGCCGGCACCGCCTCGAGCACGTCCCGCGGACTGATCCCGCCGTACGCCTGCGCCAGCACGCCGAGCCGTCGGGCGGCGTCGGCGACCGCCGACCGGGCCAGATCCGTGAGCAGGACGAAGCTCCACGCCGCGAACGCGAGATCGTCGATCGCGCGACCGGGTCCTGCGACATCCCAGTCGAGCACGCCGACCAGCTCGAGCTCGCCGGTGTCCGGCCGCCGCTTGACCACGACGTTGCGTGGAGCGACGTCGTTGTGACAGACGACCTCGCCTGTCCGCAGCTCGCCGGCTGCGAGACGCCAGACCGGTTCGGGCGTACGGAAAGATCGCGAAGCCTCGTGAAAGCGTCGCAGCCAGCGACCCAGCTGGACGAGGAGAGAATCCGGCACCCATCCGAACGGCTCGCCCGACGACGCCTGGGACATGCTGGCGAGCGTCTCACCAGGAAGGTACGAAACGATCTCACGGCCGCGCGCGTCCCGGCCCAGAGGCCTCGGGACACCTGGTACGTCGTGGGCCCGGAGGTGCTCCAGCAGCCGGTGCACGGTCGGCGTCCAGTGCCCCGTCGGCCGCCGTACCGTCTCCCCGATCCGCACGGCACCGCCCACCCCACCGCCAGTCAGCGGTTCGCCGTCCAGCAGGGGTTCGCGCAGCGCAGCGATCAGCGGACGATCCGGATCGAGCCAGCACACGTCGTCGAGCTCTTCTGGTCCGAGCCATCTGAGCGCGTCGTGGTCGGCACCGGCGACCGGCTGTGGCGATCCCGCGACCATGCGCGCGACATAGCCGCGCAGCACCGAGCCGGGTCCCAGTGGGACGTCGACGCCCAGGCGATCCACCACCTCGACGTCGATCCCCAGCTCCTCACGGCATTCGCGCGCCACGGCGGCGGCGTCGGTTTCGCCGGCTTCGACCTTCCCGCCCGGAAGCTCCCAGCCACCGTGGCCACCCATCGCCCGGCCGATCATGTCGTCGGGCACGCTCGGTGAGCGATCGTCCACGGCTCCCGGCCAATCCCGCCGCCGCGCCGCCAAGACACACCCCGCCCTGACCACCGCGGCGGCCACCACCACGCCGGGACGAGGCCCATCCGTAGGATCATGCTGGTCCGTCACCCGACAAGTGTGTCCGATACCACATGTGATGCGCATTCCACAGCTCGCAGTTTCGGGCTTGTAGGGTGCACGATGCCCTTGCGTGTATCTGCCAGGGTCCGACCACGAATCCGTCGATCACCAACGCATAGGCAGGGGCCCGACTGGCACCCCTGGACCGAGGAGGGAACGAAAAGACATGGCGACGGGCGTTCTAAGTCCCGACCGCGCACGCATCGACAAGCGCACCTTGCGCCGCGATCGATGGTGGATCCACCCCACGCTCACGTTCATCGGCTTCACAGCATTCGTCGTCTACGCGAGCTGGCGCGCGTTCTCCGGCGTCAACTACTACGCCTCCCCCTATCTGTCGCCGTTCTATTCACCCTGTCTCACCACCCAATGCGTGCCGGGTTCGAGCGACTTCGGCCAGCCGATCACGTTCCTGCCGGCGTGGTTCTCGCCGGCGTTGATAATTCTCGTTTTCCCACTCGGGTTCCGGCTCACCTGCTACTACTACCGCAAGGCCTACTACCGCTCGTTCTGGCTCTCACCGCCGGCCTGTGCGGTGGCCGAGCCGCATCGGCGCTACACCGGTGAACGTCGGTTCCCGTTGATCCTCCAGAACTCCCACCGGTGGTTCTTCTACGCGTCGTTCCTCGTCGCGTGCATCCTGACGTACGACGTGGTGATCGCCTTCCGCAACGAAGAGCACGAATGGGGTCACGCCGGGCTCGGGACCCTCATCCTCCTGGTCAACGTCGTGCTCATCTGGCTCTACACGCTGTCCTGCCACTCCTGCCGGCACATCGTGGGTGGGCGGCTGCGTCACTTCAGCAAGCATCCGATCCGCTATCGGCTCTGGACGCTTGTCTCCAGGATGAACACCGACCACCCCCGCTGGGCCTGGGCGTCGCTGTTCTCGGTCGCACTCGCCGACTTGTACGTCTATCTGCTGGCCACCAACGTGATTTCGGATATCAGGTTCTTCTGATGGGACGAGTCTTCGAAGCTGTCGAGAGTACTGGGACCGAGGTGTTGAACACATGACCGAACGGCATTCCTACGACGTCGTGGTCGTCGGTGCCGGAGGCGCCGGTCTGCGCGCGGCGATCGCCGCCCACGACGCTGGCGCGCGCACCGCGATCGTCTGCAAGTCCTTGCTGGGCAAGGCTCACACGGTCATGGCCGAAGGCGGGATCGCCGCCGCGATGGGCAACCTGTACCCCGAGGACAACTGGAAGGTGCACTTCCGCGACACGATGCGTGGCGGGAAGATGCTCAACAACTGGCGGATGGCCCAGCTGCACGCCCAGGAGGCACCGGACCGGGTCCTGGAACTCGAAGAATGGGGCGCCCTCTTCGACCGCACCGAAGACGGTCTCATCTCCCAGCGTGACTTCGGTGGCCACCGCTACGCCCGGTTGGCACACGTCGGCGACCGCACCGGATTGGAGATGATCCGCACCCTGCAGCAGCGGGCGGTTGCGCTGGGCATCGACGTCTTCATGGAGTGCACGATCACCGAGATCCTGAAGGACGGCGACCGGGTGGCCGGTGCCTTCGGCTACTGGCGGGAGAGCGGGCGCTTCATCGTCTTCGAGGCGCCGTCGATCGTCCTCGCCACCGGTGGGATCGGCAAGTCCTTCAAGGTGACCTCGAACTCCTGGGAGTACACCGGCGACGGCCACGCGCTCGCCCTTCGTGCCGGCGCCAGCCTGATCAACATGGAGTTCGTGCAGTTCCACCCGACGGGCATGGTCTGGCCGCTGTCGGTGCGGGGTCTGCTCGTCACCGAGTCCGTACGCGGCGACGGTGGCGTGCTGCGGAACTCCGAAGGTCGGCGGTTCATGTTCGACTACATCCCGGAGTACTTCAAGGCCGAGACCGCCGAGACCGAAGAGGAAGCCGACGCGTGGTACACCGACAAGCGCAACAACCGCCGGCCTCCTGAGCTGCTGCCTCGAGACGAGGTGGCCCGAGCCATCAACGCCGAGATCAAGGCCGGCCGGGGTAGCCCGCACGGTGGGGTCTACCTCGACATCGCGTCGCGCCGTGACCCGGAGTTCATCAAGCGCCGGCTTCCGTCGATGTACCACCAGTTCAAGGAGCTCGCCGGCGTCGACATCACGAAAGAGCCCATGGAGATCGCACCTACCTGCCACTACGTGATGGGCGGTGTGGAGGTCGACCCCGACAGCGCTGCCTCGTCGGTCGAAGGGTTGTACGCCGCGGGCGAGGTCGCGGGAGGCATGCACGGTTCCAACCGGCTCGGCGGAAACTCGCTTTCGGACCTGCTGGTGTTCGGCCGCCGCGCAGGCCTCAACGCCGCTTACCACGCAGCGAAGGTCAAGGGCTCACGTCCAAAGGTCAACGAGGCAGCGGTGCAGGCTGCCGCTGACACAGCACTGGCGCCGTTCAACGAGGAGGGCGGCGAGAGTCCGTACGACGTCCAGAAGGACCTGCAGGAAGTCATGCACTCGCTGGTCGGGATCATCCGTACGGGCGAAGAGCTCGAGCGCGCCCTGGTCGAGCTGGAGCGCCTGGCCGAGCGAGCGAAGAAGGTCTCCATCGAGGGCAACCGGCAGTACAACCCGGGTTGGCACCTCGCCCTCGACCTGCGGAACATGCTGCTGGTCTCCGAATGCATCGCTCGGGCGGCACTGACCCGGACGGAGAGTCGCGGCGGTCATACCCGTGACGACTACCCGATGAGCGATCCGGAATGGGGCAAGAAGAACATCGTGCTGCGGCAGCGGGATGGCCGGATCGAGCTGGCCATCCAGCCACTTCCTGAGATGCCGGAAGAACTTCGTGCACTGCTTGAGGACTGACAAGGACTAGGAAGACCTGACGACATGACATACGACCTCAAGATGAAGGTGTGGCGTGGCGACAAGGATGGCGGCGCCCTGCAGGACTTCACCGTGCCGGTGGAGGAAGGCGAGGTAGTGCTCGACGCCATTCACCGGCTGCAGTCCACGCAGGCGGGCGACCTCGCCGTGCGGTGGAACTGCAAGGCCGGCAAGTGTGGCTCGTGCAGTGCCGAGATCAACGGCAAACCGCGCCTCATGTGCATGACGCGGCTGTCGGACTACCCGCGCGACGAGACCCTCACCGTCACGCCGATGCGTACCTTCCCGGTGATAAAGGACCTCGTCACCGACGTCTCGTACAACTACGAGAAGGCAAAGCAGATCCCTGCCTTCGCCCCGGCTCCCCCGGATCCGGACGGCAAGCGGCGGATGATGCAGGCCGACGTCGAGCGTGGGCAGGAGTTCCGCAAGTGCATCGAGTGCTTCCTCTGCCAGAACGTCTGTCACGTGATCCGTGACCACGAGGAGAACAAGCCGGCGTTCGCGGGACCGCGTTTCTTCCTGCGGTTCGCCGAGCTCGACATGCACCCGCTCGACACGCACGACCGACGGGCGCTGGCTCAGGCCGCTGCGGGCATCGGCATGTGCAACATCACCAAGTGCTGCACGGAGGTCTGCCCGGAGAACATCAAGATCACCGACAACGCGATCATTCCGATGAAGGAGCGCGTGGTCGACCGCAAGTACGACCCGGTGGTCTGGCTGGGCTCCAAGATCTTCCGCCGTGACCAGCGCACCGAAGTCTCACAATGACCAGGCGCGGCGACTACGCACCCACCGCAGCAGGGCTCGGCACTCAGCGAGGCTAGTGCACACCCAGCGTCGCGATGCCGAGCGTTGGGTCGGCTTGACCGAAGCCGGCGTGCGTAGAAGCGTGGAACCATGCCCGAAGTCCTTACTGACGACCAGATCGCCGCGGCAGTTCGTGACCTACCTGGCTGGGAAGCCCGACCTGGAGCGCTGTATCGCGCGGTCACGGCGCCGACCTTCATGGCGGGGATCCAGCTCGTCGTCGAGGTTGCGAAGGCGGCCGAACGCCTGAACCACCACCCCGACATCGACATCCGTTGGACCACGGTGTCGTTCAGCCTCACCACACACTCGGCCGGCGGGGTCACGAGGAACGACGTGGAGCTCGCCCGGGAGATCAACTCGATCGCCGCGGCGAATCTCGGTCCAGAGATCGCGGGCGAGGGCACCTCCTGACGAGGCACGGCACAGCTCTCGCCTGCCACGACCGGGTTCCGTCCGGCTGTCTGGCGCGCAGTCTCAAGGAGTGTCACGACTCGGACTCAGCCGGTCGTGGCGCGGCCGCTCGCAAGGGCTCAACTCACCCTGTGTGCACAGGACGACACGTCGTCAGGCGTACGACGAAACCCGCCCGGGCCCACCCACTCACCAGATGACTGGGTTGCCAGGCCACGTCATGACGCACAGCTCACCCGGGCTTCGGTACGAGCGGCCAGGACTGTCACAGCGGGATCCCAGAGGAAAGACACGCCGAGCGACAGGGAGCCGACCGCCACACCCGTATGGGTGATCGACAGGCAGATTTATGGTTCTGATACCAATGCGCAGGAAAAACTTGGCCTAGCAGGAGCCTGAGGCAATTTCGTTGCGTCAAACCGTTGACTGAGCAGGCATCTGCCAGTCATTCTTTAATGCCCGAGCAGCGTACGACGGACCGGCTCCCAACGGCGCGCGCCGCGGCCGCGACCCCGATCTTCTAGGGGGTTCTCATGAGGGAGCGCTACACGTACGACATCGCGATCAGTACTCCTGACGGCCAGTGGGTCTCCACCGTCATCGAGGACGCCACCTTCAGTCGTGATCCTCGCTCGATCGCCCGTAGCCTGCTCGAGCAGTGGATCATCGACCACCAGGGGCGTCTGCCTGGTGGCCGGGTCTTCGTCTTCGACGGCAACCGCGCCGCCACCAACCTCGTTGCCAGCGTCCGAATTCGGGTCTACCGAGGTGACCTGCACAATCACGACCCGCATCCGGTCGCGATCGCCTACCTGGGCCATGCCGAGAGCGACTATCCCCGGCCGCGGTCACTTCCGCGGCAACCGCACGGTGACGGTACGGGGAAACTCAGCCGAGTTCGCTCCAGGCTGCGCTTCCCACTGCAGCGACCTGTTGGAGACGTGGCACACCGACGTGTCACCAAGACCTCGACACGCGACGAAGAGGACGATTGCTGGGCCTTGGCGTCGTAGCCAGGCCTGGCACACGGCAGGCGCCTTCGCAGCAACCGGACGTCTGCACGTCCGACCTGATCCCGAACCCCCGGCGCCAGTGCCGGGGGTTCGCACACAGGAGTACCGAGCGCGGTCATGTCGAACGGGCGAAGCGGCGCACAGCATCAGCCTGGCGTCGCTTCGCCAGCGCAAGTGCGTCGACAGCCCGCTGCCGACGCTTCGTCTCCGCACGCACGCCACGCTCCTCGGCGTGCAGTCGTTCCTCCGCGTCGCGAAGTTCAGACCGCAGCCGCTCGACTTCGGCCTTGGCCGCTTCGGCCCGGCGCATCGCCTGGTCCAAGGCCGCGTCCCGCTCGGCGAGCTCACGCTCGGCGGCAACGACGTCGGCCTGGGCCTCGTCGAGACGTCGCTGTGCCTCGGCCTCTCGCGCGGCGGCCTTGGACGAGCGAGCTCGACCGCGTGGCTGCGCAGCTTCCTTGCCCTGCGGGGCTTCCGCCTGCCCGCGCCCGACCAACGTGGCACGCGGCGGGATCAGCTCCGGACCGAACCCCGCATAGTCGACCGGGGAGACGACGAGTCCGAGCCGAACCTGCTCGGCAACCTCCGGGTCGACGAGGGCTGCGCTGAGCGTTCCTTCCACAGCACGGCTCGTCTCGGCCGACATGCGGACGCCCTGATCATCAGCAAGCTCACGTGCCGCTCGAAGCAACGCGGACACAAGCCGCTGCCTTCGGGTCGACAGCTCGCGGAGCAGCTCTCCTGAGCCTTTCTCGTACGCAAGACCGAACTCGCGACCCAACTCGAGGTATTCGGCGAGCATCTCGGCTCGTTCCCGCGCGAGCAGGTTGACAAGCCACGCACTCTGCGTGGGCTTGCGGAGTTTGCCGAGCGCACGAGCGAGTTTCGGCTGGCCTGCCGCACGGGCCCGCGACACCTGCTCGTTGCGAGCCGCGACGAACTCGGCCGGCGGTGTGGCGTACAACGCCATCGCGATCTCGGCGAGCTCAGAAGACAGCTCCACCGGTCTATCGTGCCCGACAGCAGGTGCCGACACGCCGGCGGCAGGGCCGAACGCGCATCAGGCGAGCGGTAGCCTCAGCGGGCGCCCGAGGGTGCCATGGTGGGTGCGGCCACGCCGCGCCTGGTCATTGAGCACCAGGTCAGCAGGCGTTCTCGCTGCGAATGACCGGCTCGTCCCCGGCGTGCAGCGAGTACTTCACTCCCTGGATGATCGGGTAGACGATCTCGTACGGGCTGCTGCCCCAGTTGTCGTTGTCGCTGTCGTAGATCTGCTCGTAGTGCAGGTGGGCGACGTGGGTGTCGACCGATCCCACCCTGCCGATGATCTGACCCTGCTCCACCTTCTGGCCGACCTTGACCAGGATCGGATCCATGTGGTTGTACATCGAGTACCACCGGTTGCCGTGATACAGCTTCACGGCGCCGATCTCGGGAAGGATCCGGTTCACCACGCCGGGTGCGGACGCCCGCACCGGTGCGCCACGGGTCGGCCCGTCGACCGCGAAGAAGTCGATCTTCTTGTCTTCCGGGTTGTGCCCGACGTACGTCGTGCCCTTCCAGCGATCTCCACAGGTGAACGGGAGCTGGAAGTTCGGCCTGCCGTCGGCGAGCCGGACCGGCGACGGGAGCTTGGAGTCCTTCGTCGGCTTGGCTTTGGGCTTCGACGTCTGCTTCGGTGTCGGGCTGGCCTTGCGCGTCGGCGACTTGCCGGCCGTTGGACGTGACTTGGACCGACTCGCTCGCGTGCTTCGCACCTCATGAGGGGTCGACGTCGAGGTCGGCTTCGCCGAGGCTTGCTCAGTGGCGTCCACGCTGCCCGTGGTCGGAGTGCCTGGCCCCCGGCCAGCATCGCCTGGTGGCTCGTTCGCTCCCGAACCCAAGGTGACGATCGACACCAGCCGGTCCGGTTGCTCGACAGCCAGGACCGTCGCGGCGACACCCGCCGTCGTGACCACGACGCCGACGACAGCGGTCAATATCGTCGCCAGGCGCATCGGCTCCCGGAGCCGGTCTCCGGAAGTACGGCGTTCACCTCGATGTCGTGGTTGCTCTGGGTAGCGAAACAACGAGCGCGGCCTCACATGGTCTCCTTCGAGCCGTTGATGGGGTACGTACGGCCCGCCGAAGCCGGCCTCGCCGACCGAAATCCGCAGGTGAGCGGACCCGAGACGGTACGAGGGGCGAAGCCGGAGAGATCAACGATCACAGCCTGCATGAGATCCGATATGCCTCCGGGGGCCCGTCAGTGGGTGCAGCCGGAATCACCCCCGTGGCCGGCTCGAGGGATTCTGCTACAAAGAGTGATCGAATCGACCGATTGTCCACAATGCGGAAACCTCAGGTCAGAAAGCTGCCGACGTCGTCCGGGTCCGGCCACTCCCCGAGCCGCCGGCGCGACGATCCCAGGAAGATGTCCGCATGACCGAGATCGAGAGCGAGGCCCCGCTCAGCCCCGACCAGGTAGCGGCCTTTCACCGGGACGGGTTCCTGGTGATCCGGCAGCTGACCTCGCCCGGGGAGATCGAACAGCTCCGCGAGATCTACGACCGGCTGTTCAGCGAGCGACGCGACTTCGCAGCCGGTGACCGCCTGGAGCTCGCCGGTATCGACAGCGACGGACACGAGACGCTGCCGCAGATCCTGAACCCGGAGAGGTACGCACCCGAGCTCGCCCAGATGAAGGCGCGTGAGCGGGGGTTCGCGATCGCGAGGCAGCTGCTCGGTCCGGACACCGTACGTATGGGCGACCATGCGATCCGTAAACCGCCTCGTCATGGAGCGGCGACGCCATGGCACCAGGACGAGGCGTACTGGGATCCGGCACTGGAGTACGACGCGGTGAGCATCTGGATGCCGCTGCAGGAGGCGACACCAGAGAACGGCTGCATGCAGTTCGTCCCGGGCAGCCACCGAAACGACGTACTCCCCCACCGACACATCAGCGACGACCCGAACGTCGAAGCGCTGGAGTACGACGGTGACGTGTCGTCGATGCCCGTGACGGTCTGCCCGCTGGCTCCCGGCGACGCCACGGTCCACGGCTCGCGCACCCTGCACTACGCCGGCCCCAACGAATCCGACATCCCACGCCGGGCGTACATCATGGGCTTCACGCGCCCGCCCAGAAAGCGGGCCCAGCCCAGGGACTTCTACTGGCAGCGGCCCTCCCCGCAGGCGTGACGGGTCTGCCCGCATCCTCCGTCACGTCGTCACCTGAGAGCTGTCCGCAGCGCCTGCGAGATCACGTCAGGCGCCGCATCGTGTCGACCGAGCAGCGGCGGCACCTCTCACGTACGGCACGATGGAACGCGCCATGACACTGATCGACGAGCTCCCTCGCACCGATCTGGGGTCAGACGACGCCGCGGCGCCTGCCGACCCTGACCGGCTTTTCGAGGCTTTCTCCCGATGGGCCGAGCGGCGCGGTCTTCACCTCTACCCCCACCAGGAAGAGGCGTTGATCGAGATCGTGTCGGGCTCCAATGTGATCCTCAGCACTCCCACCGGTTCGGGCAAGAGTCTCGTCGCAGTGGGTGCGCATTTCAGTGCGCTGGCCAACGGGCACCGCACCTTCTACACCGCCCCGATCAAGGCGCTCGTCTCGGAGAAGTTCTTCGACCTGTGCAAGACGTTCGGCCCCGACAAGGTCGGCATGATGACGGGCGACGCGAGCGTCAACGCCGGCGCGCCGATCATCTGCGCGACCGCCGAGATCCTCGCCAACCTCGCCCTGCGCGAAGGCCACCACGCCGACATCGGCCAGGTGGTCATGGACGAGTTCCACTTCTATGCCGAGCCCGACCGCGGATGGGCCTGGCAGGTTCCGCTGCTGGAGCTCCCCCAGGCGCAGTTCCTGCTCATGTCGGCGACGCTGGGCGACGTCAGCAGGTTCCAACAAGACCTCAGTCGACGTACGGGCCGCACGACCGCTGTGGTGACGTCGGCCGAGCGCCCGGTGCCCCTCGTCTACTCGTACGCCACCACGCCTCTGCACGAGACGCTCGAGGAGCTGCTCAGCACCGACCAGGCTCCCATCTACGTCGTGCATTTCACCCAGGCAGCGGCCGTCGACCGGGCGCAGGCGCTGACGAGCCTCAAGGTGTGCACCCGGGAGGAGAAGGACCGGATCGCCGAGCTGATCGGCAACTTCCGCTTCTCCGCGGGCTTCGGGCGCACGCTGTCCCGTCTGGTCCGACAGGGCATCGGTGTGCACCACGCTGGCATCCTGCCGAAGTACCGTCGCCTGGTCGAAACCCTTGCCCAGGCAGGGCTTTTGAAGGTCATCTGCGGTACGGACACGCTGGGCGTGGGAATCAACGTCCCGATTCGTACGGTCGTCTTCACCGGATTGGCGAAGTACGACGGAAGCAAGGTGCGGCTGCTCAAGGCGCGTGAGTTCCACCAGATCGCCGGCCGCGCCGGGCGTGCGGGATTCGACACGATGGGCCGGGTCGTCGTCCAGGCTCCGGAGCACGTGATCGAGAACGAGAAGGCCCTCGCCAAGGCCGGCGACGACCCCAAGAAGCGCCGCAAGGTCGTCCGGAAGAAGCCGCCGGAAGGCTCGGTCGGATGGGGCAGGCCGACGTTCGAGCGCCTCGTGGCCTCGCCACCTGAGCCCTTGACGTCGAGCTTCACGGTCAGCCATTCCATGGTGCTGAACGTGATCGCCCGGCCCGGTGACGCGTTCGAGTCGATGCGACACCTGCTCACCGACAACCATGAGCCGCCCTCGGCCAGGCGCCGGCACATCAAGCGGGCGATCGCCATCTACCGCGCGCTGCTCGCCGGTGGGGTCGTCGAACGACTGCCCGAGCGCGACGCCGAAGGCCGGGCCGTTCGGCTCACCGTCGACCTGCCGCTCGACTTCGCGCTCAACCAGCCACTGTCGCCGTTCGCGCTCGCTGCGATCGAGCTGTTGGACATGGAATCCCCTTCGTACGCACTCGACGTCTTGTCGATCTTCGAGTCGACGCTGGAGGATCCCCGCCAGGTCCTGCAGGCCCAGCGGTCGCGGGCGCGCGCCGAGGCGGTGGCGGCGATGAAGGCCGAAGGGCTGGACTATGCCGAACGCATGGAGCAGCTCGAGGACGTCACGTACCCGCAGCCGCTCGCCGAGCTCATCGAGACGGCGTACGAGATCTATCGACGAGGGCACCCATGGGTCGGCGACTACGAGCCGTCGCCCAAGTCGGTCGCGCGTGACATGTACGAACGCGCCATGACCTTCAGCGAGTACATCAGCTTCTACAAGCTCGCCCGGTGTGAAGGCCTGGTGCTGCGCTACCTCGCCGATGCGTACAAGGCACTGCGGCAGACGGTGCCGGCCCGAGCGCGCACCGAGGAGCTGGAGGACCTGACCGAGTGGCTGGGTGAGCTCGTCCGCCAGATCGACTCCAGCCTGCTGGACGAGTGGGACCGACTCCGAGACCCGGGCGACGCGGATGGCTCCGAGGTCGAGGTCGCGCCGCGCCCCGCGACCCTCACGTCCAACACCCGCGCGTTCCGTGTGCTGGTGCGCAATGCGATGTTCCGCCGGGTCGAGCTCGCGGCGCTGCGACGCTACGAGGAGCTCGGTGAGCTGGACGCGGACGCGGGATGGGACGCGCAGGCCTGGGAACGGGCGATGGAGGCGTACTTCGACGAGTACGACCACCTGGGTACCGGTCCCGACGCGCGCGGGCCGGCGATGCTGCTGATCGAGGAGGAACCCGACCGCTGGCTCGTCCGGCAGATCTTCGACGACCCCGAAGGCGACCACGACTGGGGGATCAGCGCCGAGGTCGACCTCGGCGAGTCCGACGCGGCCGGCGAGGCGGTCGTACAGGTGACCTCAGTCGGCCCACGGTAGGCGTCGCGTGCCGACGCTCACGTCGGGGAGAACTTGAACTCGACGACGTCGCCCTCGGCCATGACGTAGTCCTTGCCTTCCAGGCGCACCTTTCCACGCGACCGGGCTTCGGTCATCGAGCCCGCAGCCACGAGATCGTCATACGACACGATCTCGGCCTTGATGAATCCCTTCTGGAAGTCGGTGTGGATCGCTCCGGCGGCTTCCAGTGCGGTCGCCCCGCGCCGGATGGTCCACGCCCTGGACTCCTTGGGCCCGGCCGTGAGGAACGTCTGCAGTCCGAGAGTCTCGAAGCCCGCCTTGGCCAGCAGGGACAGGCCGGACTCCTCCTGACCGATGGAACGCAGCAGCTCCATCGCCTCGTCGGAAGACAGCTCCTGCAGCTCCGTCTCCAGCTTGGCGTCGAGGAAGATCGCCTGGGCTGGCGCCACGCACGCCGAAAGCTCGTTGCGGAACTCGGTGTCGACCAGTGCCTCCTCGTCGCAGTTGAAGACGTAAAGGAACGGTTTGGCGGTCAGCAGGTTGAGCTCTCGAAGCGGCGCCATGTCCACACCTGAGGCGTAGATCGTGGCACCTTTCTCCAACGCCTCCTGCGCCTGCCGCACGACCTCGACCGTCTCGGCCGCGTTCCCCAGGCCGCGCTTCGCTTCCTTCTCCAATCGTGGAAGGGCTTTCTCGATGGTCTGCAGATCGGCGAGGATCAGCTCGGTCGTGATCGTGCTGATGTCACTGCTGGGCGAGACCTCACCATCGACGTGGACCACGTTCGGGTCGCGGAACGCCCGGGTCACCTGACAGATCGCGTCGGTCTCACGGATGTGGGCGAGGAACTGGTTGCCGAGACCTTCGCCTTCGGAAGCGCCGCGAACCAGGCCGGCGATGTCGACGAACTGCACCGTGGCCGGGACGACCTTGGCGGAGTCGAAGATCCTCGCCAACACGTCCAGACGCGGATCAGGCACACCGACTACTCCGACGTTCGGCTCCAGCGTCGCGAACGGGTAACTCGCCGCAAGCACGTCGTTTGCGGTCAGCGCGTTGAACAGGGTCGACTTGCCAGCATTGGGCAGTCCGACGATGCCAATCGACAGGGCCACAACCCACAAGCCTACGTACGCCTGCTCGCAGGCCTTGCCCCAGCCTCCGCACAGCGCACGGTGCATGGGTGTCGCGTGTGCTGGTCCGGCTCACCCTCGTGGTCACGCCGGACGGCAGCACCACCACCTCGTCCCCGGCTTGGTCGTACGTGCAACGGCACCTCCCTCGACGGTGGGCGGTGCTCCCCGTTCAGCACGCCGGACGGCTGCTCGTCCGGCGTCGATCAACCAGCGACGCGCCGCCTCGCCTGCTCTGGACTGTCGGTGCCAGCAGGCAGAGTGGATCTCATGAACGGCACGCTCGTCCTCACGTTCTTCACCGGTCTCGCGCTCGGCGCTGCCCTCGGCATGTTGCTGATGCGCCTGCACGTGGCCGAGCGCCTGGCACGCACCACAGCAGAGCGCGACGCGGCCGAGGACCGCCTGGCCGAGCTCACCGCCGACCGACGTGCTCTCACCGAACACTTCCGGGCCGTGTCCGCCGACGCCGTGGCGCAGTCGAGCCGGCAGCTGCTCGACCTCACCGACGCGCGCCTTCGCACGGCTGAGAACGTCGCCCAGCAGGTCATCGCGCCGGTGAAGGAGAGCCTGGATCGCTTCGACGCCAGGCTGCGGGAGCTCGAGCAATCTCGCGTCGCCCTGCAGTCGGCGTTGCGCGAGCAGGTCGAGGCCGTCCGCATCACCGGCGAGGCGCTCCGCAAGGAGACGGCGGCATTGGCGACCGCCTTGCGCAAGCCACAAGTGCGTGGTCGGTGGGGTGAGTTGCACCTCGCCCGGGCCGCCGAGCTGGCGGGGCTCAGCGAGCTCTGTGACGTCGAGTTCCAACGCACCACCGTCAACACCGACGGCGACGTCGACGGTGTGCAGCGGCCCGACCTCGTGGTCAACCTTGCCGGCGGCAAGCACGTCGTCGTCGATGCCAAGGTGCCGCTGGAGGCGTTCCTGGAGGCCGCCGAGGCCGCAGACGACAGCACGCGAGCCGAGCGCCTGGCCGCGCACGCGCGGCAGGTGCGCGCTCATGTCGACAGCCTCGCCAGCAAGGCGTACTGGCGCCGGTTGCCCGCGACTCCGGAGTTCGTCGTGCTGTTCATGCCCGGCGAGGCATTCCTCTCCCATGCGCTGGAGGCCGATCCCTCGTTGCTGGAGTACGCCGCCGAGCGTCGCGTGATCCTCGCGACTCCGAGCACGCTGATCGCGTTGCTTCGCACGGTCGCGTACGCGTGGACCGAGCAGACCCTCACCCACAACGCCCGTGAGGTCTTCGAGCTCGGCCGCGAGCTCTACCAGCGGTTGAGTCGGATGGGCCGACACCTCGATCGGCTCGGCCGCTCGCTCTCCGGCGCGGTCGGCGCCTACAACGAGGCGATAGGCTCCCTCGAGACTCGCGTGCTGGTATCCGCCCGCCGGCTGCACGAGCTCAAGCTCACGAGTGAGGACTTGGCTGGGCCCGCGCCGGTCGATCAGGCGGTACGTCCCCTCACCGCTCCGGAGCTGCTCAGGTCGGCCGCGATGCCGGAAAGCGTCGAGCCCGCCTAGGGCCTTCGCCTGCCGATCTTCCGGCGCGAGCGGCGTAAATTCTTCGGGACAAATCCACCCATGGGTGGTGAACCGTCACGTTTGGGCAATATCGTGCTGACGTGCCGGAATCCAGTTGGAACAGTACGCCAGATCCTGCGTACTTCCCGCCGACTCCGCACACGCAAGGTCACTATCAACGTACGCAGAGTCATCCAGGACACGACCCCACAGGCCGGCAAGATCTCGACGCGAGCGCGTGGGGCGAAGACCCCGACGGCGTGCCCGGCGCTGGGACGGGCGCCCACGGCAACGTCTCCGGCCGCGCTGCTGAACGGCCAGAGGAGCTGGCGGCTTGGCACGGAGGGGTCGAGGCCGATGACCTCCCGCCCACGGGTGAACCCGGTGGCGGGCGCCGCATGGCACCTCGCGCAGAACGCTCGCACGATCCAGAGCTCCGCGACTTCCCTGGCTACGACCTTCCCGGGTACGGCCACGCTGGCACCTACGGTCAAGGCAGCGAGTACCAGGCGGGTGACCACCACACGGCTGCCACTCCGGACATCGCACCGGACCCACACCAAGTCGTCCGAGGCTCGTACGGACGCCGCGCCCGGGTTGCTCCGGAAGATCTCGACGCGAGTTGGCACGACAACCCGGCCGCTCGCAGCGGATCGTGGGGCGAGCAGCATGCCGAGCCGGCAGCCGGGCGCCGGAAACGAACCCTCGAGCCGACCGCATCGCCGACCGGGCCGACGGAGACGACTGGGCCAGCCGGTGCGGACACGCCGAGCGCACCGACGCCGCCTGCCGCTTCGGGTGGACGACGCAAACGCACGGACGTCGCCGACCACGATCGACTCGTCCTGGACCAGGTGCTGCTCGACCTGCCCTCCGTACCGCCGCGGTATTCCTGGTCAGGCGAGAACGTCACGACTGGGAGCTGGCGACGGACCGGCGATCCCGCACTGAGCGCGGCAGAGCCAGCAGGCTTCGCCATACCGCACGTCGTTCCAGATCCGAGCGGGGCTCGCGAACCACCACCTGCCATCCGCCGGGACGAGCCAGGGTGGGGACCGGAGTGGGGGCTCGGACCGGCGGACCAAGCGAACGACCTGTGGTCGTCCGACAGTCACGTGAGGACGACGCCGGGCTCGCACCGGGCGCCGGATCCGCCGCTGTCGTATGAGGTGCGCCCGGAGGACGCCCTGCTGCAGGACATCCTGCCGGACTCCGGCGAGGACACCACGACCGGATTTCATGCGGTCAGCGACTATGCGGAACCCTCGCACGCACCCCAGACGTCCTCGTACGGCTCAGGCACGACCGACGCTCGTGGGTACGAACACTTCGCCTACGAGCCTGTCCAGGAATTCGGTCCGCCTCGAAGCTCGTCGTACCCGCCCTCGCACGCCGACGCCAGCGGTCAGCACCTGGCCACCGACGATCTCACCGCCCGCGATCTCGACCGGAGTGGGTCTCCCGGGCAGCGGCTGAGCCTGACCGACGCGGAATCGATGATCATGCTTCCGCCGGTCACGCTGGGTCCGGATCCGAGCGGTGACGAGAGCCACCTCGTGCACTCGGGACTGGACGATCGGCCGAGTGAGCGTCAGCGCCGGCGCTCCCTCGAGGAGCCGTTAGAGGACCGGCCGAGCCAGCGTCAGGGTCGGCACTCCCTCGAGGACCCATGGGAAGATCGGCCGAGCCAGCGCCAACGTCGCCGCACCCCGGACGATCTCCTGGAGGGCCGTCCCAGCCAGCGACAACGCCGGAAAGGTCATCCGCAGGCCCGGTACGCCCGAGCCGCGCGAGCGTCAGCTCCCGGAACCGCCGGGCCCAGCGAGCCGGCCGATCCGTTCGCCGAGCAGTACCGGAGGCAGTACGCCAGAGGCCAACCCGACCCACACCACGCGTCGCCGCGAGGCACCACCGCTCGAAGCGGTGACGCCCGAGGCACGGAGGCGGCGCACGCCCGACGCACAGATCAGGCGCCCGACCCCATGCGGCTGCGGCATGGCAGAGACGCCGACCCTGAGCGGCCCCAACCTGCACGCCTGCACGCCGCCCATGCCACGACATCGGAGTTGGGCAGGTCCGGCGGGAGGATCTCGCTCTCTGATCTCACCCAACCCGAGGCGGTCCCTCCGGCCGTAGCGGCCCTCCACGGAGCCCACGGGCCAATGCGGTCGGACAAGGGGGCGCGGCGGGCTGCCCGTCGCGGCGGTCGTGGGGCGAGGGCGGGACATCGGGTGCGCCGAACCCGGCAACCCGGTCTCACCAGTCCCCTGGCCGTCGCCGCCGCGATCCTCGGAGCGCTGTGCTTCGCCTACATCGACCTTCAGGTCAGCGAACGGCTCGGCGTGATCTTCGCCGGAGGGTTCGTCCTGACCTCGCTCGCCGTGGCCGTGACGATCCGGCGCTCCGACGTGTTCACCGCAGGCGTGCTTCCGCCTCTTGCGGGGCTTGCGACGTTCGCTGTGATCGGGATCCTGGCCCCGGACCGCCTCGCTCCCACGAGCGAGCCGGTGGTGGCCGTCCTCGCCGGCCTGGCATCGGAGTCGTGGACCTTGGCGGCAGGTTCGGCTGCGGCTTTGACCACTGTCGCGACCCGCGTCATTCTGGTGCGTCGCCGCGAGGGCGACCCTGACGCGCAGTTCGCAGATCCCGACGCAGCTCGGGCGGCAGTGCGAAGGTCAGACTCTCATCTGCGGTTCTGACCTCTTCGGCGGGCGGGAACCCGTACTCGCGGAGCAACTCGAGCACGCCTTGCACCAAGGAGTCCGGAACGGACGCTCCACTCGTGACGCCGACGACCGAGACGCCTTCAAGCCAGCGGGGATCGACCTCCGAGGCGTTGTCCACCCGGTACGCCGCAGGGGCGCCCGCCTCGAGGGCGACCTCCACGAGGCGTACGGAGTTGGAGGAGTTGGCCGAGCCCACCACGATCACCAGGTCGGCCTGTGGAGCGATCTGCTTGATCGCCTGCTGCCGATTCTGGGTGGCGTAGCAGATGTCGTCGCTCGGGGGGTCGAGCAGCAGTGGGAACCGCTTGCGGAGCCGCTCGACGGTCTGCATGGTCTCGTCGACCGACAGGGTGGTCTGGGAAAGCCATGACACCTTCGAGGGATCCCTGACCTGGATCCGGTCGACGTCGTCGGGGCTCTCGACCAGCTGGATGTGGTCGGGCGCCTCCCCTGACGTTCCTTCGACCTCCTCGTGACCAGCGTGACCTATCAGCAGGATGTCGCGTCCGTCCGCTGCGAACCGTTTGGCCTCCTGATGCACCTTGGTCACGAGTGGACAGGTGGCGTCGATGGTCTTCAGGGACCGCTCGCGCGCCTGCGCGTGTACCGCAGGCGCCACGCCGTGGGCGGAGAACACCACCGTGGAACCTTCCGGCACCTCGTCGAGCTCCTCGACGAAGATCGCCCCCTTCGCCTCCAACGTGTCCACGACGTGCTTGTTGTGCACGATCTGCTTGCGCACGTAGATCGGCGGACCGTAGAGGTCGAGTGCCTTCTCGACGGTGACCACCGCACGGTCGACTCCCGCGCAGTAGCCGCGCGGAGCGGCCAGCAGGACGCGCCTACCTTGGCCTGAAGACCGTTGCGTCGACGTCATAGCACTCATCGTAGGCAGAGCCGGTCCAACAACACGGCCCCGGTGAGAATGACCACGCGTGGCGGGCGCCTACCCGCCATGGCAGGCGCCCGCACACGGCGGCGGTACTACTCACCGATCAATGGGCACCGATCACTGGGCATAGTCGGCTCGCAGCTGTTCCCACCTGGCGATACTGTCCGCCAGTCCGCCCGGACGGTTACGCGCAAGCCAGATCCGGCGGTACTCCTCGATGATCGTCTCGAGGTCAGCGGCGAGCTCTCGGCGTTCGGCACTGGCGTCGGACACCGCGTCCAGGACGAGCAGGCCACGCCGGCAGGCGTGGCGCAACATGCGTGCCGTGTTCTCGAACTCCGCCTCGACCAACGTCGCATCGGGCGCGGTAGAGGTGGCCGAGCCGAGCCGGCTCATCGCCTCGTCGACCGCGTCGAGTGCCGCGCGGAAGGCGTCCGGGGTGATCTCGCTGATCCGCGGGCCCCACGGCCGATCATGGCTTGCAATCTCGTCCAACCGCAGCTGCAGCAACCAGAAGAGCACCGAGGAGTTGGGCGGCTCGACGCCCAGCGTGGCGTAGACGTTGCCGAGGTCGTACGCGAGCTTGCCCAGCGAACCGCTGGGATCAGCGAAGGCGTAGCGGCTCACTGCCTGCGCCACGTCAAGGTCGCGATTGGCCTCAAGACCCCAGGCATAGGCCGCACCGGCCACGAACCCCAGGTAGCTCACGGGGAGGGCCTGCCAGTGCCCGCGGTCGCCCCAGTCGGTGATGAGATAGCCGGCCGCGTTGTTGCGAAGACCGTTCTCGGCGGCACTCGCGAGGTTGCCCAGGGCGTTCTTCGTACGCCCGGCGATGCTGCACCACGACGACGTGCCCGGGCAGGTGTAGAACGCAAGCCCGGCCGCGGCATAGCGCTCACACATCGTGGCGAACGGATGGTTGGCTTCGTACCCCCACCCGAGCGCGACGACATCCGTCGGGAGCTCAGGAATGAGCTCCGGGTGCTGCTCGATGATGTCGCCCCAGAACATCATCGTGCGTCCGCGGTCGGTGACCTCCTGGTAGATCTTGCGCAGGAAGTCGAGGTAGACCCGCCCGGTGCCCAGCTTCTCGCACAGCTCCTTGCTGCGCCCTTGCCCGAGATCGAAGGTCTCGTCGCACCCGACGTTGAACAGCCGGCTGGAAAAGTGCGGGAGCAGCTCGTCATAGAGACTGCGCAGCAGGTCCAGACTTCCCGGCTCGGTAGGCGCCAGGCTGAACGGCCCGCGCGCCTCGCCCCACGGGGTCGTGAACCCGTCGCGGACCTCCGCGAGTGGCGCATAGCGCGGATGCTCGAGCCACCGATGCATGTGCCCGAACGAGTTCTGGTTGGGCACGAGCTCGACGAAGCGCTCCCGACAGTAGGCATCGAGCTCGAGGATCTCCTCACCCGTGACTGGCGAGGCGTTCGCCCACACCTCCGGGTGTTGGTGGTACGCGAACGTGTGCTCGGTGTAGAGCTGCAGCTGGTTGATCTTCCAGCTGGCCAGCATGTCGACCAGCGCATACAGCGTCTGCATGGTCGGCACCTTGTCCCGGCTGATGTCGAGCATGACACCCCGGGCCGCGTGGTCGGGCCAGTCGGAGATCCGCAGGCACGGCAGCCTGGGTGCGGTCTGCTCGATCACCTGGATCAGGGTGCACACGCCGTAGAAGACACCTTGCGGTGTGCTCGCCTGCACGAGAAGCCGCTCCGGCGTGATCGACAGCTCGTACCCCTGCTCCGGCAGGGCACTGTCGGCGGCGACGCGCAGGATCGCCGCGATCTCTCGCTCCGGGCCGGCCGCGGTCGCCGAGATCTGCCAGCTCACACCGGCGTGGTCGGCGACTGCCTGCTGCAGCCTGCGTGCAGTGAAGAGCAGGTCGCCTGGACGGTCAGCCTCGATGACGATGCGGCGGCTCACCGTGGCTTGCGAGGCGGACTCGGAGCCGGAGTCCGGACCGATCAGGCAGGATCCGGGATCGAGCTCGGCGGTTCGCGGTTGCGGAACCAACAGGAGGGCACGTGGGTCAGTCGGCTGTGCAGTTTGAGCTGGATTCATGTCGTATGACAGTACGCTGCCGGCATGCCGTTGCAGACCTCCCCGGAACGGCCAGCTCCGGTACGCCAGATCGCCAATCTCGTCGCCCAGTGGATCGGGCGGCTCGGCGCGGTGTGGATCGAAGGGCAGATCGCCCAGCTCACCCGCCGGCCGGGCACCGCGACAGTGTTCCTGAGCCTGCGGGATCCGGTTGCGGACATCTCGATCCAGGTGAGTTGCCCGCGGACGGTGTTCGACGTGATCGATCCTCCGGTGACCGAGGGTGCACGGGTGGTCGTGCACGCCCGACCGACGTACTACATTCCGCGCGGCACACTGACCTTCTCCGCAAGCGACATCCGTCCGGTCGGTCTCGGCGAGCTCCTCGCCCGGTTGGAACGCCTGAAGCGCCTGCTTGCGGCTGAGGGGTTGTTCGCGCCAGAACGCAAACGCCCGTTGCCGTTTCTGCCTCACGTCGTCGGGCTGATCTGCGGCCGGGGCTCAGCCGCCGAGCACGACGTCCTGGAGAACGCACGCCGACGCTGGGCAGCCGTGCGTTTTCGCGTCGAGAACGTCGCCGTCCAGGGCCCGCTCGCCGCCCGGCAGGTGATCGATGCGCTTCGCCGGCTGGACGACGACCCCGAGGTCGACGTCATCGTGCTGGCGCGAGGCGGAGGGTCGGTGGAGGACCTTCTGCCGTTCTCCGACGAGGGCCTGGTGCGTGCGATCGCGGACTGTCGTACGCCCGTGGTCAGCGCGATCGGGCACGAGCAGGACATGCCTTTGTGCGACCTCGTGGCCGACGTCCGCGCCTCGACGCCGACCGACGCCGCGCGGCGCATCGTCCCCGACGTCGCGGAGGAGGTGTCTCGGATCGCTGACCTGCGGGCCCGCAGCAGGCATGCGCTCGCGACCTACCTCGGCCGAGAGCTCACGACGCTGCAGGGTCTTCGGGCCCGGCTGGCGCTCCGTGACCCGGCCCACGAGTTGGGACGACGCCGCGAAGAGGTGGAGGCGTTGCGGGAACGTGGCCGCCGGTCGCTCGCGCAGATGCTCGACCGGGCACAGGACAACCTCGACCACCAGCTCGCCCGGGTACGCGCCTTGTCTCCCAAGGCGACCTTGGATCGCGGGTATGCGGTCTTGCGCAAGGCGCACGGTGAGGTGGTGCGCGACCCCGCGCAGGTCGAGGCCGGCGAGGAGCTCGACGCGCTGGTCTCGGGCGGCCGGTTCTCCGTGACAGTGCGTTGAAACCAAAATGACCACGTTCGGTGGACTTCTTACCGCTCACAGCGGCTTGCATGCCTCGGAGAGGTAGCAAACATCAAGGCCTGATACGGCCGATGCTCCAGTGATGCGGTCGTCGCCCGGAGTGCCGGCCAGTCGGCCGGAGCGTCGGCGAGTCGCCCGGTCGATCCCTTCTGAGGTCGCCGGCACGAAGTAGTCCTCCGACGCCTGGCGCGACCGCAGATCACATGGCCCCGGTGGTACGACGATGTACCGGCGCTCGCATGGCTGCACTCCAATGATCAGCGGGTCGGCCGACCATGCGACAGCTAGGGTTGAGCCGTGAGCGAGTCCACCGACCACGTTGACCGCACCGACCACGTCGCGCCCCAGACCACCCTTTCGTACGAACAGGCCCGCGACGAGCTGATCGATGTGGTTCGCCAGTTGGAGTCCGGAAACGCTTCGCTGGAAGAGTCGCTCCGCCTCTGGGAACGCGGCGAAGAGCTTGCAGCGACCTGCCAGGCCTGGCTGGACGGGGCCCGGCAGCGTCTCGAGGCGGCGAAGAACGGTTCGGCCGACCATTCGCCGGAGTCCGACCGCGCTGAACCAGACGAGTAGGGAGGGACTTGATGTCGAAGTCGAGCGTGGAAGAGGCGATCCCGCCTCAATTGCGTACGGAGGCTCAGGCACCCGACCGCAACCTCGCACTCGAGCTGGTGCGTGTGACCGAGGCGGCCGCCATGGCGGCAGGCCGCTGGGTAGGTCGCGGGGACAAGAACGGCGCCGACCAGGCCGCGGTCAACGCCATGCGGACACTCATCGCCTCGGTCAGCATGCGCGGTGTCGTGGTGATCGGCGAGGGTGAGAAGGACAACGCGCCCATGCTCTACAACGGCGAGGAGGTCGGCTCGGGTGAGGGGCCGCTGTGCGACGTAGCCGTCGATCCGATCGACGGGACGACGCTCACCGCCAAAGGCATGAGCAACGCGGTGTCGGTCCTCGCGGTCGCACCGCGTGGTGCTATGTTCGACCCGTCCGCGGTGTTCTACATGGAGAAGCTCGCGACCGGTCCCGAGGCAGCCGACGTCATCGACATCACCGCGCCGATATCGGAGAACATCCGCCGGGTGGCGCGAGCAAAGCACGGGGATCCAGAAGACGTCACGGTCGTGATCCTCGACCGGCCGCGGCACGAGCAACTCGTGCGAGAGATCCGCGAGACCGGCGCTCGCATCAAGTTCATCACCGACGGTGACGTGGCTGGCGCGATCACGGCGGCCCGACCCGATACCGGTGTCGATCTGCTGGTCGGCATCGGAGGGACGCCGGAGGGCATCATCGCGGCCTGCGCGATGAAGTGCGTCGGCGGCATGATCCAGGGCCGGCTGTGGCCGCGTGACGACGAGGAACGCCAGCGAGCGATCGACGCGGGCTACGACCTCGACCAGGTGTTGACCACAGACGACCTGGTCAAGGGCGACGACGTGTTCTTCGTCGCGACCGGTATCACAGACGGCGAACTTCTGCGAGGCGTGCGGTATCGCGGTGACGGAGCCACCACGCACTCGCTCGTGATGCGGTCACGAAGCGGCACGATCCGTTCGATCGTCTCCGAGCACTCGCTCGGCAAGCTCCGGGCGTACGCCACGGTCGACTTCGAGCGCGGTCTCCTGTCCTAGCTCCGAAAATGACCACGCGTGGCGGGCGCCTGCTTACCACGGCGGGGGCCGGCACCCAGCGACGGTGCCGCGCACCAGGCGAGGGCCACCGTCGTACATCTCACCGACGGCGCAGCCACCGACGCTTCGGGGGACGGGCCACGAGCTTGCTCGCCACCAGCAGGCCACGCACTCGGATGCAGGGTGTGCCTGGAGCCCGCACGCCGCGCGCCCGGTTCACACGTCGCGCGGCGACTGTCGTGCACTGATCCAGGTCGACGGCGATGTCGTCGGGGACGATCAACGTCAGCTGACCGAACGCCACGTGCACGTCCAGCACCACCTCGTGCGGCAGCGCGACGTCGGTGAAGTCCAGCATGACCTGACCGAGCATGGTGCGGACCTCGACTCGTCGCGGCACCAGCCAGCGTCCGGTGATCCTCTCGTCGCGGAGGACGGCCGTGATCGACGACGGTCCGGGGGTCGGCAACGCGAAGGGCTCCACACGTGAACCCTCACCACGTCGTGCAAGCGCCGACCCGATCGGAAGGTCAGCCGTGATGAGCGCGAGCTCGGCGTACGTCTTGGCCGAGTACGTCCGCTCCAGCCGCTGTTGGAGCTCGTCGATGTCGAGCCTGCCCTCCGCCACGGCCTGGCGCAGGGCTTCCGCGGTGCGATCCCGGTCTGCGTCGGCGGCTCGCAAATCACCGATACCGGGGGCAGACCACAAGGAGTCGTTCATCCGCACCATCCGCCCTCACTCCCGATGGCTGCACGCCCGCGTCCAGTGTCCTACCCAGCGCCAGCAGTCCTCGCGACCATTGCGGCGTCTGATAGACCCAAGGGTATGCACGGCGATCGACCTGTGACCATTGCGACGGCCGAGACACCACGGGGAGTGGTCGTGCTCCGACGCCGGCGCACACCACACACGACCGTGATCGAGCTCATCTCGAACGGCACGTTCGTGATGGACACCGTCGACACCTCGACCGAACGGTCGCTCGCCAGAAACGCACTCGCCGCGCTACGAGCCAACCGGAGCGCCTGCCCGGCGGTTCGGGTGACGGTCGCCGGCCTCGGGCTGGGGTTCACAGCGCACGAGATCCTCGCCGATCGCGACGTCGAACGGATCGACGTCGTGGAGATCGAGCCGGCGGTCGTGGAGTGGGTACGCAAGGGTCTGGTCCCCGAGACGACCGGCGTCCTGGACGATCCGCGGGTGCACACCCACGTTGCCGACATTCGCCACTGGTTGCCGACTCGGCCGGCGGCCAGCACCGACGTGGTGTTGCTCGATGTCGACAATGGGCCCGACTTCTTGGTCCACCGCGCGAACACCGAGGTGTACGAACAGCCGTTCCTCACGGCTGTCAAGCGAGTCTTGCGTCCGGGCGGCGTGATCGGTGTGTGGTCTGCGTCCCGAGCGACGAGGCTGCAACGGCGGCTCGAGGCGACGTTCGGTACGTGCCAGGAGTTCCGGCAGACCGTCACCCGCGAGGGACGCGAGTTCGACTACTTCTGTTACGTCGCACGCCAGTCGGCACCTCTCGAGGTGTGAATCGCCTCACGAGTCACCACCTGCTGCCGCTCACGGTCCAGATATGTTGATGCCATCAACATTGACAAGTTGTCGGCCTCCAGCGGACGCTCGAAATCACCCAGCCAATTCCCCGTGGAGGTCGCCATGTCAGGGATCAACACCCAGTCGCGTCCGGACGAGTCCATCGTGGTGCCGCCTGGCCTCGCTGGCGTGGTGGTCACCGAGACCTCGATCGGCGACGTCCGCGGCCACGAGGGCTTCTACCACTACCGGCAGTACTCCGCGCTCGAGCTCGGCGAGCGGTCGACCGTCGAGGACGTGTGGTATCTGCTCTTCCACGACGACCTGCCGAGCCCGCGACAGCGCGAGGAGTTCGTCGCCGCCATACGGTCGCGGCGCGGCCTCGCTCCCGACGTACAGTCCGCCCTGCCCGTCATCGCCCGGACGAGTCCCTCGCCACTCGACGGGCTGCGTACGGCGCTGTCACTGGTCGGAGCGGCGGACAACCTGCGACCCCTGTGGGATCTGGACGAGGTGACGCGGCGGGAGAACGCGTTGCGCCTCTGCGCCCAGGTGCCGACCCTGCTCGCCGCACTTCACCGCCTGGCGCAGGGAGCGCAGCCGATCGAGCCACGCGACGACCTGTCGTACGCGGCGAACTACCTCTACATGCTCACCGGCGAGCTGCCATCGCCGGCTCACGCACGAGCCGTCGAACGCTACCTGATCTCGACCGTCGACCACGGGTTCAACGCGTCGACGTTCACCGCACGAGTGATCGCCTCGACGGGAGCGGACATCGCCGCCTGCGTGGTGGGTGCGGTGGGCGCGCTCTCCGGTCCCTTGCACGGTGGCGCACCGAGCCGGGCGCTGGACGTCCTCGATGCAGTAGCAGATCACGGCGATGCCTGGATACGCGACCGGCTTACGGCTGGCGAACGCATCCCAGGCTTCGGACACGCCGTCTATCGCACCTACGATCCACGCGCCCGCATGCTTCGCGACGTCGCAGTCGAGCTCGGTGGCCCGCTGGTCGATCTCGCCCTTCGTGTGGAGTCGCGCGCCCTCGAGCTTCTCGCCGAGCTCAAGCCCGGGCGTCCGCTCTACACCAACGTCGAGTACTACGCGGGCGTCGTCATGGAGCTCTGCGGCGTTCCGCGCCGGATGTTCACACCCACCTTCGCATGCAGCCGGGTCATCGGATGGTGCGCCCACATCCTCGAACAGGCACGCGAACGCAAGATCATCCGTCCGTCGGCGCGGTACGTCGGTCCACCCCCGCCACAGCCGGTGCCCTAGGAGTCGAGGTCCGGCGGGCCTGAAGGAGGTCATCGGCTCAGCGACTCCTGACGTAGCCCTTTCTTCCGGGCTGGCAGGCGTCACGGGTGCTCGGGTCGTACGCCTGTGTAGAGGGCTCGCGAACGAAACCGCAGCGGGTGCGGGTACTCCTCGAGCGCGTGCGCGACGACTCCCGCCATGCGAGCGAGCAGGAAGATCGCCTCAGCGCTGCCGGGCAGCAGGCCGGCCTTGACGGCGAGTGCCCCCAGCGCGAGGTCGACGTTGGGAGCCGGTCCCCCATGACGTCCGATGGTCGAGACCAGCTCCGTCACGCACGCATCGACTGCGCTCCTGCGTCCCGCGCGCCGCACCAGGTCGAGCAGGGTGTCGGCGCGCGGGTCCCGTCCGGTGTAGATCGCGTGCCCGAACCCCGGCAACCGGTCGCCGAGGCGCAGGCGTTCGTCCACCAGCTGAGGTATCGCGGCAGGTCCGCGTTCCGTGGCCTCACGCAGCAACGACTCGACCGCCGCAGCGCTCCCGGCATGGAGCACACCGCCGCCGGCGGCGAGTCCGGTCAGCGCCACGAGGTACGGATCCGCCCACACCGAGGCCGCGATCCGAGCCGCGAAGGTCGAGGCGGCCAGCTCGTGATCGGCGAGCAGGATGAGTGCGGCGTCGAGGGCACGCAGCTCACCCCGCCTCGGCGGTCGGTCGGCCAGCCGAGCCCAGAGTCGGTGCGCGATGGTCTCGCCCTGGGGTGGCGTGCGTTCGGGAAGGCTCTCGACGACACCGGCGATCAGCGCGCGTGCGGTGGCCGTCACGGACTCGGGGCGGCGGTCATGCCGCAGTGGATCAGCAGTGGCCAGAGCTGCCACGGCCACTCGCATCCGCTGGACGGGCCCGGCCTCGTCTGGCAGGACGTCCTGAGCCCGCCGGGCGAGCTCCACCGCGTGTGGCGGGGGTACCCACGACCGGCCGCTCGACCGGCTCGAGCGCCCCTGGCCGCCCCACAGCAGCTCCGCGACGTCTTCGAACCGCCTCGTGCGCGCCAAGATCGTGGCGTCGTGACCTCGGTAGTAGAGCGCGCCCTCCGGATCCAGGAGCGTGATCTCGGTGTCGATGATCACCTCGAGAGCACCTGCCCTGCCACCTCGTCGGGCGCGGGCAGCCAGGCGCTCGACCTCCGTGCGGTCGAACCGGGAGGAACGCCGGTCGGCTCCCGGGTGCCGGGTCAGCATGCCTCGGCTGACGTACGCGTAGATGGTCTCCGGTTTCACACCGAGCAGGTCAGCTGCCTGCTGGGTGGTCAACCAACGCGGTGCCCTCGTCACAGAGAAACCTCAGCACATCTCCGGGCAAAGCTGAAAATGACCACGTTCAGTGGGCTGATCACCGCTTGCCGAGGCCTTCATGCATCTGAAAGGTACGAATCGCCTGGCCAGGCCGCGCTAAGCCGGAGCCGCAGGCGGCCCAACGACCCCACCGTTGGCGCCCTCGAGAATGTGACCCGCCGCCGGCCGAGGCGGGGAACCAACCACGGAGGCGCCGGGCATGCGGCAACCACCAGCTCACGAGGAGCGCAGCCCCGGATCGCCAAACATCCAGTACGGGGCTCGCACCGCAAGACCCGAGAACGCAGCCACCCGGGGACGTGGCCCACTACCCAGAGCAGCCGCAATAGAGTCGTGGCATGGTCGACGAGCAACCCGTGGGTTCTGCGCCCTCAGAGATCACCGAAACCGAGCTGACGTACCGCATCGAACGCGACACGATGGGCGAGGTCCGCGTACCCGCCCACGCCAAGTGGCGCGCCCAGACGCAACGCGCCGTCGAGAACTTCCCGATCTCCGGCACGACGCTGGAAAGCCAGCACATCCGCGCCCTCGCCCTCATCAAGGCGGCGGCCGCGAAGGTCAACGCCGAACTCGGTGTGCTGGACCCCGACATGGCCAAGGCGATCCAGGAGGCCGCGGCCCTCGTCGCGTCCGGGGTGCACGACGATCACTTCCCGATCGACGTCTTCCAGACCGGCTCGGGAACGTCGAGCAACATGAACGCCAACGAGGTGATCGCAACCCTCGCCACCGAGGCGCTCGGCCGGCCAGTGCATCCCAACGACCACGTCAACGCCTCGCAGTCGAGCAACGATGTCTTCCCGTCGTCCATCCACATCGCAGCGACGCAGGCCCTCGTGGAGGACCTCATCCCCGCGCTGCGCCACCTGGCCGAAACGCTCGAGGCGAAGGCCGAGGAGTTCGCCACGGTCGTGAAGTCGGGTCGCACGCACCTCATGGACGCCACGCCCGTCACGCTCGGCCAGGAGTTCGGTGGCTACGCCGCGCAGATCAGGTACGGCATCGAACGGATCGAGTCCACCCTCCCCCGGGTGGCCGAGCTCGCCCTCGGCGGCACCGCCGTCGGCACCGGCGTCAACACGCCGCCAGGATTCGCCCAGCGCGTGATCGAAGAGCTGCGGGCAGCGACCGGACTGCCGCTCACCGAGGCGCGCAACCACTTCGAAGCACAAGGCGCGCAAGACTCGCTGGTCGAGCTCTCCGGCCAGCTCCGCACCATCGCCCTCGGCCTCTACAAGGCCGCCAATGACATTCGCTGGATGGGATCCGGGCCACGCGCCGGGCTCGGCGAGATCACGCTGCCCGACCTGCAGCCAGGCTCGAGCATCATGCCCGGCAAGGTGAACCCGGTGATCTGTGAGGCCACCCGACAGGTGGTGGCCCAGGTGGTCGGCAACGACGCGGCGGTCGCATTCGCCGGCTCGCAAGGCGATTTCGAGCTCAACGTCATGCTGCCCGTCATGGCGCGCAACCTGCTGGAATCGATCCGGCTGCTCACCAACGTGAGCGTGCTCTTCGCCGATCGGCTGGTGGCGGGCATCACGGCCAACGTCGAGCGCTGCAAGGAGTACGCCGAATCGTCGCCGTCCATCGTGACGCCGCTGAACCGCTACATCGGGTACGAGAACGCCGCCCGCGTGGTCAAGACCGCTCTGGCGGAACGCAAGACCATCAAGCAGGTGGTGTTGGAGCAGGGGTACGTCGAGCGCGGCGACCTCACCGAGGAGCAGCTCGACGCCGCTCTGGACGTACTGTCCATGACCCGACCGCAACCGCGTACCGAGTCATGAGTACGCCCGCGCACGCGTCTGGCCGAAGCCTATGAGCACTGCCCCACAAACGCCCGCCGCGATGGTGCGGCAGTTCCATGAAGCCTTCGGCCTCGGCATCGCGCCGAAGCCCGACCCGCGACCGGAGACGTGGCAGCTGCGCATCGCGTTGCTGCGCGAGGAATTTTCCGAGTACGTCGCAGCGGCCGAGGCCGGCGACCTGGTCGCGGTCGCCGATGCGCTGGCCGACATGGTGTACGTCATCTACGGAACGGCGTGCGAGTACGGCATTCCGCTCGACGACGTGATCGCCGAAGTGCACCGATCCAACATGTCCAAGCTCGGCGCGGACGGCAAGCCGGTGTTGCGCGAGGACGGCAAGGTGCTCAAGGGTCCGGCGTACTCCCCTCCGGACGTCGCCGCGGTCCTCAACGGCTCGGCCGACAAGGACTAGCGCTGGTCGCCCACCGAGCTCACAGGATCAGCAGGCACGCCACGGCCTGCTGATCCTGTCACGCGGGTCTGGCAGCTTCTGGACGACGCGTGTCCCAGCAGTTTGTACGAGGGTTCGTCGCGCCACTTGATGTGATCCTGGCCGAGGACACATTGCTGCAACCGGACGTGCTCGTCGCCCGCACTGCCGACCTGAACCTTCCGGCCGCTCCGGAGCTCGCCGTCGAGGTGCTCTCCCACAGCCCTCGCGGCGTCGACCTCCTGCTCAAGCGCGAGCGTCTCCAGCGGCTCGTGGCGTGGCTCGCACCCCAGACGCCAGTTCTCAAGTCGGTGCTCCCAAACGGTGAGGACGTCCGGTCCGTCCAGCTCGCCAAGCGATTCACGCTGGGCCGGGCACGGAAACGCTCGTTCTGGCAGGGAAACGGCGCCCTCATGATCGCTCCGACCGGTTGGCCGTGGTCGGTGTGGCTCTTCTGGAACGCCGACGGCTCGTTTCGCAACGTCTATGTCAACCTCGAGCAGCCACACGTGCGCGACTCCGAATGCGTCTACACCCGCGACCACGTGCTGGACCTCATCGTCTACCCCGACCGTCGGGTCGTACGACAGGACGAGGACGAGTTCGCAGATTGCTGACCACACCGGACGGGCAGGTGAGCCGCACCACGCGGTGGCACAGCGACACACAGAGGGCGTCACGGCGTCGAACTACTCGACCAGTCCGCGAGAAGCTCGATCTGCGACAAGGAGAACGCTCGATCCGACGGCTCGAACTCGATGCGGTAGTAGCGGTACGACGCAGGCTCGGCGATCGCGAACGGTCTGGTCTGGGATCGCCAGCGGAACTGCTCCCAGGTGCGGGTGTCGAGGGTCTGCCACTGGACACCATCGTGCGAGCCCTTCACGACCCAGCCCGACGGATCGGCGTCCTCGTCCGCCGACGTGAGCGTATAGAGCGCAACGCGGTAAGGCGTTTCGAACTCCCATTCCACCCACGCCGCCGCGTCTTCCGGTGTGGCAGGTGTCCAGGTCGCCCATGTGGTCGACGTGTCGTCGACCAAGGCCTCGACGGGCTGCAGCTGCGGCGACGCCGTGACCCGCCCTGCCGACGTGACGTCCCGGAGCGGCCAGCGGCTCGCGGATCCTTGGCTCAGTGAGGGCGGCGCAGCGTCCGGACCACTACCCCAGGTCGACGGCTCTGCGCCCAGCTCGAACTCCAGCTCTGCACCCTGCGCCAAGACGTCGTGGGAGATCCACGTCTTGTCGTACGGCTCGCCGTTGACCTTCAGCCCGTGCACATAGATGTGGCGTCGGCTGTTGGCCGGCGCGCTGATCACGATGTCGCGTCCGGACTCGAGATGGATCGTCGCCTTGCGGAACAATGGGGATCCGATGACGTAGGTCGGACTTCCTACGGACAAGGGGTAAAGACCCAGCGCGCTGAAGATCCACCAGGCCGACATCTCCCCGTTGTCCTCATCGCCACAGTAGCCCTGCCCGATCTCGCTACCCAGGTAGAGCCGATCGAGCGCCTCCCGCACCACTTCCTGCGTACGCCACGGCTGTCCGGCGAAGAGGTACATGTACCCGATGTGGTGAGCGGGCTGGTTGCTGTGGCCGTACATGCCCATGCGGACGTCACGCGCCTCGGTCATCTCGTGGATCACCGAGGAGTACGAGCCTTTGACCCGCTCGTCCGCCGTCTCCGGCGTACTGAAGAACGCATCCAGCTTGCGCGCAAGACCTCCTTGCCCACCATAGAGCTCGGCCAGACCCGCGCCGTCGTGGGGCGCGTGGAAGGCCATGTTCCAGGCATTGGTCTCGGTGTAGTCGAAGCCCCAGATCGCGGGATCGAAATCCTCGGGTGAGAGCCGCCACGTCCCGTCGGCGGTCCGGCCCAGGAAGAATCCGACGTCGCGGTTGAAGAGCAGACGATAGCCGAGCGCGCGACTGGCGAAGTACGCATGCTCAGAAAGGAAGCGGTCACGCAGTCGCTCGTCGACGGCTGTATCGGCGAGCGCCCGGGCGAGCGTCGCAATGCCGAAGTCGTTGATGTATCCGTCCAGCGCCCACGAGAGCGCCTCCCGGGTCGACTCCACCGCCGTGTAGCCGAGAAAGCGCGAGCTGTCCAAGCCCTTGCGGCCCACGTGGTCGTTCGGCGGGCGTACGGTGGCGTTCTTGAGCGCCGCCTCGTACGCGGTCTCGACGCTGAACCCGGTGACCTGCTTGAGGTACGCATCAGCGAACGCGACGTCCGAGCTCGTCCCCACCATGAGGTCGGCGTATCCCGGTGACGACCACCGAGGGACCCAGCCAGCGTCTCGGTAATGCTGGAGGAATCCGTCGACCAGCTCCCCGGCAAGCGTCGGCGCCAATAACGCGTAGGCCGGCCAGGCGGTGCGGTAGGTGTCCCAGAATCCGTTGTTGACGTACACCTTTCCGTCGACGACGGGCGCGCCGGTCTTTGTCGGAGTGCTCGCACGTGTCGTCACCGCCGACTGCACGGCATGCACGTACCGCGGATTCTCTGCCGTGCCAGCGTTCTCGTACGCCGAGTTCGGATACAGGAACAACCGGTAGAGGTTGGAGTAGAGCGTGACGAGCTGGTCCTCGGTCGCTCCTTCGACCTCGATCGCGCCCAGCCGCTCATCCCACAGCCGCTGGGCGCGTTCCCGCACGCTCTCGACGCTATCGTCGGCCGCGATCTCCAACTCGAGGTTCCTGCGCGCCTGGTCCAGGCTGATGAGCGACGTGGCGATCCGCATCGTCACGGTGTCCGCCGACTCGTCGAACCGCGCGTATGCGCTGGCCTCGCGTCGCTCCCCGGCGTCTGGCAACCGTCCAGCCGCGACGATCGGCTGGTCGAACGTCACGTAGACGAACATCCGCGTGGCGCCGTTGGACAACCGGCTTCGGATGTCGGTGTAGCCAGTCAGCACGTTGCGGCCGGTATCGACGTCCACCCGAGCGTCGCCGGACACGTTGTCGAAGATGAGCGTCGAGCCCTCACCGGTGAACGTGAAACGGAAGATCGCCGCGTGGTCGGTCGGGGCGATCTCGGTGCGCATGCCGTTGTCGAACGTCACGGCGTAGTAGTGCGGTCTCGCGACCTCGTTCTCGTGTCCGAAAGCCAAGGCACGCGCCGATCGGTCTGCCGTCGGCTCGCCGGGACGTCCGAATGGCATGACCTGGAACGTCTGCCGATCACCCATCCACGGGCTCGGCTGGTGGCTCAGCGCGAACGCCTGCAGCTCGGTACGGTTGGCGGCGTTGTTGTCGCGCTGGTATTCGTACACCCACGTCAGCGAGCCCGCATTGGTCACCGGGACCCAGAAGTTGAAGCCGTTCGGCACCGCGGTGGCAGGGATCGTGTTCCCACGTGAGAACGCGCCAGTCGAGTTTGTGCCCCGTGTCGTGATCACGTAGTCGGACGGTCGACCGACGCCCTCACGTGCCGGGCGCTCCGAGAACTGCACGCAGTCCAGCCATCCGGTGAAGCATGGCGAGCCCTGTGGCGCCTCACAACACACGAGGACACCGGTGACGGTCTTGCCAGCCGCGACGTCTCCCAGCCGCACCTCGATGCGGTTCCACTGGTCGACGTACAACATCTTCGACTCGCCTTGCGCCCGCGGGTTCAACCGTACGCCTCGCACGTCCACGGCACCCAGCTGGGAAAGGTGGGTTCCGTCGGAGAACGTCACATCGAGCGAGACGTACGTCGCGGCGTACAGCTCCTCGCCCAAGCGCGACGTCGCCGCGGGGAAGACGACGTACGACAACACCGTGTCGGGCGTCACCTCGTAGACGCACTCGCGGAGCAGCGCCTCCGCGAAACCGCCGCCGGCCGCGTCATACCGGTGGCACTCGACGGTGGCGAACCCCACACCGGGTTTCGCGGTAGGCGACGCAGTGGGGCCGCGGTCGGGTGCCACACGAAGGCTGCGATCCGGGGTCATCGACGATTCCTTCCACACGAGATGCATGGCCAAGACAACGGTCAGCCGGCATAGGGCGCAGCCATTCGCAGCGCGGATCGGACGGCGGTGGTGAGCCGGGCGTAGAGGTCCCGCAACGCCATCCGGTCGGTTCGCACCTCGACGATGCGCAGACCCCGCGAACGCGACAGAGCGGCGTGCAAGTCACGACGGGACCGTACGAAGGTGTAGGGGGTCTTGGTCGCGGCGGCGAGTGCTTCCAGGTCGACACCGTGGGGTGTCCCGAAGATCCGGTCGAAGGCGTCCGCATACGCTGGCGCGCCCTGCTCCAGCGTGCTGAAGATCCCACCTCCGTCGTCGTTCACCACGACCACCGTGAGATCCGGTCGCGCCTCGTAAGGCCCGCGAATGAGCCCGTTGGCGTCGTGCAGGAACGTCAGGTCGCCAAGCAGTGCGTACGCCGGGCCGGTCCGATGCACCAGAGCGGCACCGATCGCCGTCGACAGCGTCCCGTCGATGCCGGACAACCCGCGATTGCCGATCACCTTGCGCTGCTCTTGGTGCGCGATCCGGCCCCCGTCGTCCACCAGCCGGTTGGTCCAGGGCACCGCAGCAAGATCCAGGTCTCGAATCGGATTGGACGAACCCGCCACGAGCAGCCCACCGGGCGGCACGGCGGCGGCCACGTCACGCGCCACGTGGAGCCCGGTGACAGTGGGTTCGCGGGCAAGCACCTCCTCGACCGCTACGCGCGCACACTGGTCGGCCGACAGCCATGCGCTGAGCCACTCGTCGGGCTCCTTGCGGCCGGAGTCGTCTCCCGTGCCTTCCAAAGCGACCGTGGCGCTCACGCGGTAAGCCGAGTGGCCGGGGTCGGGCCACCAAGGCCGTCGGCCGGCGACCACGACCGTGACATCCTCCCGACTGATCAGCCGCATCACAGCACGCGACAACGTGGGTCGCCCATACACCACCACTCGCTCGATCGCACGGACCAGTGGCGTGTCCGCCTCGAGCAGCAGGCGGTAGGGCCCGAGCGCATTGGGGCCCGAACGCGCGCCGCTGGTCGGCTCCGCGAGCAACGGCCAGCCGGCGGTCTCGGCCAGCCAGCGAGCCGACAGGTCGGCACCATCGCCGGCCACGACGACGGTGCGCGGCCCGCGTTCGAGCCAGGAGATTCGGTCGGTGACCAACCGCTCGACCCGCGTCCACCGCGCGTTGCCCGGTCGGCCTTCGAGCGACTCCGGCCAGTCGATACCGGTCAGCCCGTCGCCGGTACTCGCTCGATCATCGCCCGAGTCCACGGCATCGTTCAGAGCCTGCACCGGTTCGTCCGGGACGAGCGGGTCACGGAACGCCAGGTTGAGATGGACCGGCCCGGGGTCGCGGTCCCGAAAGCCGCGTGCCACGGCAAGGGCTCGAGCCACCAGACTGCGCCAGTACGCGTTCTGCCCAGCCCGCCGCTCTGGCGTGCCTACCTCGTGGAACATGCGGACCGCGTCGCCGTACAGCTTCAGCTGGTCGGTGGTCTGGTTGGCACCCACGCCACGAAGCTCCGGCGGCCGGTCGGCGGTCAACACGATCAGCGGCACGCCGGAGTGGTGCGCTTCCAGCACCGCAGGGTGCAGGTTCGCCGCTGCGGTCCCCGACGTGCACACGACCGGTACCGGGCGCCGACTCACCTTGGCCAAGCCGAGCGCCAGGAACCCGGCCGACCGTTCATCGATCCGCACATGCAGGCGGATCCGGTCCAGCGTGTCGTACGCGTGGAAGGCAAACGCCAGCGGTGCGCTGCGCGAGCCTGGCGCCAGAACGACCTCACGAACGCCACCGCGCCAGAGCTCGTCGACCAGCACACGGGCGAGCGCAGTGGCAGGGTTCATGCGAGCGCCTCCACCCGGGCTAGTCGGTCGAGCCACCGGTCACGAGTCGCGTCGTCGGCCGTGGCCGCGGCGAGCAACTCCGGATCGGGCTCCGGACGCACCACGGGGAGGAAACCGTCAACAGGGACAAACGGATTGGCGACCACGTCGGCACAGAGCAACCCGCCGGTGGCGAGCCCACAGGCATATGGCAGCTCAGGCAACGCAGCGGCCAATGCAACGCCTGCTGCGAGCCCCACCGACGTCTCGACCGCACTCGACACGACGGCCGGCAACCCGATGCGCTCGACGATCTGCAGGGCGGCCCGCACTCCCCCGAGCGGCTGCACCTTCACGACCGCGATGTCGGCGGCGTCGAGCCGCGCCACGCGATACGGATCCTCAGCTCGCCGGATGGATTCGTCGGCCGCGATCGGGACCCCGACCTTCCGGCGTACCTTGGCAAGGTCTTCGACGCTGGCGCACGGCTGCTCGACGTACTCCAGCCCGCCAGCGGCTGCATCCAGCTTGGCGATCATGCTGACCGCGGTGTCGACGTCCCAGGCGCCGTTGGCGTCGACCCGGATGTGCCCGTCCGGGCCCAGCGCGTCTCGGACCGCCTCGACACGTTCGAGGTCGTCGCGTTCCGACTGACCCGGCTCGGCGACCTTCACCTTGGCCGTGCGGCAGCCGTTGCTGGCCTTGACGATCTCGGCTGCACGGTCCGGCGAGACCGCTGGCACCGTGCAGTTGACGGGGATCCGGTCGCGGACAGGCGCCGGCCAGATGTCGTACGCAGCCTCACGCGCCGCCCGCAACCACGCGACGCACGCCGCGTCGTCATAGTCCCAAAATGGGCTGAATTCTGCCCATCCGCTCGGACCTCGAGCAAGGATGCCTTCACGAACCGTGATGCCGCGGAACTTCGATCGCATGCCCACCGCGAAGACGTGGAGACCCCCGTCCCCGCGGCTGATCATGAACCGTTCCTTTCGTGCGTTGCCCTTGTCAATGCCTGCTCGAGCTAACACGCTGGAGTGACCCGTAGCCTAGTGCGGTGTCCTCGATCGCTGGTCGCCGGCCGGGTGCCGCACCGGCGGCCGGCTCCGGTCGCCGGCTCCGGGTGGTTGATGCCACGGTCGACGCGCTGCTTTCCGCGCTCCCTGCGGCGCTTGCCGGTGACGGCCCGGCGCTTGCGCCGGTCGATCGATCCGAGGCGTCGATCGGTGCCTCACGGGAGCACGAGCGCACGTTTCGTACGGACCAACCGCTGGAACGCGACGACGTCGCTGTCGTGCTCGCGACGTCCGGATCGACCGGCGAACCCAAGGCCGCGCTACTATCGGCGTCCGCGCTCCTACACTCCGCACGCGCGACCCTCGAGCGCCTCGGCGGTCCTGGCGGCTGGACGCTTGCGTTGCCGGTGAGCCGGATCGCCGGGCTGCAGGTGCTGGTCCGTTCCCTGCTGGCCGGAACCCACCCGGTACCGGTCGCACGGCCCTTCACGGCCGAGGCGTTCTGCGCGGCTACTGCCAGGCTGCTGTCTCGGGACGAGTCGCGACGCTACACGGCCCTTGTCCCGACTCAGCTGGTACGTCTGCTGGACGCAGGCCCATCTGCGATTGACGCGTTGCGGTCCTACGACGCGATCCTGGTGGGCGGTGCGGCGGCTCCCGCGACGCTTCTCGACCGTGCGCGATCCGCTGGGATCGCGGTGGTCACGACGTACGGCATGACGGAGACCTGCGGCGGCTGCGTCTACGACGGCGTACCCCTCGATGGCGTGCGGATCGCACTCGATGATCGCGACGGATCGGGGCAGGGACGGATCAGGATCGGCGGGCCCGTGGTCTTCGCCGGTTACCGGCTCCGCCCGGACCTTACGGCCCAAGCCCTGGTGGATGGGTGGCATGTGACCGACGATGTCGGTCGCTGGACGACCGATGGTCGGCTCGAGGTGTTGCGACGAATCGACGACGTCGTGATCTCCGGGGGTGTCAACGTTCCACTCCCCGCCGTCGACCAGGCGGTCGGGTCATTTCCCGGTGTCGCGGAAGCTGCCGCGGTTGGCGTACCCGATCCCGAGTGGGGCGCACGGATCGTCGCCTACGTCGTGTTGCAGCCCGGCGCGCCCGTTCCCGCCCTGGCCGATGTTCGCGCGCACGTCGCGGCCCACCATCCCGTTGCATACGCGCCACGCGAGCTCATCGTCGTGGACGCGCTTCCCGTGTTGTCTTCGGGCAAGCTCGACCGCGCGGCGCTCGTTGCGGCTGCCTCTGGTCGATCGGACCGGGTGGGCTGAGCTTTCGCAGCTCTCGACACGAGCTCATGTCGAGATTTATGCCCTGCCACACGATGACGCACTCCAGGCAGCCGGGAGACTCCTCATGCCTCGGTTTCGTATCGCGAAGCTCTTCGACGTATGTGATCCCGTCGAGGGCCCGCGATTCTCATCGGACCATCCTCGGCGCGACGATCCGGAGGAGCGCCAGCGTATCCTCGAGTTCCTCAATGATGGACCGGTAGTGATCCGGGCGGCAGGACGCACGGAAGACCGATACGACCCGTCAAAAGGAGCCGCAGTTCCGATCGTCACCCAAACCGACGGCGAATGGATCTGGAACGCGGGCCATGCTTATTACCTGGCGAACTACGGACTGGCACTCGAGCCTGACTTCCACAACCACATCCGGAACAAGGGTCACCGTGTCGAGGAGCCCAGCCGAGAGCGAGTTGTCGAGGCACTACGCTTCCTTCAAGCCGAGCAAGCGCGTCAGGGTGGCAGACAAGCTCGCCTTACACCGGAGGTCTGGGGAAGCCTTCGAGGTGTTGCTTAGCGCGAGCATGTGCCGTACGCCTTTCAATAGCCTCAGAGGGTGCCGGCACCTGCCATGGCGGGTGCGTAGTCGCCACGCCTGGTCATTGTGAGGTGGGAGCCAAGCGGATTGGCTTGCCGGCAAGCATACCCGCGACTCGACGACGTACCCCAGGCAGCCGGGACAGTCGCATGGTCGTACGACGCAGGAAGAGCTTCCATTCCGACTCCGGCACGAACCATCCCGCCACACTGCGAGCCACTCGCTGCTTCTCGACGACGACCGGACGCCACTGTCGCTCGTAGGCCTCCAGCGCGGCATCGATCGACCCGGCGCGGTCCAGCTGCTCGGCTAGCACGTACGCACCCCCGATGCCGAGCGATGCTCCTTGCCCGGCAAGCAAGGAAACGGCGTAGCAGGCGTCACCCACGAGCGTGATCCGTCCGCGGCTCCATTGCGCCAGCTCCACCTGCGCCACCAGGTCGTAGTAGACCTCCTCCGCCGGCGGGCACGCTGCCAAGGCTCGGGGCACGAGCCAGCCGAGCGATGCGTACTCCTCGCGAATCGCGGCCCGAGCGTCGGCCGGAAGCGTGGTCGTGCGCGCACGATGCACTGCGAACGCTGCCACGCGTCCGTCTCGCAAGCCGTAGAAGCCCATCTGCCTTCCGATGGTGTCGGTCAGGTAGAAGCGATTGCCGAGCTGGGCGTGGAACCCTGCGTCGTCGAACACGAAGGCCGCGGTGTGGAAACCCAGGTGACGCACGGTCTCTCGATCATCGCCGGTGACCAATCTCCGAACGGTCGAGTGGATCCCGTCCGCACCAACCAGCAGGTCCGCGTCGATGGCGCTCCCGTCACTGAGCTCGACCCGTACGCCATCGGACTCGGAACGCGCCATAACCACGCTCGTACCGAATCGAAGGTCGACGCGACCAGGCAACGCCTCCCGCAGCACACGCTCCAGGTCGGGCCGCATGATGCTCACCAGCCGACCCCCTAGAGCCTTGGCGAACCGGCCGAAGTCCAGGGCAGCCCGACGGCGACCGCGACGGTCGACGTAGCTCGCCTCCTCGACCCGGTATCCGAGCTCTCGCACCCTGGGCAGCAGCCCCATCGCCTCGACCGCGTCGTAGCCGGGACCGAAGAAGTCGATCATGTAGCCCTGAGTCCGCGGTCCAGGGGCCTTTTCCAGTACGACGACCTGCCAGCCCTTTGCGTCAAGGCAGTGCGCAAGCGCAAGCCCTGCCAACCCGGCACCGCAGATCAGAACCTTCATGATCGTTCCCTCCGCTTGGATCGGTTGCTAGATCGCCGCATTGCGCTCCTCGGACGATCCCGGTCACCGGTCAGGACCCGCTGCAGGACGGGCGCGACGACGCCAGAGGTCAGCGATGGATCGACCGCGCGGTGCAGCATGATCCCGTCGATGGCCGCGGCCAAGACGGCGGCCGTCTGCTCTGGCTGGGCGCAACCGCGGTCACGAAGCCAGTCGGCGAGCACGACGCGAAACTCCGAGAGCAACGACTCCACCGCGGTCCGCAGCGTCGCATCACGTGTCGACGCCAGATACGTCTCACAGACGAGCAGTGACATCGGGTCGTCGCCCGTGTAGCGGTCCAGCGCCATGAGCATGAGGTCCAACCCGGCGGACATGGACGACGCCTGCTGAAAGTTGGGACCAATCGACCTCACGAGCTCACGCAGCGCGCTGATGGCTGCTTCGCCGAGCAACTCCTGCAAGGACCCGAAGTGGTAATGCACGAGACCGGGAGCCACACGTGCCCGCTCGGCGAGCGTACGGGTCGTCACGCCGCGCCACCCGCGCTCCACGATGAGCTCCCGTGCAGCGGTCAGCAACCGCTCCCTGACCTGCCGACCTCGCTCGGCCGCTGTCATGGCCATCCGGACGCCTCCCGCCTGGATCCGCTGACCCTGCCCCGCGAAGTCTCGGTCGCCCAACCTGGACGATCGCTTTGGTCAGTCGCCTTGGGCGATCGCCCAACGCCGCCTACTTTAGCGCAACACGATGTCGATCGACGAACGGCGCCTGCCACGACGACCTCATGCGTGCCGAATCCGGAACGGCCCGCGATCGCACCCCTACGGTCGTCCGACTCGCTCCCATGCCTCGTGGCTGGCTCGGACCCGTTGCCACAACGCGCGCATCGCCTCGGCATCCACGTCGTCAAGCCGCAGGCCGAACGCGGTGTCGAAGAGCGCCAGCCACTCGTCTTCCTTCAGCACGTCCCGTTGGTGCTTCCCGAGCGCATCGACGCGTGTCAGCACGCATCCCCGCAACGTGAGGGCGTGATCGGCGAGACGCCGTTGGACGACGAGCTTCTGGACGAATGACGACTGCGGATCGGCGGAGAGGTACGCATGCATGGCGCCGTACGCATCGAGATCCACCGGCGTGACGTCCAAGTCGAAGCCGGCGATCGACGCGTGCTCATCATGGTGGAAGCGCCAACGCGACCCGTTGACATGCTCCAACCGGTACCGAAACGGTGGTTGCTCCACCACAGCATCGACAAGGGGCAGCGGGTCGAGGATGCCGTCACCGAGTCCGACGTCGGCGAGCCACTGGTCGGCACCGAACCGCACGATGAGCACCATGTGGTTGCCCCACCACCGACCGTCTTCCCCGGCCGACGGGACAGCACCACGCGTCAGGACGACGTCGTAGCCGAGGCTTGCAAGCAGCGCGGCGAACGCACCGTTGAGGTGAAAGCAGTAACCGCCACGTCCGGTGAGGATCCGCTTCGCCGACTCATACGGGTCGATGGTCGTCGCCCGACCCAGCTGGATCTCCAGGTTTTCGTACGGCACCCGCGCCAGCTGAGCTCGATGCAACTCAGCCAGAAGATCCGGTGCCGGCTGTGACGTGCGGTGCCGACGGTCTACGCCGAGGTAGTCCAGATACTGGTCACGCAGGTCGGGTGGAAGCGGCTCGAGAGTCACAGCCCTAGAGCCTGCCATCGCCCACCGACCAAACGGCCGGACGACAGTGCGAGCCCCACACCCAGCGCAGGGCCAGCGGCATCACCTGACCACGGGGACGGTGGCATCTCGTCGATCTGACAGACTGCCACCTCGTGGCAACGCCGGGACAGTGGTTGGAAGGGGCACGTCCGCGTACGCTTCCCGCGTCGGTCGCGCCCGTCCTCGTCGGCTCTGGCGCCGCGGCGGCCGCCGGCGGATTCATCGCGTGGAAGGCGGCGCTCGCGCTCGTCGTCGCGGTAGCCCTCCAGGTCGGGTGCAACTACGCGAACGACTACTCAGACGGTATCCGTGGCACGGATGCGCAACGCGTCGGCCCGCTTCGGCTCGTGGGCTCGGGTCTTGCCAGCCCGGGCGCGGTCAAGGCCGCGGCGTTCGCCTGCTTCGCGGTGGCCGCGATCTGCGGTCTGATCCTCGCCGCCACCACCGCCTGGTGGCTGATCGGTCTGGGCGCGCTGGCGATCGCCGCGGCATGGTTCTACACCGGCGGACGCAACCCGTACGGCTACCGCGCGCTCGGCGAAGTCAGTGTCTTCGTCTTCTTCGGCCTGGTCGCCGTGCTCGGTACGACCTACGTCCAGCTACGCGGGATCACGTGGCCGGCCGCCGCCAGCGCCGTCGCCATCGGATGCCTCACCTGCGCCATCCTGGTCGCCAACAACCTCCGCGACATCACAACCGACGAGGCGAGCGGGAAACGCACGCTGGCCGTGGTGCTGGGCGACCGGGCGACCCGAGAGCTTTACCTCGCGCTGATGAGCGTGCCGTACGTCATGATCTCGCTGGTCGGGCTCGCCGCACCGTGGGCGTTGCTCGGGTTGCTGGCCCTACCCCTCGCGCTGCGGCCGATGCGCCAGGTGTGGCGTGGTACGTCTGGGCGAGGCCTCGTCGCGGTCCTCACCCAGACCGGACTCGTCGAGCTCGTGACCGCTGTGCTGCTGACCGTCGGCCTCGCGATCTGACTCCTCAGCTCGCGATCTGGCTCCTCAGACTGCGCCCGGACGTCTGGAACTCGTCCCGACCCCGTGCCCGGAAGAGCCCAGCTCGATTGGCTGGACAAGCCCGTCAGTCTCGCTCGGTGGGATCGTGAGACGTTGCGGTCGTCCCCATCTCCTCGGCAGGATCCGTGGCTTCCTCCGCATGGACCACGGCTCGGTACTGCTGGACTCGGTGGACGAGCCGAGGGTCGAACTGCTCCTCGTCGATCTCGCGCGGATCCTCGCCCGGGGTCACGCCCTCTTTGGTCCATCGGTTCGTGCCGTCCGGATCAGGGATCGGCGGATCATGACGCTCCATACCTCGAGGCTAGCCTGTCGTGACGGTCCGCACCGGTGTGACGGCGATCGGTCATCCCGATGGCCGCCAACTCGACCAATGCGCCGTGCTGGGGAGCAGGCGCGAGATCGCGAGGCCTCAGTCCTCCTTGCGGGCCGCCTCGTCGATGCGCTCGCGGACCCTCTGGAGGCCACGAGAGAGCGCCTTGCCGGCCTCGACGCCCTGGCGGCGCAGCAGCAGCCACGACAACCCCGAGGTGAAGAGCAGCGCTACGAGCGCGAGGAGCAAGGCGGACACATGATCGCCGAACAGCAGGTAGAGCACACCAAAGCAGCCGGCGAAGACGATCAGCCGGAGCGCCGTGTAGATGAGAAGCGTCCGCACAACGGTTCGCAGCGTACGCCCGGCGCAGCGAGGTCACCGACCCGGCCCCGACTACACAGTGCTACGGCCATCCGCGCATGGCGTCAGCACCAGTGCAGACCCGGCGGAACCCTCCACACCTGGTCATTGTTCTCGGCTCGCTACTACGCTGCTCCCAGCAAGGCGTCGTCTGGGAGCCGCCAGGATTCCCAACGCCCGACAGCTTGTCGTCGCCCGAGGAGGGTTCGGATGCTCCGACTGCTGCCCTTCCTGATCAACCTGGTTCTGGTCGTCTACTGCTTGGTCGACCTGACACAGAGTCGGTCGGAGGACGTGCGGCTGCTGCCTCGAGCCGTGTGGGCAATCTTGATCATCTTGGTGCCGTTCGTCGGCAGCGTGGGCTGGCTCGTCGCCGGGCGACCGCAGGCGGTCGCTGGCCCGGGTGCGCAGTCTCAGTCACCTCCTGCGAAGCGGCCGGTCGCGCCAGACGATGACCCGGAGTTTCTCCAGGCGCTGACCGAGCGGCAACAGAAGCTGCGTGCCGAACGCCTACGCCAGTGGGAGGCCGACCTGGAACGCCGGGAGCGCGAGCTGCGCCAGCACCGGGACGACTCCGGCGACACGTCCGCATGAGGCCTGGCGACCCAGCCCGCCTGATCTCCGACGAGATCGAGATGCGGGCCAGCGAGGTGCTGTCACGACGCTTCGGTACCGGCACGTACGTGGTCGGGCACGACGTGCTGAGCTCTGAAGGTCATGCGTTCGTCGTGCGGTTGCAGCTTGCTGGCGGGCCCGTCAGCAGTGCCGTTCTCAAGCTCGCCCGCCGCGACGAGACGGGTCGGTTCCGAGTCGACGACGCCGATCCCTACAGCCCTTCGCAACGGTTGTGGAACGAATGGGCCGGACTGGAGTTCCTGCGCGGACTGCCGGAACCATGCACCACGGTGCCCGACTTCTACGGCGGCGATGCCGAGCTCGGGTTCGTCCTCATGGAGGACCTCGGCGACGGCCCGAGCCTCGCCGACATCCTGCTGGCCGGATCTGCCGTGTCGGCGACCAACGCGCTGACGGGGTACGTCGACGCGCTCGCCGACATCCATCTCGCAACGTTCGGTCGCGCCGCCGACTATCACGCGATCCGTACCCGCCTCGGGAAACTCACCACCGACCCTGGCCTGTTGTCTGCGACCACGGCGGCGCGCACCATAATTCCGATCTTTCGCCGGCTGGTTCCCAATCTGTCGTTGAGCATGGCCGGAACCCGGGCGCTTCGTTGGATCGACGAGATCGTGAGCGAGCCCGGACCCTGGGAGGCCTTCAGCCTCAACGACTGTTGTCCTGACAACAACCGGGTTTACTCCGACCGGCCGATCCGGCTCTTCGACATCGAGTTCGCGAGCATGAGGCACGCGCTGCTCGACCTGGCGTACGTGCGAACCGTCATGCCGACCTGCTGGTGTGTCCGCCGGCTGCCGAAAGGCTTCGGCGACAAGCTCGTCGCACGCTATCGCGACCGACTCGTGTCGGCCGGACACGACTTCGGGTCGGACAAGGAGTTCGAGGCGGCGCTCAATGCCTGTGCGGCGCTGTGGGCTCTCATCGGGCTGCGTTGGCACTCGGGCCCCGCGCTGGAGTCCGAAGGCGACTACCGCCCCTACATGGACCGCTACGACTTCCACCTCGGGTCGCGCCGGCAGATCGTCATGCAGCGCCTCGACGAGCTCAGCGCTGTCGCACAGCGCCAGAAGGAGCTCGCGGCCTTGCACTCCGAGCTCGCCGAACCGGTGCGACAGGCCGCTCAACGAGCCTGGCGGAAGGTCGAGCTGCTTCCGCTCTATCCCGCGTTCAGCTGAAGGCGATGAAGGCCTGGTCTGGCCACGAGGAGTCGTACCTTGCCGTGGCAAGCATGCCGCCGAAAGAGCCGAGTGACCAACGTAACGTGGTCATTTGCCCTAAAAGCCGGAGTAGGAGTGGAGGCCGTTGATCAGGAAGTTCACTCCGATGAGGTTGAACAGCAGGGCGCCGAACGCCACGAGCGCGATCCAGGACACCTTGTCTCGCCAGCCAGCCGTCGACCGGGCGTGCAAGTAGGCGGCGTAGCAGATCCAGGTGATGAACATCCACGTCTCCTTGGGGTCCCACCCCCAGTAGCGTCCCCACGCCTTTGCCGCCCAGATCGCACCGGCGATCAGGGCGAACGTCCACACCGGGAACGCGAACGCGTGAAGTCGGTACGCGATCCGCTCGATGGCCGCGGCGGGTGGAAGGTTCGCGAGCACGCCTGTGGGCGCCTCGGTGACCCGTCGCTCCTGGCGGGCCTTCAGGATGTGCGCCAGGCTCGTGACAGCTCCGAGTGAGAAGACAGCGGTCGCGGTGACGGCCGCGGAGACGTGGATGACGAGCCAGTACGACTGAAGCGCGGGGATGAGACCTGACACCGGCAGGTACAGCACCGTCACCGCGAGGCCGAGGACTACGAGCACGAAGCCCACGAGCGGCAGGGACAGGAACCACAGCCCCAGGCGGCGCAGCGTCACGAGGTACGTGGTGAGCAGGATGAAGCTTCCGGTGATGGCGAACTCGTAGAGGTTGCTCCACGGCACTCGTTCGGCGGCGAGCCCACGCGAGATCACGCCGAGGCCGAGCAGGCCGGTGGCGAGGATCGTCAGCGCGATACCGATCCGCCGAAAGGTCTCCGACCGCTCCGACCGACCCGTCGCGTCGTCACCACCGTCGGGACGTTCCAGCACGGCAACCGCGCCCCGGTGCGATCCGAGCGCCTCCGCTCCTTGCGCTGCAGCCTCCTGTGCTGCATCCGCGCGATCGTGCTCCGCCTCACGCCCCGAACCCTGCGCCGGTACGGCGAGAGCGTCGGCGGTCCGGCGTTCCCGGATGAACGCCCACTCCGCCGCGTGGGCAAGCATGGCCAGCACCATCACGATGGTCGCGCCGGCCACGAAGTTGTCCGACGCCGACGCAAGCGCCAGAGAACCGATCAACTGCATCCGGGCTCCTCCCTCACCGGCGGCGCATGCTGCGCGAGCGCGGTAGCCAACGTGTCGATCTCGGTCGCCAGGTCGTTGCGCGCGTCGGTCGGGGCCGCACGATCGCGCCGGGGTGCGAGCGTCGGATCAGACCTGTCCAGCCCTGCGACCTCGACAACCGTACGCCCGCGAGCGGCGGTGGCCCGTACCCAGACCCTCCGACGACGTACTACGAGGGATAGTAGCAGTCCGCCCAGGGCGAGCCCGGCCGCGGCCAGGGCAATGGGCTCTCCGGGGTTCCGGCTGATCTGGAGGTTGACCCACCGGGCGTAGCCGTCGAACGAGATGGTCCCGGCCCCGCCCGGCAACGTGACCTCCTGTCCAGGGGTGAGCGCCACCCGAAACGCGTCACCGGACGCCGTACGGAACTGCTTCAGGCCACGCATGTCGAGCCGGTACACCGACTGCGGCACACCGCTGTCGAGCCCCAGGTCACCGTGGTAGGCCGTGAGATACACGGCGGGTCGTAGCGCGTCTGGGAACGCCGACACCGGCCCACGTTGCGGATCGATCACCGCGGTCGGCAGGAAGAAGCCCTGGAAGCCGAGCTGTTCCGGTCGCGCATCGGGAACCTTGATCACACCGGTCGAGCTGAACCGCCCATCCTGCGGCAGGAACGGCACCGGACCGGAGAACGCCACGTCACCCCGACCGTCTCGCACCGTGAACCGTGGCGCATAGCCGTGGCCCAGCAGATGCACCTGACTGCCGTCCACCTGCAACGGATGGTTGACGCGCAGGTTGTAGGTCTGCTCGGGCGCTCCCGGCTCGGTCGTGTACGAAACCTTCGCCGCGAACTCCCGCACCGAGCCTCGCTGCTCTCCTTGCGTCTCGAACCGGACGTGGAAGTCCTCGACGGTCAAGGCGAACGGCGGCAGCTGCGACTCGTCGAACAGCCGACCTGCCTGATAGCCGTCGTACTGCGTCACGGTGTTGGCGAAACCGTTGCCCTCCACGACGAGCACGGTCCCGCGAAAGCCGAACAGGTTCCCCACCGCGACCGCGATCAGAACGGCGACGAGCGCCAGGTGGAATCCCAGGTTCCCGACCTCGCGAAGGTACCCGCGCTCGGCCGCCACCGACACGCCGGCCCGGGGCTCGACGCGGTAACCGGATCGCCGCAGCTCCTGTGTCGCCCGCTCGGTCACGTCACCCGGCGCCGCCTCGGTGACCCACGTCCGGTAGGCCGGCAGCCGGTCCAGATGGCGTGGAGCCGCAGGTGGTCGGGAACGGACGAGTCGCCAATGCTGCACCGAGCGCGGGATCACGCACCCGAGCAGCGAGACCATGAGCGCGAGGTAGATCGCCGCGAACCACGGCGAGGAGAAGACGTCGAACAGGCCGAGGCGTTCGTACCAGGTCGCGAGCGTCGGGTTGGCCCGGATGAACTCGGCGACCTCCACGGGGTTCACCGAGCGTTGCGGAATCAGCGACCCCGGCACCGACGCCAACGCGAGCAGGAAGAGCAGCACCAGCGCGGTACGCATGGACGTGAGCTGCCGCCATGCCCACCGGGCGAACTCGAGCGGCCGAAGCGGTGCAACCTCACCAGCATCGCCTCGATGCGCTCTCTGCGCCGGCTTGTGCTTCGCGTCCCGCACGCGTGTCTGGGTCATGAACGTCCCGTGTCTGCTACCGCCATCAGCTCTCCTCCGCCCGGATCTCCAACCGCCGCTACAGAATCGTCGACACGCCACTCGCCCACTGCCGCAGCGGACCGATCAGGCTCTCCCAGGCACCGGTTGCCATGAGCAACCCCACCACGACCAGGAATGCCCCACCCATTCGGGTCACCCACCGGTGATGCCGGCGTACCCAGGCCAACGATCCGGCGAGCCAGCGAAATCCCATGGCGAAAAGGACAAAGGGAACGCCGAGACCTGCCGCGTAGGCCGCCATGAGAAGCGCGCCCCTGGCGGCCGTCCCTTCACCGAACGCCAACGCGAGCACCGCGCTGAGGGTGGGCCCGATACACGGCGTCCACCCGAGACCGAACAGCACACCGAGCAGCGGCGCTGCCGCCAGGCCGACGGCCGGCACCTGGTGGATCCGCCAGTCAGCCTGCAACCACGGGACGACACCGACGAAGACCAGACCGAGGAGGATGGTCACGACCCCGAGCGCGCGGGTCAGCAGGTCAGCATGTTCCAGCAGAAAGCTTCCCAACGTCCCGAAAAGCGCACCTTCCGAGACGAACACCGCGGCAAACCCGACGACGAAGAGCATGGCACCGAGCGCGACCCGACCACGTGCCCGTTCTGCGAGATCGATGCCGGAAAGCCCGGTGACGTAGGACAGATAACCCGGAACCAACGGCAGCACACACGGGGACAGAAACGACACGAGCCCGGCCATCACGGCAATCGGGATCGCCAACAGCAGCGAGCCGCTCAGCGTGACGTCGGTGAGGCCGCCACCCACCGGGGCAGCTGCGACCAGTCCGAGCTGTCCTGTCTGGGCCGTCATGTCGAATCCCGCACGTCGGTGGCGAGCTGCTCGATCGTGCGTCGGGTCGTAGCGCCGAGGATCCGCGCCGCGACCCGACCCTGCCGGTCGATTATCACGGTCGACGGAATCGCACTCGGCGGAAGGGTGTCACGAAAGCCCAGGAGGAGCTTGCCGTCGGGGTCGTAGACGCTGGGATAGGGGACGTCGAAGTTTCGTACGAACGCGCGTGCCGGCCCCGGATCCGGGTCACGCGTGTTGATCCCCAGGAACTTCGTGCCCTTTCCCGCCAACGCCTCTGACGCCTCCGCGAGCTCTCGCGCCTCCTTCCGGCACGGAGCACACCAGGATCCCCAGACGTTCACCACGACGACGCTGCCCCGGTAGTCCGACAACCGGATCGTCTTGCCGTCGAGGGTTTGGCCCTGCAGGTCGGGCGCCTGCTTCCGCTCCGCCGGCGGGATCGTCGTCACCGTGCCGGTGCCCGAGACGAAACCCGCTTCGGAGCCTCCCCTGGCGTCGGGCTGGTCGGGTCCGCTGGAGCACGCAGACACGGCCAGCAGGCAGGCGAGCACCATCACTGCCTGCTGCATCGCACGACGCAACCCGTGCATCATCACGCCCCCGGCACGTACCTGCGTTTCGATCCGGGCGAGGGAAGCAGGTCGGCGGCCGGCTCGGAATAGGTCACACCGACCAGTCGCTCCCCTTCGTACCGAAAACTGGTGAGGCTCGCGAGACTGCACTGCCGCTTCCTGGGGTCGTGCCAAAGCCGGCGACCCTCGACGTACGAACGCACCACCCAGATCGGCAGCTGATGAGACACGAGCAACGACTCACGCCCCTCGGCAGCTCGTCGCGCGTCAGCCATGGCGTTCAGCATTCGTACGACGATCTCCCGATACGGCTCACCCCATGAAGGGCGGAACGGATTGCGCAAGTGCCACCACGACGTCGGCCGGCGCAATGCACCGTCTCCGACCCCGAACGTCAAACCCTCGAAGACGTTCTGTGCCTCGATCAGGCGGTCGTCGACCTTGACCGTGAGGCCGAACGTCTGGGCGATGGGTTCGGCGGTCTCGAGTGCGCGCTCCAGAGGGGACGACGCGATGTGCACGATCTCACGGTCCGCAACGGACTCCGCCACCCGGCTGGCCATCCGGCGCCCCAGCTCCGACAGGTGGTAGCCAGGAAGTCGGCCGTAAAGCACGTGGCGGGGATTGTCCACCTCACCGTGGCGGAGAAGGTGCACCACGGTGGTGGGAGGCGTGGCGTCCTGCTTCGGACCGGAGCCTGCCGTGAGTCCGCTCACGACGTTTCCCCGGCTCGTGCACCGTCGCCGGTATCCGGCTCGTCGCCCACGGCGGCGGCCGCCCGGGCAGCGATCGGCGCAGCCGCAGCGATGCGGTCGAGTGCTGCCACGTCGTGCGCCGCGCTCACGAACCACGACTCGAACCCGCTCGGCGGCAGGTGCACTCCGTTCTCCAACATGGCATGGAAGAACGCGCGGAACCGCCGCTGGTTCTGGGCACGCGCGTCCGCGAAGTTGC
>DATCKU010000031.1:0-39654 GCA_036564245.1 Actinopolymorphaceae bacterium
CCAAGGAACTCCTTGGTCTCGACGTATGGCCCATCGGTGATCATCACCGTGCCGCTGGTGGGGTCGGCGCTGTAGACCGGGCCTGCTTCCTCGAGTCCTCCGGCGAAGACATATACGCCAGCGGCTTTCATTTCGTTCACGACACCCATGCCGAGCGGTGCGCGCCCGCGGAACCACTCCTCTGTGTGCTCGCCCACCCACTGCTGGTTGAAGTAGATGAGGTACTCGGCCATGTCTCCTCCTTGCCTCGGCGGCTACCGGCAGCCTTTCACTTGGTCTACGAACGCCTCGCCCCGGATCCGACGCCGCCCGGGCAAGGATCTTCACGGCTACGAAGAGGTCAACTCACTCGTCTGCCGCTGAGCAGGCCGTCGTACCGAGTCGAGTAGATCTCTGACATGCCCGAAAGGATCAGCTTCAGCCGCGGACATGCGTCAGGCCCAGGCCGGTACCGCGTAGATGCGATGTGCTAGGTGAAGGCGTTGCGCCATCGGTCCAGATTCCGCGCGATGGGCAAGGTCCGGCGCAGCTCACCGACCAGGACCTTTGCCAGCCCGCGCGCAGACTCCTCGTCCAGCCTCGTGATGTGCCCAAACGCCCACAATTGCTGGCGAGCAAGTGCGGCTGGAATGGCCGCCCGTTCGTCTGGCGTCAAGGGCTGATCCAGGCCCGTGTCGTAGCTGTCGACCAAGCTACGCAGCAAGGGAATCCGCTCCGAATCAGCCGGTTCGAGCGTGAGGTCGGCAAAGAACAGCGTCAATGCGAGATCGTCCACGCGTGGCCGGTGGCCGAGGAAATCGAAATCAATCACAGCAGCTACCTGGCCGGAACGGAACAATACGTTGTTGTCCCAGAAGTCACCATGTACCAGTTGTCTGTGGCTGGGCGGAGTATCACCCTCGGCGGCCGCCACGAGGTCCGCGAGCTCCTCCGCTTCGTCACACATTCGCCTCACGCTCACGTCGACGTCGACCCACGAGCGGATCCGCGCAACCCCGCGGGTCGTCACTGCGCGGGCATCCGCTGCGTCGACCGCGTTGGCGAACGCAGGGCACCGGGTCTCGTACGTGGCATCGACGCCATCCAGAACGGAGTGGATCCGCCCCAGGATCGGCAGGCCGGCAATCAGACGTTGCCAGGTGTCCATGTTGGCGTCGTGTTGCACGTACTCCTCGACCTCTACCAGGCGCCCACCGAACGAAAGCCAGCGCTGCCCGTTCGCCGTTGGAACCAAGGATGGCGTGGGAATCCGCGCTTCACGCAACAGATCACGTATCCGCTGCAGTTCGGCTAGCCGTGCCGGACCGACGCTGGGCCGATAGACACGTACCACGACCGGCCGCCTCGACTGCGTGGCGAACAGGTTGAGGTTGGATCCACCCCCGAGATCGCCGATACCGTCACCATGGGCCGGCTCCACTACCGGAGGCTGACCGTCGAGCTGGTACGTCGCCCATACCGAGCTCAGCAGCTCACGGGTCAGGCTCATGCGCTCTCCGTGCTCGCTCTCGAAGTCCCCGATTACGTGATCTGACCTCATCGTCGGCTTGCCTCGAGGATGCGCCTTTCGATCAGCCGTGGCAAACGTCGACTTCGGGCACTCTTACGGCTGAGACGCTGACGCTTCGGTGTCGTCCTTACCGTGCGACCCGTTGTTGGCGGCCTCGATGACGCTCTCCAGCACCCGAAGCGACGAACCCATCTCCTCGATCTGGCGCTGGATCCTGCGGTGTTCGACCTTGAGGCTGTCGACCAGGCCAGGTGATGGCACGAGACGCTCGCGGTTGCCACTGATGCAGGGCAGCAGCTCCGCGATCTTGGCGCTCACAGTTGCTTATCGACTCGCAACGGTCCGAGCAGCTCGGCAGATCGTCGTTCTCGACGACGGCCAGATCGTCGAGCGTGGTACACGAGCGACTGCTCCGGGTTGGCGGCCTTTACCGCATGTTGTACGACACCCAGTTCCGGCGCGACGCAGTGTTTGCCGACACGCGAGTGTCCGCGCCGTGACGACTATGATGATCAAGCTGAACGGTGAGGCATGACCGCTCCGCCGTGGCCGTGCGTACCGGTCCGGCCGAGCGCAGCGCTGAGCCGTGGATGCCTGCCACATCAGAGTCGATGGGACGTGACATGGCGTCGTACGAAGATCGGCTGGCCGACCTTGTCACGGCCGCGAAGGAGTCAGAGACCACCCAGCTTCACGTCCTGCACGACGGCCGTGAGCTCACAAGTCTGGACGGCAACGGCGAGGCGTTGAACACGGCGTCGGTGACCAAGCTGCTCGTGAACATCACGGTAGGTCGTGCCGTACGACTGGGACTGTTGGCGCTGGATGATCCCGTCCATCGCTGGTTTCCGGAATGGTCGAACGGCCCGCGGGCGCGGATCACGATTCGGCACGTCATGGGACACGTCTCCGGGCTTGCTGCCGACACCTGGCCACAGCTCGACGTATCACCACCGCCGGACCTTGTGGCGTACGTGCTGCATGAGCTTCCCCTGGTCAAGGAACCGGGGCGGTTTTGGGCATACAACAACGCGGCTGTGATGGTGTTGCCTGCTGTCGTGAGCCGGGCAGCGGGAATGCCGTACCTGGAATTCGCTCGCCGGGAGATGTTCGAGCCGCTCGGTATCGACCATTGGACGTGGCGGTGCGACGAGGCGGGAAATCCGTTGGCTATGGCGACCGCTGCGGTCAACGCCGCCAGCTTGGCAAAGTGTGGGCAGCTTCTCGCCCAAGATGGATGGTGGGAAGGTAACCAGCTGCTCGATCCGGACTGGGTGTCGGTATGCCGGCGTCCACCGATCGAGGCGGTCCGAGGAGCCGGTCTGCTGATGTTCGAGGGCTGGTCTGATGACAGAGCAGTCGGCGATCCGATCGCGTTCGGTCACGACGGGTCCGGCGGTCAACACCTGTGGATCTTCCCGACGTCGCGGCTGGTGATTGCGCGTCTGCGAGACAACCGTCTCCCCGATAACCGCGGTTACGACCTAGGGACACCAGCGCAGCAGTTCAGAGACCTCGTCCGACTCGGCGCCGCCTTGGAAGAAGCCCTCCTGCGTACAACGGACAGCGAGTAAAACGGCACTGCTGCATGGCTCACAGCATCGCAACCTTGTCGGCTCGCTTGCCGCTGAGCGGCCGGCGACGCACGCTGGTAGCACTGCGACGCACCGATCGGTGCTTTTTCGGGGGAATCATGAGCCAGACTCAGCAGAAAAAACGTTCACTTCTCGCCCGTCCTGGAACTCGCCGTATCGTCGGTTTCGCCGTACTTGTGGTGATCAGCCTGATATTCATCTTCGAGAACACTGCTCCGACGACGGTCCGGTTGCTCATTCCAGAGGTCACCATGCCGTTGTGGGCAGCACTCCTGATCGCGTGGGTTCTGGGACTGCTGTCGAGTCTCTTCACCCTGCGGCGACGTCACCGGACTCCGCAGGCTTGATGGCGTTGGCATCCCGTCATCGCTATCAGCCAGCAGGTCAGGGCATGGTCGCAGTGCTCCGACCGCTCGAGTCGAGCTGAGACTGTGCGGGCCGGCGCAGGCGACTCATCGCAACTCAACAGTGCCGCGATTGATCCGCATGACGCGGTCGGCCAACAGGTTGATGTCTTCGGAATTGTGGCTTGTGAACACGATCGTGCGACCTTCATCGCGGAAGTCGCGCAACAACTTGCGAATCTGATCAACGCTGTCGGCATCGAGTGCGTTGAAGGGTTCGTCAAGCATCAGAACACGCTGTTCTTCCATGAACGCCTGCGCAAGGGCCAGTTTCTGCTTCACGCCTTGGGAGTAGTTGCGTACCTTCTGCGGGAGGTGGGGAAAGGCGTTTCGGAGGTGCACTACGTGCCGACACGTGTCACAGGTCCGGCAGGCGTAGTGCACATGGTCATTTGGGGCCTTGGCTGTTGGTGATGAGTTTCCAGTGGTCGGGTAGTCCGGTCACGGTGACGGCCCCGTTCTTCGCGCTGATGTGGACGACGACATCACCAAGGCGCAGATCCGTGAGCGACACCGCTCCCCACTGCTCGGGCAGGCGCGGTCTGGCGGTGAGCGTCCGCCGCGGTACGTGCGGCTCGAGACCGAGGAACGACCGTACGAGGAGCAGCGGCGCGGCGCTCGCCCATGCCTGAGGTGAGCAGGAGGTCGGGTACGGCACCGGATGTGGGAACCGTTCCCGCGGGAACCCGCAGAACAGCTCGGGTAAGCGGCCACCAAAGGCGGCGGCAGCGTCCAGGAGCCCGGTCGTGAGGCGCTCGGCCAGCTCGACCGCACCTGGCAGGTGGGCGTAGCGGAGCAGACCCGCAACGGCGATGGCGGTGTCGTGCGGCCAGACCGAGCCGTTGTGGTAGCTCATCGGGTTGTACGCGCCCATCGTGGCCGACAGAGTGCGCAGTCCGTACCCGGAGTCCATGTCGTCGGCCGCCAACCGCTTGATCAGCTCGGCGGCATGCTCGTCGGCTGCGATACCAGTCCACAGGCAATGCGCGGCGTTGCTGGTCAAGGCGTCGACTTGACGTTTGCGGCCGTCGAGTGCGACCGCGTACCAGCCGTGTTCGGGCAGCCAGTACGACTCCGCGAACTGCTGCCGCAGCCTGTCGGCACGCACCCGGAGCCGGTTGGCCGTACGTGGATCGCCGAACGCCTCCGCCAGCTCGGCGCGGGCGAGCAGCGCCGCGTAGACGTAGCCCTGCACCTCGCAGAGCGCGATCGGAGGCTCCGGTATCCGACCGGTGCGGTCGTTGATCGCGTCGGCGCTGTCTTTCCAGCCTTGGTTGAAGAGTCCTCGGTCGGTGGCCCGCTGGTACTCGACGAACCCGTCGCCGTCGCGGTCGCCGTACTGGTCGATCCACGCCAGCGCAAGGTCGGCCGCCGGCAGCAGCGACCGGATGACGGATTCGTCTCCACCCCACCGCCAGCACTCCGCGAGCAGCATGACGAAAAGCGGCGTGGCGTCGACCGAGCCGTAGTAGTGGTTTCCTCCGAGTGTCTGACCACTGGCCGGCCCGCGGCGCAGCTCGTGCAGGATCCGGCCGGGCTGCTCCTCGCTCAGCGGCTCGACCCGTCTGCCCTGCGTCTCCGCCAGCCGCTGCAGCGTGCCGACCGCGAGACCGACGTCCAGGGGCAGCGCCATCCACGCGGTGAGCAGGCTGTCCCGGCCGAACAACGTCATGAACCAAGGCGCGCCGGCTGCGACGAACCGGCCGTCCTGGCCCTCCGGATCCTGGACCAGGAGGGCACCGAGATCACGTTCGGTTCGCCGCAGCACGGCAGCGAGCGTGGGATCCTCTGCTGTGAGGTTGGTAGCCGTGTCTCGCCACGCCTCGAGGGTGCGGCTGGGCCCGCTGAGCTCGATCTGCTCACCGGAACGGAACAACGGCTGCACCCGCTGGTTGGCAAGGGTCGGCTGAGCGACGACCTCGGCCTGCCAACGTTCCCCGGGAGGCACCGCCACCCGCCAGGAGAGCGTGCCCGGCATCACCACCGGTTGGCCGGACGCGCTCACCAGCAGCCCGCGGAAGTGGTCGGACCGGTCGGTCAGCAACAGCTCGTGCTCGGTGACGGTGACCTCTGCTCCGCCGAACTGGGCTCCAGCCCGCCCTTCCTTGACGGCGAAAAGATCGGCGAAGTCGGCGTCGACGTGGAGATCGAGTACGACGGCGGTGTCCTCACGACCAAGGTTCTCCAGGGTGATGGTCTCCCGCATGCCTTCCCCGATGAGCCGCTCACGGACGATCAGGAGCGTGCTGTCGGGGATCCCGCCACGTGGTGCCCGGCGGAGTACGAACTGCCCCGCGAACGCCTCGAACGTGTGCAGGAACAGCGGCTCGGGGGTCTGGCCGTCCAACCGGAGTTCCCACCGAGAGATCACACGGGCATCCCGGAAGAACAGACCGTGCGGTGTACCCGGCCGGACATCGCCGAGTCGGTCCGACAGGCAGAAGGTCGCACCTGCTACCAGGGTCACCGCGCCGGCGCCCAGAATGACCGGCTCGCTCGTGTTGAGCGGTTGCGGTGACTGTCGGACCGACTCGCCGATGCCGGGCTCCGCGGGGAGCCCATCCGTCATGGCGAGCTACCTCGGGTGTCGAATGCTGTCTTGCTGATGCTGGAGGTGAAGGACGGGTTGTCTTGGGCGTCGAACGCTGCCGACCTAGCCGGAGTCTCGAGCTGTGGTCTCGCGAAGGCGGTCGCGGTGCTGGTCGCCAGCACCTTCCGGTAGATGATCTCGTAGCCCTCGGCGAGGTGGTCGACCGTGAAGTGCTGTTCGACGTGTCGGCGGCAGGCCATCGGGTCGATCCCGCGCACCTCGCGCAGTGCATCAGGCAGCTGGTCTGGGTGATCGCAGATGAGGCCCGTGACTCCGTGCGCCACCACCTCAGGTACCGCACCTCCCCGTAGGGCGACGACCGGTGTGCCGCAGACCATGGCCTCGATCATCACCATGCCGAACGGCTCCTCCCACTGCACCGGGAACAGCAGGCAGCGGGCGGATGCCAGCAGTTTCCGCTTCTCGGTCGCGTCGGCGACACCGAAGACATGGTCGTTCTTGGTCAGTCTAGGCCGGATTTCTTTCTCGAAGTAGGCGCGCTCTGGCGGCTCGGAGCACTTGCCGGCCAGCACGAGGGGTATGCCTGCCTCGTGTGCGGCGTCGAGTGCGAGATGCGGGGCCTTGTAGGGCGCGAAGCGACCAAGGAAAAGCGCGTAGTCGCCCTTCTCCGCCCGGAAGGGCCAGTCGCTCGGCTGCACTGCATTGTGTACCCGCCCCGCCCAGTGCAGATCTGGTGCCAACGTGCGTTGCCGGTCGCTGATCGCGACGAGGTGCACATCGGATCCGAGGTCGCGGTAGTAGGTGTACAAGTCCTCGTCCACCGGCCCGTGCACCGTGATGACGGTCGGCAGGCCGAGTGTCGAATAGGCCGGAGCGTTCAACGGTCCCGCGAACGTGTGGTCGTGCACCAGGTCGACGTCGCCGTCCGCGGCAAGTTTCTCGATCGCCCGCCGCACCTTCACCGCGTGCGCAATCTCCGGGAACGGTTCCCCCAACCGGTCGGCGAGTGTGCCGTCCCACAGGGGTACGAAGCTCGCCGAGGTTCCCGGGTCGCCGGCACCCAGCAAGGTGACCTGGTGCCCGCGCGACACCAGGCCGTCGGCCAGGTCGGCGACCACCGCCTCGACACCCCCGTAGGCCTTGGGGGGAACGTCGAAGTACGGGGGCGCGACCAGCACCACGTGTAGGCGCTGTTGTGCTCTCGAACGGATGTTCACTGATGCGAATGGCGAGGGCAGTGAGTGCCTGTGTGCCCTCGCGGCCAAGGTCATGCCGCTCAAGACCCCTCCTCCTTCTTCACTCCAGCGACACCACCGTTAGCACTCTTACTCCGCGAGTGCTAATTATGAGCGCTGGATCAGGCCTTTGCCAACGGCCGTCTCACAGAACCCTTTGGGGTCGCGTACATAAACTCCTGTGCCCGAATTGGCACGCCCGATCTCAGCAATGGCGGATGAAAGTCATGCCATTTGGCCTGACACCAGCGAAGAATCACCCACTTTGGGTGGTGCGAACGCCGGTCGGGAGGGTCTCGAGGGGTCTTTCGTGAGGCTCTGTGCGGGTGCGGCCCCAGCCCGATCAGGAGGGTTTGGGTTGCGGGGCCTCTAAGCCTTTCCAGTGTGTGGCTTGTCGCCGAACTCGGCTTGCAGGCGAGCGAGCTCTGCCTCGAGCTCCCGGCGAACGTCGGCATACGCCGGGTCGTCGTGCACGCTGGTCAGCTCGGCGGGGTCGCGTTCCAGGTCGAAGAGCTCCCACTCCGGCGGGGTCGTACGGTCGGAGGTCCCAGGCAAGCCGAGGCCGTCACCGTAGTAGTAGACGAGCTTGTAACGCTTCGTACGCACACCGTAGTGGGCGACCACATGGTGGCATCCGTCGTCGTGCTCCCAGTAGCGGTAGTAGATCGACTGCCGCCAGTCGGGCGGTGTCGGCTCCCCACGCAGCAGTGGTCGGAGACTGCGGCCCTGCATCCGTGGATGTGGGTCGATGCCGGCGTAGTCGAGGAACGTCTGCGCGAAGTCGATGTTGAGCGCCATCGCATCGGTGGACGACCCCGCCGGGACCTCGCGTGGATACCGTACGAGGAGTGGCATGAGCAGTGACTCTTCGTACATGAACCGTTTGTCGTACCACCCGTGGTCGCCCAGGAAGAAGCCCTGGTCAGAGCTGTAGACGACGATGGTGTTCTCGGCGAGACCCTCCTCGTCGAGTGCGTCGAGCACCCGGGAGACGTTCTCGTCGATCGAGACCACGCAGCGCAGGTAGTCCTGCATGTAGTGCTGGTACGCCCACCGCGTCCGCTCGCGCTCGTCGAGGCCGGGTGGGTAGGGCTGCTTCAGGTCACGCAACGTGAGGTCGTGGCTGATTCGCATGGCGGCGGTCTGCGCCGCACGGCTGTGCCCTGAGTGGTCGTCCCACAAGGTGGGAGGCTCGGGCACGCCATCGGCGAACAGGTGTGCGTGCTTCGTGTCCGGGTCCCAGCTGCGATGCGGCGCCTTGTGATGCAGCAGCATGCAGAACGGCCGGTCGCGGTCCCGGTTCCGAAGCCGCTCCAGCGCGAGGTCGGTCAGGACGGTGGTCGTGTAGCCGGGCAGGCGCCGCCGCCGCCCGCCTGCGGAGAGCAGCTCCGGGTTCCAGTACGGCCCCTGGTCCTCGAGCACCTCCCAGTAGTCGAAGCCCTGCGGATCGTGGATGCCGCCGTGTCCGAGGTGCCACTTGCCGATCAGCCAGGTCTGGTACCCGGCGTCATGCAGCATCGACACGAACGTCGGCTGACGAGCGTCGAAGTGTGTGGAGAGCGTGTAGACGCCGTTGACGTGGCTGTACGTGCCGGTCAAGATCGAGGCCCGGCTCGGTGCGCAGAGCGCGTTCGTGCAGTACATCGCGTCGAACCGCATGCCTTCGCGCGCGATCCGATCGATGCCGGGCGTCTCGAGCAGCTTGCTTCCGTACGCCGAGATGGCGTGCGCTGCGTGGTCGTCGGTCAGGATGAAGAGGATGTTCGGACGCTCGTCGGCCACGGACTCTCCTTCGCTTGCGCACGGCTAGCACCTGATGGGAACGTCCGCCGACTCGACGCTGAGCGGGGCGGTTGTCTCGACCGTCGCCTTGCCAGTGGCGTCGACGTCGATTGTCAGGGGGTGACCGGCCACGTGCAACCCGCTGACCCGGAGCGGAAACCACGCCTTGAACGCCTTGCTGGGGGCGACGCGGAGCCGCCCTGCTGGTACGTCCGCGTCAAGTCCGAGTGCGGCCTGCAGCAGGCTGATCGCCGCCGCCGCCGACCATGCCTGCGGTCGGCAAGCGGCTGGGTACGCCAGCACGGGCCCACCGTTGCGGCCGTCCGTACCACCGAACAGCTCGGGAAGCCGGTAGCCGAAGTCCGGCGCCGCACGGAGCAGGCCGGCCGCCAGGGAGGCCGCCACGTGGTCGTGACCGTCGCGGGTGAGGCCGCGGATCGCGATCGCCGTGTCGTGCGGCCAGACGGTTCCGGCGTGGTAGCCGAGGCCGTTGAACCCGATCACGTCGGAGCTCATCGTCCGAAGGCCGAATCCCGAGTCCAGGTCGGGCTCGGCGATCCGGGCCGCCACCGCGGCTGACTCGTCGGCATCCAGGAGGCCGGTGCCGAACAGGTGGCCGAGGTTCGAGCTCGGGGTGTCGACCGGGCGCTTCGCACCGTCGAGGGCGAGGGCAGGAAATCTGCCGCGTGCGTCGAACACCCAGAACTCCTGCCGGAACCGCTTCCGCAGGCTCGCGGCCCACTCGCGCATCACGTCGGCGCCGGAGCGCCCGAACGACTCCAGCAGCGTCGCGCCGGCAAGCGCGGCCTCGTACGCGTAAGCCTGCGCCTCGCACAGGGCGATCGGCGGCTTGGCGATCGTCCCGTCCGGGAACTGGATCGCGTCGCCGGAGTCCTTCCAGCCCTGGTTGGCCAGTCCGCGGCCGGTCTCGTCGATGTACTCCAGGAAGCCGTCGCCATCGGGGTCGGCGTCGGTGCGCAGCCATGCCAGCGCAGCCTCGAGCGGGTCGAGGAGTTCGGCCACCTCGTTGTCCGGTAGGCCCCAACGCCAGGCGTCGTGCAGCAGACAGATCCAGAGCGCCGTGGCGTCGATCGTGCCGAAGTAGAGCGGTGGGAGTCCGTGGTGGCCGCCGAGGTCGGGCACCAGCGGCCGGACCTCGTGCAGGATCTTCCCGGGCGCCTCACCGGTTTCCCGGTCGTGTCGGGTGCCTTGCCGACGGGCGAGGATCCGCAAGGTCCCTCGCGCGAGGCCGGTGCCCAAGGGGAGCGTGAGCCGCGCGGCCCAGAGCGTGTCCCGCCCGAAGAGCGTGAAGAACCACGGGCTTCCGGCGGCGAGGAATGCGTCGCCCGGGGCCGTCGGGTCGGCGAGCGCGAGGCCCCGGAGGTCGCCGACGCTGCGCTCGACCAGACGGGCGAGCTCCGCAGGCCCTACCTCGACCATGGCCGCGCGCTCGGCCCAGCCGAGGCTGGAAGGCGCGGCGGCCGGGAACGAGTGCGGATCCGCTACGGAGTCCTCCACTGTGAGGTCGAACGTCATCGACCACGAGCTGCGCGCGGGTATGGTGACGTGCCAGCTCCAGACGACGCGCCCGTCGGGCTCGAGCTCGAACTCGTGATCCCCGCCGGAGCAGGGACCGAACCGCACCGTGCTTGCGTGGTGGGTCCAGGCCACCTGGGGGACCACGGCGTCTGGCTGGCGCGGACCAGCCAGGTCGCCGCGGCGTACGGCGCTCATCGGAGCGAGGTCGGATGCCGCACTCACCCGGACGTGTGTCGTGATTCCGGTGCGGGCGTTGTTGACGAGCCGCAGCTCTTCTTGCATGCCGTTCGTCCGAACCCGCCGCTCCCGCTCGATGCGAACGGTCGGATCGTTGGTTGGATCACCGAGATGGCGAATGATGCTGTCGAAGCGGACGACAGACGCGGCATCGTTCCCGGCGGCGCTACCGAGGGTGTGACCGACCGGCGTGGGTTCCTGGCCGTCAACTGTCACGATCAGTTCGGACAGGAGCCGCCGGTCGTGCCGAAGGACACCCTGGACACCGCCGGCGCAGATCTGGCCGTCGGTGCCTGACAAGGCGACGCTGGGAGCGGCGATGCAGCTCACGAGCTCGTGAAGGTACGGCTGAGCCACCGCATGCGCTCCTGGGTCTGGGGGGCGTTCAAGCGGACAAGTGACAACCGTACCTGTCAACGACAAGTGATGCCGACTTTGGGGCCGTTTGTCGCTGGGTACGGTTTCCCTTGGGTGACACGATCTTGCAGCGAAAGTGTGAGTATCCCGCCCAGCAAGGACCGAGCTGATGTCACACGATCACGAGAAGGGGCGGTTGCCGATGAGCCCGACAAACCCGGTGAGCGCGGTGCGGTACGACCGGGACGCCGAGAACGTCGTGACGCTGACCCTCGACCAGCCCGGCCAGGAAGCGAACATGGTCAACGCGGACTACCTCGCCGGGATGGGCGCCGCGGTCGAACGGCTGGAACGCGAGCGCGACGACATCACCGGTGTGATCGTGACGTCTGCGAAGCGGACCTTCTTCGCCGGTGCCGACCTCAACATCCTGCGCGACGTCACACGAGAGTCGGTGGGCGAGTTCGGCGGACTCCTGGCAGAGCTGAAAGGACAGCTGCGGCGCCTCGAGCGGCTCGGCCGTCCCGTGGTGGCGGCCATCAACGGGTCGGCGCTCGGTGCCGGACTCGAGCTTGCCCTCGCCTGTCACCACCGCGTGGCACTCGCCGATCCCGACATCCGGATCGGCTTTCCCGAGGTGACGCTGGGTCTGCTGCCGGGCGCCGGTGGCATCGTGCGTACCGTTCGCATGTTCGGCCTGCAACGAGCCTTGCCGCTACTCGTCGACGGCCGTCAGCTCACGCCGAGCGACGCCCGCGAGGCCGGATTGGTCGACGAGCTGGCCACGACCACCGACGAGATGCAGGAGTTGGCCCGGGCGTGGATCCGCGAGCATCCCGACGCGATGCAGCCGTGGGACCAGCCGAACTACAAGCTGCCCGGCGTGCGACCCGACAGCCCTGCGGGGTACCAGGCACTCTCCGTCGCCCCGGCGATGCTCACCGCGCGCACGCACGGTGCCTATCCGGCGCCGGAACGAATTCTCGCCGCCGCGGTCGAAGGTGCCTGCGTCGACGTGGACACGGCACTCACCATCGAGAGCCGCTACTTCCTCGAGCTGGTGACCAGCCAGGTCGCCAAGAACATGATCGGCACCCTGTGGTTCGCCCGGAACGAGCTCCTGCGCGGTGCCTCGCGTCCTGCCGGATTCGAGCGCACGACCGTTCGTCGGCTCGCGGTGGTGGGTGCCGGGATGATGGGCTCCGGCATCGCGTACGTCAGCGCGACAGCGGGCGTTCCCGTCGTCCTCAAGGACGTCTCCCTGGAGGCGGCGCAAGCTGGCAAGCAACGGATCGCCGCGCTGGTCGACGAGCGGGTCGCGAAGGGTCGCATGACCGACGACCGCCGACGTGCCCTCCTCGAACGCATCACGCCCGCGGAGACCGAGTCGGATTTTGCAGGATGCGACCTCGTCATCGAGGCGGTCTTCGAGGACCGGGCCCTGAAGCATGGCGTGCTGGCTGCGGCTGAGCAGCATGTCGTACCGGACGCTGTACTGGCCTCCAACACGTCGACGCTGCCGATCACCAGTCTGGCCGAGGCGCTGCGAAAGCCCGACCACTTCGTGGGTCTGCACTTCTTCTCGCCGGTCCACCGGATGCAGCTGGTGGAGATCATCCGAGGTCGGCAGACCTCAGAGGCGACCCTGGCTCGTGCCTTCGACTTCGTACGCCAGATCGGCAAGGTCCCGATCGTGGTCAACGACAGTCGCGGGTTCTTCACGTCTCGTGTCTTCGGTACGTACGTGCTCGAGGGCATCGCGATGCTCGTCGAAGGCGTACCACCGGCGATGATCGAGAACGTCGCGCGCAAGGCCGGCTTTCCGGTGGGGCCGCTCGCCGTGGCGGACGAGGTGAGTCTTTCTCTGCTCGCGCAGGTCCGTTCCCAGGAGGTGGCCGACCTGGCGGCCGAAGGGCAGAAGCCGTCCGAGCATCCGGCGTACGCCGTGATCGAGCGGATGGTCGGCGAACTGGGACGGAAGGGCAAGGCGGCGGGTGCCGGCTTCTACGACTATCCGGCGTCGGCCGGTGAGGAGGCACGGGCTGGTGCGTCGGCGAAGAAGCGGCTGTGGCCGGAGCTCTCCCGGCACTTCGCAACTGGTGCCGGTGACGTGCCGGAGAGTGACGTGCGTGACCGGCTGCTCTTCATGCCAGCCGTCGAGACGCTGCGCTGTCTGGAGGAAGGTGTCGTCGCGTCGGCTCGGGACGCCAACGTGGGAAGCGTTCTGGGCATCGGATACCCGGCGTGGACGGGTGGCACCGTGCAGTTCACCCAGGCGTACGGATGGGATGCCTTTGCCGCACGGGCTCGCGAGCTGGCCAGCCGGTACGGGGAGCGGTTCCTGTCGCCTGCTCGGTGACGTCGCGGCGGGGCCGTCGCGTCAGTTGACGCGTGCAAGGCGTGCCGTACCCCGATGACCTGAGCGTCGCCCCCAACACACAGGGCGCGGTGGGCTTGCCTCCGCAATGACCTCAACGGGTGTGCAGGACCCCCGCGGTGTGCCGAGCCTTGCTACGGCGAGTGCGTAGTCGCCACGCCTGGTCATTGTGGCCCGGGAGGTGAGGCGGGTCACACGGCTGCCCGACTTGTGTCCTTCGAGCGAAAAGCGCACCATGGATGAAGTTACTTACGAGTAGCATCCAGGTGCAGCCGCAGGGATCAAGGGGAGCGACCGCTCGATGGGGCACTACAAGAGCAACCTGAAAGATCTCGAGTTCACGCTTTTCGACGTACTAGGCCGCGACGCGATTCTCGGGCAGGGTCCGTACGCAGACATCGACCTCGACACCGCCCGCAGCATCTTCGCCGAGCTCGACCGGCTGGCGCGCGAAGAGGTGGCCGCGTCGTTCCAGGAGAGCGACCGGAACCCGGCGGTCTACGACCCGGCGACGAAAACCGTCCGCCTGAGCGAGAGCTTCAAGAAGAGCTTCCAAGCCTGGATGGACGCGGAGTGGTGGCGGCTGGACATCCAGCCGGAGTTGGGCGGTCAGCCGTGTCCGCCCTCGTTGCGCTGGGCAGCGTCGGAGCTGGTGCTGGGCGCGAACCCGGCGTTGTTCATGTACGCAAGCGGCGGACGGTTCGCCACCGTGATCTGGCGGAATGGCACGCCTGAGCAGAAGAAGCTCGCTCAGCACATGGTGGACCGCCGCTGGTCGGCGACGATGGTGCTCACCGAGCCGGACGCAGGATCCGACGTCGGTGCGGCCCGCGCCAAGGCGTACCCCCAACCCGACGGCACCTGGCACATCGAAGGGGTCAAGCGGTTCATCACAGGCGGCGAGCACGACCTCGCCGAGAACATCATCCACCTGGTGCTGGCTCGCCCGGTCGGCGTCGAGGGCGCAGGCGGTCCGGGTACGAAAGGCCTGTCGCTCTTCATCGTTCCGAAGTACCTCGTCGACTTCGAGACCGGCGAGCTCGGCGCGCGCAACGGCGTCTACGCCACGAACCTCGAACACAAGATGGGGTTGAACGCGTCCGCAACCTGCGAGCTGACGTTCGGCGAGGACCCGTCGAACCCCGCCGTCGGTTACCTCCTCGGCAACGTGCACGACGGCATCCGCCAGATGTTCCAGCTCATCGAGCATGCACGGATGCTCGTGGGTACCAAGGCGATCGCCACCCTGTCGAGCGGCTACCTCAACGCCTTGGAGTTCGCCAAGCAGCGGGTGCAGGGCGCGGATCTCACGCGCAGCTTGGACAAGACGGCACCGCGGGTGACGATCATCCACCACCCGGACGTCCGTCGTTCGCTCATGACGCAGAAGGCGTACGCCGAAGGGCTGCGCGCTCTGGTGCTCTACGCGGCGTCGATCCAGGACGAGGTGGCACTTGCGGCGTACGAAGGACGTACCGACGAGTCGGCTGCCGGACTGAACGACCTGCTGCTGCCGGTCGTGAAGGGTTACGGTGCCGAGCGAGCCTGGGCACTGCTCGGCACCGAGTCGCTGCAGACGTTCGGCGGGTCGGGCTATCTGCAGGACTATCCACTCGAGCAGTACGTTCGGGACGCCAAGATCGACACGTTGTACGAGGGAACGACCGCCATCCAGGGACTCGACCTGTTCTTCCGCAAGATCGTACGCAACAACGGTCAGGCGCTTGGACGGTTGAGCGCTGAGATCGAGGCGTTCCTCTCGTCCGACCAGGCAGAGAAGTCGCTCGCCCGCGAACGCGAGCTGCTGTCTCGGGCGCTGCGAGACGTCCAGGGCATCGTGCAGGTGATGGTGGGCCATGCGATGAGCTCGCAGCCCGGGGCGGAGAACGCGGATCCCCGCAACCTCTACAAGGTCGGCCAGAACACCACCCGCTTGCTGCTCGCATTGGGAGACCTGGTGTGTGGCTGGCTGCTGCTCCGCAAGGCAGAGGTGGCGCTGCGTGCGCTTCGTCGGGACGGTCTCTCCGCGGACGACAAGGCGTTCTACGAGGGCAAGGTGGCCGCGGCGCAGTGGTTCTGCGCCCAGGTCCTGCCGAAGCTTTCCGCCGAACGCGAGATCGCCGAAGCCGTCGACAACCGGCTCATGGACGTCCCTGAAGCCGCCTTCTGAAATGACCACGTTTCGTGGGCCACTCACCTCGTAAAGGCGTCTACATGCCTCGGAGAGGTGGGAAAGTACGGGTACGGCGCAGGGCAGCGGCGTCTCACCCGATGTCGCTGCCCTGCGCTCGGACGTCGGGCGAAACGGCTGCACGCCGGCGATCTGGTTCGGTGACTTCTTCTGAGACGACTGCACGAGGGCAGGAACGGATTCGGGCGCTGGATGGGTACGCCGTACGCTCTCGGCGAGGCCGCTGCCATGTGCACGGCCGCTCGCGTATGCGCCGGCGAGTCTCGGTAGCGTGGGTCCGGTCGACGGCGATCGCTGCCAGCCCGCGCGAGCTGGGCAATCCCGCCGACCTGCGGCGGAAGGCGGCAACATGGCGGACACCGAGCACACCATGCTGGCGGAGGCGTTCAACGACCGCGCACCGACATACGCGCGAAGCGACTGGCACCGTCAGTACGCCGAGCGGCTGGTCGAGCTCTGCCCACTGCAGCCGGGATGGCGTGTCGTCGATGCGGGTACGGGAACCGGATTCGCCGCGGCTGCAGCGAGTCGGGTGGTCGGTCCGGCCGGTTGGATCGTCGGGGTAGACGTTTCGCCACAGATGCTGGCGCGGGCGCGGGCATCGGTCGTACCCTCCGCGCCGAGTCGTGTGATGTTCCTCCGTGCTGACGCCACGCGCCTGCCGCTTCCATCGCGTTCGGTTGACGCGGTGATCTGTTCCGCCGCACTGCTCTACATGCCCGTTGGGGCAGCACTAGCCGAGTGGCGGCGAATCCTCCGACCGGGTGGCGTCATCGGTTTCTCGACAATGCAGGCTGGCCATCCGCCCGCCGCAAGCCTCTTTCGCCGAGTGGCGGCGTCGTTCGGCGTTCACCTCAGCGATCCCAGCGCTCCACTTGGCAGTGACGAGGCCTGCCGCGAGGCGCTGAGCTCACAAGGGTTCGACGTTCGTGCCGTCACGTCGGAGACGGTCCACTTCCAGCCATCCGACCTCGAACGGGCATGGGACGTTCATGCCCGGATGTACGCCAACGAGCTCCGCGTGCTCTCCCCACGTGACCGAGCACAGCTCGAGGCGGCATATCGTGATGCGCTTGATGCGGCACAGCACACGAACCCGGCGTTCTATGACGCCGCCGTTCTGTACGCCTTCGGCACTGTACTGGCAACGAAGTCCACGACATAGCTGGCCACGCGACCTGAGTACTGGCGTAATACGCCACAGTATCGCCGAGTCGGCTGCAGGATGACGATCGCCATCCTCAACCACGGTTCGCCGAACTCTGCAAACGTGACCTAGACGTGCAGAGGGGTCCAGGGTCCCTAGGCCTGAGCCCGCTCGAAGCACTGGTGGGGGAGTTGCCACCCCCCAACACGCCCCCGAAAAGCTGCCTTACATAGCCGTTCTGCGGAGGCCTTCCCCAGACGGGCGTCCGTGCGGTGTGTGCGGGGCGTTCGAGTCGGCATGCTGGCCGCGGACGTTGCAGTTGGGCCGCAAGCCGTGGCCAGTGTGCAGTGAATGCACGAGCGGAGACTGGCGTTAGCGGGAAGCTGCGGGCTGTGCTACCGCCAACCGTGGTTCGGATGCGCGTGGCGGCAAACGGGGTGTGATGATCGTCAGCGGGAGCGGCGACGCGCTGCTGGGTCGTGTTGGCGGTGATGCGGGCCGAGGCTCCTTCGCCGAGTCGTACGTAGTGCCCGAGGCTGCCACATCTACAGAACGGTGCGACGTAGCTAATGGCCTCGCTTGGATGCCCACTGTGCCCGCCGGGCTTCCATCCGAGCCAAGACCTTCTTCTCGGACTCGGTGGGATCGAGCCGGTCGACAAGATCGTCACCGAGAAGCCAGGAAGCCCTCGCCTACCAACTTCCGCTTGCGTTCCGTCATGGACGAGGGCCACGGCGTAGAGTCGGCTGTTACCTGCTTCCCTTTCAGCCCATTCCACAACCTCCAGAACGTCGGCGCCGGTTATGTCGTATGTGCTGGTGACGCCACGGCTGGTGTCGAACAGGTACACGCGAAATCGCGGGTCGACGTCTTCCCACGAGCTATCTCGTTCATCGACAGGTTCTACGTGCACTTCGGCGCCGCCTAACGTCGTGGATCTACTCGGATAGCTTGTTGTGCAGGTGGGCAATAGCTATCCGTTGCGTCGATAACGACACAGCCGAGACGTCGTCCACTTTACCTTCAGAAGACAGCCTCGCTCTTGCCCGTTGTGGGCCCAGAAGCTGGTCTTTCCGACCCAGTAAGCGTGCCCTCGGATACCGGGTTCGTCCGTGGGCGGGAAGCTCCACGTGTTCCTGCGCGGCGTGTTGAGGTGTTGAACGATTACACGCGCTGTAAGCGCACTGCGGACAATACCCAGCTTTGGCGATCTGTTCATGTTTCTCCCTGGTGCGGCCACGTGATGGCGATCCGCGTGTACCGCTTGTCGATGACGTACCCGCCGGCTAGTCGTTCGTCGGGCGTCCCCGCCGGGTGCAGCTCGATGCAGGCTTCGGTCGTGGCTCGGTAGTCACGATCCCAGGTGCGGATCTGACTCGACACGAGGTCCGCCAGGTCGGCTGCACCGGGACCATGGGCGATCGCCCCAAGCTCGTACAGATACCGGTCTGCCTCACCGTCCCCGCTAGTCCGCCGGCTGGTCACATAGCTGATGCTGTCGGCCGTGCAGAAGGCGACACCGCCCCATCGGAACACCGGCGAGACGATCCCGCGCTCGACTGCTTCGGATCGTGTGGTGAACCTGCAGGCTCCCGCCGTCATGGTCGTCAGCCAGAGAAGCAGGTGGCCATAGGTGTCTGGGCTCGTGTTGTCCACGACGACCCCGCTCCAGCCCTCGTAGTGCGGCTGGGCCAGGGCATTCCCGAGTGCGGCAGCGTCGATGTCACGGTCGTCCTCGAGCTGGAGGACGACATCGTGGTCGTCGCCGAGCGGCACCGACCGGCGTGCCTTGCCGGCCGCTCCTTCCATCGGAACGAAGCTGCAACCTGCGTACGAGATGCTTCGCCAGCAATCGTCGACGCGTTCGAACGCGATCGAAAGGTTCCACCCCGGTAGCCGCAGCGGCACGACCAGCCGGCCGTCGCTGGCCAGTTGCTCCAGCCACGCAGGCGGAACGTCCCATGCTCCCGTGCTGACGATCAGCCGGTCGTACGGCGCTCCCTCCGCATGGCCGAACGCTCCATCACCACAGATGACTCGAACGTTGTCATACCCCCGCGTCCGACAGAGCGCGCTGCGCACACTCGGCCACGTCGGCGTCGTACTCGATCGTCGTCACCACGCCGTCGGTGCCGACGAGCTCGGCCAGCAGGGCCGCGTTGTAACCCGTACCGGCGCCGATCTCCAGCACCCGCTGCCCGGGCTGCACCCCCAACTGCTCCAGCAACCATGCGACGATCCCGGGCTCGGAGGCGATCGTCACCGGACTACCATCGGCACGTCGCTTGGGCACGACGACGTCGTGCGGATCGTACGCCCTGCGAAGGGGCGCCTCCGGCACGAACCGGTGCCGCGGCACCGCCCGCATCGCCTTCTCCACCGGTGCGGACCGGATCGAGCCGTAACGGCGCAGCGCGTCGACCATGGCCGCGCGCAGACTCTCGACGGTCTCGCTCGCGTCTGCTCCCGTGATCTGCATCCTCGGGAGTCTGCCAGAGCGGACCGACAGAACTTCCGTACGAAGAAGACGGCGTAGCTTTCAGCGCGGCAAGGCTGACGCCCCGATGACCATGTACACTACGCCTCTCGGGCCTATGACACGTGTCGACGCCTGGTGCACGTCCAACGTACGTAGTGCACACGGTCGTGGTGGACGCCTGCACGCCCAGCGGTTCCCGCTGAGCAAAGGTCGTCGCGGGAGTGGACGTCAAACCGTGACGACGTGCACTACGTCAAACGCCTCAAGGTTTCGCCTGCGAGACGTACGACATCCAGGTTCTGCGCGTCGGGAAGGTTGATGATGATTCCGTCCAGCCCGGCGTCGAACTGCGCCTGCACCTGCTCGACCACCTGATCGGGCGTTCCCGCCAAGACGGCGTCTCGCCAGTAGTCGTCGTGGCCCGGTCCGATGCGTGCCCGGATCTCGGCAATCTTGCGTTCTGCCTCTTCGGGCGTCGCACCGATGATGAGCGTGGCGAGCTTGGTCTTGGTGATCTCTTTGGGGTCGCGTCCGACCTCTTGACAATGGCGTTCGAGGACGTCGAGCTTGTGGCGCACCGTCGCCACGTCGCCGAAGATGTTGGACGCGTCTGCGTACTTCGCGACCAGCCGCAGGGTCCGCCGTTCGCCGGCTCCGCCGACCAAGATGGGTGGCCCACCTGGCGTCACCGGGCGCGGGACGTTGAACGCCTCGACAATCTCGTAGTGCTTGCCTGAGAAACTCGGGCTGTACTCGGTGAACATGGCGCGACAGATCTGCAGCGCTTCCTCGAGCCGGTCCATGCGCTCGCCAGTCGGTGGGAAGCGGAAGCCGTACGCGCGATGCTCGACCTCGTTCCACGCTGCGCCGATCCCGAGGATTGCGCGTCCTGCGGAGATGACGTCCAGCGTGGTCACGATCTTGGCGAGCAGCGCGGGGTTGCGGTAGGTCACGCCGGTCACCATGGTGCCGAGCCGGGCGGTTCGGGTCCGGGCCGCCAAAGCGCCGAGGAGGGTGTACGCCTCGAACATCGGGTCGTCCGGTTTCCCGAGACCGGGCAGCTGGTAGAAGTGGTCCATCACCCAGATCGAGTCGAACCCGGCTTCCTCCGCCGTTGTCGCGATGGCGGCGACACGCTCGAAGAGCTGGTTGTCCGGGACGTCGGGGTAGGTGAAAAGCGGGATCTGTAGTCCGAATCGCGTGACGTTCATGGTCTGGACCTTATCCCCCGTGTGTGAGCGGTAGGCCTTTCCGAGTTTCGCGCTCAGCTGAAGCGCAGTGGGCCAGTGCCTCCGGGCGTGTCTTCGCCAGTGAATTCGTCCCTATCCGAGGCTTGCAGCCCTGTGTCAGGGCCAAATGGCCCACGGTGCGTGGTCATTGTCAGCGGGGACGGGCTACGCGGAAGTAGTCGAAGACTGCTGTCGCTGGGCCGAACTGCTCGGTCGTCTCCGGCTGCGAGCCGTGCGAGACCAGGCCGATCTTCGGATCCGTGTCGGCCGGCAGCGTCCAGGTGAGACCCCAGGTCCAATGCGTGCCATCGGTGCTGGAGCCGGCCCGGAACTGGTGCTCGCCCGTGTCGGGATTCCGTGTGTGGTAGAGCCGGAGCCACGTGGTCTCGCCCGGCGCACCAGCCAGTCCGCCGCCCCACGACCGGCGGCCCAGCAGCACGGTCTCCTTGCCGAACTCCGCGATCCGCGTCGGACCCACCGCCACGACGTCGAACCGCAGGAACTCGTCGTCGTTCACGTAGACGATGAGGCCGGCCTGCTGGAAGTTGCGGATGGTGTCTTCGCCCAAGTCGATGTCGAGCTTGGTCTCGACGATGTAGTCGCCGCTCGGCATCGAGTCGCGCAGCAGGAGTCCGGGCGTGCCATCGCCCACGAGGTCGGCGGTCTGGGTCGGGCCCACGAGGTCGGCGGTCTGGGTCGGCCAGATCAACGCGCCGTCGGTCACCTGCGCTTCCAGGTCCTCGCGTAGCCAGGTCCACCCGGAGCCGAGCCCGTTGGTGAACTCGTCGGAGTACGCCGGAAGAACCTTGCCAGCCTGCGGATCCGGCACCCGCTTCGTCACCGGTCGGTAGAGACGTGTCGCCGAGAAGTTGTCCACGTCGGCGCCTGCGTGAGCCGCATCCTCAGCGACTATGCCGGCCCGTCCGGCCCGGTCAAGCTTCCGAGGAAGCGTGAGCGAAACTCGAGCCCACGGATCGCTCAGCCTGGCGTCGGTCAGATCGGCGGTCACGGTCCTTCCACGTGCTTCGAGGGCGAGCACGTGCCAGGCGGTCATGTCGTACCCGTCCGGAATCGCAACGCTCTCGACCAGACCACCAGGCGCCTCGAGGCGTAGCTCGTGCCGCTCGGCGTCGACGATCGCGCGTACCCCGTTGCCGTGGTTGTCGGCTCGTGCGACCAGCCCGACCTGGCCGCTCGCCGATTGTGTCGTACGAATGTCTGCCTCGACGCGGACGTCGTGAGGCAGGCGTCGGGTCAACGCGAGCGCCGAGTCGCCGGACAGGTGCGCGAAGTGTCCGGAGTCGGAGCGGTCGTCGGGACCGGCGACGGCAAGCGTGCCCCGCACGACGTCGAAGGTGCGCGAGGCCGGGTCTTCGAACCGGTCGTCGACCTCGCCGCGTACCACGGGCGCGGGGTGCGGTGTCGCCGACGCTCCCAGTCCGGCGCGTACGATCGGCCAGCCGTCGATCCAGTCGAGCCGGTCGATGTTCATCGGCCGCATCGTGAAGCCGGGTTGGACGTCGAGCCAGGGGTCGTTGCGGTCGATCGCGTGGTAGGCCATGTACGACTGACCGCTGAGGTCGAGCACCGCCGAATGGTGACCGGTACCGATCCAGACGTTGCCGTTCGGTGCGATGACCGGCGTCCCGCCGGAGCGGCTGGCGAGCATCGGTGTGCCGAGCCGGTCGACGAACGGGCCGAGCGGGCTGGTCGAGCGTCCGACGAAGACGCTGTAGCCGGTGGTGGGTCCGGCGCAGCAGTTGGCCGACGACGCGAAGAGGTAGTAGTAGTCGCCGTGCTTGAGGACGTTCGGACCCTCGTAACGGGAGGCGGCCACGTGGACCGGCTCCGACACCGCGCGCCGGCCGTCCGCAGAGAGGCGTACCACCCAGATCCCGGTGCCGTAGCCGCCGTAGTAGAGGTAGTGCGTACCGTCGTCGTCGGTGAACATCGCCGGGTCGATCACGGTGTCGTACCCGCTGCCCAGCGGCTTGGCCGGGATGACCGGCTCGTCCGAGGGCGTCCAGGGACCGGCCGGCGTCGGTGCGGTGGCCACGCCGATGGCCGGGTCGAAACCCTGGCTGCTGGTCGTGGTGTTGGGCACGGTGAAGTAGAGCAAGTACTGGCCGTTGAGGTAGCGGATGTCGGGCGCCCAGAAGCCGGTCGTCGGGTCCGCCCAGCTCGGCCGGTTGTTCTCGTCGAAGACCGACCCGGCGTCCTCCCACTGGACCAGGTTGTCGGACACGGCGATCTTGTATGGCGAGCTCCGCTCGCCTGCCTCGTCGTACGGCCCGCCGGTGGAGTACGCGTACCACCGGCCGTCCTTGCCGCGGATCACGGCCGGATCGGGAAAGTCGATGGAGTAGCCCCGCGTGACGTCGTTGGTGTACGTCGCAGGCTTGCTGACCGCCTGCGCTGATGCGCCGTCCGGCGATGCCGTGGTTGGTGCGCCACCGGGTGCTGCCGTGGCCCATGAGGGTGGCGTCAGGGCGGCGATGGTGAGGCTCGCGGCGGCAAACGTGCCGAGCAGCGCGGCCTTGGCGGCGTGGCGGGAGTGCGCAGACCGGGTCATGGCCTGAGTTCTACTGATCCTTTCTCAACGTTGTAAAGCGCACGATCTGGCCGGAAGGTGCCGAGTTGCGGCCCCCACGCGAGCTGCGGGCCCAGATCCGGGCGGGACCAGATATCCACCACGCTTGGTTAGAGTGCCCTCGTGCCTGTTGTCGCCCGTTTCGTCCGAATTACCGCACGTGGCGGCGTCGGCCGCGCTGCCCGCCTGGCCGCGGGGGCGAGCGCCTTCCTCCTGCTCGGGTCGCTCGCGACGGGCTGCGCTGACAACGCGCTGTATCCGACGTCGCTCGAGGAGCTCCCCCCGAAGGATCCGGACGCACAGCAGCTCACGGCGCCAGCCGAGGAATCGCTGGACGGTGAACCCAGCCCCAGGTCCAGCGATTCCTCCGACGGCATGCTCGTGCCGTGCGCCACCATCGACATCGAGCTTCCGGACAGCTGGAAGCTCGTCGACCACGGTGACGAGTTCTGGAGCTTCTCACTGCCAGACCGTGAGACCGGGGGCGGTGTGGTACGGGTCTCGGGCAGCTTCACCGAGGGCGCTGGCACGCCTGGTCAGCGGCGGCTCGAGTCCTTGGTGCGCGGCAAGGAGGGCGAAGACGCCGCGGTGCAGATCGGGGACGACGGCGCGATGATCGGCCGGGTCGACGTCAAACGCGGGAACGAGTGGCGCGTGGCCAAGGGCTTCAAAGGCGAGGGCATCCAGGTGGCCACGGTCTCGTACGCACCGGCGGGCGATGCCAGCGACGACGAGGTCGAAGCGACTCGAGCGCTCCTACAGGACGCCGTGGCCAAGCTCGAGATCCGCAACGTCGGCAACTGCTGACTGACCGACCTCGCTGAAATGACCACGTTGAGTCGCCCATTTACCTCTGAAAGTCCCATGCATGCCCCGGAAAGGTACGAATGCGCGGGGCAAGTCCGCGCAACGGCGAGTCGGTACGCGGGACAGGTCCGTGCGACAGCGATCTGGAGAGCGTCAATCACCGCGGTTGCGGATCCGTGCGGACCTTGGCCGGCGTGCGGCGGCGGCCTCGACCAGCTCTCTCAGCAGGTGTCCAACATCAACCCAGACTGCCGACCCGCCTCATGACGTACGAGGTGGGGCGCAACGGCTCGCCCAGGACGTACGAGGTGAGGGAAGGGCGGCTCGCCCAGGACGTACGAGGTGCGCGCAGCGCCTTGCGAGGCGCCGGCGCAGCCTTACGTGGTGAGACACAACGGCTCGTCCAGGATGACGTACGCGATCACGGGGCGGCGGCTCCCCCAGGCGGCCCCACCGTCGCGAACGGACCCTCGCGCGCGACCACCAGCACGTCGAGGCTCACCCTGCCCGCCCGGTCGAACACGAACGTGACCGGCACGACCTCGCCGAGACGGATTCCTGGACCGCGCAACGTCGCCGGCGTGGCCCTGCCCAAAGAGGTGTCGACTCCGAGCACCCTGGCTCGGCCCGGCGGAATCGACAGTGGCGAGCGACCGAGCTCGGCTCGTCCGTCGGGAAGGCGGATCGCGACCAAGGCGTCCCCCTGCCGGCCTTCGTTCAGGATCGTGCCCACGAGCGTCGCCGATCCGTTGCTCGGAGCAACGGCCACGACGCCGCGTACCCGGAGACCGTCGACGTCTGCCCACACGCCTTGTCCCGGCGTGTAGGGGACCTGGCTCTCCGATCGAATGGTCGCCTCGCACCCAGCGAGCACGAGAACGACGCTGGCAAGCACCATGGCCCCGACTCCACCTGCGAACGATCGAAGAGCCGCGGCACCCGTGTGGAATCCCCAACGACGCGGCGAGTGTGGCGACAAGAACCGACGCGAGCAAGCGCGCGTCGCCGACCCCACACGAGCCCTGCACGTGGTCATGAGGGGCAGTCTTCCCACACCGGGTCACGGGACGAACGTGTGTCGTACGCGGGCTCGAAACTCCCGGGGAGAGATCTGCAGTGTCTTACGAAAACATCGCGTGAAGTACGACTGGCTCGCAAACCCACATCGGTAGGCGATGTCGGTGACCGTGAGTCCCGTGGTCGCGAGCAGCGTGCAGGCGTGCTCGATGCGAAGCCGGGTGACGAACTCGGTCGGGGTCGTGCCGTAGTGAGCCCGCATCGACCGGGAGAGATGGGCAGCGCTCACCCCTGCAAGCTCGACAAGTCGTGGCACGCCGCCGCGCAGGTTCTCCTCCCGGCGCATCGCGACCCGCGCCCGTACCAACCAGCTCGGCCGGGTTCCCTCGGCCCGGTCGAGCGAATCCTTGTGCTCGTACGAATCTTCGAGGTCGTCCACACCGCCGGCAGGCGTGCCTTCGGTGAGAAATTCGACGGCGTCGCACCAGAACGCCAACAGGTCACGCATCTGGGGCGAGCGTCCGAAGGCGGTGACGACCCGGGAGAAGGAGTCCTGCATCTTCTCCCGCAACGGCCCTGTGAGTGACACCCGTGGGGGAAAGGACGAGCGTTCCCACGCGCTTTGCGGGTCAGCGCCGCTGAGGTCGAGGAAGCAGTGCCAGGCGTCGGCTGGAAAGGCGACGTTGATGAACGCCAGCCCGTACGGAGGAATTCCTCTGATCGCATGCTGATCGCCTGGCCGAACGAGGATCATGTCGCCGAACCGAAGTGGCTGGGTGCCGGTGGCGAGGCGATGCTCGCCGCGTCCGCCCACGATGCCCATGAGCTCGTAGAAGTCTGCGTGCGTGTGCAGATCGGTGCCGCCCTCGCGGGCACCGATCCGGATGTGCGCCGCGTGGTAGGGCCGGCCGAGCGCGTGGTTGGCGAAGCGCAGGGCCTTTGGCGACATATCAAGAGATTACATATTTCGGCATGATGAGTGCTATTGCATTCCGCGGTCACCCTCGAAGATGAAACTGCTCCCGATCAGCTCCTCCAAATGACCAGGTGTGGTGGGTTCTCGGTTGCCGCAGATGGCGCCAGCGCCTGGCGAGGATAGGGCTTTCCGCAAGGATGGGTCACCGGGCTGGGCGACGAAGCCCCGGGCTGTCGCGTGACAGCTGGCCAATGATCGATCGCTCGTGGGCCCGCGTCGGGAGTCGCAGACAGGCTCGAGCAGAGCACGTGAAGGAGGTGGCCGAGTGAGCCTCCCTACCGATGAGCGAGCAGATGCCCGCGCGTCCAAGGCAAGAATTCTCGAGCAGTACGACACCGAGGGATACGCGATATTTCGCAACGTCATCGACGAGGAGCTGATCAAAGAAGTACATGCCCACGTCGACTGGCTGCAGGCCAAGCACCCCGAGCTGCGGCCGGAGCAGCTCGGTCACGTGCTGATGCGGGACGACCCGTTTTGGGTACGTCTGGTGTCAGATGACCGGTTGCTCGACATCGCGGAGCTCTTCATCGGGCCTGACATCGCGCTCTTCGCGTCCCACTACATCTGCAAGCCGCCCTATTCCGGCCAGCCGGTGCTCTGGCATCAGGACGGCGCCTTCTGGCCGCTTGAGCCGATGGAGGTGGTGACGCTGTGGCTCGCGGCCGACCCCTCGACGCCCGAAAACGGCTGTGTCCGGCTGATTCCGGGCACGCACAAACGCGATCTCGCGGACATGCGCGACAACACCGAGGTCGCGAGCGTGCTGGGTAAGGAGATCGCGGCCGAGGTCGACGAGTCGAAGGCAGTCGACATCGTGCTGGAGCCGGGCGACGTGGAGGTCCACCACCCCAACATCGTGCACGGGAGCAACGCGAACACCTCTCCGCACCGTCGCTGTGGGCTCACGATCCGCTACATTCCGACCACGACCCGCATCGTCACCGATGACCCTCCGTGGCCGAGCGCGTTCCTGCTCCGCGGACATCCGGGCGTCAATTCGTACCAGCCGAAACCCAGGTACGTCGAAGGAAAACACCTGCGTTTCCGGGGTTGTGAGGCCTGGTCCTGAGACCGCCCGGTGATCGACGCCACGTCGGTTCACCTGCATGGAGACGGCCACCGCGGTCTTGTCAAGCCCCCATTCGGGCCTTGACCTGCGCAAACGTCAGGGGTGCCCGATCGCCTCGTGATAGCATGGTCTCGAGGAAGGGGTACCTGACATATGACTTTCAAGGTCGGCGAGACAGTGGTGTACCCCCATCATGGGGCAGCCGTCATCGAAGACATCGAGACGCGAAAGGTCAAGGGCGAGGACAAAACCTACCTCGTCCTCCGGATAAAGGCTCAAAGCGATCTCGTTGTACGGGTCCCGGCTGACAACGTCGACCTGGTCGGCGTACGTGACGTGGTCGGCCAGGACGGCCTGGAGAGGGTATTCGAAGTCCTACGCGCGCCGCATACGGAGGAGCCGACCAACTGGTCGCGCCGCTACAAGGCCAACCTCGAGAAGCTCGCCTCCGGCGATGTCATCAAGGTGGCCGAGGTGGTTCGCGACCTCTGGCGGCGTGAGCGCGACCGTGGGTTGTCCGCAGGTGAGAAGCGCATGCTCGCGAAGGCCCGGCAGATCCTGGTCTCCGAGCTCGCCCTCGCCGAAAACACCAACGAGGACAAGGCCGAGACCCTTCTCGACGAAGTCCTCGCTTCCTAATCAGATCGGGATTACCCGTCGTGTGGTCAGCGGGTCCACGCACGGGTAACTTGTGCATCGGTCCCGGCCAGACTTGAGCCGCCGGGACCGTTGCTCTGCGATGAACCGCCCACATGGGTTTGTGACCCCTTCACTAGGCAGTCCCCCATGAGAACCGCCGCGATCGTTCCGGCCGCTGGTCGAGGTGAGCGCCTCGGACCGGGCGTCCCCAAGGCGCTTCGACTGCTGGGCGGCTCCCCGCTGTTCGTCCACGCCGTGCGTGCACTCGCGCGGGCGCGTGGTGTGGATGTGGTGGTGATCGCGGCGCCGGCGGCAGACGTGCCCGAGGTGGAGCGGCTGCTCGCCGCTGTCGAATGGCGGGCCGACATCGACGTCGTACCGGGTGGTGAGCGTCGCCACGACTCGGTACGCCAGGCACTCGCCGTGCTTCCCGACGACGTCGACGTCGTGCTTGTTCATGACGCCGCACGGCCGCTGGCCCCACCGGAGCTGGCCGAATCCGTCACGGCGGCGGTCCGCGACACCGGTGCCGACGCGTGCGTTCCCGTCGTACCACTCGTCGATACCGTGAAAGAGGTCGACGACGCCACAGTGGTCCGTACGCTCGACCGACGTCAGCTTCGCGCCGTCCAGACGCCTCAAGCGTTCCGGCGTTCCGTACTCGTCAAGGCGCACGCATGGGCCGCCAACGCGAACGCCGACGAGCTCGAGACCATCACCGACGATGCGGGGATGGTGGAACGGCTGGGCTTTCGGGTCCATACGGTCCCGGGGGTCGAGGAGGCGTTCAAGGTCACCCGACCACTGGATCTCGTGATGGCGGAGGCGGTTCTCGCCCGACGGAAGGCGGCAGTGGGCCGGTGAACGACATCGGGAGCAGCCCGGTCGAGAGAGCAGAGTTCATTCCCCGGGTCGGCATCGGCGTGGACGTGCACGCGTTCGCTCCGGGTCGGCCGATGTGGGTCGCGGGACTGCACTGGCCGCAGGAACCCGTCGGCCTGGCGGGTCACTCCGATGGTGACGTGGCCGCCCACGCCTGTTGCGACGCCATCTTGTCCGCAGCCGAGCTCGGCGACCTGGGAACACAGATCGGCACGTCGGATCCCGCCTGGAAGGACGCGAGCGGTGTCCAGCTGCTCCGCGAGATGTCCACGCGGGTACGTGCTGCCGGTTGGCGGATCGGCAACATCTCGGTCCAGGTCGTCGGCGTACGCCCGAAACTTGCGCCGCGACGCAAGGAGGCATGCGAAGCGCTGAGCGCGGCATGTGGAGCACCGGTCAACGTGTCGGCCACGACAACCGATGCGCTCGGTTTCACCGGTCGTGGTGAAGGTTTGGCTGCCATCGCTGTCGCGCTCGTCTATCGAGCAGGGACTTCACCCTGAGGATGCGTCCGCCCGTCACGTTGAGGATGCGTCTACCCAGTGGGCCCGCTTCTGCGGACACGTGCGCCGACTTCACAATGACCAGGCGTGGCGGGTGCGCGGTCGCCGCAGTGTGTGCCGGCGCATACCGTGGCGTGCGGACACCTGCCGCGCGTGGTCATTGGTGAAGGCCGCTACTCTCGCGGTCGGAGGCTGCGCCATCCAAAGAAGTACCAGGGACCAGCTGGCAGGACCACCCAGTGTGAGTCCACGCCTCGGCGCAGCACTTCGCCGCTGGCACGGCACCCCAGACCTCGCGGGCTGTGCTTGCCCCGGCGACGACCGGCGAACCGGCGAGGACGGAGTTTGGCGATGCGGACCGGATGGCGTGCGGTAGTCGCGGTTTCGATGCTGGCCGGCTTCTATGTGTTGGCCTTCGCCGTCATCGCACTGATCGGCTTCGGCGCGTACTTCATCGCCAGCAACACCCAGGGCGGCATGCACATCGTCTTCACGCTCCTTGCCGCCGCTGGGGCCATCGTGGTCGGCTTGGTGAAGGCGCTGAAACGAGAGCCCTTCACACCTGTCGGCGTACCACTGCGGGAGGAGGACCAGCCTCACCTGTGGGCGATGGTCCGTGACCTCGCTGACCGTGTGGTGACCCGGCCACCAGACGAGATCTGGCTGGTCGCCGACGTCAACGCCGGTGTCACCGAAGACGCCTCGATGCTCGGCCTGCGTGGCGGCCGGCGATACATGGTGATCGGGCTGCCGTTGCTCCTCACCATGACGATCGACCAGTTACGGGCGGTCCTGGGGCATGAGCTCGGCCACTACTCCCACGCGCACACCAGGCTGGGCGAGATCAACTATCGCGGGCGTACGACGATCACTCGGACCATCGAGCAACTGCAAGATGGCTCTGTCATCCGCACCATCGTCCGAAAGGTCTTCGAGCTTTACGCCAAGGCGTACTTCCTCGTGGAGTTCGCCGTCAGCCGGCAGCAGGAGTTCGAGGCCGACAGGGCGGCAGTGGCGGTAGCCGGCCGGCACGCGGTGGAGACGGCGCTGCGGGAGGTCCCGGTCCTGCTCGCCGCGTGGAACTTCTACCTCAGGAACTACGTCACCTGGGCACTCGACTACGGCATCGCACCCCGTGGTGTCTTCGCAGGCTTCCCGCGCATGCTGCAGGCCCGGCAGGAGGAGCTGGCCGAGCTACGCCGTCAGCCCTTGGACGGTCGTACGTCTCGCTGGGACACCCACCCGTCGATGCCGGAACGCATCGCCGCGCTGCAACAGCTTCCGGAGCGTGATGCCGGTGGACACGACCCACGGTCGTCCGGCGGTGTCGGTGTCGCGTCGGGACGTGACCCTCGAGCGGCCGGCAGGCGCGGCGATCGACGGCCCGCGTGGCGGCTGATCGCGGGAATCGAGCACCTGATGGTGGAGCTCGAACGTACCGCCTTGGACTTCGGTAACCGCAAGTTGCTGGACTGGCCGGCGTACACCGCTCACGGCGTCCTCGCGGTGGAGCAGGAACGCGCCGACGCGATGTACCGAGCGCTGTCTCGGGTGACCGGGCGCACGCCCGAGACCTTCGAGACCATCCTGCGCGCGGCGGAAGCCGGACGGTTCGTCGAGCTGTACGACCACATGATGCGGGCGAACGCGCCACAGGGTGGGATCGCGTCGGCGTTGACGATCGCCGCGATCCGGTCCGGCGCCGTCCGGGTCGAGCACCGTTGGGACCGGTCGGCTCGCCTGCTGTTTCCCGATGGCGAGGAATTCGAGGTTCGCACCATCATCGAGACCCTGGAATCCGGACCTAGGGGCGCGAAGCGGGTGCGCGAGTGGCTGACCGAGGTCGGGATCGACATGTCACTCGCGGCGCCGCGCAAGATCCAGGCCGATCCGTCGACGGCCAACCTGCTGGGGGCCATGGCCAACGTCAAGGTCGGGGGCAACCCGATGGACCTGTTGATCACCGATTCGGGTCTGGTCCTCCTCCCGTGCCCCAGGCGGACCGATCAGGGCAAGCGGCGGCTCACGTTGCTGGTCCAGAACCACACCGTCTCCGAGCTGGCGCGAAGGCCCGAGAGCCTGTGGATTCCGTACGAAGAGATCGCGTCGGTGACCGTGGACAAGGAGTACCCGCTGAGGGCGCAGCTCGAGCTGCACGACCGTACGACGTACGACGTGCAGGAGACGCTGAGCGGTGAGGAGCTCGGCAAGTCCGCCGACACGCTGCGCAAGATCATCCGCGACCTGGCCGAGCGCTGACCGGCTCAGGGCGGACGCGACGACGTAACCAGGGAAGTCCGGCTCCCCGGCGCCAAGCCTCAGCCACGTGCTCGGACCTCGCCAGCCCGCCGGCGCCAAGCGGGGCGAGGGCTCGCCCGGCGCCGAGCGACCCCCTCGGTACCCTTGCAGGGTGAACCTCCGCCTGTACGACACGCGCACGCGTGCACTTCGTGACTTCACGCCGCTTCAGCCTGGCAAGGTCACGATGTACGTCTGTGGTGCGACCGTGCAAAGCCCACCACACGTGGGCCACGTGAGGTTCGCCCTGAGTTTCGACATCCTGCGTCGCTGGCTGCTGCACCAGGGCTACGAGGTCGTCTACGTCCGGAACGTCACCGACATCGAGGACAAGGTGCTCGCCAAGGCGGCGGCCGAGAACACGCCCTGGTGGGAGATCGCCTACCGCAACGAGCGGGCCTTCTCCCACGCCTACGACTTGTTGGGCTGCCTTCCGGCGACACTCGAGCCGCGCGCGACGGGCCACATCCCGGAGATCGTCGCGTTGATCCAGCGCCTGATCGACTCCGGTCATGCGTACGTGAGTGGTGGTGACGTGCTCTTCGACGTCACCTCCTTCGCCGACTACGGCGCGCTGTCCGGCCAGCGGATCGAGGATGTCCAGCCAGCCCTCGACACCGAGAACGTCGAGGCGAAACGCGACCCCCGCGACTTCGCGTTGTGGAAGGGAGCCAAGCCCGGCGAGCCAGCGTGGCCGACGCCGTGGGGTCCGGGACGACCCGGCTGGCACATCGAGTGCTCGGCGATGTCGACGAAATACCTCGGAGCCGAGTTCGACATCCACGGCGGTGGCATCGACCTCGTGTTCCCCCACCACGAGAACGAACGCGCCCAATCACAGGCGGCCGGCGATCCCTTCGCGCGCTACTGGCTGCACAACGCCTGGGTGACGATGGCCGGCGAGAAGATGAGCAAGTCGCTGGGCAACACGGCGCTGGTGTCGGAGGTCGTGAAGCGGGTACGCCCGGTCGAGCTGCGGTTCTATCTGGTTCAGCCGCACTATCGCTCGACGATCGAGTTCTCCGAGGAAGCGCTGCAGGAGGCCGCGGCGGCCTACCAGCGACTGGAGAGCTTCGTCGAGCACGCGGTCGAGTTCGTGGGTGAGTCGGTCGGCGGCACGCCAGTGGGAGAGCGCCCAGAGCTGCCCGACGCCTTCGTCGACGCGATGAACGACGACATCGGCGTCCCGCAGGCGCTTGCCGTGGTCTATTCGGCCGTACGCGAAGGCAACACGGCACTCGCCCGCGACGACAAGGACACCGTGGCAGCACGGCTGCGCGATGTTCGCGCCATGCTGTCGGTCCTCGGCCTGGACCCACTCGATCCTCGTTGGCGCCGCGAGGCGTCAGGCGACGAGTCCTTGCGGTTCGCGGTCGACGTGCTGGTGCGCTCGCTTCTCGAGGAACGTGAGGCCGCGCGGGCCCGCAAGGACTGGGCCGCCGCCGACGCGGTGCGCGACCAGCTGCGAGCTGCCGGCATTGAGGTGACCGACACACCGCACGGTCCACGCTGGACCATTGCCCGGCGGGCTGGTGCGCTGGCAGAGACGCACAGCACCAGCGGCCAGGATCGGTCCCGATCCGACAGTAGGTGAGCGTCCAGCATGCCTGGAAACAGCAGACGGCGTGGCGCTGTGCGCAAACGCAAGTCCGGTGGGCCACCCAAGGGATCGGGTGGAAAGGTCCGGCGTGGCCTGAAGGGCAAGGGACCGACCCCGCCGGCCCACATGCGCGTCTATCACAAGGCGTACAAGAAGGCACAGGCGAAACGAGCGGCCGCGACGTCACCCGATGCGGTGGATGTCGCACATCAGGCGTCGGTTGCCGGACCGCAGTCCACGGCAGGCCGGGCGGTTGCGGTCGCCGGAACCGCTGGCGAGTGGATCATCGGGCGGAACCCGGTCGTCGAGGCCTTGCGCGACGGCGTTCCCGTCAAGGCTTTGCACGTTGCCGAACGGGTTGCGCGGGACGACCGGATCCGGGAAGCCGTACGCCTCGCGACCGAGCAGGATGTCCCGCTGCTGGAATGCACGAGGGCAGAGCTCGACCGGCTCACAGGTGCCACGGCTCATCAGGGGATCGCCGCGCAGGTACCTCCCTATTCGTACGCCCATCCCGACGACCTCCTGGAGGAGGCGCTCGCGAGCGATCGGCCCACGCTGCTCGTCGCGTTGGACGGGGTGACGGATCCGCGCAACCTCGGTGCGGTCGTGCGATCGGCGGCGGCGTTCGGCGCGCACGGCGTTGTCGTGCCGGAACGGCGATCGGCGGCGATGACCGCAGGGGCGTGGAAGGCGTCGGCTGGGGCGGCGTTGCGGGTGCCCGTCGCACGGGCCGTGAACCTCACCCGCGCTCTGCGGACGTGTCAGCGCGAAGGGCTCACGGTTGTCGGGCTTGATGCGTCGGGGGACGTATCGCTCTCCGAGGTCGAGGAGCTCGCCGAACCCGTGGTCCTGGTGGCTGGTTCGGAGGGCAAGGGGCTCTCGCGTCTGGTCCGTGAGACGTGTGACCGGCTGGCCAGGATCCCGATCGACTCGGATGTCGAGTCGCTCAACGCCGGTGTCGCGGTGGGCATCGCGCTGTACGAAGTCGCTCGCCGCCGCGGCTCCGCGTAGCCTCGCGCCCATCCTAAATGACCACGTATGGTAGGTCTCTCCGATCTGTCAGTCTTCTGTATGCCTGGTAAGGCTCGCATAGTCCTGGTTAGGCAGGAGCGTCACGGTGGCGGCACAGGTCAATACGGAGTTTGTGGTTGTCGACGACCCGCGTTTCCACACGTGCCATGCCTCGACGGTGCTGAGACTCGGCGATCGACGGCTGCTGGCCGCGTGGTTCGGAGGTAGCCGGGAGGGCGCGGGCGACACCGCGATCTGGATCGCACGCCGGGCACCCGGCCGCGGTTGGTCCAGGCCCGTGAAGATCGCCGACCAGAAGGACCTGCCGCACTGGAACCCGGTGCTCTTCCGTCCGCCCGACAGTGAAGAGATTCTGCTGTTCTACAAGGTCGGACGCCGGATCCCGATGTGGTTCACGCGGGTGATGCGGTCGAACGACGACGGATACACCTGGAGCGATCCGCGCGAGCTCGTCCCCGGCGACATCGGTGGACGGGGACCGGTGAAGAACAAGCCGATCGTACTGTCGGACGGCACATGGGCGGCACCTGCGTCGATCGAGCGGGAACACACCTGGGACGCCTTCGTGGATCTGTCGTACGACAGGGGCCGCACCTGGCGGCGCGGTCGTCTGGTGCCGATCGACCACACGAGCTTTCCTGGCAAGGGTGTGATCCAGCCGGCGTTGTGGGAGTCCGAGCCGGGTGTCGTCCACATGCTGCTGCGCAGCTCCTGCGGGTGGGCGTGCCGGAGTGACTCGACGGACGGCGGGCGCACCTGGAGCCCGGCGGTGAAGACGTCGTTGCCCAACAACAACAGCGGAATCGACCTCACGCAGCTTCCGGATGGCCGGCTCGTCTGTGCGTACAACCCGGTCGCTACGCCCGGTGGGCCACGCAGCCCGCTGGTGCTCGCGGTGTCGAACGACAACGGACACAGCTGGGAGGACGTCGCGGTGATCGAGAAGGAGGACCCGCCCGTCGACGCGGAGTTCTCCTACCCGTCGGTGATCCTGGACGGCAAGGACGTCGTGATCACCTACACATGGCGTCGCCGCGGCATCGCCTGCGCCCGGGTGGAGCTGGGCTCCTGACGACACGTCACTCACCCGACGAGCCGCCGCCGCGTCGAGATCGTGTGACACCGACCCCTCCGCGAGCTCACCTGTGATCGCGTCATGCCGATCAGTGCGCTCTGGAAACGCGTGCGCCGAAATCGTGAGAGAGTACGCTCGAGCGCCACAGCGGCGACCCCGCTGACGCGCATGTGCCGGACAGTCCTGCAGATCACAGCGGAGGGACCCATGCCGGTCGAACGGCTGCTTCCCACAACGGAAGCACACGAGCTCATCGCTCTGGTGCGTGACATCGCGGCGAACGAACTGGCGCCTGCAGCCGCCGAAGCCGAAGCAGAGGGCAAGTTTCCCCGTGACCTCTTCCGTCTCCTTGGTGGCGCTGGGTTGCTGTCGCTGCCGTTCCCGGAGGAGCACGGCGGTGGCGGACAACCGTTCGAGGTCTACCTGCAGGCGTTGGAGGAAGTGGCGTACGCCTGGCTGAGCGTCGCGGTCGGCATTTCGGTGCATTCCCTCGCCTGTTTCCCGATCCTCGCGTACGGAAGACAAGAGCAACGCGAGGCCCTGCTGCCCAGGCTGCTGGCCGGTGACCTGCTCGGTGCCTACTGCCTCTCCGAGCCGCACGCCGGCTCGGACGTGAGCGCCATGACCACGCGGGCCACGCGGCACCCGGACGGCGGCTACGTCTTGAACGGAACGAAGGCCTGGACCACTCACGGTGGCGAGGCCGACTTCTACACGGTCTTCGCGCGCACGTCCGACCACCGCACCCGCGGCATCAGCTGCTTCGTGGTGGATGCCGGAGTGCCCGGCCTGTCGTTCGGCGCGCCGGAACGCAAGATGGGCCTCACCGCCTCACCGACCGCCGTGGTGCACTTCGACGACGTGCACGTGCCCGATGATCGCCGGATCGGCGACGAGGGAGCGGGCATGAAGATTGCACTGTCTGCCTTGGATGGCGGACGGCTCGGCATCGCGGCGTGTGCCGTCGGACTGGCGCAGGCCGCCCTCGACGCCGCCGTCGACTGGGCGTCGGAGCGACACCAGTTCGGCCAGCCGGTCATCTCCTTCCAAGGTCTGGCATTTCTCCTCGCCGACCTGGCTGCGGCCGTGCAGAGCGCGCGGGCGACGTACCTCGATGTCGCACGACGCCGGGACCGTGGCTGGAACACGACCACCGAGGCCGCGATCGCGAAGCTGGTGGCAACGGACACGGCGATGCGGGTGACGACCGATGCGGTGCAGGTGTTCGGTGGGTACGGATACACCCGCGACTATCCGGTCGAGCGGTACATGCGTGAGGCGAAGGTGCTGCAGATCTTCGAGGGGACGAACCAGATCCAACGGCTCGTGATCGGCCGGTCGTTGCAGTCGGCGAGAGGGTGACGCGACGCCTAGGCCTCGAACTTGTAGCCCAGCCCACGGACCGTGACGAGGTAGCGCGGGGTGGACGGGTCCGGCTCGATCTTCGCCCGCAGCCGCTTGACGTGGACGTCCAGCGTCTTCGTGTCCCCCACGTAGTCGGCGCCCCATACCCGGTCGATGAGCTGGCTCCGGGTGAGCACCCGACCCGAGTTGCGCAGGAACAGCTCGAGCAGCTCGAACTCCTTCAGTGGAAGGCGTACGTCCGTCCCGTTCACCGTCACGACATGGCGTTCGACGTCCATGCGGACCGGACCGCCTTCCAGCACCGTCTGCGTGGGCTCGGGTGCCTCCGCGCCGCGGCGCAGGACCGCCCGGATCCGCGCCACCAGCTCACGCGGGCTGAAGGGCTTCGTCACGTAGTCGTCGGCGCCCAGCTCGAAGCCGACGATGCGGTCCACCTCGTCGCCCTTCGCCGTGAGCATGAGGACCAGCACGCCGGCCCACTCCGGGCGGGCGCGGATCATGCGGCACAGCTCGGTGCCGGAGACGTCGGGCAGCATGAGGTCGAGGACGACGAGGGCGGGCGGGGCGCGGCGCAGCGCCGCGAGCGCCGCCTCGCCGCTGGCGGCGGTCTCGACGGCGAAGCCCGCCTCCACGAGGGCGAGCCGCACCAGCTCGAGGATGTCCGGCTCGTCGTCGACGACCAGGATGCGATCCGCCATCGGCGCGAGAGTCTAGGAAGCGGCGGGCGGCGCGCGAGCCGGCCGGCGAGGTCGTCACCGTTTCGTCGCGGACGCGTCCCGGTCCCGCCACGCGCGCCGCGCGGGGCGGCCCCCGAGGCACCCGGCTGCGGTAGAGTCGCGGCCCGTCCCTCCGGAGCCGACCCGATGCGCGCCCGCCCTCCCCTCCTGCGCTTCCTGCCCCTCCTGCCCTTCGTCCCGATCCTGCTCGCGCCGGTCCCGGCGCGCGCCGCCGAGGAGGCCGAGCCCGACGGCCCGACGCAGGCCGCCGAGGACGCCGAGCCCCACGGTCCGAGCGGCCGCGAGATCTACGAGCGCGTGCTCGCCAACCGCTTCCAGGCCTACCGGCAGACCGCGCGGCTCGTCTCCGGCGACCGGGCCGGCAACGAGCAGGAGTCGCGCATGACGGTGCTCTGGAAGAGCTTTCGCGACGAGCAGGGCGCGCCGCGCAACGACGTGCTCTCCAAGACGAAGATCCGCTACACGCATCCCTTCGACCTGCGCTTCTCGGGCTACCTGCTCATCAACAACCACACGCGCAGCGACGACCAGTTCGTGTACCTGAACAGCCGCCGGCGCATCCGGCGCGTCAACCTGCGCGGCGAGCCGGTGCTCGGCAGCGACTTCAGCTTCGAGGACGTGGTGCCGCGCGAGCTGGAGGACGCCGACTACCGGCGGCTCGCCGACGAGCTGCTCGACGGGCGGCCCGTGTGGGTGGTCGAGGTGACGCCCCGCCCCGGCACCGAGTCCGAGTACAGCCGCTTCCGCAGCTGGGTCGACCGCGAGCGCGACGTGGTGCTGCGCACGCTCTACTGGGACACGAGCGGCGTCCAGGTGAAGGAGCTGCGCGCGCCCGCCGAAGAGGTGCGCGCGTTCGACGGCGTCTGGGTGCCGATGCGCACCGAGATGCGCAACCTCCTGACCGGCGGCTACACCGTGTTCCACGTCGAGCAGCTGGCGCCCGATCCCGAGGTCGCCGACGGCGAGTTCGATCCGCGCCGGCTCGAGTCGCACTGAGCCGCGCGCTACGCGCGCAGGCGCACGAGCAGCGCGGGCAGCACGAGCAGGTCCGCCGCCACGCACAGCCCCACCGTGAGCGCGAACAGCAGGCCGAACGCCTGCAGCGTGGCGAAGCTCGACAGCGCGATGGTGCCGAAGCCGGCCGCCAGCATGGCCGAGGTGACCACGATGGCGCGGCCGACCGCGTGGGTGGTGCGGCGGCAGGCCTCCGCGGGCGTGGCGCCGCGCCGGCGCTCGCGCCGGTAGCCGACCAGGAAGTGCACCGTGTCGTCCACCGCGATGCCGAGCGCCACGGCGCCGATCAGGCTGGTCGGCAGCGAGAGCGGCGCGAGGCCGAGCCCGAGCAGGCCGTAGAACAGCAGCACCGGAAACAGGTTCGGCAAGAGCGCCACGAGCCCGAGCAGCCAGGAGCGCAGCGCCGCCGCCACCAGCGCGAAGATCGCCAGGCTCGCGAGCGCCACCGCGCGGCCCTGGCCGGCCGCCACCTCGTCGGCGCTGCGCGCGAGCAGGAGCGCGTTGCCGGTGGGCGCGCCGCGCAGCCCGCCGTCCAGCTCGGCGCGGATCGCAGCGCCCAGCGCGGCGACCAGCCGGCGCACCGCCGCCGAGCCCACCTCGCCCGTGCGCACCACGAGGTTCGCCCGCGACTGGTTGCCGTTCACGAAGCGCCCGAGCTCGTCCTTGGGCGCGAGCTGGAGCAGCTCGCTCACGGCGGGCCGCGCGTCGGGGATGCGCTCGGCGGCCGGGTCGTCGCCCTCCACGGCGCGGTTCATCGCGCGCAGCAGGTCGGCGACCGACGCGGTGTGCGACACGCCCGCGATGCCGGAGACGCGCGCCTGCAGCGCCTCCAGCGCGCGCAGCGCGGTCGGCTCGCGGAAGGCGCCCGGCCCGTCGCCCTCCAGCACCACGTAGAGCGGGATCGCGCCGGCCAGCAGCCGGTTCACGGCGTCGAAGTCGCGCCGCACCGGGTCGTCCTCGGCGAAGAACGACACGTAGTCGGTGTCGACCACGATGCGCGGGAGCGCGCCGAGCGCGACGGCGGCCGCCAGCACGGAGCCGGCGATGATCGCTTCGGACCGCCGCGTGGCCAGCCGATGCAGCGCGGCGAGCCCGCGCGCCAGCGCGAGCCCGAGCTGCTCGCTGGCGAGCGCCAGCCGCGCCGGCAGCGCCGACGCCTCGCGGCGCGGCGGCAGGAGCGCGAGCGCCGCGGGCAGCGCGGTCAGCGTGAGCAGCGTGATGCAGCCGGTGCCCAGCGCCGAGAAGGCGCCCAGCTCGCGCACCGCCGGCACGTCGCTCGCGCAGATCGCGGCGAAGCCGATCCAGGTCGTGAGCCCGGAGAGCGCCACCGGAAGGCGCACGGCGCCGAGCGTGCGGCCGGCCACCTCCGCGGCCGTTCCGTGCGCGCGCTCCTGGTCGTAGTGCCCGAGCA
>DATCKU010000032.1:0-8656 GCA_036564245.1 Actinopolymorphaceae bacterium
CGGCACGCTGCCCCGACTCCGTGCCACCTCCGCCACGAGGGCGCAGGCCCGCGCCACCGGGTCGTCGTGACCTCCTGCCTCGCCACCAGCGAGACCTTCTGAGCGTGGCGTCGTGACCGCGCCCGCGTGCCGCGCGAACTCGGTCATGGTGAAGGTGCGCTGCAAGGCTTGCGGCTGCAGGCTGACCACCTGGCTGCGGTGCGCGCGAGTCGCCGTGAGGATGAGGTCTGCCGCGTCGATCCGTTCGAGCGTGAGGCCGGTGGAGCGGAACCTGTGAGGATCTGCGCCGTACGACTCCAGCACCGTGGCCGTCTCGCGGGTCATCGGGCGGCCTTCGTACATCCCGGTTCCCGCGCTGGACACCTTGAACCGCGCGGCGTCCGGGCCAAGGTGCCGGCCGATCGCGAGCCGCGCCAGACGTTCGGCCATCGGGGAGCGGCACTGATTGCCGGTGCAGACGAAGAGGATCGAGAACGCCGGACGGTCGATCGTCATGCCGTCACCTCACGACGCCGGCTGCAGGACGATGTCGGGTACGACCGAACGCAGGCGTTCGATCGAGATGGCGCCCTGACGCACGATTCGCGGCGGCGTGCTGGTGAGGTCGACGATCGTCGAGGGGACGGCCCCCTTGGTCGGCCCGTTGTCGAGATAGACCGCGACGCTCTCACCCAGCTGGTCCTTGGCCTCCTCACACGTGACGGCAGGCGGCTGATCGGTCTTGTTGGCGCTGCTCACGGCCAGTGGGCCAGTCTCGGCGAGGAGGTCGAGCGCGAGGGCATCGTCCGGCATGCGTACGGCGACCGTGCCGCCGGTGTCGCCCAGGTCCCATGCCAGGGTGGGCTGCTCCTGGCAGATGATGGTCAGGGCGCCGGGCCAGAACTCCTCGACCAGCTTCCGCCCGTGCTCGGGAATGTCCATCGTGATGCCGTCGAGCGCTTCCACCGACGCGACGAGGACCGGCGGCGGCATCGACCGCCCGCGACCTTTGGCCTCCAGCAGCCGGGTGACCGCCTCGGGGCTGAAGGCATCGGCTGCGACGCCGTACACGGTGTCGGTCGGCATGACGACGAGATCTCCGCGCCGGATCGCGTTGGTGGCGATCACGAGACCGATCGCGCGTTCGTCCTTGTCCTTGCACGCGTAGCGCTCGCTCACAGCCACACATCGTGCCATGCGGAGCCTGACGCCGAGCCCCCAGCCGAGCCGATACGTCTATTCTGTCGCCCGTGACCACGAACGTCCCCGATCGGCCGCAGGACCCGTCCGATCGGTCCGTCCTGCGCGCGAGCGACGCCGACCGCGAGGCCGTCGTCGACCAGCTGCGTGCGGCTGTCGCGGACGGACGGCTCGACATGGAGGAGTTCGACGAGCGGATGGGCCGGGCGTACGCGGCGAAGACGTTCGGCGAGCTCGCGCCGCTCACGGCCGATCTGGTCGGCCCTCCGGCACCGAGTGAGCCCAGTCTCACACTGCACGCGGTCGGCAGCTCGGTTTCCCGCACCGGGCGCTGGCTCGTCCCGCGCAAGATCGTCATCAGGGGGAAGGCCGGCTCCACCCGGCTCGACCTCACCCAGGCGCGCCTCACGTCGCCGGACGTCGAGATCGACGTCGACGCGAGCGCAGGCTCGGTCACGATCATCGTCCCGTCCGGCACGTACGTGGACACGAGCAGACTGCGCGCCAGCTTCGGGAGCGCACGAGTCCGGACCGACACGCCGGATTCACATCAGCGTGCTCGACTTCGGCTCACCATCGCGGGCAAGTGCCACATGGGCTCGTTGACCGTGCGGCACCCCTACCTGTGGGAGCCGTGGTGGAGCAACCTCGTGGCGCGGCTACGCCGCCTGTTCCAGGCTCGCTGATTGCCACACGTGGTCATTTCCATCCAGGTCACGGGTGGCTACCTCTGCACACCACCCTTCGCGGTGGTCGTTCCTCGCTGCGCGACTAGGGGTGGCGTGCGGTGACGAAGCGCGGGCGGCCGGCAAGATCGACGTGGTCTCGTACGCATGACCACCGGCCGGCGAACACGGCGGGTGCGCTCTCCCCCTGCTGGTCCGCATGCTCGACGACCACGAGACCGCCCGGGCGCAGGAGGCGCCGAGCGGCCTTCTCGACCGTCCGGATCGCGTCGAGCCCGTCCTCACCCGACCACAGGGCGAGCGCCGGATCGTGGTCGCGCACCTCGGGCTCGACCCCGTCGTAGGCGGTCAGCGGGATGTACGGCGGATTGGCGACCACGAGGTCCACCGTCCCGTCGAGCTCGCCCAGAGCGGTGGCCACGTCCCCCAGCACCAGCGTCACACCGGTGCCAGCGAGGTTGCGCTGCGCCCAGGCATGGGCATCGGGGTCGAGCTCGACGGCATAGACCTGCGCCTGCGGTACTTCGTACGCGATCGATGCCGCGATCGCACCCGAGCCCGTACACAAGTCGACGGCTATCGGACTCGGCCGTGCCGCGTCACCCGACCGCGCATCGGCGCGCCCTCCTTCGCCGACCATCGCCCGCAGCGCGTCGATTGCCCAGCCGGCCACCACCTCGGTCTCCGGTCGGGGGATGAACACGCCAGGTCCGACCTGCAGCTCGAGGTACCGGAACGGGGCGCGGCCGGTGAGATGCTGCAGCGGCACCCGATCGGCCCGTCGCGCGACGAGTTCGCCGAACCGCCGTGCGGCCCTCTCGGGTACGTCGTCCAGCGTCGCGAGCTCGCCACGGGAGACACCGAGCACATGGCACAGCAGGGCTTCGGCGTCGTACCTCGGTGAGGGAACTCCGTTCGCCGCCAGCCGCGCGCTCGCCTCGTCCAGCAAGCGACGTGGCGGCGTCATGAGGCTTCGCGCTCCAGGCTGGCCGCGGAGTTCTCCAATGCAGCAAGGCGTTCTGCCCGATCGGCCGCGATGAGGGCCTCGATGACCCCGTCCAGCTCACCACCCAGGACCTGGTCGAGGTTGTAGGCCGTGTAGCCCACGCGGTGGTCGCTGATCCGGTTCTGCGGGAAGTTGTACGTACGCACCCGCTCGGACCGGTCGACCGTACGCACCTGGCTCCGGCGGGCGGCGGCCGCCTCGGCGTCGGCCTGTTCCTGGGCCAGCGCGAGCAGCCGGGCCCGCAGGATCCGCAACGCCTGTTCCTTGTTCTGCAGCTGGCTCTTCTCGTTCTGGCACGAGACGACGATGCCGGTCGGAAGGTGCGTGATACGGACCGCGGAGTCGGTGGTGTTGACGCTTTGACCCCCGGGACCGGACGAGCGGAACACGTCGATGCGCAGGTCCTTCTCGGCGATCTCGACGTCGATCTCCTCGGCCTCGGGCAGCACCAGAACGCCGGCCGCCGAGGTGTGGATGCGTCCCTGCGACTCGGTGACGGGCACGCGCTGGACGCGGTGCACGCCGCCTTCGAACTTCAAGCGGGAGTAGGGGGTCTCGTCCAGGTCGGCACCGGCCTTGCCCTTGACGGCGAGTGTCACCGTCTTGATGCCGCCGAGCTCCGTCTCGGCAATGTCGAGGGTCTCGGTCCGCCAACCACGACGTTCGGCGTACCGCAGGTACATCCGGAGGAGGTCGCCGGCGAAGAGCGCCGACTCCTCCCCGCCTTCACCCGCCTTGATCTCGAGGATGACGTTCTTGTCCGCGAGCGGATCGCGCGGCAGCAGGAGGAGACGCAGCCGCTCTTCGGCCGCCTCGACCTCGCCAGCGAGCCGCTCGGCCTCCTCTGCGAAGCCTGGGTCCTCGGCGGCGAGCTCGCGAGCCGCGGCAAGGTCGTCCCGGAGCTTCTTCCAGTTCGAGTACGCCGAGACGATCCGGCTGAGCTCGGCGTACCGGCGCCCGACCTTGCGTGCGCGTGCCTGGTCGGCGTGGATCGCGGGGTCGGCCAGCTGACGCTCGAGCTCGGCATGCTCGGTGAGCAACGCCTCGACCGCTTCGAACATCTAGCTACGACCTCCCTCGTTGCCATCGTTGCACCAGGCGTCACCTGGCCAAAGGCACCCCGAGCGGGCGCCGGTGGCTACCGAGGCAGGCACGCAGCCGCCACGCCTGGTCATTTAGAGCGCTTCTTGGCGCCCTTGGTGTTCTGCGCCTTGGCGTAGCGCTTCTCGAAGCGGGCGACACGACCACCGGTGTCGAGGATCTTCTGCTTACCGGTGTAGAACGGGTGGCAGTTCGAGCACACCTCGGTGTGGATCAGGCCGCCCTTCGCCGTGCTCCTCGTGGTGAACGTGTTGCCACACGAGCACGTCACCGTGGTCACGACGTATTCGGGGTGAATACCAGCCTTCATCAGGTTTCCTCCGCATCGTAGGGCACCGGGTCGCCTCGCGGCTGCGAGACGTGAACCGGCACCAGCGCGTGACAATAACGACCCGCGACGTGCCAGATATTTCTGGGGTACGGGTGGTGCGACCTCTTTCCAGGTTCCTGCTGGTCAGGCCCGACCTCCTGCGGCGTCGGGGCCGGCCGGGCCCGCCTCCTGTGGCAATCGGTACCCGGGAACGGCATGCACGCACCTGCCGGGCACCCAAGGCCCACCTAACGTGGTCATTTTGCCGGAAAGGCGGGCGTTGGCGTCCAAGGGCTAGTCGTCCTCGCGACGACCGGTCCCGCCGGTTCCCGGCATGGTCTTGTTGATCTGCATCAGGAACTCGATGTTGCTGCGCGTCTTGCTCAGCCGCTCCAGCAGCAACTCCAGCGCCTGCTGACCCTCGAGGCCGGACAGCACCCGCCGAAGGTTCCAGACGATCGCCAACTCCTCCTTGCTCATGAGGAGCTCCTCACGACGCGTGCCGGAGGCGTCGACGTCGATCGCCGGGAAGATCCGCTTGTCGGCGTACTCGCGACGCAGCCGGATCTCCATGTTGCCGGTGCCCTTGAACTCCTCGAAGATCACTTCGTCCATCTTCGAGCCGGTCTCGATCAGCGCGGTCGCCAGGATGGTCAGCGAGCCGCCGTTCTCGATGTTGCGCGCCGCACCGAAGAACTTCTTCGGCGGGTAGAGCGCGCTGGAGTCCACACCACCGGAGAGGATTCGGCCGCTCGCCGGGGCGGCGAGGTTGTACGCACGACCCAGGCGGGTGATGCCGTCGAGCAGCACCACCACGTCGTGGCCGAGCTCCACCAGCCGCTTGGCCCGCTCGATCGCGAGCTCGGCGACCGTCGTGTGATCGTCGGCTGGACGGTCGAACGTCGAGGCGATCACCTCGCCCTTGACCGTGCGCTGGAAGTCGGTCACCTCTTCCGGCCGCTCGTCGACCAACACGATCATCAGGTGGACTTCGGGGTTGTTGGTGGTGATCGCGTTGGCGATCGCCTGCATCATGAGCGTCTTACCGGCCTTCGGCGGCGAGACGATGAGCCCACGCTGTCCCTTACCGATCGGTGCCACCAGATCGATGATCCGGGTGGTCAGGTTGGACGCGTCGGTCTCCAGGCGCAGTCGGTCCTGCGGGTAGAGCGGGGTGAGCTTGTTGAACTCCGGCCGCTGCTTGGCAAGCTCCGGGTCGGCACCGTTCACCGTGTCGACACGGACCAGCGGGTTGAACTTCTCCCTGCGTTCGCCTTCCCGCGGCTGGCGGATCGCGCCGCTGATCGCATCGCCCTTGCGCAGGCCGTACTTCTTCACCATGGCCATCGAGACGTAGACGTCGTTCGGGCCAGGCAGGAAGCCGCTCGTGCGGACGAACGCGTAGTTCTCCAGCACGTCGAGGATTCCGGCGACCGGGATCAACACGTCGTCCTCGAGAAGCTGGGGCTCTTCATACCGGTCGCGGCGCCGTTCCCGGTAACGATCGCGGGAGCGCCGACGCCGGCGGCCCCGGCCCTCGTCTTCGCCCTCGCTGTCGCGGTGGTTGTTGTAGCCGCGACGGTTGTCCCTGCCGTTCTCCCGCCGCGAGTCGCGCTGGGCGCCACGCCCGGAGTCGCCGGACTCGTCACCCGAGGCCTCGCCACGGCTGTCCGAGGTCGCCTCCGCGCTCTGCTCGGTGGTGGATTCCACCTCGGCGGGCTTCGAGGAGTCGGTCTCGGCCGAGGACTCGCCCGACTCGCCTTCGGAGTCGCTCGCGATGTCGATCTGGGTTTGCTCAGCAGCAGACGCCGACCGGCTGCGCCGGCTGGTCGAACGGGTGGAGCGGGTTTGAGTACTTGGGGCACCGCCAGCCTGGGCGGCCTGAATGGCCTCGATGAGTTGGCTCTTGCGCATCCGAGCGGTGCCGGTGATCCCCAGACTCTGTGCGAGCTGCTGAAGCTCGGCGAGCACCATGCCGGCGAGGCCGCTCCCGCGGCGCCGACGGGTCGATGGGGCGCTGTCTGTGGTGGATGCTTCCGCGCCCGTGGCTGCGCCAGCGTCGGGCGCCTGCGAGTCTGCCACGGCTTTCTCTGCGGAGATGAGGTCAGTGGTTTCGGTCACGTGAGGTCCTTCCCACGCGTGATGTCGGTCGCTTCTTCTTACGCGTGCCGACTGCGACTTGCCGGCTGACTATGCCGGTCCTCCCTGTTGGAGTCGTGCCGGTTATGTGCACGAATGAACGAACTCTCGACGAGTCCGGGATCGCCGCCTTAGCTGCAGTTGTACACGAAAAGTGCACCGGCCGCTGGCGGGGACGCCACAGATAATCTGATGACAGCGAAAGAAACGCTTCCCGGAATCGTGGCGAGATGGCACCAGGCCACTTCGAGGGCACCGGCCCGACACGGAGCCTAACAGAATCCGTGCCTCGTTGCCTCCCTCACCCCAGTCAACACCTCGAGGCCCGCGAGAAATTCCTGCCCCGCACGTCATACCTCGCCTGGCGATTGTGTGACCCTTCGGGAGAGCGGCGACGACCCGTAGACACCACCCGCGCGCCTCGACACCCAGGGATACGGCTGGGAAGCCTCGACATTCGCGTGAGGTCATGGAGCCCTCCCACAGGTCATCGAGCTTTCCGGAGGTGCTGAACGAGGTCGTCGAGGTCGTCATGGGCGCACCACGGCGCCGTCCTGGTCGACGGACAACGGTAGTGCCCTGAATCCTGGCGGAGCCTGGCGGGCCAGCGCCGACACCTGCGTCGACTCCCCCACAGTAGCGCCCACAGCCCCCCTGACCTGGGCAAACGCCAACACAGTCGGACCAGCGCCGGAGATCACCGCCGGGATCCGGCGTGCCCGCAGCTCGCTCAGCAGGGCAGCCGACCGCGGCATCGCGCTCGCCCGGTACTGCTGGTGCAGCCGATCTTCGGTGGCGGCGAAGAGAATGTCCGGATCGACCGGTTTCCGGCCATTCGTGCTGTCATCTCCAGCGAGAGCGGCGATCAGCAGCGCGGTCCGGGCAGCGTTGGTCGCCGCGTCGCGATGCGGTACGGCCGCGGGCAGCGCCGCCCGCGCGGCCTCGGTCGACAACGAGGCGTCGGGCACGAACACCACAGGCTGCACCGGCCTTGCAGCAAGCCGGATCGCCCGCGTGCCCCGCTCGTCCGACCAGGCGATCGTGAGACCACCGAGAAGCGCTGCGGCCACGTTGTCGGGGTGGCCCTCGAGTTCGGTCGCGAGGCCGAGCAACCGGTCGTCGCTCCAGTCATACCCACGCTCGGCCGCCAACGCGCGGGCCGCCACGAGACCGGCCACGATCGCCGCCGCCGACGACCCCAGGCCGCGCGCGTGGGGAATCCGATTGCTGCACCGCAAGGCGATTCCCGGCGGCTGGCCACCCATCGCGTCGAACGCCGCACGCATCGCCCGTACCACAAGGTGAGATTCGTCACGGGGCACGCTGTCCGAGCCCTCGCCGGACACGTCCACGCTCAGCCCGCTCGACACGATCCGCGCCTCGACCTCGTCATGGAGCCCGAGCGCCAGGCCGAGCGCGTCGAAGCCGGGCCCGACATTGCCGCAGGAGGCAGGCACTCGGACCCGAACCGGAGTTTCGCGGAACTTCGCCTCACTCATCGCGTACGTCGTCAATCCGTCAATCCAGGTCAAGGGCCCGTGCCGCGGCGTCGGCGTCAGCGGGTACGACCGTCTTGGCGATGTCGGCGGCCGCCTCGAGGGGCGTACTCACGTCCTTGAGCCCATGTCCGGTCACCGTGATCACGATGGTCTGTCCGCGATCCACCTCGCCGCTATGCGTCATGCGGAGCAGACCCGCGACACCGGCCGCCGACGCAGGCTCGACGAAGACGCCTTCCCGGCTTGCGAGCTGCATCTGGGCTTGCAGGATCTCCTCGTCCGACACGGCGCCGATGTGCCCACCGGACTCGTCCCGCGCCGCCACCGCCTCGGCCCACCGGGCCGGGTTGCCGACTCGGATCGCCGTCGCGACCGTCTCCGGGTTCTCGACTGGGGTGCCAGACACGAGGGGGGCCGCGCCTTCGGCCTGGAATCCCCACATGCGTGGCAGCCGGTTGGCAAGACCCGCCTTCGCGTAGGCCTGATAACCCGCCCAGTAGGCCGTGATGTTCCCGGCATTGCCGACGGGTAACGCGTGGATGTCCGGCGCCTCACCGAGCACGTCCACGATTTCGTACGCCGCCGTCTGCTGCCCCGCGAGCCGGAAGCCGTCCGGGTTGGCCGAGTTGACGAGGACCGCGGCGTACTGCTCGGAAAGGCCACGGGCGAGCTTGAGGCAGTCGTCGAAGTTGCCCTGGACCTGCACGAGGCGGGCACCGTGCACGATCGCCTGCGC
>DATCKU010000033.1:0-48385 GCA_036564245.1 Actinopolymorphaceae bacterium
CTTGCAGACGAGGATCTGGCGTCCGTTGCTCACCGCGATCCCGGCGGACTCCTGGCCGCGATGCTGCAATGCGTAGAGTCCGAAGTAGGTGAGCTTTGCGACGGCCTCCTCGGCCGCCCAGACACCGAAGACGCCGCAGGCATCCTTGGGTCGATGGTCATCGGTATCGGGCCCGCCGCGGAAGAGCGACCCGTCGCCACGTACCGGCACGCGTCGAGTCTAGCCGCCGGTACCGGTGGGCTTCCCGGGGGCAAGAGCGCGGACGACGCGGCCCGACCTACGCTGTGCCGCATGTCAGGTACGTCCGAACCGAGCGTCATGCCCACGACCGCCCGTGCCCTGCTCCGGCGCGTCGCCCAGGAGCAGGCGACTGCGCGCGCTCCCGCGCTCGTGGCCGGGGTGACCCGTGACGGCACCCTGGTCTGGTCCGGCTCCCGCGGCCAGGTCGACCACGGACGGCCGGACACCGACACGCAGTTTCGGATCGGCTCGATCACGAAGACGTTCACGGCCGTGCTCGTCCTGCGACTGCGCGACGAGGGCCGTCTGGATCTTGCCGACCCGCTGGAGAAGCACGTCCCCGACACTCCGCTCGGCGGCTGCGCGATCGCCCAGCTGCTCTCGCATACCGCCGGTCTGCAGGCCGAGCTGGACGGCCCGTGGTGGGAGCGAACGCCAGGTTCCGACTGGGCCCACCTCGCCAAGACGTTCGCGCCCTCGACGCTGCGCCATCGGCCGGGCGAGCGGTTCCACTACTCCAATCTCGGCTTCGCCGTACTCGGTGAGGTGGTCGCCCGACTCCGCGGGAAGCCGTGGTGGGACGCGCTGCGAGCGGAGGTGCTGGAACCGCTCGAGCTCCGGCGTACGACATACCACCCCGTAGCGCCGCATGCCTCCGGTTTCGCCGTCCACCCGTGGGCGGACGTTGTCCTGCCCGAGCCGGCCCACGATGCCGGGGCCATGGCACCGGCCGGACAGCTCTGGTCGACGGTTGCGGACCTCGCGCGGTGGGCGGCGTTCATCGGGGGTGACACCGATGGCGTGCTGTCACCCGACACCGTGGCCGAGATGCGCGAGATGCTGACCGTCGACCGCAGCCCGGAATGGGTGAGCGGGTACGGACTCGGGCTGCAGATCCTCCGGTCGCAGGGGCGGACCCTGGTCGGCCACGGCGGGTCGATGCCGGGCTTCCTGGCGGAGCTCTTCGTGGACGTGGAGGAGAAGGTCGGCGCCGTCGCCCTGGCGAACACGACGGCGGGCATGAGCAGCCTGACATCCGATCTGATCCGTACCGTCGTCGAGGCCGAGCCTCGGCTGCCCGAGGAGTGGTCGCCTGCCAGCCACGTGCCTGCCGACGTGCTCGAGATCGTCGGCCCGTGGTACTGGGGTCCACGTGCCTTCCTGCTCCGTGCCCGTGGCGAGCGGGAGTTGGAGCTGCAGCCTGTCGACGGCCGCACCACCCGAGCGTCGCGTTTCCGTCCGCAGGATGACGGGACATGGATGGGACTGGACGGCTACTACGCCGGCGAGACGCTTCGCGTCGTACGGCGTGACGACGGCAGCGTGAGCCACCTCGACCTGGCGACGTTCGTCTTCACCCGCGAGCCGTACGACCCGAAGGCCCCGATCCCGGGTGGAGTCGACCCCGACGGCTGGTCCGGTTCAACGACCTGAGCCACCGCGCGCCTTGAGACGACACTCTGTCGGCGTACCGTCTGCGCACCGTCTGCCGGTACGCCATCGTCGCCACCCCTCGGTTCCGCCGTCAGGCACGTGGCACACCCTCTGTCGACACCCCGCGGTTCTGCCCCGTCACGGACGTGGCGCCGCCCTCAGCGGCGACGTTCCAGCCGCCAGGTCTGGCTCGCCCGGTCCGCGCAGCGGCCGAGGACGACGTCGGCACCGGGTGCCGGTGAGCCTCCGACCACCTCGAGGCAGTAGGTGCCCGAGCGGTCCGCCACCCGGTAGTAGTCCCGGCCCACCTCGTGGAACCGCCACAGCTGCGTGGGCGTGTCGGAGCAGGTCTGCTGTCGTACGTCCGCACCAGCCTCGACCGGACCGACCACGTCCACGCAATGGCCGCTCACCCGCGCCTGCAGCCGGAACAGCCCGTCTCCTGCCTTCTCAGGTCGGAAGTCCTGTGGCGGCAGCTCGTTGCACAGCCACTGGGCGATGTTCGCACCCGACTCGCTGGACCCTCCGGCCACGTCGAGGCAGTGCGCACTGGCGACGTTGACCAGCCGGTGCCACTGTCGCGGCAGCTTGCGCACCTCCCCCGACCCGATCGCAGAGCCGGTGTCGACGTACGCGGCACAGGTGTTCTCACCCGGCGGCTGGTCGGTCGCCACCTCGATCAGCCCGGTGCCGTCGGCCGTCGTGAGCAGCGTCGAGCTGTAGTTGGGGCACACGGCGTCACGCGCGTCCGGTACCTCCACCGGTGCCGGGATCTCGTACCAGTAGCCGCGGGCGTTCGTGGTGTTGACGAACACCGTCGCCCCGTTGCCCTCCGCCACGGCTCCCGAGCGCTCCTGCAGGATCTGACCGATCAGCAGGACACGGCCGTCCGGCGAGTCGCCGGGCACCCACGTGATGGTCGGCGTGTGCGTGAAGTACTTCCCGTCGACGGTGGTGGGACGTACGCCGAGATCGGTCTCGTCACCCCAGTTCCAGCCGTCGGACGAGTAGCGCAGCCGCACGTCGCAGTGGTACGGCGCCGCCATCGCGCAGATCTCGTACGCCATCACGTACGAGCCGTCCGGCAGTTCGGCGACCACCGGCATGCCTGGCCGGTAGTGCGCGACGCTGCTGCGTACCGTGGCGTGCTTCTCGCTCCAGTTGACGCCGTCCTCCGACACGACCCGGGCCAGGATCTGGCTGTGCTCGGGCTGCTCGGTCTCGTCGGCGAAGTGGATGACCAGCCGGCCGTAGGCGTCGATCGACATCTCCGGCTCCCAGACACCGAGGTCGTTGGGAGCGGCGTACGGCGTGGAGACGAAGGTCCAGGTCCGCCCGAGGTCGTTGCTCTTCCAGAGCCGGATCCGCGCCTCCCCGGCGTTGCGGCCCATCGTGCTCGCCCACAGCAACGTGCCCGCCGGCATGGAGCCGATCTGTCGCGGCAGCTCGAAGATGCTGGAGCAGCATCCACCGCGCGGCGCCGCGCCCCACGGGTCGGCGATCCGGCCGACCTCGTGGAAGCTCCGACCGTCGTCGGTGCTCTCGAAGATCACCCCTGTGTGACTGGGGGTGTCGGTGACGACGGAGAGCATGATCCGACCGTTGGCCTCCCCGGAGTGCGCAAGCCGGATGAGCCGCGGATAGAACGTGATCTCGTCCATGAGCCGCGTGCCGTCATGGGCCTTGGCGCCCTTGGCCTTGTCCGGCGACACCGCCTTGACCTCCGCGTGGGCTTGTGCCGGCCTGAGCCCGCTGGGATCTTTGTCGGCGGCGGAGATCCCGGCAAGTACCAGCAGCGCCGGCACGATGGCGGCCACGACCGCCCGGATGCTGCGTCCGACCATCAGCGTGAGCTCCAATCAGCAAGCGTTGCCAGCAGGCGCTGAGCCTCAGCGGCCCGGTGTCACGGTGACGTTGCGGTACGACGCCGTGCCCGCGTGGTGGCGCAGACCGACGAGACCGTGCGGGAACGAGTCGTACGGATCGGTCACCGAGACCTTCGTCACCTCGCCACCGCCTGCAGGCGTGAGGGAGGCCGACAGCTTCGAGCCGTCCACGGTGAAGGTGAGGCGGTACCACTCACCGGACCGGGCACCACCGACAATCGGCACGGACGCAAGCGGCACGTAGGCGTACTCCTGCCGTGCGATCACCAGCTGCTGGGTGTTGACGTCGAAGAACGCGTGATAGCCGTGATGCGAGTCGGCCCCCACACCGGGGTCGGTCACCCGCGCCAGCACCCCCGCGTTGCCGCCCGACGACGTGATCTGCACGTCTGCGCTCACGGTGTAGTCACGCCACCCGGTCGAACCGGTGAGCGCCTTCGCCCCGATGCCGCCACCGCAGGACTCGACGTAGACGTCTCCTTCGACCGCCCAGCAGCCGCCGTAGGTGTTCCAGCCGGCTTCGCCTTTCCCAGCGAAGTCGGAGCTGTACGGCAGCAGGCCGACGAACGCGGTGCCGGTCGCCTCACCGCACGGGCCGGACGAGTCGAGGCTGGTCGGCGCGGTCAACCGCAGCAAGCCGGGTGGCCCATCGGCCATGAGGTGCGGGCTGTAGTTCGCGTTGCATCGCGACGAGGCGTTCGAGACTCGCCACGGCGCCGGTGCCCACGACCAGGGTCCCTGCACGCGGTCGCTCAGGAACACGGCCCGGTAGTCCTCGCCCACGGTGCCGTCACCGACGACGGAGAACACGCGCTGTCCCGCGAGGACCAGCTGTCCGGACTTCGGTCCGGTGGGCAGCCATGTGACGTACGGGCTGTGGCCGAGGTAGCGCCCGTCCGACGTCTCCGGCCGCACGCCCAGATCCTCCGGCTTCGACCAGCGGCTGCCGTCCGCGGACTCCTTGAGGCGTATCTCGCAGTGCGGTCGTCCGCACACCTCGTAGGCCAGCACGAACTTCCCATTCGGGCCCATGCGGGTGACGGTCGGCATTCCCGGCCGGTCGGCCGCCACCGCGCTCGCCACGTCACGTACGACAGGTCCCCACGTGTCCCCGCCGTCCGTCGACACGACGTGCACGATCATCTGGCTGTGGCGTGGAGCGTCCCGCTCGTCGGCGAAGTACATGAGCAGCCGGTCGCGGGCGTCGAGCGTGAGGAACGGCTCCCAGATGCCACGCCCGAAGGTCCCTCCGCGCTGGAGAACGCCCACCGGGTCCCAGGTCGAGCCGTGGTCGGTCGAACGCCACAGGAAGAACTCGGTGACCGCCGCATCCGCCGGGACCGTGTTGCCGACGAGCAGCAGCGTCCCGGCGGGATACCCGCCGAGCTTGCGTGGGAACTCGAACAGGAACGGCTGCCACATCCGCGACACCGGATGCCCTGGTCCGGTCTGCGCGTCGGGCACCGTCGCGAGAGTGGACCAGGTGGCCCCGTCGTCGTCGCTCGCCCGGATGATGAACTCCGCGGGCGAGCCGTCGTCGTACCAGTGCTCGAACGTCGCGAGCAGCCGTCCGTTCAGCTCCCCCGCGTGTTGCAGCCGAATGACCCGCGCGTAGGCGTTCGACTCGTTCGGCGTGGTTGGGGTGTACATCCGCTCTCCGGCTGAATCGGCGGTCGCTGCGCCACCAAGACACGTGACGGAAACCACCACCGCGGCCGCCAGCACGAGCAAGCGTGGCTTCCGCATGATCCACCTCCTACGGTTCCGGATCATGTTGCATCGATGCATGCAACGTTGCAACATCGGTGTCCGGCGCAGGCCACCCCATGGTCATCCTCCGTACGTCAGCGGGTGTGCAGTACCCACACCGGGCGCCGGTACGTGGCGTGGCGGGTCTTGACCCGCCACGCCTGGTCATTGACAGGGGGGACAGATCAGATCAGTTGCCGCCTAGGCCCGCCGTTGCAACACCGCGAATGATCTGCCGTTGGAAGAAGAGGAACACCACCACGAGGGGCAGTGCCGCGATCACCGCAGCCGCCATGATCTGCGCGTACCGCAGACCGTACGACGACTGGACGTTTGCGAGTCCGACCGGCAACGTCATGAGGTTGGGGTCGGAGGTGACGAGGAACGGCCAGAAGAAGTTGTTCCATGCCCCGATGAACGTGAAGATCGACACGGCCGCGAGGATCGGGCGGGACAAGGGCATGACGATCTGCCAGAAGATCCGCCAGCGGCTCGCGCCGTCGACCAGAGCCGCCTCCTCGAGCTCCTTGGGCAGCGCGTCGAAGAACTTCTTCAGGATGAAGACCATGGCGGGCGCTACGACCTGCGGCAGGATGATCCCCCAGTACGTGTCGACCATCCGCAGCGTCAGCATCTCCTGGAAGAGCGGAACCACCAGCACGTTGCCGGGCACGATGATGCCCGCGATGGTGATCGCGTAGAGGATGTTCATGCCCTTGAACGGCAGCCGGGAGAACGCATACCCCGCCCACGCCGAGGTGATCACGGTCATCACCGTGACCGCGACCGCGACGATGACGGAGTTGCCGAACCACACGAGGACGTCGCCTTGGGCGAGCACCGCCGTGTAGGCCTCGATGGTGAAGCGGGTGGGGATCCACTCCGGCGGGTAGATCGTGGTCTCCGACTCCGGCTTGAGCGAGGTGTCGATCGTCCAGAGCATCGGCAGGAGCCAGAGGACGGCGACGATGAGCGCCGCGACCCAGGCGAGGGCGTGCCCGACCCTGGGAGTGAAGAACTTCGGGCCCGTGAGTTCGGTTTCGGTCGACCGTGTGGCCGGCCGCGTGGCCGTCGGCGTGGTGGCCGGAGCGGTCATCGACGGCCTCCTTCCCTGGACGAGAACAGCCGCACCTGGATGATGGCGAAGATGCAGATGATGACGAAGAAGACGTACGAGATGGCCGATGAGTAGCCGAGCCGGAAGCCCGTGAAGCCGATGTCGTAGACGTACTCCAGGATCGGGCGGGTGGTGAAGTTCGGGCCACCACCGGTGAGCAGGTAGATCTGGTCGAAGACCTTCAAGCTCGCGATGAGCTGCAGCACGAGGATGAGGCCGGTCGTGCGCCCAAGCAGCGGGAGCGTGATCCGGGTGAACTGCTGCCAGGCGTTGGCTCCGTCGATCGCCGACGCTTCGTACAGCTCCGGAGGAATCTGCTGCAGCCCGGCGAGGTAGAGCAGGTAGTTGAACCCGATCGTCCACCAGACGGTGGTGATGACGATCGAGATCATCGCGCTGCCCGGCTGGCCGAGCCAGTCGACCGGGTCGATGCCGATGAAGCCGAGCATGCCGTTGACGAATCCGAAGTCCGTCCGGAACATCCACGACCACACCGTGGTGACGACGGTGACCGGCACGAGGAACGGCATGAAGTACGCCAACCGGAAAAGCCACCTGGCCGGCATCTTCCGGTTGGTGAGCAACGCCATCACCAGCGCGATCACGATCAGCGGCGGCGTGCTGATGAGCGTGAACTTCACCGTGTTCCACATGCTCGCCCAGACAGCGTCATCGGCGAAGAGCTCGACGTAGTTGTCGAAGCCGACGAACTCGGATACGCCGCCTGCCAGGCTCGTGTTGAAGAAACTGATGCCCAGACCAAGAATCACCGGGACGATCAGGAACGCCACGTACAGCAAGAAGAACGGCAGGATGAACCACAGACCGGTGGGCACGTTCCAACGGCGTGTGTCTGTCGGCGCAGCCCTGGCGGTCGTGGGTTTGGCTACGGCTTGTTGGGCGGCCATGCCGCACCTCCTCGTCTGCGGAACCGCCGCGTGCCGGGCACGCGGGCGCTAGGTCGTCGAACTGCTCAGACCGGAGAGGGTGTCCGGAGTAGCTTGTTCATCGCGGCCTCGAACTGATCCATCCCTTGGTCAGGCGTGATGGTCCGGCTGTAGACCGCGTCGAGCGCCTGGCCGATCTGGTTCTCGAACTCCGACCCTGCCCCGCTGAACCAGGCCGGCGGATCGAGCTGGGCGAGTTCTGCCGCCCGACGGTAGTTCGCCTGCGGCTTCAGGTCGAGGTACTCCTGGCTCGTCGCCACTGGTTGGTACGCAGGGACGTGGCCACCACCGGCCCACGCGATCCCCTGCTTCAACATCTCGGAGAGGAAGAGATAGGTAAGCCGGTCGACCTCCGGGTCGCGGGAGATCTGGTGTGGCAGCACGAAGGAGTGGGAGTCGGCGAACACGAGCGGTTCCGGTCCGAAGATCGCCGGGATCGGCACCATCGTGAAGTCCGGCTTCCCGGTCTGCTCCTGGGCGGTGACGAACGTCGGGAGCTCCCAGTTGCCGTTGACGAGCAGCGGTGTGTGGCCCGCTGCGAACTCCGCCACGCCGGCACCGTAGTCGAGCGTGGGCGAGGCCCGCTTCCCGTCGAAGACCTGGAGCATGAAGTCGAGGATCTGGCCCATGATCTCCCGGTCGTACTGCACCGTCCCGTTCTCGGGCAGCTCGATGTTCCCGCCTGCCTGGCGGTAGAACGTCCAGAACACACGCCAGATCGAGGCGGTGTCGTTCGCCGTCGCGAGCGCCAGGCCGCCGGAAACTTCAGACAACTCGTCGAGGGCCGCGAGGAAGTCTTCCGGGCTCGTGAGCTCGACCAGCGCGTCGGGCCCGGCGAGGAGCCCGGCCTGGTCGACCAGCTCACGGTTGACGTAGAGGACGAGCGTATGGACGTCGAGCGGCACCGCCATCAGCTGGTCGCCGTAGGTGGCGTGCTCGAGCAGGACGTCGCTGAAGTCGTCCAAGGTGACGCCGAACTCCGCCAGGAGATCCAGGTCGAACGGGTCCAGCAGGGTCTCGGCGTACTGCGGAAGCCGGGTCAGATGGGCGATCGCGATCTCCGGAGCCCGTCCACCGGCCGCCGCCATGGCGAGCTTGGTGTAGTACGGCGCACCCCAGGAGAGAGTGACGGCTTCCAGGTCGATGTCGGGATGCTCCTTACGGAACGTGTTCTGCATCTCGACCATGCGGACGCCGTCGCCGCCACCGAACAGGTTCCAGTAACGAACCTTGTCGCCAGCACGGAAGACCGAGCCGCCGCATCCGCTCAGCAACGCGGCTCCCGCACCCATGGCCCCAAGCAGAACGCCGCGACGACTCAGGACACGAGAGTCTCGCACCGGCACGCTCATGACTTCTCCAGGCTCTGATCGTGGCTGGTGGTATTGCTACCGGTGTCATCCCCACGTCGAGGCCGTCCGCCCCGTGACACTGGCCGGCCGCAGAAGCCCCCGTGGCGCGTATGGTTGCATCGTTGCAAGCTAGTTGCAAGGGTTTGGCCGACGACGCCCAGAATCGGAAACTCGTCGCACCGCGCCGCGCAGAGTGCTGGAGGAGTCATGCCAGTGACGTTGCGAGACGTGGCCCGACGGGCGGGCGTGTCGGTGCGAACCGTCTCGAACGTCGTGAACGACTTCCCGTACGTCTCCCCCGAGACCCGCGCGAAGGTCCAGAAGGCGCTCGACGAGCTCGGCTATCGACCGAATCTGGTCGCTCGGAACCTCCGCCGCGGCCGGACCGGAATGATCGCTCTCGTCGTCCCGGAACTTGCGGTGCCGTACTTCGCCGAGCTGGCCGACCTCGTGATGGCCGAAGCCGGCGAGCACGGATACACGACGATCATCGACCAGACGCACGGCGACATCGAACGGGAACGGCAGATCATCCACCCGAGCACCCGCGCGATGCTCTTCGACGGGCTCATCTTCAGCCCGCTCGGAATGGGTGAGGCGGAGCTGCGTCAGCGGGTGAAGACGCCGATCGTCCTGCTCGGGGAGCGCATCGCCGGCGGCGGCTTCGACTACGTGGCCTTCGACAACGTGGCCGCGGCGCGCCGGGCGACCGAGCATCTCATCGCGCTCGGCAGGCGCCGGATCGCAGCCATCGGCGCACAGCCCTGGGACCACGGCGAGACGGCGCAGTACCGCACGCAGGGCTATCACGACGCGCTGGTCAGCGCCGGCCGGTCGGTCGAGCCCGACCTCCTCGTCCGAACGCCGCATTTCCACCGAGCCGACGGCGCTGCCGCCATGGCCCGGCTCCTCGACCTGCCCGAGCCACCGGACGCCGTCTTCTGCTTCAACGACCTGCTCGCGCTCGGCGCCATTCGTACCCTGCTCGAACGCGGCTACCGCGTGCCCGAGGACGTCGCTGTCATCGGGTTCGACGACATCGAGGACGGCCGCTACAGCACGCCGACCCTCACCACGGTCTCACCGGACAAGCAGCGGATCGCCGCAGCCGCCGTCGAGTACCTGCTGGAGCGGCTCAAGGGTGAGGACAAGGCCCCTCGGACGCTCATGGTCGACTTCACGCTCGTCGTACGCGAAAGCACCGCCGGCCGCAGCCGAAATGACAACGTGGGGACTGGCGCACCCCTTCTCGAACCGACCCGCTGAGGCCGCCGACCACGTTGCGACTGATCGCGAGGGAGCCGAACTTTCCCGTCTGGGGCTTTCGAGCGCGCAGGTCGTGCGACCGCCTGCTGTCCATGCGGCGTGCCAGAGTGTGCCCATGGAGACGGTGTACGAGGCGGCGGGCGGGGCCGACGGCATGCGCCGCCTGGCCCATGCCTGGCACGCCAGGGTGATGGCCGACGAGGTGGTGAGCCACGCCTTCAGCCACGGCTTCCATCCTGACCACACCGAGCGCCTGGCCGCCTATTGGGGAGAGGCGCTGGGCGGGCCGACGACCTACTCGGACCGTTACGGCGACGAGTCGTCGGTCGTACGGATGCACAGCGGCAACGGCGAGCACGCCGAGATGGATCGTCGAGCGATCGCCTGCTTCGACCAGGCGCTTGCCGACATCGGCCTCGACAAGGACGAGCGGCTCGGCCAGGTCCTGCACGACTACTTCGCGTGGGCGACCACCACGACCATGGCCCGCTATCCGGACTCGGCCGATGACGTCCCGGACGGACTGCGCATCCCCCGCTGGTCGTGGGACGGACTCGTTGCGAGGTCCGGTCCGGACGAGTCTTCCTGACCATCTACCAGCTGGTTGCCGCGTGGGCCCGACGTCTTGGTGTACGGCGCGTAGTAGTTCCGCGCCGCGCGCCTGGGCTCGTACCGACCCTTCGGTAGGTCGTCGGCGACGCGGATCGACCACCAGAGAAGTCGTTCCATAAGCTCTGCGCGCACCTCGCGAAGCGACGGGTCGTCCCAGAGGTTCCGCAGCTCCATCGGATCGGTGTCGAGGTCGTAGAGCTCGCCCCGGCCCGTCACGTCGTACAGCAGCTTCCACCGACCGCACCGCACCATCCGAGTCGTGCCGGACTGGGTCACGCTGTTGAGCTCGTCGTACTTCGTTCCCTCGTACGGAAAGTGCAACGGCGGCCGGGCATCGGAGGGGTACGGCAGTCCGCCGTACCCGTGCTCGGCGTACACGCTCGCGAACTCCTCCGCCGGGTAGTCCTCACCGGCGAGGATCGGCCACAGGCTTCGTCCCTGGACCCCGAGCGGGATCGGCTGGCCGATCGCCTCACACACGGTCGGGAACAGGTCGGCGAGCGATACGAAGTCCTGCGTGTTGTCGCGTACGGCGACACCTGGACCGGTCGCGATGAACGGGATCCGCATCAGCGCTTCGGGCATCCCGGCGCCCTTCCGCTGCAGGCCATAGTCGCCCACGTAGTCACCGTGGTCGGAGACGAAGAGGACGAGTGTGTCGTCGGCCAGACCTTCTCGCTCCAGGAAATCGACCAGCCGGCGGATCTGGTCGTCCAGCAAGCGCAACATGCCGCAGTAGCTCGCGCGATAGCGCCGCCAGAGCCGATCGTAGCCGGGACGCTTTTCCTCGAGCAGCTCGCGAAGCCAGCGCCACGCGCCGCCCTTCGCCTCCGCCGCCTCGGGCCCGCAGGCACGGTCCGGGATCTCGGCTTCGGCGAACAAGGAGAAGTACGGCTCCGGCACCTGGTACGGGTTGTGCGGCTCAGGGAAGGAAACCCAGCAGAAGAAGGGCATTCCGCGATCCCGTTCGGCAAGGCTGGCCATCGCGTCGGAGACGATGCGATACGGGTACTGGCACTCGAGCGGATACGGCGTGGGCTCGGTCGCCGGCCCGTGGTCGATGGAGCGCAACCAGGCCGAGAACGCTCGCTCGGAGTCGGTGCGGTCGGGGCCGCGCTCGTGCCAGTACGGCCCGGCGTAGGAATCGAAGTCGCCTTCCGTGCGGTACATGTGCGGCTTGCCGGCGAAGTGCACGCTGTAGCCCGCGCTCCGGAGTACGTCGAGCAGGTCGGCGCCGCGCACCACCTCGTGCCCGGTGGAGTTCTGGCGCACGCGATGCGCTGAGGGGAAGCGCCCGGTGAGCAGACTGGTGCGCGCCGGCACACATGCCGGAGCCGTCGTGTACGCATTGCGGATCCGGGTGCCCGTCGCCGCCAGCGAGTCGAGGAACGGCATGGTGTCCAGGGCGAAGCCCTCGGCCTTCGTCATGCCCGCCCGGTGCTGGTCGGTCATGACGAGCAGGATGTTCGGTCGGTCCCCCATGCTCGTCATGCCGTCTCGTCGATGAAGTACTGCTGCGGATTCTCAGGCATCAGGTTGGCGTGCAGCCATCCCGTGATGGCCACCTTCGGCGTGTTGCGCAACTCGTTCTTGACGATGCCGTACTCCCGTTTCCGCAAGGCGATTCCGATGCAATAGAACTGCTCGACGGCCATCTCGAGGATCTGCCGCATGAGCTCGTCCCGACGCTGCGGCTCAGGGGTGGTGAGCACCTGCCGGTAGAGCTCGATCTGCCGCTTCGTCTCCGGCGGTGGCTCCTCTGCGCGCTCGTCATCTGGGTCGAGGTACCAGAAGTACCACGGCATGGCGTAGCGGGTGTTGAAGTTGTACGGCACGTAGTAGAAGGGATCCATCGTCGCGCCGAGGCCGCCACCGCCGATCCACACGCAGGCGTCATGCGCGTTGGCTTCCATGCGTTCGAAGAACAAGGACTGGTCCTCGCTCTTGACCCGCATGTCGATGCCAACCTTGCGCCAGTGCGTGCGAATGAGCTCCAAGGCGTCGATGAGATCGGGGAAGCTGGTGGTCACCTCGACCTGGAAGAGGAGCTTCTTGCCATCGGGGCGCAACCGGACGCCGTCTGCGTCCTTGTCGGGAACTACCTTGTCCAGCAGGCTGTTCGCACGCTCCGGGTCGTACTCTGTGTATTGCTTGGCGAGCCGCTCGTTGTAGTAGGGCGATTCTGGACGCGGCGCTGCCTGCCACGGCTCACCTTGACGCTGGAAGACCGCGTCGATGATCTCCTGCCGGTCGATCGCGTGCGAGAGCCCGACCCGGAAGTCCTTGGATCTGAAGGTCCTCCGCAGCACAGGATCGCGGTGAGTGAGGTTCACCATCACGATCATCTGGTTCATCTGCTGCGGTATCGTCTCGAAGAATCGATAGTCTCCTTCCTCACGGCTCCGCGCGAACACCGGCTTGTTGCGTAGCTGGTTGATCCCGACATCGACGAGGTGGAAGTCTCCCTTGGTGGCCTTCACCAAGGCGGTCTCCGCGTCCTGCACCAGCTCGAACGCCACGCGGTCGATGTACGGCAGCTGGCGTCCCTCCGAGTCGACCTTCCAGTAGTACGGGTTCCGTACCGCGATGGGTCGCTGCGAGTCGCTGATCGCGGACGTCAACTGCCAGGCGTCGATGACCGGACGCTCGGGGTTCTCCGACCGGTTGGCCTTCGCCCAGAAGAGATCGATCCATGAGTCGTTGCCGGACTCCTTGACCAGCTGGTCGATGTCGCTCGCATGGTCGGCATGGAACTGCCGCATGTAGTGGGCGGGGAAGTCGGTGATCTGCGTGCCACGCTGGGTGGCCAGGTTGACCAGGAAGAGCCCGTTCGGCCTGGAGAAGCGGAAGACAACCGTCTGGTCGTCGAGCTTTTCCACCGTGAACGGCTCGCCCTCGACCGCCAGCCATTCGATCGGGATCGGGGTGAGCTCGCGGTTCGATGCGACGTTCTCGAACCAGAACATGATGTCGTCGGCGCCGAACGGCTCACCGTCAGACCACTTCATGCCCGCGCGGAGCTTGAAGGTGTACTCCCGGCCGTCATCGCTTACCTCGAAGCTTTCCGCGACGTTGGGAATGACCTGGTCCTCGGTCAGGTCGGTGTCGACGCCCGGCCGCCAGCGGACGAGGTTCTCGTAGCCGATGGTGGTGTTCACGTCGACCGTCTCACCCAGGCCGAGCAGGTTCATCTCTCCGCCGTACGGACCGGGCTCCTCGAGCGGTGTGATGACCATCGGACGCTCGGGCAGGCGGTTGCGTAGCGGGGGGAGCTCGCCTTTCGCGACCCTCGCCGCAAGCTCGGGCGCTTCCTTTCGCCTCCGGCCGCCCGATGTCCTTCGCCGCGCGTTCGTACCTGAGGGATCGGTCGACAACAGGTCACATGCAGCGACGGAGCTCAGGGCAAGACCAAGGCCAGCGGCCCGGATCACCTCGCGCCTGGTGCGCTGCCTCGGATGAGTCCATTGGTACGGGCGGGTCATCGCCGACCTCCTGGGTGCGGGCTGCCAACGACCAGGGCCGCGATCGGTGCGCGCCAGCCGCGGGGGCGCCGGCACCCCCTCGGCTAGCCGTCGCCCCCGCCCCTGGTCATTGGCCCCTGGTTTTACACCGGTGTATGCACCGGTGTAAAGGGCTCTGCAAGAATCGGCCAGCTACCCCGTGCAACGCGATGAGAGGTGTGGAGATGGCAAACCCGGGCACTAGGCGCCCACGGCTGGCGGACGTGGCCGCCCGAGCTGGGGTTTCGAAGAAGACGGTGTCCAATGTGATCAACGAGTACCCGTACGTGTCCGAGGAGACTCGCGCCCGGGTGCTCGGCGCCATCCAGGAGCTCGGCTACCGACCCAACCTCTCGGCACGCAATCTCGCGCAGGGACGGACCGGGATCATCGCGTTGGTGATCCCGCAGCTCGACATGCCGTACTTCAGCGAGCTGGCGCGGCATGTCGTCGAGGTGGCCCAGCGGCGGTCCTGGGTCGTGCTGATCGAGCAGACGATGAATGACCGGACCGAGGAGCAACGGATCCTCGACGGCGACCTGTCCCGGCGGATCGACGGCGTGCTCTTCAGCCCGAGTCGGATCAGTGCGACAGCCTTGCGTCGTCGGACCGACACGACACCGATGGTGCTGCTGGGCGAGGTCATCTACGACGGCAGCTTCGACCATGTCGCGATCGACAACGTCGCAGCGGCTCGCCTGGCGACCCGCCACCTGCTGGACATCGGGCGGCGACGCATCGCAGCGATCGGCGCCGGGGGAAGCCGGGCGCGCGGCGCCGCCCGACAGCGCCTGGAGGGTTACGGGCTGGCGCTGACCGAGGCGGGACTCCCCATCGACCCCGACCTCATCCGCCAGACGCCGAGTTACCTCGGCGAGGCCGGCGAGGCAGCCATGGACGAGCTGCTGCGACTCCCCCGCCCTCCCGACGCGGTGTTCTGTTTCACCGATCTCCTGGCGCTTGGTGCCCTGCGGGCGATCCATCGTCGAGGTCTTCGGGTACCGGACGACATCGCGGTCGTGGGACACGACGACATCCCGTACGGCCGGATCTCCACGCCCGCGCTCACGACCATCGCGCCCGACAAGCGCGCCATCGCCGAGATCGCCGTGGATCTTCTGAACCGGCGGGTGGCCGAGCGGACACCATCGCCCCCTCAGCAGGTGCACGCGGAGTTCGAGCTGAAGATCCGGGAAAGCACGACAGGGGTTGGCCGGTAGCCGACTCGCGACCCATCTGCCCAGGTCAGGACTCACCGAGCCGGCCGCCGGCAGATCATGAGCGCACGATCTCAGGTCGCCGGCTCGACGTGGCCCTCCCCCCTCCGCTCTGCTCGGGGGTCCCGGCGCACGTCGCGGTTCAGTGCCGTGCGGGCCCGCAGGCACATGGCCGCGAGGGCGTCGGCGTGGATGGGTGCGACCGATCGATCGTCCGCGTAACCGGCCACCGCGGCCACGACCCGTGGATCGGTGAACGCACCGATCGCTCGCATCAGAATGCTCCAGTGAGGGTGCGGCAGCGTACGCTCCAGCACACCAGCACCGTCCGAGCAGCCGTCAGACAGGTCGTCGGAACGGTCACTGGCCTCCACGTATCGCGCCAGGATCGCCGCACCGGCGACGGCAAGCGCCTGCAGGCCAGCCTGGCCCAGCGCGATCGGGTCGATTTCACGAAGGGCCGCACCCGAGCCGTCATGCGCATTCGAAAACATGTTCGAGAGCGTAGCATCGCCCGACGACAGCTCACCAGACCTGTCCCTCCGGAAGCGCGTTCCCCATGACCCGGCAGCGTGCGAGGATCGGCAGTGTGCCCCGGAAGTCGAGTAGATGACCATGACGACTCGGCGGGTCGATCCGATCGGGTAGTCGACGCGCTCCGGCGCAGCCGAGAGGACGTGGACGCATGCGTGCGTTGGTGAAGGCCAAGGCCGAACCCGGCCTCTGGCTGGAGGAGGTGCCCGAGCCCACACCGGGCACGGGCGAGGTCCTGATCCGCGTGCTCCAGACCGGCATCTGCGGCACCGACTTGCACATCGTGGCGTGGGACGAGTGGGCCCAACAGAATGTGCCGGTGCCGCTGATCATCGGCCACGAGTTCGTCGGTCGGATCGTCGAGCTCGGGCCGGGAGTGGGGAGCTCCGGCACCGAGCTCGCTGTGGGCGACCTCGTCTCCGGCGAGGGTCACCTGGTGTGCGGACGCTGTCGCAACTGCATGGCCGGCCGCCGCCATCTCTGCGCGCACACCGAAGGGCTGGGGGTCGCCCGTCCCGGTGCATTCGCCGACTACGTCACGCTTCCGGCATCCAACGTCTGGCGCCACCCGCCGGACATCTCCCTCGATGCCGCCACGATCTTCGATCCGTTCGGCAACGCCGTCCACACCGCGCTTACCTTCCCCGTGCTGGGCGAGGACGTTCTGATCACCGGAGCGGGACCGATCGGGATCATGGCGGCGGCGGTGACCCGGCACGCCGGCGCGAGGCACATCGTCATCACCGACGTCAACGACTACCGGCTGGAGCTTGCGACCCGGCTGGGTGTCACCCGCGCCATCCATCCCGACCGGGTCACGCTCCCCGACGTGCAACGCGAGCTCGGCATGAAGGAAGGGTTCGACATCGGCTTGGAGATGTCGGGCCATCCCTCCGCCCTGCCCGCGATGATCGACAACATGGCGCACGGCGGCCGGATCGCCATGCTGGGCATTCCCGCTCACCCGGAAGAGATCAGCATCGACTGGAGCCGGGTCGTGCAGTCCATGCTCACCATCAAGGGCATCTACGGACGCCAGATGATGGAGACGTGGTACGCCATGTCGGTGCTGGTGCAGGAGGGCCTGGACATCACGCCGGTCATCACGCACCACTACCCGGCGACCGACTACCAGGCTGCACTCGCCACGGCGCGCGAAGGGCGATGCGGCAAGGTCCTGTTGCATTGGGACACGGCGTGACACCCACAATGGCCGAGTGTGGAGCACGGTCGAGGCCCGCTGCGCGACCTCGGAGCCCTTCCGGAGCTGCGAAAGCCGTCCATACCTGGTCACTGTGAATCGGACGAAAGCGAGGCATGAAGGTGTACGGCAAGATCCGGGATCACCTGCGCAGTACGCTCGACGAGATCCGTACCGCCGGGCTCTACAAGGGTGAGCGGCCACTCGCCGGCCCGCAGCGGGCCAACGTCGAGCTCGGGCGCGGCGGCGAGCGTCGCGAGGTCCTCAACCTCTGCGCCAACAACTACCTGGGACTCGCCGACCATCCCGACCTGATCGCCGCAGCCAAGGCCGGCCTCGACGAGTGGGGGTTCGGGATGGCGTCGGTCCGGTTCATCTGTGGGACCCAGGAGCTGCACAAGCGCCTCGAGCGACGGATTTCCGACTTCCTCGGAACAGACGACACCATCCTCTACAGCTCGTGCTTCGACGCCAACACCGGACTGTTCGAGACCCTGCTCGGACCTGAGGACGCCATCATCTCCGACGCCCTCAACCACGCGAGCATCATCGACGGCATTCGGCTGTGCAAGGCTCGGCGCTACCGCTATCGCAACGCCGACATGGCCGACCTCGAGGCGAAGCTCAAGGAGGCGTCCGACGCACGGTTCCGTCTGATCGCCACCGACGGCGTCTTCTCGATGGACGGCTACTACGCGCCGCTGCAGGAGATCTGCGACCTGGCCGAGAAGTACGACGCGTTGGTGATGGTGGACGACTCCCACGCTGTGGGGTTCGTGGGCGAGCACGGTCGGGGTACGCCGGAGTTGTTCGGCGTGAGCGACCGGGTCGACATCGTCACGGGAACGCTCGGCAAGGCTCTGGGTGGAGCGAGCGGTGGCTATACGAGCGGCCGCGCCGAGATCATCGAGCTGTTACGCCAGCGCTCCCGTCCCTATCTCTTCTCCAACTCGTTGGCGCCCGCCATCGCGGCCGCGTCGTTGAAGGCGTTCGACCTGCTCGATGCCTCGGACGAGCTGCGGGCGCGACTGCGTGAGAACACCGCGTTCTTCCGCAGGAGGATGTCCGAGCTCGGCTTCGACGTACTCCCCGGCGAGCACCCCATCATTCCCATCATGTTCGGTGACGCGGTGCTGGCCGGGCGGATGGCCGAGGCGCTCCTCGACCTCGGCGTCTACGTGACGGCGTTCTCCTATCCGGTCGTGCCGCACGGGACCGCGCGCATCCGTACCCAGATGTCGGCGGCCCACACGCGTGACGACCTGGAGCGCGCAGCGAACGCCTTCGCCGAGGCCCGCGCCAAGGTTTCCGCCTGACGACGGGCCGTGAGGTTTCCCTGGTGTGCCGGGCGGGCACGCCGACGACCCGGGAAGCCGCCCGTCGGAGCCCAACGGACGGACGAGCAGTCATCGCGCCGCGCCGATGGTGCGCAACGATCCTCGTGCCTCGCCTTACCGCACGGTGGCCTGTGGGTTCGACCGGCCCGCCGCACCACCGGCGAAGTACGGATAGGGATCCACGGGCGGCTCGCTCGCACGGGTGAGCCGATCCATCTGCTCGTCGGTGAGCGACCACCCGACGGCACCGAAGACGTCTTCGAGATGCTCGTGTGTGCGCGCACCGACGATGGGAGCCGTGATGCCGGGCCGTTGCAGGATCCAGCGAACGGCCACCTGCGCAGGCGTACGCCCCGCTTCCTTCGCGACGGCTGCGAGCTCGTCGAGGAGGTGCCAGGTGTGCTCGTTGGCGTACCGCTCCCACGTGTGCGTGCCTGGGCCGGTGACCTTGCTGCCGGGCGGCGGCCCGGTCATGCCGCGGTGGAACGTGCCGGAAAGCCAGCCGGAACGCAGCGGCGACCAGGTGATCACGCCGAGTCCTTCGTTCTGGCACACGGGGAGAAGCTCCCACTCCGCCGCACGTTCGAGCAGGTTGTAGAGCGGTTGCAGGCTGACCAGTGGTTCCCAGCCGTGCTGCCGACACAGGTCGACGGCCTTTTGCAGCTGCCATCCTCGGAAGTTGCTGACGCCGACGTAGCGCACCTTGCCGCTTCGTACGAGCGCATCCAAGGTCGACAGGGTCTCGGTGAGCGGCGTGCCGCCGTCCCAGACATGCAGCTGGTAGAGGTCGCCTAGTCGGTGCCGAGCCGACGCAGGCTCGCATCGACCGCCGAGAGGATGTGCTTGCGCGACAGACCGCGATCGTTGGGTCCCGGCCCGGTCACACCCCACACCTTGGTCGCGACGACGAAGTCGTCACGCCGCTTTGTCGCAAGCCAGCGACCGAGCACCTCCTCCGATGCACCATCGCCGTAGACGTCGGCGGTGTCGATGAAGTTTCCGCCTGCCTCGGTGTACGTGTCGAGGATCCGCCGGCTGGTCTCCTCGTCGGTGCGGCTGCCGAACATCATCGCGCCCAGGCAGAGCTCGCTGACCCCGAGCCCGGTTGCTCCCAGAAATCTGTAATCCACGGGCCAGCACGCTAGGAGCTGGAGCGCGCTCCAGGTCAAATTCGGGAACGCGCAACGGGTCAACAGGCGAGCACCATCCTCGACCAGTGCGGTCCCATACCGTGGCGAGCGCGCGCTCGCCACGCGTGGTCATTGTGAGGCGGTCAGGAGGCGGCGACGATCATGCCGGCACCGACGGTGACGTTGGTCGCCTCGTCGATCAGGATGAAGCCACCCGTGAAGCGGTTCCGCGCGTACTCGTCGACGAACAACGGCTGCGCGACCCGCAGCGAGACCCTGCCGATCTCGTTCAGCCCCAGCTGCGTGGCGCTCTCGTCGCGGTGCAGGGTGTTGACGTCGAGCCGGTAGTGCAGCTCCTTCACGATCGCCTTCGCGGTGCGCGTCGTGTGCTTGACGAAGATCCGTTGCCGCGGCCGCAGGGGTTCCTCGGTCATCCAGCAGACCATCGCGTCGACGTTCTGCGCGACCCGCGGCGCGTTGTGGGGCCGGCAGATCATGTCGCCGCGGGAGATGTCCAGATCGTCGGCGAGCTGGACCGACACCGACATCGGTGGGTACGCCTCGTCGACCGGACCGTCGGCGGTGTCGATCTGGGTCACTCGCGTCGTCAGCCCGGACGGCAGCGCCATCACCTCGTCGCCCGGCTTGAGCACGCCGCCCACGATCTGACCCGCATAGCCGCGGTAGTCGTGGTACTCGTTCGACTGCAGCTGCGGCCGGATCACGTACTGCACCGGAAGGCGTACGTCCACCAGGTTGCGGTCGCTTGCGACGTAGACGTTCTCCAGATGATGCAGGAGCGACGGCCCGTCGTACCACGGCATGTTGACCGACCGCTCGACGACGTTGTCACCCTCCAGCGCGGAGATCGGGATGACCTGCAGGTCGGGGATGGTGAGCTTGGTCGCGAACCCGATGAACTCGTCGCGGATGCGTTCGAAGACCTCGCGGTCGTAGCCCACGAGATCCATCTTGTTGACGCACAACACGAGGTGTGGCACGCGGAGCAAGGAGACGAGGAACGCATGGCGGCGGGTCTGCTCGACCATGCCGTTACGGGCGTCGACCAGAACCAACGCGAGGTCGGCGTTCGACGCGCCGGTGACCATGTTGCGGGTGTACTGGATGTGGCCGGGGGTGTCGGCGATGATGAACTTCCGCTTGGGGGTGGCGAAGTAGCGGTACGCGACATCGATCGTGATGCCCTGCTCCCGCTCCGCACGCAACCCGTCGGTGAGCAACGCCAGGTTCGTGTAGTCGAAACCCCGGTCACGACTGGTGCGCTCGACTGCCTCGAGCTGGTCCTCGAAGATCGCCTTGGAGTCGTACAGCAGCCGTCCGATGAGCGTGCTCTTGCCGTCGTCGACACTGCCGGCCGTGGCGAACCGCAGCAGATCCATCAGAAGTAGCCCTCCCGCTTACGGTCTTCCATCGCCGCCTCGGAGAACTTGTCGTCGGCGCGAGTCGCCCCTCGCTCGGTGACCCGGCTGGTCGCCACCTCGGCGATGATTTCCTCGATCGTGCTCGCGGTGGACAGCACCGCACCCGTGCAGGAGATGTCTCCCACCGTGCGGTAACGCACCATCTGCTCGGTCACTTCCTCGCCCTCGCGGCGTGGAAGGAACTCCGACTCGGCCAGCAGCATGCCGTCCCGCCAGAACACCTTCCGGCGGTGCGCGAAGTAGATCGACGGGATCTCCAACCCGTCCTGGGCGATGTACTGCCACACGTCGAGCTCGGTCCAGTTCGACAAGGGGAACGCCCGGATCGACTCACCGGGGTGGATCCGGCCGTTGTAGAGGTTCCACAGCTCCGGCCGCTGGTTCTTCGGATCCCACTGGCCGAACTCGTCGCGGAACGAGAACACCCGCTCCTTCGCCCGCGCCTTCTCCTCGTCACGCCGCCCGCCGCCGATGAGAGCGTCGAACTTGTTCTCCTCGACCGTCTCCAGGAGCACCTGCGTCTGCAGACGGTTACGGCTCTCGCCGGGTCGCTCGCGGATCCGCCCCTCGTCGATGGCCTTCTGCACCGATCCCACGACAAGCCGCAGGCCCAGCTCCTTGACCCGCCGGTCGCGGAAAGCGAGCACCTCCGGGAAGTTGTGCCCGGTGTCGATGTGCAGGACGGCGAACGGGATGCGCGCCGGCCAGAAGGCCTTCTCGGCCAGCCGCAGGATGACAGCCGAGTCCTTGCCGCCAGAGAAGAGCAGAGCCGGTCGTTCGAACTCGGCCGCGACCTCACGAATGATGTGGATCGACTCGGCCTCCAGCGCCTGCAGGTGCGTCAACCGGTAATCGACGGACATGAAACTCATCCCTTGGGCGGACGGCTAGGGCTTTGCGATCTTTCGCTCCCCGTCTGTGGGACTGCGAGGCAGGACCGCCATGCGATGGTACCCGAGCGTCCCGCGTGCCATACCCAGCTACCCTGACGCGGCATGACGCTGTACATCGTCGGCGCAGGCGGCTTCGGGCGGGAGACCTACGACGCGATCCTCGCGACCGGCGGTGACGAGCAGGTGCTCTTCTGTGACCACGCACGATGCGGCAAACAGGTGCGGGGCGTGCCGGTCGTCCACCCCGACGCGGCGAAGCCGTACGACACGCAAGGCGAGGCCTCGGCCGAGTTCGTCGTCGCCATCGCCGACCCGACGGTGCGAGCCCGGCTGGCGGCGGCCTTCTCCGCCCGTGGGCTGCGACCGCGGACGATCGTCCATCCCCGCGCCGTGGTCGGTCCCGAGACGACGGTCGGCGCCGGGTCGGTGATCCTCGCCCTTGCGCATGTCTCGTCGTCGTGCGTCCTCGGCGAGCACGTCCAGGTCAACTACACAGCGTCCGTGGGTCATGACTCTGTGCTCGAGGACTACGTCACCGTGCTCCCAGGCGCGAACGTCGGCGGTGGCGTACGCATCGGTGCCGGGGCGACGATCGGATCGAACGCGTGCATCCTGCAGGGCAGGGAGATCGGCCCGGGGGCCTTCGTGGGAGCGGGCGCGGTCGTCACGCGCTCGGTTCAGGCCGGTACGACGGTGGTAGGCGTACCGGCCCGGCCGCTCGAGGCGTAGTCCACATCCTGGGACGCCTCTCGCGACACCGGCTGCACAGCGGCGCTGGCGCGCTCCACGTCGAGGTCGTGCATCAGCGCACGCTGGTCGGCCACCGCACCCTCCCGGGTGAGGACGACGCGGATGGTCCGCAGCAAGATCGCGAGGTCGAGCCGCAACGACCAGCGTTCGACGTACTCCACGTCAAGCGCCAGCCGTGCGTCCCATCCGATCGTGTTGCGGCCTGCGACCTGAGCCAGCCCGGTGATGCCGGGACGGACCTCGAACCTGCGCCGCTCCCGGTCCGTGTACCACGGGTCGTACTTGGGCAAGAGCGGACGCGGCCCGACGATGCTCATCTCTCCACGCAGCACGTTGAGGAGCTGCGGGATCTCGTCCAAGCTCAGGCGGCGCAACAGGCGACCAAGCCGCGTGAGCCGTCGATGATCGGGCAGCAGGTCACCTCGACGGTCGCGGCGATCGGTCATCGTCCGGAACTTCAGGACCCAGAACGGAACGCCGTTCCGACCGGTCCGCAGCTGACGAAACAGGACTGGTGAACCCAGGCGCCACCGGATCACGCCGGCGACAGCCAGGGCGAGCGGTGCGAGGACGATCAGGCCGACAGCCGCGCACACCACGTCCATTGCCCGCTTGACGAGCAACGCCCCCCAGCGAAGTCTCACGTGTACCCCATTCCACCCGTAGCCACGTCACATCGGCCGCGCGGACGCCCGGCACCTGACACCAGAGCGTTCCTCGTGACGACCTCTCGTCGCCGGAGCACGCGCTGGGCTACTGCCGCCGGGCCAGCCCATTCTGCTCTTTCACCGCAGACGACGCGATTCCGGTCGAATGGTTGCCACTGATACCAAGTCGTGACCAACAAGTACCAATCGTCAGGAGCTGACCACACTTCGTGATCGCCGGTCTCCGCGGCCTCTCGATCTTCCTTCACTCCCCGACCAGGCAGTTCGTTGCGATCTCTCCGCGGTTCGCATGGCCTCAAAAGGCGCAGGACCATGCGGCTGTCGTGACCCGCACGCGGTACGGAAAGCCATGCAGAGGGCGCGCAACCCATCCATACGTGGTCATTCTGTAGATCCCGCATAGTGGAACACCGGCTTGGGGGATCCGCGACCAACCTCCCAGAATGCCTGCGTCCTTTGTCGCCGCCTTCGAGGAGAGTGCGTGAAGCTGCTCCGCCGTCGCCCAGCCCCCCGGCATCGCCTGGAGAAGGCCCGATCACTCGGCCGAGCAGCGCGTCGCCAGATGCCCCTCAAGTCGCTCCTGGTGTGCGTCGGTGCTGCCAGCGTGACCACAGCGCTCGCGGTTCCCCTGACAGCGGCGGACTCCGGAGCCGGGCAGGCAGCGTACGAAGGCTCCAAGCTGAGCTCCTGGCACATCAGCGAGCGGGAGTCGCTGGACCTCGCCGATGCGCGGAATGGCCGGGACGCCGCCGCAACCCAGCGGGACCAGGCCCGGGAGGAGGCCTCACGTGGTCACGAGCGCGCGGACTCGCAGGCGAAGTCCGCGGCCGCTCAGGCCAAGGCTGACGAGGCGAAAGGCCACCAGGTCACGATCGACGGCGAGCCGCGGGTACGCGGGATCGACGTCTCCGGCTGGCAGCCCGAGCTGAACTGGGAGTACTGGTGGCAGGAGGGCAAGCGCTTCGCCTCCATCAAGGCCACGGAAGGTACCCAGCCGCAGGACCCGATGTACAAGTCCCACTGGAAGGGTGCGGGACGCGTCGGCATGTTCCGTACGGCGTACCATTTCGCCCTCCCGGACGAGTCGAGCGGTCGAGTGCAGGCGCGGTACTTCGTCAAGCACGGCGGCGGAAGCAAGGCAGACGGCCGCACCTTGCCTGGCGTGCTCGACATCGAGTTCGGCGAGACCGTCGGGAAGCCCCGATGCTGGAACATGACCGCAGACCAGCTCGTCTCCTGGGTGCGGGACTTCCTCACGACGTACGAGAAGCTCACAGGACGCAAGGCGATCATCTACACGAACGGCTTCTGGTGGCGTGAGTGCATGAACAACAGTGACGCGTTCCGCGACCACCCGCTGTGGATGGCGAGCTACAACGAGACGCCCGGAGAGAAGCCCGGCGGGTGGGAGCGCCTCACCTTCTGGCAGTACACCGACACGCCACTGGACCAGAACTACTTCATGGGGTCGTACCGCGACCTCGAGAAGCTGGCCCGCCGCTGAGCTGGCGCGTTCCTCCTCACCTGGTACGACGCGGGTAGGACGCCTGCCGTGAGCCGGCCAACGACCGCCCCAGGACGCTCACGCCGCGGCGTACGCCATGACCTTCTGGAACGCCCGAACGGTGTCGGCGATGTCGGCGTCCTCGAGGGTGGGGTGCACGAGCAGCATGAGCGACGTCTCGCCGAGCGCCCGGGCTTGCGGCAACCGCTCAGTCGGCCGGCCGATGTGCCTGAAGGCCTTCTCCCGGTAGACCTCCGGGCAGATGCCGTGGTAGCAGGGCACCCCTTCCGCCTTCACCGCCTCCATGATCCGGTCACGGGTCCAGCTGGGCGCGAGCAGCTCGGGACGGACGAACACGTAGTACTTGTAGTAGGCGTGACCCACCCCGTGCGGTGGCGTGGCGACCCGTAGGCCCGGCAGATTGGCCAGTCCGGCATCGAGCGCCGCCGCGTGTCGCCGCCTCCGTGCCGTCCAGTCGGGCAGCTTGCGCAACGCGCAGCGGCCGATCGCGGCCTGCACCTCGGTCATGCGGGCGTTCGTACCGAAGGACTCGTGCACCCACCGGAACCCGGCCGGATGGTCGCGGAGGAAAACGGCCTCGTAGCTCTTGCCGTGGTCCTTGTACTCCCAGACCGCGCGCCACACGGCCTCGTCGTTCGTCGTCACCATGCCACCCTCACCGGCGGTGGTGATGATCTTGTCTTGGCAGAACGACCAGGCCGCGGCATGACCGAAGCTGCCGACCGATTGCCCGTCGAGGGTCGCGCCATGGGCCTGCGCACAGTCCTCCACGACGGCGGCCCCGATCTCGTCTGCGAGCTCCAGGATCTCGGGCATGGGCGCCGGCCACCCCGCGAGGTGCACCGGCACGATCGCCTTCGTGTGCGAGGTCACCGCGGCGCGCACGGTCTCCGCCGTGAGCGTCTGGCTCACCGGATCGACGTCGGCGAACACCGGCGTGGCTCCGACGGCGACCGCCGCACTGGCCGTGGCGACGAACGTGCGAGCCGGCACGATCACCTCGTCGCCCGGACCGACACCGACCGCTCGCAGGGCGAGCTCCAACGCAACCGTGCCGTTCGACACCGCGACCGCATGCTGCGTGCCGACCGCGGCGGCGAACTCCCGCTCGAACTCGCGACCCTGCTCGCCCGTCCAGTAGTTCACGTGGCCAGTGCGCAGGACGTCCACGGCTGCCGCGATCTCGTCCTCCGCGACGACCGGCCACGGCGGGAACGGCGCACGGCGGACCGGCTCACCACCCAGCACGGCGAGCTCCTGCGTAGCCAGGCGGGTCAGGCGAACCTGCGGCGAGCTCATGAGCCGTACCACCTCACCCGACGATCATCCCCCTGCTCACCCGACGCCGATGACCTCGTGCACGACACCGGCAGCACTCCAACGGGCCCGGTTGGTGATCGCACGGCCGTCGACCAGCACCTGGATACCCGGCAGGTCGTCAGGCGTCAGGTCGGCGTACTCGGCGTGGTCGGTCTGGACGATCGCCGCGTCCACGGGTTCACCGAGGTGGTACGCGGGCAAGCCCAGCGCGGCCAGCTCGTCGTCGGCGTACAACGGATCGTGGACGACGACGTGAGCGCCTCGCTCCCGGAGCGCCTCCGCCAGCGGGAACACTCCCGAGAACGCGGTCTGCTTGACGCCTCCGCGATACGCCGCGCCGAGGATGGCGACCCGAGCGTCGGCCAGCGGACCACCCGGGTCCGCTGCCTGCGCGGCATACGCGCGAGCGAGCAGGTCGACGGCGTAGGTCGGCATCGCGGCGTTGACCTCGCGGGCCGCTCGTACGATCGTCGCGGCCGGATCACCCGCCAGGTAGAGCCGCGGGTAGACCGGGATGCAGTGCCCGCCCACTGCCACGCCCGGACGGTGGATGTGACTGTACGGCTGGGAGTTGGCGGCCTCGATGACCGCGTACACGTCGATGCCGTGCTCCCGCGCGAACCTCGCGAACTGGTTCGCGAGGCCGATGTTGACGTCCCGGTACGTGGTCTCGGCGAGCTTGGCCAGCTCGGCAGCCTCCGGGGACCCGAGGTCCCACACACCGTTGGGTCGCGGCAGATCCGGGCGCTCGTCGAAGTCGAGAACGGCCGAGTAGAAGGCCGTGACGCGCTCCGCGCCAGCGGCGTCGAGCGCTCCGATCAGCTTGGGGTAGCGGCGCAGGTCGGCGAAGATCCGCCCGCTGAGCACCCGCTCGGGCGAGAAGACGAGCCAGAAGTCCTCTCCGCACCGCAGCCCGGACCCGGCTTCCAGCGCCGGCCGACACCGGTGGCGGGTCGTACCGACCGGCAACGTGGTCTCGTACACGACCGTCGTGCCGGCCGTCAAGTGCGCCGCGATGTCGTTCGTCGCCGCGTCGAGGAGCGCGAAGTCTGGCCGGCCCTCGTGGTCGACGACAAGCGGTACGACAACGACGACGACATCGGCACCGGGGATGGCCGCGGCGTAGTCGGTGGTGGCGCGCAACGTGCCGGCGGTGACCACCTGCTTGAGCCGTACGTCCAGCTCCGCCTCGCCTGGGAACGGCTCGGTGGCGGCGTTGACCATCCCGACGAGGTTGGTGTCGACGTCCACACCGACGACCTCGTGGCCCTTGCCGGCATACTGCACCGCCAGCGGTAGGCCGATCTTTCCCAGGCCAACGACGGCGATCCGCATGGGGGAACTGTACGCCGTGACCGAACGCCTCCGGCCCGAAGGTTGAACCCACCGATGTGGCGGACGGCGCCGCATCCGTCTCCTGTCGGACCCTCGTGCCCGCACGGCGCCAGCGGTGTCGCCGCCGGTCAGTTGGTCGTGTTGTTGGACGACACACGGGTCGTCGGTTCGGCGATCTCCCGCACCCACCCAGCGCTACGCAGGGTCGACGACCCGATTCATGATCCACCGGTGCTTGCCGATCTGGCGCACCCGCTGGAATCCGTACTCCTCGTACAGCTCGACCGTCATCTGGTACAGGAAGCGACCAGGCGCTTCGCGCCCGGCCGTCGTCTCAGGGTGCGCCTCGACGAGACCGCCGCCAGCCTGTGCGATGAGATCCAGCGCCCCTTCGAGCGCGGCGCGCCCGATGCCCTGCCGACGGTGTCGCTTGTCGACGTAGAAGCACGTGATGCGCCAGTCCGGCCGCGGCGGCGGATCCTCGTCGTACGCCTTCCGGTTGTGCTCGACGATCGGCAGCTCCTCGAGCCGGCCGTACTTCGCCCAACCCTGCGCCAGGCCGTCGGCGTCGAAGACCAGTGCCGCATGCGCACGGCCGGTGCGCACCAGCTCCTCCTTCTTGGCGCGCCGCTCAGCTGGCGTCCCGTGGTACCGCTCGCCGGTGTCCGTCGCGTGGTGAGCAAGACACCAGCAGCCGCCGAACACACCACCGTTGCGTTCGACCAACTCGGCGAAGGCGTCCCAGGTCGACGCGTCCAGCGGCCGAACCGTGTACTGCGGTGTGTTCGTCCTCTCGGGCATCGTCCCTACCCTCCTGCGACCGGTCTCCGGCCGTGCCAACGCGTTGCTGTGCAGGCGCTCCACGCTAGCCGGCCGTGGAGCGGTCGACCAGTGGGTCACGGTAAGGTCGCCGGAGCGACAGGCAAGGGGGAGTACGAGATGAAGGTCGTGAGCGTGGTCGGCGCGCGGCCGCAGTTCGTCAAGCTCGCACCGGTCGCTGCCGCGTTCGTGAAGACCGAGCACGAGCACGTGATCGTCCACACCGGGCAGCACTACGACGCCCGGCTCTCCGACGACTTCTTCGACACCCTGGCCATCCCGGAACCTGACGTTCACCTCAGCATCGGCTCGGGCAGCCACGGCGTGCAGACCGGACGGATGCTGGCGGCATTGGATGCTGTCTACGACGAGCAGAAGCCGGACTGGGTACTCGTCTACGGCGACACGAACTCCACGCTCGCGGGAGCACTCGCCGCAGTGAAGCTGCACCTTCCGGTGGCGCATCTGGAGGCCGGCCTGCGTTCGTTCAACCGCAGGATGCCCGAGGAGCACAACCGTGTGCTCACCGACCACGCCGCCGACCTGTTGCTGGCGCCGACCGAGGTCGCGATGCGTCACCTGGCTCGGGAAGGGCTCGAGCAGCGTGCCGTGCTGGTGGGTGACGTGATGGCGGACGTGTGTTTGCGGGTACGCGACGCCGTGGCCGGGGATCCGCTTCCGGACGAGCTCGTCGATGCGCTCGGTCGCTCCGCCTCTGAGTACGTCGTCGCGACCGTCCACCGAGCCGAGAACACCGACGATCCCCTACGCCTCGCCGCGATCCTCGAGACCCTCGCCGGTCTCGCCCAGCCAGTCGCGCTGCTTGCCCATCCGCGCCTGGTCGCACGCTGCGAGACGTATGGCCTGCGCCTTGACCAGGGGGCGATCCGCCCCATGCGTCCGCTCCCCTACCCGGCGATGGTGCGGGCGCTGATCGGCGCGGCCGGGCTGGTGACCGACTCGGGCGGCCTGCAGAAAGAGGCGTACCTGCTGGGCGTGCCGTGCACCACGCTGCGGACGGAAACCGAATGGCCCGAGACCCTGACCGGCGGATGGAACGTTCTCGACCCGGACTTGTCTCGGCTCCACGAGCTCGCCGCCCGGCCCGCTCCCGCAGTCGAACGCGGCGCTCCCTACGGAGACGGACACGCAGCCGAACGCGTCCTGGCCGCACTGTGCGAGCGGGCACACTCGTAGGCATTCCGAACACGTACGCGCATCAGCCTTCGACGCAGCCGAATCGACCCTGCCGACGTGCTACCTCCACGCCGGATCGACACGTACGCGCCTGATGACTCGAACCCTCGAGGTTCGATACGTCCACAAACGTAAGGATTGGCCGGCGTACCTCGGCTGCCGAGACTTGCCCGCATGCGGAGATGGACTGCGCTGCTTGCCAACCGTTGCTTCCTGTTGCTGTGGGTAGGGAGAACGGTCTCGTGGTTCGGGAACGCGATGGCGCCCATCGCACTGGGCTTCACAGTGCTCGACAGCACGGGATCCGTTGGCGCGCTGAGCGCGGTCGTCGCTGCCCATTCCGTACCCAACCTCGTGCTGGTGCTCTTCGGCGGAGTGGTGGCCGATCGAGCGATGCGCAATCAGGCGTTGGCGGCCGCGTCCTTCGTTTCGGCTGTGAGCCAAGCCTGCTGCGTCGTCGTCGTCGCGACCGACATCGCCACCGTGTCGAACCTCATGGCGATCTCTGCCGTCAACGGCGCTGCGGCTGCGCTGGCTGGCCCGGCCTCCGGAGCACTCTTCCGGCTCGTCGTCCCAGATGACGAGCTTCGTGATGCGAACGTGCTCGCACGTATCGGCATGAATGGCGCACTCCTCAGTGGCGCTGCACTGGGCGGCGTCGTCGTGGGTGCCTTCGGTCCGGCCGTTGCCCTTGCCATCGACTCGTTCACCTTCCTGGTGGCCGGCATGACATTCGCCTGGCTGCCGCGCATCGAGGTCGCAGGTTCTCGCGACCGGTCGTTCGTGACGGCTCTGCGCGAAGGCTTTTCGTATGTCATCACGTCCGGCTGGATCTCAGGCTCCATCCTCGTGACGCTCGTCCAGTGTTTCGCTGGAGGCCTCCACGTCATTGCGCTCGTTGTCGCGGACGCAAGCTTTGGACGCGCGGGAATGGGTCTCGCTGCTCGGCGCAGATCAGCGGAAGTCTGCTTGGCGCGATCGCCGTCGGGATGATGCGAGACCGCGTCCGGCTCTACCTGGCTCTGCTCGTCATGGGCGCAGGACTGTGCCTTCCCCTTCTGGTGCTTGCCGCTGGAGCGACTGGGATCATTCCGTCGGCCCCGCCCGCCCACGGCCCACTCACGGCGAGATCGGCAATACGACGGTGCATCGGACCGTGCGTCCTGCCGGGAAGGGTCTGCTCCTCGTACCGTCTGTGTGCGTCTGGCCCGGCGTGGCTGTCCATACTGCCCCGGCATGGCCGAAGACCCTCATCTATCCCGCGCGTGGCATCGGCGCGGTTCAGTCGCCACGGACGACGGCACCGGGGCAGGGACTTGCACGCCTGCCCGGACACCCGCGCGAGCATCCTGCGATGCCTTGACCAATCAGCGAGTACGACACACGTGGCTCGTGCTCTCGCCATCTCCACGGGCGCCGTCGGTGACCATCTATCGGTCCTGTACCGAGCTGGGCTCGTCACGAAGGCGAGGTCGGGGAAGTCCGTGCTCTACAGTCGAACAGATCTTGGTGACACGCTCGTCCGTGAGGTCGGCGGGCGGTAGAGCGCGAAGTGAGCCTCAGCCGATTTGGTCAGTGGGTGGGAGACGGTCGATCCGATCCAGCGTCGGCACGGGATCTCGCCGGCGGGCACGAGCAGGGAGCTTTCATACCCTCACGAGCCCTGCATGCCTCGCTCGGCTACAGGGAACCCACGTCGCGTGGTCACTTCCTTGGGGGTGGCCCACGACTCGATGCGGTCGAGGAACTCGCGGGCGGAGTCCGGCCAGTGGTATCCACGGCGCGCGGCCGCGTGTCCGTTGGCGCCCATGTCGTTGCGGAGCTTCGGGTCGCGCTGCAGCGTCAACACCGCCTCGGCGGCCGCTTCCGGGTCGTCGAACGGCACGACGATCCCGCACCGGTGGGCCTTCACGAGCGAAACCGCCGACGGCAGCGGGGTGGTGATCACGGGCAGCCCGTGTGCCATGTACTCCAACACCTTGGTCGGCGTCGAGTGCCGGTAGTTCGGCAGGTCTCGCAACAGCGACAGGCCGCACATCGCACCGTCGAGGAACGACATCGCCCGGTCGTTCGGCATGAACCCGTGCCAGCGCAGCAAGCCGGCGTTCTCAGCCGCCCGAAGCACCCGACGCGCGTAGCTGTCGCCGTGGCCCACGACCTCGACGTGGAGGCCTTTGCCGTCCAGCAGGCGCGCCATCTCGACCATGGTGTCGACGCCACGCGCGGCAGCGAGGTGCCCGACGTAGACCACCCGCTCGGCACCCACAGGCTTCACCGCGTCGGGGACATAGGTCGTGTTGGGTACGACGGGGTGGGACCGCCGGAACCGGCTCCGGTAACCCTCCTCGGCGAGGATCAGCCGCAGGGTCCGCTCCGCGCGGTCCTCGACGATGCGAACACCCACCCGGGCGAGCGGGCGGAGCAGGCTCGGGAGCCAACGCTTGGCGATCAGCGCCGCTCCGGTGTCCTCGTGCACGTCCCAGACCACGGTGTTCCGCAGCCGCAGGCCGGGCAGGACGAGGAGGAGCTCAGGGTCGTGCAGGAGGACGACATCGGCCGGAGGCCCGTACGTCCGCAGCACGCGGCGTGCGGCCCGCAGCGCCTCCGATCGGGAGCGGCCCATGGCGCGGGGCACGTCGATGGCTTCCAGCTGCGGCCACGGCTCGGTCCCGTAGGCGCTGAAGGGGGCGGCGTAGGTCACGCGGTGGCCGGCGTCCAGCAGCGTCCTGATCTGTCGGTGCAGGATCCGCGCGTCCTCCGGGTGATGAACGATCGTGCACACCAGCACGTGCAACCGGGCGCCCCCATTCCGGCCGCCAGAGCCATCAGAGCCACCGGAGACAGCCCCCGAGGGTCGCATCAGAGCACCTCTGCTGTCCCGTCACTGACGCCTCTGGTGTCGAACAGCAGCCGTGCCTGGGCAAGGGTCTCTTTGTCGTACTCGGAATGATCTTGGAGGAGCAGGCTGAGATCGGCGCTTCGCAGACCGTCGATGAGCGAGTCGACGCGCGGGACGATCTCGCCGTCGACCTCCCACTCCGGCACGTACGGGTCGTGGAACAGGAGCTTCGCTCCCATCCTCCGGAGCCGGCGGGCGACTGGCCGGGCGGGCGACTCCCGCTGGTCGGCGATGTTGCGCTTGTACGTCACGCCCAGGATGAGCACCGTCGAGCCCTTGACCGACTTGCCCGCGTCGTTGATGAGATCCTGCACCCGCTGGGCGACGTACGCCGGCATCCGCTGGTTGATCTCTTGCGCGAGCTCGACGAACCGGAACGGGTAGCCGAGCCGCTTCACCTTGTACGACAGATAGTTGGGGTCGATCGGGATGCAGTGCCCGCCGACACCAGGGCCCGGGTAGAACGGCTGGAAACCGAACGGCTTGGTCGCGGCGGCAGCGATGGCGTCCCGCAGGTCGATACCGAGCTCGTGGCAGAAGATCGCCATCTCGTTGACGAGCGCGATGTTGACGTGGCGGTAGGTGTTCTCCAAAAGCTTCGCCATCTCTGCCTCACGAGTGCCCTTGGCGCGCACTACGGTATCGCAGATCTTGCGATAGAACTCCTCCGCGCGATCGGTGCACTCCGGCGTGTGTCCGCCCACGACCTTGGGCGTGTTGCGCAGCCCGTAGGTCGGGTTGCCCGGGTCGATCCGCTCGGGCGAGAAGGCCAGGGCGAAGTCGATGCCGGCGACCAGGCCGGACTTCTCCAGGATCGGGCGTACGACCTCGTCGGTGGTGCCGGGATAGGTGGTGGACTCGAGCACCACGAGCATGCCGCGGCGGATGTGGCGTCCCACCGCCTCGGCCGCCTGGCGTACCGCTGTGAGGTCGGGACCACCGTCCTCGTCCAGCGGCGTCGGCACGCAGATCACCACGGTGCTCGCCTGGCCGAGTACGGCCTCGTCAGTCGTCGCGGTGAACCCGGCGCTCAACATCTCGGCCACGTCGGCATCGGAGATGTCGTCGACGTGCGATCTCCCTGACGTGAGCGTGGCCACCACTCGTTCGGACACGTCTAGTCCCACGACACGAAGCCCTGCCCGCGTGGCCTCTCGGACCAGGGGCAGGCCTACGTATCCGAGGCCGACTACAGCGAGGTCAAACACCTTCCGGAGCCTAGGTCTGTGCGAGTTGCTACGTACCTGAAAATCGGTCAACTAACAGGAGAGTTAGAGAAAAGTTACCGTTCCTGTTACTCGTCCATCCCCCCGGGTCACTCAAACGTCCGCAAGTTGTTTCCCCGGCTCCTTCGGTCCGAAACCGGACTACGGATCCCGGTGCCCCCGAACGACCCTTGACGCCGGATGTCATGCCCCCCGAGGCTTCCTGCGCGAAGTGCCAGCGAGATCGCCTCCCTGTCACTTCACGCCACGGGTCTTCCCTGCAGAGGGAAACCCTACCCGCGCGCCGCACCTCGCCGCTCACCGACGCTGGTCCGGCGATTCCTCCCTCGACGATCTCGCCGAAAGGACCCTGGAACTGACCCCGACTCACCGGCTCGACTGGGGCATGCGACTTCCGGCCGCGGGGTGGACCGCCTCGCGGGCCACCACCACACCGAGGCCCCAGGACACGCTGCGCCGGCTCGCCGCGATCTGCGCCGAGAACACCGATGACGCTGCGCTCACGAGGCATGACATGGCGCTCGTCACGTCGGCACGGTCGCCGACCGGATAGGTCCGCAAGGCCCAGGAGGCCGGCTACCCCACTCGACACCGGACAGCAACGTAGGAGGGACCACCATGAGCCCAACCGACGACCCTCGCGAGAAGCCGCTGTCACGGCGCGGACCGCGCGGAGCAGAGCCGACCCCCGCCACCGCGTCATCTCGCGGACGCGGGCTGTCCCGTCGTACGTTCCTCCACGCGACGACAGCCGGAGGGCTCGCTGGCCTCGGCGGCCTGCTCAGCGCGTGCGAAGGTGCCCGCTCCCGTGGCGGGCCCGGCGGTGGCGGAGCCGACAGCGAGCGCGCCAAGACCCTCATCCTCGACTTCCACGGCGGCCGGGTCGAGAGCCCGCAGCTGTTCAATCCGTTCGTCCCCGGCTTCACCAGCAACGCCGGCTTCCACCAGGCGATGATGGAGCCGCTGTTCATCCTCAACTACGAGTCGGGCGAGATCGAGCCCTGGCTGGGCGAGTCGTTCACGTCGAACGCCGACGGGACGGAGTGGACGCTCAAGCTTCGCGACGGGATCAAGTGGGCCGACGGGGAGGCGTACGACGCCGACGACGTGGTCTTCACGATCAGGATGCTGCTCGAGGGCTCAGCCGAGCTGAGCAACGCCGTCGCCATGCAGGAGTGGGTGAAGTCGGTCGAGAAGGTCGACGCAACCACCGTCGCCTTCGTGCTGAACAAGCCCAACCCGCGCTTCCAGCTGGACTACTTCTCGGTGAAGATCCACGGGGGCCTCGCGATCGTCCCCGAGCACATCTGGAAGGACAAGGACCCGCTGAAGTTCACCTACTACGACAAAGACCAGGGGTGGCCGATCTTCACCGGGCCCTACCGGCTCACGTCGGCGAGTCCCACGAGGTTCACCTACGAGCGCCGCGACGACTGGTGGGGAGCCGAAGCCGGGTTCAAGCCGCTGCCCAAGCCGGAGAAGCTGGAGTTCGTCGTCAACGAGACCGAGGAGGTGAGGGTCGCCCGGGCGGCCGACCACCAGCTGGACAGTGTGGCCGACCTGACCGCCGGTGCCTTCGAAAGCCTCAAGGGACGCAACCCCGACGTGATCTCCTGGCTTCCGGACAAGCCGTACGCCTGGCCCGACCCGTGCACGCGGCTGCTCTCGCTCAACAACGCGGTCGAGCCCTGGAACGACCGGGAGATGCGCTGGGCGCTCAACTACGCGATCGACCGGCAGGAAATCGTGGAGATCGCGTACGAAGGAACGACGACACCCGCGCGATTCTTCTTCCCCGACTACCCGCCGATCCAGGAGTACGTCAAGCGGATCGAGGACGCCGGGCTCTTCGAGGAGTACCCGATCCTGCGACACGATCCCGAGATGACCGCGCAGATCCTGGAGTCGAAGGGGTACCGCAAGACCGGCACCTACTACACCAAGGACGGCAAGGAGCTCAGCCTCCGTATCGATGCACCGACCGACTTCATCGAGATCTGGCGCTACGCCGAGGTGATCGGCGAGCAGCTGCAGCGGGTCGGGATCAACGCCACGGTCCGCAAGATCGCCATCGCCACCTGGGGTGAGAACCTCGCACACGGTCGGCACGAGGCGGCGGCCGACTGGAACGCCTGTGGCTCGGTGACCGAGCCCTGGTCGTCGATGCAGTTGTTCCAGGACAAGTGGGTGGTGCCGGTCGGGAAGCGCGCGACCTTCAACGCCGCCCGATGGAAGAACGCGACCTACAGCCGAGCCGTGCAGCAGTTCGCCAACCTCCCACTGGGAGACGAGCGGATCATCGAGCCCTTCCTCACGGCCGCTCGGGAGTTCCTGCGCGACCTGCCGTTCATTCCGATCGCGCACGCGCGGAAGCTCTATGCGTTCGACACCCGCTACTGGACGGGATGGGCGACCAAGGAGGACAACTACCTGCAGCCGACGCTCGACTGGGGCAACGCGCACAAGATCATCCACAACCTTCGCCCCGCACAATGACCGCTCACGTGACTGACCACGTATCGCAGGCGGCTGCCTGCTCCGGTACGCCCGGGCGCCCGCCAGGGCCAGCCTTCGCCTGCCATACGTGGTCACGCGCATCGATGAGGTGAGAGACGTGCGTGGACTCACGATCGGCTACGTGCTGAGGCGCATCGGGATGTTCTTCTTCACCATCTGGGCCAGCGCGACCGTGATGTTCGTCATCCCGCGGTTGGCTCCAGGGGACCCGATAAACGCCATGGTCACCCGCATCACGTCGCAGGCCGGCTATGTGGAGAACAGCGCTCAGCTCATCCAGGCCTGGCGCGAACGGTTCGGTCTGGACGACTCGCTGTGGGTGCAGTACCTGAGATACCTGCAGAGCCTGCTGACGTTCGACTTCGGCTACTCGATGGCGCAGTTCCCGGTCGAGGTCGCCGACATGATCGGCCAGGCACTGCCGTGGACGATTGGGCTGCTCACCATCTCCACGATCCTGTCGTTCTTCGCCGGAACCGCGATCGGAGCGCTGATGGCGTGGCGACGAACGCCAGGCTGGTTGCGGCTCTTCCTCCCCGCCACGCTGACCTTCACGGCGATTCCGTTCTACATCCTGGGGCTCCTGCTCATCTACGTCTTCGTCTTCACGCTTGGGCTCTTCCCGATCTCCGGCGGCTATCGGAGCGAGCTCGAGCCGGGGTTCAACCTGTTGTTCATCAACAGCGTGATCCAGCACGGAACGCTGCCTGCGCTGTCCATCGTGTTGGCCAGCATGGGGTTCTGGGCGCTCGGCATGCGCGGCATGATGATCACGGTCGCCGGAGAGGACTACCTCACCTTGGCCCGTGCCAAGGGGTTGCGACCGCTCGAGATCCTGTTGAAGTACGAGGTTCGCAACGCGATCCTGCCCCAGATCACGGCGCTCGTCTTGGGACTGGGCGGGATCGTCGGTGGAACCGTGCTCGTCGAGTACATCTTCGGCTACCCCGGCATGGGAGCGCTGCTCTACCAGTCCATCTCCAACGCCGACTACACGGTGTTGCAGGGAATCGTGTTCATCCTGATCCTCACGACCGTGACCGCGGTCCTCATCATCGATCTGCTCTACCCGCTGATCGACCCCCGGATCACGTACGAAAGGCGGTGAGGATCCGTGGACTCCAACCTGACAGCACCCAGTGCCACAGGGCCCGGTTCTGCGAGCAGCTCCTCGCCGGCCGCTACAACCGACACCACGTCGAGCCGGCCTGCCCGGATCTCGTCGCCCTGGGCCAACCCCAAGCTCATCACCGGCGCCGGCATCGTGGCGGGAATCCTGGTGCTCACGGCTATCGGGCACGCCGTGGTCGACACGTCGCTCGCCCGTGCGGCGAGCTCTCCGCTCAACCTGCCGCCGTTCTGGATGGAGGGAGGTACGCTCGCCCATCCGCTCGGCACCGAGAACAGCGGCCGGGACATGCTGGCCCTGCTGGTGGTCGGCTCGCCGATGACCTTGCAGATCGGGCTCGTCGTCGGCCTCACCAGCATGGTGCTCGGGATCGTCTTCGGCTTCGCGGCCGGCTATCTCGGAGGCGTCGTCGACACAGTCATCCGTACCCTTTCCGACACCGCGCTCACCATTCCATCCCTCGCCATCCTCGTCGTGATCGCGGCGTACGTGCGGGAGATGAACGTCAACACGATGGCCTTCATCGTCGCGTTGTTCGCCTGGGCGGGCCCGACCAGGCTGATCCGGGCGCAGGTGCTGTCGATGCGCGAGCAGGGCTACATCAAGATGGCCAAGCTGTCCGCTTTGTCGACGCCGCACATCATGTTCCGGGAGATGCTGCCGAACCTCCTGCCCTATGTGGCGGCTGGCTTCATCGGTGCCACGTCTGGCGGCATTCTCGCGGCGGTCGGTCTCGAAGCGCTCGGTCTCGGTCCACAACGGATCCCGACGCTCGGCATGACGGTGTCACGAGCCATCGAAGGGTCGGCGATCCTTCGCGGCATGTGGTGGTGGTGGGGACTTCCGACCCTCATCCTCATGCTCATCTTCGCCGGTCTGTTCCTTATCGCCATCGGCCTTGACGAGGTGGCCAATCCGCGGCTGCGCCAAGCGCGACCGGCACGGGGAAAGGCGGCGGCATGAGTGAGTCGGTGTTGGAGGTGAGCGACCTCCGGGTCCACTACGAGGTCCCAGGAGGCGACGTCATCGCCGCGAACGGCGTGAGCTTTTCCGTCGCGAGGGGCGAAACGCTCGGTCTCGTGGGAGAGTCCGGGTCCGGCAAGTCGACGGTCGCCATGGCCATCTTGCGGTTGGTCCCGCCCCCCGGGCGGATCGTGTCGGGCTCAGTACGACTCAACGGCCATGACCTGCTCGCCATGCCGGAGTCGGAGCTCCGGGCCCGCCGGTGGCGCGAGATCGCGCTCATCCCGCAGGGTTCGATGAACTCGCTCAATCCGGTCATGCGGGTCCGCGACCAGATCGCCGACGCGATCCGAGCGCACGAAGGCAAGCTCCCTCGCGCCGAGCGCGACCAGCGGATCGCCCGCCTACTCTCCCTCGTGCAACTGCCGGAGCAGGTTGCAGCGCGCTTCCCACACGAGCTCTCCGGTGGGATGAAACAGCGCGTCTGCATCGCCATGGCGATCGCGCTCGACCCCAGCCTGATCATCGCGGACGAGCCCACCAGTGCGCTGGACGTCGTCGTCCAGCGCCGGGTCGCCGAGACCCTGCTCGACGTGAAGCGTCGCCTCGCCAGCTCGATGATCCTGATCGGTCACGACATGGCGCTGCAGGCTCAGCTCGTCGACCGGATCGCGGTCATGTTCGCAGGCAACATCGTCGAGATCGGGCCGGTCCGGGAGGTCTTCCGGCACCCTCGCCACGCCTACACCAAGCACCTCATCGCCTCGGTGCCGTCCATCCGAGAACGGAAACCTCTTGTGGTGAAGGAGTTTCGCACGCCCGACCCGAGGCGCCCGCGACCGTCGCCTCCTCTGGTCGAGGTCGGTCCCGGCCATTTCGCCGCGGTGAGCGACGAGGAAGACCCCGGCGACGCCCGCACGACGGCTCCTGCTGCGGAGGGGGTGTCCTTCGATGCCTGAGCCACTGCTCGAGCTCCGCAACGTCACGAAGGTCTACCGGAAGGCCGGCCCGAACGGCGCACCGCTCACCGCACTCGACAACGTCTCCTTGACGCTGGACACGACCCCTGCGTCGATCACGACCATCGCGGGCGAGAGCGGAAGCGGGAAGACCACGCTGGCCAACGTCATCCTGGGCTTCACGTCACCGACGTCGGGCGAGGTCCGCTACCGGGGACGCGATCTGCACCGCCTCGACCGGCGGCAGCGTCTGGAGTACCGGCGGGAGATCCAGGCGATCTTCCAGGACCCCTTCGGGGTGTACAACCCGTTCTATCGGATCCGGCACGTCTTCGACGTCGCCATCAAGCGGTTCCGGCTGGCACGCTCCGCATCAGAAGCACGCGAGCTCATCGAAGAGGCGCTGCGCATCGTGGGCCTCAAGGCAGACGAGGTGCTCGCCAAGCATCCGCACCAGCTTTCCGGAGGTCAGCGACAGCGTTTGATGATGGCGCGCGCCTACCTTCTTCGCCCTCGCCTCGTCGTCGCCGACGAGCCGGTGTCCATGGTCGACGCGTCCCTGCGCGCCATGATCCTCGACATCATGCTGCGGCTTCGGGACGAGCAGGGGATCTCGTTCCTCTACATCACGCACGACCTGTCGACGGCGTACCAAGTCGGCGACGACATGTGCATCCTGTACCACGGCGCGATCGTCGAGCGGGGTCGTACCCAGGACGTGATCGACAACCCGCAGCATGAGTACTCGAAGCTCCTGATCAGCTCGATCCCGGTACCGGACCCCGACGCCGCCTGGTCGGCCACCACCGACCCCGATCCGCCCAAATGACCATGTGCACTACGCCTGCCGGAGGTGTGACACGTGCCGGCACGTAGTGCACCCCCAAAACGCCGTACAGGCGACCAGGGGCCTGGTGCCTTACGGACGACGGTCCACCCCGCGCGGACTACGGGGCGCAGCGCTTCGCCGCCTGGTCATCCGGCACGTGCGGGGCGAACCGCGCTCGCGCCTCCTGGATCCGACCGAACGCCAGGTCAACCCAGGCCTCGACCACCTGTTGCGCATCGAATCGCGCCGTGACCAGGCGTTTCGCGGCAGCGGAACGCTCTGCCCAGACGTCGGCGTCGGCGCACGCGAGCACGCGGCTCACGGCCTCGTCGAGGGAGCCACACACCACGTCCTCGCCGTAGAGCTCGGCCGCACCGGGCCAGCCACGGACCACGGGGACGGCCCCGGATCCCATCCCCTCGCAGAGCGCGACGTGTGAGCCCTCCACGTCCGAAAGCGACAGGATGTGACCGATCTTGCGGTACCACGCCGCCATGTCGCGCCCGAAGGCCTCGAAGACCACGGCACCCCGAAGGTACGGGTCCTTCTCGACCCGCTCGAAGTTGTGTTGCGCGACCCGGCGTTCGTCTGCGTTCTGCCAGGTGGCTTTGTGCGACCAGCCCCACTGACCGCGTACGACCAAGGTGAAGCGTGGGTCCTCACGTCGTACGGCATGCAACAGATCAAGGGCGAGGTCGAACCGTTTGAGCGCCGGCGCCATGCCCACCATGCCGAGCGTGAATCGCGAGTCAGGGAACTTCGGACGGTCGAGCCGGGCGAAGTCGATGTAGTTCGGAACGTATACGAGCTTGTCGGCCGGCCAGCCCAGCTCGACCAGGATCCGACGGCCCACGTGTGGTGCGATGTAGACCACGGCGTCGACGGCGTCGATGTCGATGCCGGCCGGATACTGCGTGTCGAGCTCGAGTCGATGCAGCCGTACGACGAGACGCTGGTCGGGTCGCTTCACCTCGGAAAGCCACACCGCGTGAGGACCCGCCCAATCGGCCACCAGTGTCTGACCGGTACGCACCAGGTTCTCGGTGATTCCCTCGTTCTTGACCCCGGCGTTGCGCCACTCGTCCACCACGACGTCGATGTCTGACCGCTCGTCGAGGACGCCGGCCAGCTCGTGCATGAACCGAAGGTCGTGTCCGATGATCCGAAGCCGGAGCCTGCCGTTCGCCGCTCCGCGCTCGCCCTGCCCGGCGCTCGCCACCGCTGAGGCACCATCGGGCGGCAGGCTGGCGAGCAGTTGTCGGGCACCCCTGCGTTGCGCCTCGGCGGTCCACTCGCCAGCACCCACGGTCTCCTGGCTCTCCCCGCCCGAGAGGGCGTCGGGCTGCGGCACCGCTCCACGCGCCAGAGGCGCGGGGCGCCACGACGCGTCCGAGGTCACCCACGGCCCGCTGGGACCGCGCAGCCGGGCGACGGCGTACGAGTAGACCGTGGGACGTGGTTTCCCGGCCGCGGCTTCGTCGATCAGCCGGCGCCACAGGTGCAGGTGCCCAGGCACGTCGGTGGGGAAGATGTCATGCGCCTCGGCGGATGCGCTGTCGTCTGCCCCTGACTGCCGGCGGCCACACGTGGCACAGGTCCGGTCGGTGGTGAGCGGCGGGAAGACGACGGTACGCACCGGGCCCGCGACGCGTTCCAGGATCCCTGCAGCGTCGAGACTGTCCGCGATCAGCCCACCGATCTGGGGGACGACCTCACGAATCGGCCCTGCCCACGGCACCGGCTCCCCGGGCGCCGCCCGCTCCGGAGGTATCGCGAGCAGCCAGACCGCCGCACGCGGAACGCCCGACCGTACCGCAGCGACCGCTGTCTCCGGCGACTCGGCGACGACCAGCCGGGCAGCACGGAGGCCGGCGAGCGCCGGATCCCGCTCCTCCGAGGTGGCCGGCGTCACCCGAGCCGGGCGTGGACCATCCTGCGTCGTCGGGACTCCCGCACCCAGGGAGGCCGTCTCGGCTGACCGTGCTCGGGCACTCCGTGAGTGTGAGTCCCGAACCGCAGAAAGCAGCGACCCGGAGATCCGGGTCTCGAGCTCACGCCCGATCCTCCCGGCCACCGCGCGCATCCGGCGTCCTGTCGCGTACGCGCCTGCGCGGGCAGCCCGACCGACGAACCTCACCGCCACACCGGTCGCGGACCGCAGTGCCGCGAGATCACTGCGGGATTTGGTCGACGGATCCGGCGGAGGCGTCCGGGGCTTTTCCGGTGGCGTGGCAAGATGCGCCCCGGCGGCCGACCTCGGGGGTGTCCACACGACGTCGTGGACAGCAAAGCCCAGCTCGGCAAAGGTATCGTGAACACCCGCTCGCCAGCAGCAGACCCCGGCCTGCGGGGGCCAGTTGGGATCGCGCACGATCACGACACTGTTGCTGCCGATGTCTTGGTCGACCACGAAACAGCCAGCATAGGGACCACCGGACCAGATGCCCAGACAGCCAGCCCTGTCGCCGCCCGGCGCCGCGGCACCGCCGGCGCCAGCGACGGGACGCCGACAGGTCGTGGATACGCAGCGCACGCGCGCCACACTCGCAAGCCCCGGATACTCGTACTGTCCGCCATCGTGGCGCCCGGACCTGGCAGGCTGATCCTGGCCGGGTTCTCACACGCGAAGGGTGCTCCACGACGGACGACCGGAGGCAATGCTCCCCCGATGACACGACTGACGCGTACCGGACACACGATGGCGAGAAAGGTGTCGAAGCGGCTCACCGCGATGGCGCGGGAGCGGCTCACACCCGAGCAGAAGCGCCGGATCCGCAAGGTGCAGCGCTTCGTGCTCGGGCACCACATCGCCTCACGCAGCCGACGTGGGATCCTGGTGGCGCGGGCGAGCTTCGGCGCAGGTGCCTACCGGGAGGCCGCCCGGCAGATCCGACACGTCCTGTCCCGTGATCCGACGCATCCCGGCGCACTCGAGCTGGCCAGCCGGATCGCGGCGAAGCAGGGTGCGTTCACCGAGGCTGCGACGTACGCCGTCCGACGGGTGGAAAGCACCCAGGATCCACGCCACTGGAAGGCCGCACGCAAGCTGGTCGGACGGATCCGGGAGACCGACCCACGGTGGCAGCCGGTCATCGGGCCTCGCAAGGCCGATCATCCGTACGCATCGGGGAGCTCACCCATCGGGTCAGCCGCTGCTCCAGCGACCGCCTCACGCACCGGGCGGATCTTGTACCTCGTGAAGGAGTCGCGACCGTTTCTGCACAACGGGTTCTGCACCCGCTCGCACGAGACGCTCCGAGCGCTGGTGCGGTCCGGCCGCGACATGCTCGGTGTGACCATGCCGGGCTTTCCTGGCGTCCTGGGGGTGGACGAGGCGCCGCAGGAGAGCGTGGTCGAGGAGGTCACGTACCGCCACCTGCTCCCGGCCGCCGGACGGCAGCTCGCTGCGCTCGGACAGGACGAGTACGTCGAGCTCACCGCTCGCATGCTGGCCGGTGTGGTGGCACGCGAGCGGCCAGCCCTGCTGCACGTGTCGTCCGGCCATCGCGGATTCGAGTCGGCCCTCGCCGGGAACGCGGTCGCACGGTGGGCAGGAATCCCGTGGATCTATGAGGTACGCAGCTTCTTCGAGACCACGTGGACCGACGACCCGGTACTTGCCGAGCAGGGGGAGTACTACGAACGCCGGTTCGCCACAGAGACCCGGATGATGCAGGCGGCCGATCTTGTGGTGACCTTGTCCGGTCCCATGCGGGACGAGATCGTGGAGCGGCATGGCATCCCCGCCGAGAAGGTACGAGTGATCGGAAACGCGGTCGACATCTCCCGGTTCGTCCCGAAACCGCGCGACGAGGCACTGCGTCGCCGGCTGGGGCTGGATGGGAGCTTCACGCTCGGGTACGTGAGCAACCTCTCCCACCCACGGGAAGGCCAGGAGGTCCTGATCGAGGCGATCGCCAAGCTCCGCGCCGCCGGCCACGCGGTCACCGGCCTGATCGTGGGAGACGGTCCGCGTCGGGCGAGCCTGGAGCGATTGGCCGCGAAGCGCGGTGTCTCGCGGCGCATCGTGTTCACCGGCAGCGTGCCGTTCGACGAGGTCGCGAGCTACTACGCGCAGATCGACCTGTTCGTCGTACCGCGGGTCAACGATCGGGCGGCCCGCATGGTGTCGCCGCTCAAGCCGTTCGAGGCGATGGCGATGCGCGTGCCCCTGCTGGTCGCTGATCTTCCGGCGCTCCGCGAGATCGTCGCGGACGGCGAGCGGGGTCACACGTTCCGTACCGGAGACTCCACGTCGCTGGCCGAGGCGGCGGCGCGCCTGCTCGACGACGACATGGAACGGAAGCGACTGGTGGACGTGGCGGCCAGCTGGGTGGCCACCGAGCGGTCCTGGACGTCGGTCGCGGCGGCGTTCGGCGAGGTGTACGACGCTCTGAACCACGGAGCGCCGACATGTTGATCACGAGACGCCTCGGGTACGAGCCGGCGCTCGCCGCCGACGATGCGCTGCGCGCCCTCGCGGCGCACGACTGGGCCGACGACCGCGGCATCCTTGCGTACTACCCCGTCAACCGAGGCAACCCCTTCCAGGCCCTGCTGTACTCCCGGCTGGGCGATGCCGGCCTCACCCCCGTGCCCACCTACGACGTGGACACGACGCTCCAGGTCGCCCGAGCGACGCAGCAGAGCGGACTCGAGTTGGTGGTGCACATCCACTGGCTCAACGTCGTGATGGCCAAGGCCGAGGACGAGGCCGAAGCGACCGTCCGCATGAAGGAGTACCTGGAGCGGGTGCACGCGCTGGCCGATCTGGGTGCGAGGCTGATCTGGACGGTCCACAACATCCTGCCTCACGAGACCCGGTTCCCCAGCCTGGAGGCTTCGCTTCGCCAGAGCATCGTGGACGTCGTGGAACGGGTCCACATCATGAGCCCGCGGACCCGGGAGCTCGTCTCGCCGTGGTTCGACATCCCGGAAGAGAAGGTGTTGGCCGTCCCGCATCCGGCCTACCACGGAGTCGTTCCGTCATGGATGTCCCGGCAGCAGGCCCGGATGGAGCTCGGGCTCGCCCCGGACGTCATGGCGTTCCTTCTGGTCGGTCGGGTGCAGCCATACAAGGGACTGACCGAGCTGCTGGACGCCTTCGACGCCCTCTGTGAGCGGGAGCCTGGCCGTTACGCGCTCCTGGTGGCGGGTCCGCCGAACCAGGAGGACGAGAGTCTGGAGTTTCGGGAACGCCTGCTCGCGCATCCCGCCGCCCACGCGGCACTGCGGAAGGTGCCCGACGACGAGCTGCAGGTGTTCCTGCGTGCCGCCGACGTCGCGGTCCTCCCGTACCGGCAGTCGCTGAACTCGGGTGCGCTCGCGCTCGCGTTGACGTTCGGACTTCCCGTCGTGATTCGTGAAGACTCGGGGGAGGCCTGCCGCGTCAGGCCGTCGTACGGAATCTGCTATCCAGGCAACGGGACCGAGAGCCTGCTCGAAGCGCTGATCCAGGCGCGCCGCCTGCTGACACCGCAAGCGCGAGCCGCGGCATCGGCAGCCGCCGCACGCATAGCGCCAGACAGGGTGTCGGGTGCCTTCGCCGCTGCCATCCGCTCCTGGCTCGAAACCACGAAGTGACCACAGGAGGACCTGCGTGACCATCGTCCACATCACCGGTGCCCGACCCAACTTCCCCAAGGCGGCGCCCGTGATCAGTGCACTGCGGGAACGAAACGTCGCCCAGCAGCTCGTCCACACCGGGCAGCACTACGACGACAGGCTGTCCGAGATCTTCTTCCGCGAGCTCGACTTGCCGCGGCCGGATGTCAACCTGGGCGTCGGATCCGGCTCACACGCCACGCAGACGGCAGCCGTCATGGTCGCCCTCGAGGAGCGGTTCCTCGCGGAGCGTCCGGACGGCGTCGTGGTGTATGGCGACGTCAACTCCACGCTCGCCGCTGCCCTGGTGTGCGCCAAGCTGGGCATCCCGCTCGCGCACGTCGAGGCCGGGCTGCGCAGCTTCGACCCGACGATGCCCGAGGAGGTCAACCGCAAGGTCACCGACGCGTTGTGCGACCTCGCGTTCGCCACGAGCCCGGACGCCGTGGCCCACCTCGCCCGCGAGGGCGTCCCGACCGAGCGCATCCACTTCGTGGGTAACCCGATGATCGACACCCTGCTCGCCCACCTCGACCGCTTCGATCCCGAGCCGGCAAAGAAGTCGCACGGGCTGGATGCCTCGGCACCTTACGCCGTCGCCACCTTGCACCGGCCCAGCAACGTCGACCACGACGGCCAGGCCGCAGCGCTGATCCAGGCCATGCACAAAAGTGCCGACCTGCTGCCGATCGTCGTGCCACTGCATCCGCGCGGCCGCGGCCGACTGCTGGACTTGGGATTTGCCGACCATCCGGGAATCCGAGTCGTGGATCCGCTCGGGTACGTGGAGTTCATGTCGTTGGTTCGTGGGGCAGCCGCCGTGATCACCGACTCCGGTGGCGTGCAGGAGGAGACCACGATCCTGGGAATTCCCTGCCTTACCTTGCGCCCCAACACCGAACGCCCGATCACCATCTCGCACGGGACGAATCGCCTGGTGAGGACCGACACCTTGGTGCACGAGCTGCAGGCCGTGCTCGACCGCGGCCGGCTCGAGTCGTGGCCGGTCCCTCCGCTGTGGGACGGCCGTGCCGGCTCTCGCATCGCAGACGTTCTCGCTCGCTGGTGAAAGACCCGGTGAACGACCGCCCTTCTCGCCAAAGGCCGGAGCCCACCAGAGTCATCCTGGCGACCAGCAACGGGACCGGCATGGGGCACCTTGCTCGGCAGAACGCAGTTGCGCTCGCACTGCTCGCTGCAGGCGGCTCAGGGTCGACGTCGCGCACGATCGAGCCGATCGTCTTCTCGCTCTCGCAGGCCGTGCATGTCGTCGCGCAGCACGGCCTGCGCGCCGAATACTGCCCAAGCCACCACCGCAACTGGATGCCGCATCTTGCCTGGCATCGCTATCTCGGGCGGCGTCTTTCCGCACTGCTCGAGGAAACCCGTGCCCGGGCGTTGGTCTTCGACGGAGTCTCGCCCTACTTCGGGATGCTTCGCATTCGCCGTGCGCATCCGGATGTGGCCTTCGTGTGGGTACGTCGGGGAATGTGGCGGCCCGGGGCGAACAAGCGAGCCCTTGTGGGACGGGAGTTCTTCGACCTCATCATCGAGCCGGGTGACTTCGCGTCCGATGCCGATGCCGGCGCGACGTCTCGGTTGCAGGATGCCACACGAATCCCACCGGTCACGGTCCTCGAACAGGTGCCCGCGTTGCCACGCGCAGAGGCTGCGCACGCACTCGGCCTGGACCCCAACCGACCGACGGCTCTCGTCACGCTCGGCGCTGGATCGCTCAACGACACGACGACACCGGCCATGGCGGCGATCCAAGCGTTCCTCGCGACAGGCGACTGGCAGGTCGCGGTCACTCGGGCCCCGCTCGCACTCTCCCGTGTGTCGGCGCACGACCTGGAGCGGGTCCACGAGCTCGTGGGCGTCTATCCCTTGGCGAGATACCTGTCGGCGTTCGATGCCGCCGTGGGTGCGGCCGGCTACAACACGGTGCACGAGCTGCTCCCGGCTCGCGTACCGACGCTCCTCGTACCGAACTCCGCAACCGCGACCGACGACCAGAACGCTCGGGCAAACTTCCTTGCTGCCAAGGGATATGCGTTGTGCGCTGACGACGAAAGCCCGGAGGCGGTCGCCCGTGGCGTCGGTCGGCTGCTCGATCCGACAGTCCGTACCGAGCTTTCCTACACCTGTGAGTCGTTGCCCGAGGCCAGCGGCGCCTCTGCCGCGGCCGAGCTCGTGCTCGACCTTGTGTCCGACTTCCAGCCCCATACGCCGTCGTCCGCCGAACGTCTCCGCCAGCTGGATCTCGTGGTACGCATGGCCGCGATGCGTGCACTCGGTACGACCGGCACTGCCGCGGTGCGGCGGATGCTTGGCCGTACCCCTGCGATGGGACCGACCCGACCGCTGTCCGTACGGCCATACGTCACCGAGGACCTGGATCCGGAGGTCTTGAAAGGCGACCGTCCGGTGGAACATCTCCTCCCGCAGAGCTCGGCTGCCTATCGACTTTGCCGGCTCGAAATCGCCTACGACAGCTACCGCTGGCCAGTCGACGAGGCAAGCTGAATCGTCCCTGACGGCGACTACCGTCCTGGCGAGCCGGGCTCGCCATCCTTTAGGGGAAACGGCATCTTGAGTTTTCCGGACTGCTCTGCCCGCCGCACAACGATGCATGGGCAATCGCGGCATAAAAATAGCCGAGGGCCCGGGGGCCCTCGGTTGTGTGTTCCGGCGGTGTCCTACTCTCCCACACCCGTTGGGGTGCAGTACCATCGGCGCTGGCGGGCTTAACTTCCGGGTTCGGTATGGGTCCGGGTGTTTCCCCGCC
>DATCKU010000034.1:0-52631 GCA_036564245.1 Actinopolymorphaceae bacterium
CGGACCGCTTGGTCTCCTCCACGGCCAGGTCGAAGATCTGGGTTCCGGTCTTCAGCGTGCTGAGGAAGGCTTCCTCCTCGTTGTAGATCACCGAGCTGATCCGCGGCCACTCCTGCTCCAACTCGGGGTACGACTGCTTCATCCGGGCCTGGCTCACCGGCAACAGCTCCGGCATCGTGGGCTCGTCGACACCGAGCAGACGCATCTGGTTGACGGCACGACGGATGATCCGACGCAGCACGTAACCGCGGGCCTCGTTGCTCGGCGTCACACCGTCGCTCACGATCATCAACGCCGAGCGCACGTGGTCGGCGACGATGCGCAGACGCACGTCGGTCTGGTAGTCGGCTCCGTACCGACGACCGGAGAGCTCGACCGCCTTGTCGAGGACGGGACGCACCTGGTCGTTCTCGTACAGGTTGTCGACCCCCTGGAGCAGGTAGGCCACACGCTCCAGACCCATGCCGGTGTCGATGTTGCGAGCCGGCAGCTCGCCGAGGATGGGGTACCCCTCCTTCCCCGGACCCTCGCCGCGCTCGTACTGCATGAAGACGAGGTTCCACAGCTCCATGTACCGGTCGCCGTTGGTCCAGTCGCCCTCGGCGCCGTACTCCGGGCCCAGGTCGTAGAGGATCTCCGAGCACGGTCCGCACGGTCCGGGCACACCCATCGACCAGAAGTTGTCGGCCATGCCGAGCCGCGGGATCCGCTCGTCGGGCAGCCCGGCGATCCGCTTCCAGAGCGCCGCGGCTTCGTCGTCTTCGTGGTAGACGCTGGTGTAGAGCCGCGACGGGTCGATCCCGAGTCCGCCGTCTGCCTGCGGCTTGGTGACGAACTCCCACGCGAGCTCGATCGCGCGTTCCTTGAAGTAGTCGCCGAACGAGAAGTTGCCGCACATCTGGAAGAACGTGCCGTGCCGCGTGGTCTTGCCGACCTCGTCGATGTCAGCGGTGCGCACGCACTTCTGCACACTCGTTGCTCGCGGGTAGGGCGGCGTCACCTGACCGAGCAGGTACGGCTTGAACGGCACCATGCCGGCATTGACGAACAACAGGTTCGGATCGTCCACGATGAGCGACGCCGACGGCACGACCGTGTGTCCGCGCTCAGCGAAGAAGCGCAGGAAGCGTCGGTGAATTTCCGCCGTCTCCATCGACTTAGGTGTCCCTCCATGTTGCGTGTGGATCGCGGGCGAGGCGTTCCGCAGCCTCCGCGTCTAGACCGCCGTGACCGTTCGGATGCATGCCGTCCAGGGCCAGGGCCTCGCGCAGCTCCTGCTCGCGAGCCGCCATCCCGGCGCGAACTTCCTCACCGAACGCCCGGATCGCGTCACCCAGTCCGGCAAGCTGCCTGGCGACACCCTGCGGTGTGAACTGCTCCGCCTTCTGCGACAGCCTACGCACCACGAGGACACCAACTGTGGCACCGATCGCCACCCAGAAGAGTCGTTTCACGAGGTCCGTGCCCCCTTCCTGCGCTCGGCCCGCATCTCCTGCCGCACCCGGCGCTCGATGTCCTTACGCTCCCGTGCGGCTATCGCCCGCCGCACGCCGTAGGAGAACGCCGCGACCTTGACCAGCGGCCCTCCGAGCGTGGCGGCGAACAGCGACGACAGGCCCGCGACGTTATCTGACACCGTCTCCGCCCGTCGGGTGATCGTGTCGACCCGCGCGAGCTGAGCGTTCGTGGTCGAGACGGTCGTACGAACCTCGCCGAGCAACGGCAGACTCTCGTCGGCGATCCCGCGGACGAGCGAGCGCGTCTCCTCGAACACCCTGCCTAACTTGATGATGGGGTACGCGAGGAACCCCGCGAGCAGCAGCATGGCGACGGCGACGAGGAGCCAGGCAATCTCACCGACAGTCATGGCGTCCAAACCTATAACGGTCGAGGTCGTGGGTTACGCGGGCCCTGCGCGACATGTCCGTTTCGTTCTGAACCCGACCAGCTGAGCCCGCAGTCGATCACTGCGCGCACCTCACGGCCTGGCAGTCGACGTGGCCGCTGTCCACAAGCGCGCCGGCGGCGTACTTTTCCACAGGTTAACCGCTCGACCGTCCGCGGTGCGGCACGAGATCGCCAGGCACACGACCCGGTCAGCAACGCCCACTCGACGAGCCCGACGCTACTCGTCGCCGGCCAAGATCCGCCGGATGCGCTCCAGGCGCTCGGCGAACGCCTTCTCCGCGCCGCGGGTGGTGGGTTCGTAGTACCTCCGGCCGGCCACGGGATCGGGAGCGTACTGCTGAGCGACGATTCCCCGCGGGTCGTCGTGGGCGTAGCGGTAGGTCGTTCCGTGCCCGAGCTTCGCCGCGCTCTGGTAGTGAGCGTCGCGCAGGTGCGCCGGCACCGCGCCGATCCGCCCCGCACGCACGTCGGCGAGCGCGGCACCGATCGCCTTGACGACGGCGTTGGACTTGGGTGCCAGGGCCAGGTGGATGACCGCGTGGGCGAGGTTGATCGCCGCCTCCGGCAGGCCGACGAACTGGGCTGCTTGGTGAGCCGCCACGGCGACACCCAGAGCGGTCGGATCGGCCATGCCGATGTCCTCGCTCGCCAGGATCACGAGACGGCGCGCGATGAACCGGGGGTCCTCACCCGCCTCGACCATCCGGGCCAGGTAGTGCAGTGCTGCGTCGACGTCACTTCCCCGGATGGACTTGATGAGCGCGCTCGCGACGTCGTAGTGCTGATCGCCGTCCCGGTCGTAGCGCACGGCTGCCCGATCGACTGCGGTCTCGAGCGTCGGCAGGTCGATCTGGTCGGCACCGGTGGCGAGTGCCGCTCCCGCCGCCGCCTCCAGGTAGGTGAGGGCACGGCGCGCGTCACCGCCTGCCATGCGTATCAGATGATCTTCTGCGTCGGGAGCCAGCTTCACCGCACCGGCGAGCCCGCGCTCGTGAGCCAGCGCGCGGTGGACGAGGGTACGGATGTCGTCGTCGGTCAACGGCTCGAGCCGCAACAGCAACGAGCGCGACAGCAGCGGAGAGATGACGGAGAAGTACGGGTTCTCGGTGGTCGCCGCGACCAGCGTCACCCAGCGATTCTCCACGCCCGGGAGCAGGGCGTCCTGCTGCGACTTGCTGAACCGGTGGACCTCGTCGACGAAGAGGACGGTCTCCCGGCCCCGATCCAGGTCCTGTCGTGCCTTCTCGACGACCGCCCGGACTTCCTTCACCCCCGACGTCACGGCCGACAGCTCCACGAACGTCCGATTGGTCTGTCGGCTGAGGATCGCCGCGATCGTCGTCTTCCCCGAGCCAGGGGGACCCCACAAGAGCAACGAGGGCACACCGTGCCGCTTCCCGTCACGTCGGCGCTTGTCGTCACCTGCTCCCCCGCCGGATCCGGCTTCCTCGGCTGGTTCAGGCGCTGGCTCGAGCAAGCGCCGAAGCGGTGATCCGGGCGTGAGCAACTGGCTCTGCCCGACCAGCTCGTCCAGACTCTGCGGACGCATACGGACGGCGAGCGGAGCAGAGGCGTGATCGGCACTGGCCAAGCTGCCCAGCCCACGGGAGGACTCCCCCTCCCGAGCCCGACCACCGGGTTGCCGTGGCGTCGGCTGGTCGGCCATCTCGAACAGCGCCTCGTCGGTCACGACCTCGAGGCTACTGTGCCGAACCCCCGCCCGCCGCGGCCGCCGCAGCCGACTGGCTCGCCTCGACGTCCTCCTGCGTCGGCGCCGCTGCGAAGTGGCAGGCGACGCGATGCCCGTTCACCAGCGTCTGCAACGGAGGCTCCTGCGTGGCGCAGATGTCCTGCGCCTTCCAGCATCGGGTACGGAAGCGGCACCCCGAGGGCGGGTCGATCGGACTCGGCACGTCACCGAACAGGCGGATGCGTTCCCGCCGCCCGCCGACCTGCGCCTGGCGCACGTCGGGAACGGCCGAGAGCAACGCCTGCGTGTAGGGGTGATGAGGCTTCTCGTACACCCGGTCGCGGTCACCGATCTCGACGATCTTTCCGAGATACATGACTGCAACCTGACGGCAGAAGTGCCGTACCACGGCAAGGTCGTGGGCGATGAAGACGAACGAGATCCCGAACTCTTTCTGCAGGTCGCCCAGAAGGTTCATGACCTGCGCCTGGATCGACACGTCGAGGGCGCTCACGGGCTCGTCGGCGACGATGAGCTTCGGCCGCACCGCCAGGGCGCGTGCGATCCCGATCCGCTGCCGCTGGCCACCGGAGAACTCGCCCGGATAGCGGTTGTAGTGCTCGGGGTTGAGGCCGACGACCTCCAGCAGTTCCTGTACCCGGGAGAGGATCTGCTTCTTGGGCACGATGTTGTGGACCCGAAGCGGCGTCGCGATGATCGACCCAACCGTGTGCCGGGGGTTCAACGAGGAGTACGGATCCTGGAAGATGATCTGGATCTCGCGACGGAACGGCAGCATCTCCTTCTGCGACAACGTCGCGATGTCCGTGCCCTCGAACTTGATCTCTCCGCTCGTGGGATCGAGCAGCCGGGTGATGAGACGCCCGGTCGTCGACTTGCCGCACCCCGACTCCCCTACGAGGCCAAGCGACTGCCCGGGCGGCACCTCGAACGACACACCGTCGACCGCCTGCACGTACCCCACGACGCGGCGGATCAGCCCGGCCGAACGCACTGGGAAGTGCTTCACCAAGTCCTTGACCTCGAGCAGAGGCGTGGTGGAGGAAGCGGCTACACCCGTGGTGCTGGTTGCAGGTTGGGCCATGCGGAAACGCTCCTCATCCGATCCGAGGCTGGATCTCTGCGACGAAGATCTCGTCCGGGTTGGGCAGGTGACAGCGCACGAGATGGCTTCCGCCCTGACCACCGGGACGCAGCTCCGGCAGCGTCTCGACACAACGGTCGTCCGGAAGCTGCGACATGTAGGGGCAGCGAGGATGGAACGGGCAGCCACTGGGGACGTGGATCAGGCTGGGTGGTGTGCCCTTGATGGGCGTGAGTCGCTGCTCCGGGTCACCGGTGAGGTGGGGTGCACTCGTCAGCAGACCCCACGTGTACGGATGCTCCGGGTGCGTCAAGATCTGCTTGCACGGACCGTACTCCACGCACCGACCCGCGTACATCACCAGAACGTCGTCGGCCATCTCGGCTACGACACCCAGGTCGTGCGTGATGATGATGATCGCGGAACCGTACTCCCGCTGCAGGTCCTGGAGGAGGTCGAGGATCTGCGCCTGGACGGTGACGTCCAGGGCGGTGGTGGGCTCGTCCGCGATGAGCAGCTGCGGGTTGTTGATCAACGCCATCGCGATCATCGCCCGCTGCCGCATACCACCGGAGAACTGGTGCGGATAGTCGTCGACGCGCCGACTCGCCTGCGGGATCCCCACCCTGTCGAGCATCTCGATCGCCCGCTCACGAGCCTCGCGTTTCGACGCCTTGTGGTGGGCGAGGTACGCCTCGGCGATCTGGTCGCCGACGGTGAAGAACGGATGCAGGCTGGTCAGCGGATCCTGGAAGATCATCGCGGCGACACTGCCGCGGAACTTGCGCATCCGTTCGTCGTCGACCCCGAGCAGGTCAGTGCCCTGGACGCGGATGCTGCCGCTGATGGTGGTGCGTCGGGGATCGTGCAAGCCCATGATGGCCATGCTCGACACGCTCTTGCCCGAGCCCGACTCGCCCACGATGCCGAGCGTCTTGCCGAGCTCCAGTTGGTAGCTCAGCCCGTTGACCGCGGTGACCACACCGTCGGCGGTCGGGAACTTCACCGTCAGGTCCTCGACACAGAGGAAGGGTTCCTGCGTCCCTGACATGGCGAGAGGATCGCTCACCGGCTCACCCCAGTCGTACCCGTGGATCGATCAGGCTGTAGGCGACGTCGACGATGATGTTCATCGCGACGATGACGATGGACGCGAACAACACCGTGCCCATGATGATCGGCAGGTCCAGGTTGAACACCGCGTCGACCGCCATGTAGCCGATGCCCTTGAGATTGAAGATCCGCTCCGTGAAGATCGTTCCACCCATGAGCCCCGCAAGGTCGAGGCCGAAGATGGTCACGACCGGCGCAAGGGCGGCCCGCAGCGCATGCCGGAACTGCACCCGCCGCGGCGAGAGTCCCTTCGCCCGTGCCGTACGGACGAAGTCCTCTCCGAGCGCCTCGATCATGGAGGCCCGACTGAACCGCGCGTACGACGTGGACATCACAAGGCCCAGCACCAACCAGGCCAGCAACAAGCCCTGCACCCACTTCAGCAGGTCAAGGAAGAACGGGCCGTCACCGAGCAGCGGGTGATAGCCCGTTCGGGGGAAGATCTGGAGCTGGACCGCGAGGACGAGAAAGGCCAGCAGGGCGAGCACGTAGTACGGAAGCGAGCTCAGCGTCAACGACATCGCCACCAGGGCCTTGTCGATCGTCGTGCCGCGGTTGATGGCGGCATAGCTCCCGATCAGCACGCCGACGGTCAGCATGATGACGGAGGCGCCCAGCGCGATGGAGACCGTCACGGGCAGGTTCTCGGCGAGGATCACGCTGACGGGACGGTTCTGGATGAACGAGTAGCCGAAGCAGGGGGCAGGGCACTCCTTGACGAACCCCCCACTCTGCAGCGTGCGGCCGGCGAAGATCCCGCCGAGGAACGAAAAGAACTGTTCGACCTTGGGCTGGTCGAGGCCCAGGCTGCGTTTGATCGCCATGTAGCGCTCTGGCGAGCAGTTTCGCGAGCCGCACAGCGCAGCCGCCGGATCTGCCGGACCGAGAAAGAAGATGGTGAACGTCGCCACCGTCACCATGAACAGCACCGAGATGCCGGCCACTATCCGCCGGATCAGATAGCCGACCATGGCCTACCTCCTTTAGTCAGCGAAGGCGGCTCCCGACCTCAGGCCTCGCACGCCACTCCCCGGCGATCACGGCACGAAGAGTTGGCGGGACATCAGCCTTCGCGGCTGGGTGGGGCGGATGCTGGCCGCCCCACCCAGGGATGTCGTGACGGCTGACCACCGTGCCAACCGTCACGACCTCCGACCGTCACTGGGAGATGTAGATCTGCGGGAAGTCGGGCATCCCGAGTACCTCGTCCCAGTGGACGTTCTGCACCTTCGACCCGCGGAGTACCGCGTCGCCGTCAGCGCCGTACGGAATGACCGGAACGTACTTCTCCATGATGTACTTGTCGAGCTTGCCCCACTCGGCGAGGCCCTTCTCGACCGGCATCTGGAGAATCTCGTCGATCCGGTCCGCGATCTCCGGTGCGTCGAGGAACGCCGGGTTCGGGACACCGGGCTCGTCGTTCTTGCGCGGATCCCACTGCGCCGGGAACACCGACGAACCACTCGGCCAGTCGTTGCACCACCCGGAGTGAACCCGCAGGTTGACCGGCGCGTCCGGGTCGCTCAGCTGCTCCCGGAGCTTCTCCTTCGTCGTGGGGATCGGCTTCGCCTTGAACCCTGCGGCCTCCAGCTTCTCCTTGCGCAGCTGGGAGACCTGTGGGTCGATCGGGTCGTTCTCCCTGACGTACCACGACAGCTCGAAGCCGAGCTTTCCGGCCTTCTCGAGCATCTTCTTCGCCTTGACCGGGTCGCCGTCACCTTCTCCGCCGGTGCCCAGGACGTCGTACTCCAGCCAACCGGGCGTCGTCGGGTTCAGGATCGACGTGGCGGGGTACCAGGTCAGGTCACGGATGTCACCCGCCACCTTGTGCAACGACTCGATCGGGTACGCCACCGCAAGGGCCTTGCGGACCTCGAGCGGGATCTCCCGGGTGTTCATGTAGACGTAGTACGTGCAGGAGTTGCGTCCTTTCACCAGACGTTCCTCCACTGGCGTGCCCTCGATGTCAGGCAGCTTCTCCGAGAGCACGTCCGTGTAGGTCATCGCCGTCTGGTCCTCACCCTGGTCCTCGATGAGCTGGGTGTAGAAGCGCACCGGGTCCTGCGCGAACTGGAAGTGGTACCGGTCGACGTACTGATGCCGTGAGGTGTCGGTCGCCGGATCCCACTGATCGTTCCTGACCAGGATCAGTTCCTTGCCCGGAACGTACCGCTCGAACTTGTACGGTCCCGTCGCCAGCGGGTGGTTACCGTACTCCTCCCGCGTGTCCTTGTCCTTCGGGATCCCGGTGAAGTCCGGGAAGGACGCGAAGAACGGCATGTCCGGGAACGGCCTACGCAGCTTGATGACGATCGTCTTGTCGTCCGGCGTCTCGACTGCGCGGAAGTTGTCGCCGTCCTTGTAGGGCCCCTGGTACTTGTCACCGTCCAGGTAGTAGTCGAGCCCGTACAGCGGTCCGTCGGGCAGCTCCTCGATCGCCAGCTGGCGCTTGATCGCGTAGGCGACGTCCTCGGACGTGACCGGCGAGCCGTCCTCGTACTTCAGGCCGTCGCGCAACGTGAACGTCCACTCGGTGAAGTCCTCGTTGTGCTGGCCGAGGTCGGTGGCCATGTCAGGCACCAGGACCATCTTGCCGTCACGGTACTGGTACTGCGTCAGCGCGCGAGTGACGAGCCGCAGGATCGCAGTCGAGTCCGTGTAGTAGGCACGAGTCGGATCCAGCGTGTGTGGCGAACTACTTGTGTAGATCGTGAGGGTGCCGCCCTTCTGCGCACCCGGAACCTCAGGAGCGGGGGCCTTCGCGTTGGGATCCGTGGCGTCACCAATCGCGGACGTGTCCCTCGGCTCCGCCCGCGTGCCACCGTCGGATCCGCGCTCCGATGGCGGTGCGCCGCAGGCTGCTGCTGCGGCGAGGGCCCCGGCTGCGACCAGGACCCCGATCTTCTTCCATTGCATGGAATTCCACCTTTCTTCACTGGGCGATGCCGCAGTCTTGGCTGAAAGCGATGCCACATCCATGCCGGGTCGTCACGGGCAGATCACCGCCGCGTCTTGGGATCGAAGGCGTCGCGCACCGCGTCACCCAGCAGGTTGAGGGCCAAGACAAGCACGAGGATGGCGAGGACGGGCTGCCACAGGTACTCCGGATATGTCGAGTAGTAGTTCCTGGCCAAGGCGATCGTCCTGCCCCACGAGGGCATCGGCTCGATCAGGCCGACGCCGAGGAACGACAGTCCGGCCTCTGCCGTGATGTAGGCCGGGAACGACAGCGAGAGCGACACGATGATCGGACCGGTCAGGTTGGGCAACAGCTCGCGGAACAGGATCTGCCGCGTGGGAACACCGATCGCGCGCGCAGCCAGGACGAACTCGCGCTCCCGCAGCGAGAGCACCTCGCCCCGGATCAGTCGCGCAAGCGTGGTCCAGCCGAAGACCGCGAGGATCGCGACGAGCGTCACCAGTCGAATCTGACTCTGCGTCTCGCTGCTGGCGTCCTGCAGGTACGTCGCGATGACCGGGGCGATGGCGATGGCGAGCAGGAGGAACGGCAACGACAGCAGGAAGTCGATGACCCAACAGATCACCCGGTCGACCCAGCCACCGAGGAACCCTGCCACCAAGCCGAGGACGCTGCCGAGGATGGTGGAGATGCAGGCCGCCCCGAGAGCGACGAGCATGGTGTAGCGGGCGCCGAGCACCCACATCGCGAACAGGTCACGGCCGGTGCGTGGCTCGAGGCCGAACGGATGCTCCAGACTCGCACCGACGGTTGGCAGGTTGGTGCGGTCATCCACCAGCTCGATGTTGAACGCCAAATCGGTGTTGGTGAGCCGGGTGATCAGGTCCGCAAAGATGGCCACCAGCACGAAGAAGACCACGACCGCAAGGCAGACGAGAGCGATCTTGTCGCTGCGAAGACGCTCCAACGCGATGCGCGTCGGAGACTTCCCTCTGAGCGCTGGTGCGGCCGAGGTCGCCGATGGTCCCTGAGCGCTCAGCTCGAGCAGTGTCGGATCTGCCATCGAGTGCCTGTCGCTCCTCCGTCACGCTGCCGTCAGTTGACGAGCTCGTTCAACGGAAGGCCTCGCGCCCTCAGGCTCGCGATCTGCCCGACGCTTCAGCAACGGTGGGCACAAGCGCCGGCACGAGACCGCTGTCCCGTACGCGGGGCCCTGGCTGACGCTTGACGATAGACGACCAAGTGCGCTCGATACAGCCACGCCTGGATCACGATTTGTAAACTCTTCTGACTACGATCCGTGCGCCTATTCGACGACGTCGTGCACGAGTCGTAACGATGCCGACCGCATGCGGCTGCGAGGCAAGACAGGAAGGGTGCCTTGCCGTCGACGCCGCAGTTCTTCGCGACCCTCAGGCCCCGAGTACGTGGCCGATTCTGGCAATGCTCATGCCGGTGTCGCGTCGATACCCGCTTCCCGACGTTGCACGGGCGTGATGGGCGTCGGCGCATTGGTCAGCGGATCGGATCCGGACTGCGTCTTGGGGAACGCGATCACGTCGCGAATCGAGTCGACACCACCCAGCAGCGCGCAGAGCCGGTCGAGTCCCAGAGCAATGCCTCCATGCGGTGGCGGCCCATAGCGCAACGCCTCGAGCAGGAAGCCGAACTGCGCCTGAGCGTCGTCGCGGCTCAGCCCAATCACGTCGAAGACGCGCTCCTGGACGTCACGGCGATGGATACGGATGGATCCGCCGCCGATCTCCACGCCGTTGAGCACGATGTCGTACGCCTGGGAGATCGCCTCCCCTGGCTTTTCCTCGAACCGATCCACCCACTCCGGCGTGGGCGCGGTGAACGGGTGATGGACCGGCGTCCACGCCGTACCTCCTCCGGGCCGGTCCACGAGCTCGAACATCGGCGCATCGACGACCCAGCAGAACTCCCACCGTGAGCGGTCGATCAGGTCGCATCGCTCGGCGATCTCCACCCGGGCAGCCGCCAGCAGTGCCAGTGCTTCGCTACGGCGACCGGCGGCAAAGAACACGCAGTCACCTGGCTTGGCGCCGGCGTGCGCTGCGAGGTGCCGGCGCTCGTCTTCGGACAGATTCCTCGCGACCGGCCCACCGAGCTCTCCGTCGTCGCCGACCAGCACGTACGCAAGACCCTTGGCACCGCGCGACCTCGCCCACTCCTGCCAGCCGTCGAGGTCCTTGCGCGCCTGGCCGGCGCCACCGGGCATCACGACGGCACCGACATGCCAGTCGTCAGCTGGTGCGCCGGCCTGGTCCGCCGGACGCTTGAAGACGCGGAACTCGGTCTTGGCGAAGTAGTCGGTGAAGTCGACGAGCTCGACGCCGAACCGCAGGTCGGGCCGGTCGGTGCCGAACCGTCGCATGGCCTCGGCGTACGTCATCCGAGGAATCGGCAGCGTGATCTCGTGCTCGGCGACTTCCTTCCACACCCGGGCCAGCACCTGCTCGGTCAAGCTCATGACGTCGTCTGCGGAGCAGAACGACATCTCCACGTCGAGCTGGGTGAACTCCGGCTGTCGGTCGGCCCGGTAGTCCTCGTCCCGGAAGCACCGCACGATCTGGTAGTAGCGTTCCAGCCCGGCTACCATGAGCAGCTGCTTGAAGAGCTGCGGTGACTGCGGCAGGGCGTACCAGCGACCGGGCTGGAGGCGTACCGGAACCAGGAAGTCGCGCGCCCCCTCAGGGGTGGAGCGCGTGAGGTAGGGCGTCTCCACGTCGAGGAAGCCGTTGCGGTCCATGACCTCACGGATCAGATGGGTCACGCGGGAGCGCAGCCGCAACAGCTTGGCCATCTCCTGCCGCCGCAGGTCGAGGTAGCGGTAGCGCAGCCGCGTCTCTTCGTTCACGACGCCCTGGTGATAGTCCTCGATGGGGAACGGCAGCGGAGCCGACTCGCTCAGCACTTCGACCTCGGCGGCCACCACCTCGACCTGACCGGTCGGCAGGTCCGGGTTCTCGTTGCCCGCCGGGCGGATGGTGACCTCTCCGGTGATCCGCACGCAGTACTCCTGGCGCAGACCGTGCGCCGCAGCCTCGTCTCGGATCACGACCTGCACGATCCCCGACGCGTCACGCAGGTCGATGAACGCCACGCCTCCGTGGTCCCGGCGCCGGGCCACCCACCCGGTCAAGGTGACCGTCTGCCCGGCGTGGTCGGCGCGCAGCGTCCCGGCTTCATGCGTACGGATCACTCGTCGCCCTCCTTCACTGCCTTCTCCGCTCTCGACGTACCAGCCTGGTCAGGTGCATTCCGCGCCGCCGCAAGAGTTCGTACGACGTCGCCCAGGGCCACCGCTACCTGGTCTCCCGTCCGCAGATCTCGGACCTGGACGGTGCCCTGGTCCAGATCGCGATCGCCCACCACGACAGCGTGGGTGGACCCGGAACGATTGGCGGCCTTCATGGCCCCCTTCAAGCCCTGGCCGCCGTATGCCGTGTCGCTGCGTACGCCGGCCCGCCGCAGGTCGCGCAGCAACCTGACGGCGTACCGACGCGCGGCCTCACCGAGCGGGACCACGAAGACGTCGCAACGGCTCTGATCCCCGACCGTGACCCCCTCGGCCTGGAGGGCGAGCAGCGTCCGGTCGACTCCCAGGCCGAAGCCGACACCACCGAGGTCGGGCCCGCCGAGCTCGGCCACCAGTCCGTCGTAACGGCCGCCGCCTCCGATGGCCGACTGCGAGCCGAGCCCGTCGTGAACGAACTCGAAGGTGGTGCGGACGTAGTAGTCCAGTCCACGGACCAGCTTCGGGTTGTCCTCCCACGGCACCTCGAGGTCGACAAGGTAGGCACGCACCTCGTCGTGGAACTCTTTGCACGGCCCGCAGAGGTGGTCGACGATGAGCGGGGCGCCGACGAGCTGCGCCTGCACCTCGGCACGCTTGTCGTCGAGCACCCGGAGTGGGTTGATCTCGACCCGGCGTCGGGTGTCGGCGTCGAGGTCCAGCCGGCGTAGGAAGTTCTGGAGCAGCTCGCGGTAGGCCGGTCGGCACTCCTTGCAGCCGAGGCTGTTGAGCAGCAACCGGGCCCGGCGCAGGCCGAGCATCCGGTGGGCCTCGGCCGCCATCCAGATCACTTCGGCGTCGAGCGCCGGGTCGTCGCTGCCGACTGTCTCCACACCGACCTGTGTGTGCTGCCGGTAGCGGCCCGACTGAGGCTGCTCGTAGCGGAAGTTGGGCCCGGTGTACCACAGCTTGACCGGGAGCTGCCCGCGGTACAGGCCGCGCTCCACGACGGCGCGGAGGACGCTGGCCGTGCCTTCGGGCCGCAGCGTGAGCGATCGTCCGGAACGGTCGGAGAACGTGTACATCTCCTTCGTCACGATGTCGGTCGACTCACCGACACCACGCACGAAAAGCGACGTGTCTTCGAACGTCGGGGTCTCGATGTACTGGTACCCGGCAAGCCGGGGCGGTCGGGCGAGCGTGTCGCGAACCGCAAGCCAGCTCGCCGACGTCGGTGGATAGACGTCGTAGGTGCCTTTCGGCGCCTGGAAGCTCATCGGAATGGTTCACCCTCTTGGTTGCTCGTTCAGGGTCCGGGGGCGTTCCCGGATTGGTGGTGCTGCCTCTGCACCTGCCTAGGGCCGGGAGGGCGCTTGCAGGCCCTGCAGGTAGGGGTTGCTGCGGCGTTCCCGACCGATCGTCGTGGCGTCGCCGTGGCCGGGGAGCACCGCGATCCGGTCGTCCAGCGGAAGCACCTTCGTGGCAAGGCTCGTGAGCATCGCCTGATGGTCGCCGCCCGGAAGGTCGGTACGCCCGATCGATCCGGCGAAGAGCAGGTCACCCGCGAACATCAGCTCCGGGGGATCGTCTTCGTCCGGTCGCATGCGCAGCCCGGCGATGCCGCCCGTATGTCGACTCGGCCGCGTGTAGGGCGTACGGAACGTGACCGAACCCGGAGTGTGTCCAGGCGTGTGATCAACGGTGAAGCTCAAGCCGGCGACCTCGATGATCACGCCGTCGGAGAGCTCGCGTACGTCGTCCGGCTCGGCGAAACGCTCACCGCTCCCCAGCAGGGCCGCCGCCCACTCCGGCGGCAGACCGGCCAGCGGATCGGCCAGCATGCCACGGTCGCCGGGATGGACCCAGCACACCGCGTCGTAGCTTCCGCAGACCGGCAGGACCGCCCACATGTGATCAAGATGACCGTGGGTCAGCAGCACGGCGACGGGCTTCAGCCGGTGCTCGCGCACCACTTCTGCCACGGCGGGTGCCGCATCCTGACCCGGGTCGACCACGACGCACTCCGCCCCGGGCTCAGCCGCCACGACGTAGCAGTTCGCGGCGAAGATCCCTGTGGGGAAGCCGGTGACGAGCACTGCCGTGTCCCTCTTGTCTTTGATCGCAACGAACGGTTGCGGCGTCTGGTGCGGGCGTACGGTGTCGCGCGTTGCCGCGTACGTTTCCCGGTGCGACACCAGCAGATGATGCCGGCTCCGACACTAGACCCGGCGTCTGGCAAGAGTACCGGGCACAAGTCTCTCGACGGCGAACCGGTCGTCGCTGCGACGTGCGTCCGCCGGGTCGTGGTACGGCACCATTCGGCGTCTACGGGGTGCATACGACATGGTTTGCGACGACTGTGCGAGAGGACGCAGCTCGATGAGGCCCGTGGATCGGACGGCATCCGCGCACTGATCGGTCATGATGGACACCTGCACCCCCTACACTGGCTGCTCGATCACCGGCGCAGAATCGGACGGGGGCCCCAGCGCCGTACGGATCGAGACGGTCTCGAAACGGTAAAGGTCGAGACGGGAAAGCCTCACGGAGCACGAGTCGGACAGCGAACTGGAGGAGACGGGCGTCCGGTGGTCAGCAAGAAGCGGCGCAGGCGACAACTCGCGAGGGCCAAGTGGGAACGCCAGCAGGCGCGCCGGGCCCTCCGCCGGCAGAGGGCCAGACGGCGAGCGATCATCGCAGGTGCCGTGGCCGGTGTGCTCGCGGTGAGCGCTGCCGGGTACGGCATCGTGCTCCTGGTCCGAGACGAGCCTCCTGCCAGTGCCGAGCCGGCGGCCACGGCTACGCCCACCCCTACTCCGTCGGCCAGCCCGAAGCCTCAGACTGCTCCGCGCCCGACGAAGCCGGGCGAGTGCCGCTTCGTCTCGGTCAAGGGCGACGATCAGCAAAGCTTCGGCACGCCTCCTGCGAAGGCACCGCTGGAGGACGCGGTTGCCACGATCAAGACCAACCGTGGGACGATCACCGTCGACCTGCACGGAAAGGCCGCGCCATGCGCGGTGCAGTCGTTCCGCTTCCTCGCGGACAAGCAGGCATACGACGGTACGCGTTGCACCGGCCTCACCGTCTCACCCGCGCCGGCACGCTACCTCGAGTGCGGTGACCCCACGGGTTCGGGCACCGGCGGCCCGGGCTACATCTTCGGGAACGAGAACGACGCGAGACGAGAGCTCGGGCCCGGATGGCTGGTCATGACCGGCGGTGAGAACCGCAACGGCAGCCGGTTCGCGATCACGTACGCCAAGTCGTCGTTCGCCGAGCCCGTGACGGTGTTCGGACGGGTGCGGAAAGGGCTGGATGTCGTGCGCGAGATCGCGCGCGTGGGCATCGTCAAGCCTGCCGAACGTGATAAGACCGAATCGGGGGCTACGGGGGTCGGCAAGCCCGTGACGTCGGTCATCATTCAGGACGTCAAGGTCACGCCGGAGTGATCTTGTAACCCGGGAGCGAACAGTGAGCGGAACGGCAGAAGACACCTGGGGCCGGGTAGCGGAGGACGGCACCGTCTACGTCCGCACCGACACCGGTGAGCGCGCCGTCGGGTCCTGGAAGGTCGGTGACGCAGAAGGGGCGCTCGCCTTCTTCAAGCGCAAGTACGACGCGTTGGCGCTCGAGGTCGGGCTGCTCGCATCCCGGGTCGAAAGCGGCATTCTTGGACTCGACGAAGCCCTGAGCGCGGTACGCCGGGAGCGACGCCACGTCGCCGAGGCCAACGTCGTGGGCGATCTCGGCGCCCTGACCGCCCAGCTCGACGCGCTCGAGGCGTTGATCGCCGAGCGTCGCGCCCAGCGCAAGGCCGAACGGAAACGGCAGCTGGAGGAAGCCCGGCAGGTCAAGGCGTCGATCGTCGAGGAGGCCGAGAGCATCGCCGGAGGCTCGGACTGGCGGCACGGTGTCGGTCGGTTCCGTGAGCTCCTCGAGCAATGGAAGGCGCTCCCCCGGCTCGACAAGCAGACCGACGACGAGCTCTGGCGGCGCTTCTCCACGGCGCGCACCGCCTACACCCGGCGCCGCAAGCAGCACTTCACCGAGCTCAACGCCCGACGCGAGGAAGCTCGGCAGATCAAGGAGCAGCTGGTCGAGGAGGCCGAGTCCTTGTCCGACTCGACCGACTGGGGCCCGGTCACGGCTCGATACCGCGAGCTGATGCAGCGGTGGAAGGCGGCAGGAGCGGCACAGCGCGACGTCGAGGAGCAGCTGTGGAAGCGCTTCCGTGCGGCCCAGGACCGGTTCTTCTCGGCTCGTAGTGCGGCCTACGCGGCGCAGGAGGCGGAGTACGCCAGCAACCTGAGCAAGAAGGAAGCTCTCCTGGCCGAGGCCGAGGCGCTGCTTCCGGTACGTGACCACCGCGCCGCACGTGAGGCCTTCCGGGACATCCTGGCCCGTTGGGACCAAATCGGGCGGGTGCCGCGAGCATCGGTGCGGTCCCTCGAGGCGCGACTGCGCGCTGTGGAGGAGGCCATCCAGGCCGCGGAGGCCAACGTCTGGCGACGCACCAACCCCGAGACCCGCGCCCGGGCGAACGACACCATGGCTCAGCTGCGCGCCTCCATCGCCGAGCTGGAGAAGTCGGTGGCCGAACACCGCTCACGTGGCGACGCGGAGGGAGAACGCAAGGCGCGAGAAGCTCTCGAGGCTCGCCGTGCGTGGCTCGCCGAGGTGGAGAAGACGCTCGACGAATTCTCCTCCTTCTAGCCGCCGCCCTCCCCATAATGACCACGTTCAGTGGGTAAATGACACCTCTAAGGCGCTCCGAGGCCATGTGAGGGTACGTATCGACTCGCGAAGCCCTGGGGCGTCGCTTCAGTTCGTCACGCGGTACGCGTCGTAGACCCCGTCGACGTTCCGTACGGCTTTCAGTACCGCACCCAGGTGCTTGGTGTCACCCATCTCGAACGTGAACCGGCTCTTCGCCACCCGGTCGCGGGTCGTCGTCACCGACGCCGACAGGATGTTGACGTGCTGGTCGGAGAGCACGCGGGTGATGTCGCTCAGCAGCCGCGCCCGGTCGAGTGCCTCCACCTGGATCTGGACCAGGAACACGCTCTGGGCGGTCGGCGACCACTCGACCTCGAGCATGCGTTCCGGCTGCGAGGTCAGGTGCTTGATGTTGGAGCAGTCCTTGCGGTGGACCGACACGCCTGAGCCTCGGGTCACGAACCCGACGATCGCGTCTCCCGGCACCGGCGTACAACACTTGGCGAGCTTGATCCACAGATCGCTGACGCCACGTACGACGACACCCGAGTCCCCACGCAGCGCGCGGTCCCGACCTGGACGTTCAGCCGGCAGGACCCGTTCGGAAACGTCCTCGGCTTCCTCCTCCGCGCCCCGGATCGCCTGCATCAGCCGGCGAATGACGGCGTGAGCGGTGACGTTCCCCTCACCGATCGCGGCGTACAACGCCGAGACGTCGGCCAGACGGAGATCCTGAGCGACCGCTGCCAGCGACTCGTGCGTCAGCATGCGCTGCAGCGGCAGGCCCTCCTTGCGCACCATCCGGGCCAGGATCTCCTTGCCCTGGTCGATGGCCTCCTCGCGGCGTTCCTTGGTGAACCACTGACGAATCTTGTTCTTCGCCCGCGGACTCTTGACGAACGACAGCCAGTCCTGGCTCGGTGCCGCACCCTGGGCCTTGGAGGTGAAGATCTCGACGAGGTCGCCGTTCTCGAGCGTGCTCTCGAGCGGTACGAGCCGTCCGTTGACCCGCGCACCGATGCAACGGTGTCCGACCTCGGTGTGGATAGCGTACGCAAAGTCGACCGGCGTCGACCCGGCGGGCAAGGCGATCACGTCCCCACGCGGGGTGAAGACGTAGACCTGCGACGACTTCATCTCGAACCGCAGCGACTCGAGGAACTCGCCGGGGTCCTCCGTCTCCTTCTGCCAGTCGAGCAACTGACGCAGCCAGGCCATGTCGTTGGGCCCGGCCGGCCGGTCGGTGTCGCGGGACGCGTTGGCGTCCTCCTTGTACTTCCAGTGTGCCGCCACGCCGTACTCGGCTCGCCGGTGCATGGAGTACGTCCGGATCTGCATCTCGACCGGCTTGCCCTCAGGACCCATGACCGTCGTGTGCAACGACTGGTACATGTTGAACTTCGGCATCGCGATGTAGTCCTTGAACCGCCCCGGCACGGGATTCCATCGCGCGTGAATGACGCCGAGCGCGGCATAGCAGTCCCGGACGGACTCGGTGAGCACACGGATCCCGACCAGGTCGTAGATGTCACCGAAGTCGCGCCCGCGCACGATCATCTTCTGGTAGATGGAGTAGTAGTGCTTGGGGCGACCGGTGACCGTGGCCTTGATCTTGGCGGCCCGCAGATCGGCTTCGACCTGGTCGATCACCTTCGCGAGGTATTCGTCCCGCGACGGAGCCCGCTCGGCGACCAGCCGGACGATCTCGTCGTACAGCTTGGGGTGCAGCGTCGCGAACGCGAGGTCCTCGAGCTCCCACTTCAGGGTGTTCATGCCCAGCCGGTGCGCCAGCGCGGCGTAGATCTCCAGGGTCTCGCGCGCCTTCTTCTCCTGCTTGTGCCGCGGCTGGTAGCGCAGCGTCCGCATGTTGTGCAGCCGGTCGGCCAGCTTGATGACCAGGACCCGGATGTCCTTGGCCATGGCGATGACCATCTTGCGGATGGTCTCGGCCTGGGCGTACTCGCCGTACTTCACGCGGTCGAGCTTCGTGAGACCGTCCACCAGCATCGCGATCTCGTCGCCGAAGTCCGCCCGCAGCTCTTCCAGCGTGTACGGCGTGTCCTCCACAGTGTCGTGCAGCAGGGCCGCGCAGAGGGTCGGCGGGGTCATACCGAGCTCCGCCAGGATGGTCGCGACGGCCACCGGGTGCGTGATGAAGGGGTCACCGCTCTTGCGGAACTGCCCGCGGTGCAGCCGTTCCGCCGTGTGGTACGCCTTCTCGATCAGCGACAGGTCAGCTTTGGGGTGGGTCGTCCGGACGATACGGAGCATCGGCTCGAGCACCGGGTTCCCTTGCGGCGCTCGGCCAAGTCGAGCCAGCCGTTCACGCATTCTGCGCGAGGATTCGGAAAACGGACGCGCCAGGCTCTGGCCGGATACCCGGCGGGCCACGGACCGGTTGCGCGGAGCCTGTTCCTGAGCCCGTTTCCGCGCCCGCTTCCTGTCCCGCTTCTGGTCTTCCTGGTGTGTCGCCTGTGCCTCTGCGGACTCCTCTGTGGCACGGTGGGCGACCTCGGGCAGGCGCTCGGCCGTCGCGGACGCAGGACGGCCGTTGCCGGACGCGTCCACACTCGACCCAGGCGTGCGGCCACCGTCACCGCGCGCCGACACTGGCGAGATGATCTCCTCGGCCACAGCGCTCTCCTCCGGGGCGGCAGGTCACCAGTTTACGGGGCCGAACGCGGAAACCGTGGTCAGCCGTCCGCAAGGCGGCCGTTTGGTCTTTGATGACCAGTTTGCCTGCAGGACGGAAAGCGCCTCGGCCGGCTAAACGACCAGCAAGGAACGTAGTGGAAGATCACGCAGCCGCTCGCGCGGGTTGAGGAAGCTCAACTCGAGCAGAACCGATATGCCGACCACGTCCGCGCCACTGGCGTACGCCAGGCGCGTCGTCGCCTCGATCGTGCCGCCCGTGGCCAGGACGTCGTCGATCACGAGCACCCGCTCACCAGCGCTCAAGGCGTCCAGGTGCACCTCGAGGGTCTCGGTGCCGTACTCGAGGTCGTAGGTCTGGGCGCGGGTCGTTCCGGGAAGCTTGCCGTGCTTTCGTACCGGAACGAGTCCGACCCCCAGGGCGAAGGCGACCGGTGCCGCGAGGATGAAGCCGCGCGCCTCGATGCCCACGACCTTGTCGACCGGGTGATCCCGCCACGGTGCGGCCAACGCCTCGATGACCCTGCCGAACGCGTCCTTGTCGGCAAGCAGCGGCGTGATGTCCTTGAAGACGATGCCGGGCTTGGGATAGTCGGGAACGTCACGAACGTGCGCGCGAACCACCTCACCGATCTCGCTGTCGACCGACGAACCGGCCGAACGCTGATCGCGCGAGGTGACCTGGCTGACTGCTGGTTCTCCTGCCGGATTCGCTGCAGGTGACGTGACATACCGCCCAGGGTCGGTGTCGTTCATCGTGTGCGTCCCTTCGACCGCCGTGCCGACCGGCGCCGCTTGCGCGGCTGCGACCTCTTGACTCCACGTGGGTTGGCCGCTGCCTCCCCCTTCGCCGACCCGGCCCCGACCCGTGCCATCTGTCTCACCACCGCAGGTGCGTCGCCGGCACCGCCGCTGGCCCGGGTCGCCCCCACCATGGCTGCCTCGGGACGTCTGCGATCGGCCGACCGTCGGCGTTGCTCCACACGCCGTGCCAACGCCTGCATGGCTGGCTCGCGTTCCTTGAGATCGCAGAGCAATGGAGTCGCGAGGAAGATCGAGGAGTAGGTGCCGGCGGTGATCCCGATGAAGAGCGCCAACGACAGGTCCTTCAACGTGCCGGCACCCAACAAGCCAGCGCCGACGAACAGAATCCCCGCAACCGGCAACAGGGCGATGACCGACGTGTTGATCGAACGCACCAGCGTCTGGTTGACCGCAAGGTTGGCAGCCTCGCTGTAGGTGGTGCGACTCAGCGAGGTGATCCCCCGTGTGTTCTCCCGCACCTTGTCGAAGACCACCACCGTGTCGTACAGCGAATAGCCCAAGATCGTGAGCACGCCGATCACCGTCGCCGGCGTGACGTCGAAGCCGACCAGGGCGTACACCCCGACCGTGACCAGGACGTCGTGCAGCAGCGCCACGATGGCGGCCAGCGACATCTTCCACTCGCGGAAGTACAGCCAGATCACCACCATGACCAGGCCGAGGAAGACGCCGAGGCTCACCAGCGCCTTGTTGGTGATCTGAGCGCCCCAGGTGGGACCGATGCTCGAGTACGCGACATCGGACGGCTTCGCTCCGACTGCCTCCCCGATGGCTCGGCGTACCTTCGTGATGTCGTCGGTCCCGAGCGCAACCGTCTCCACGCGGACCGTGTCGTCGCCGACAGCCGTGACGATCGGCTCGTCGAGGTCGGCCACGCCGGCGCGTACGACTGCGTTCCGTACCCGGGGAATCGCCTCGGTGGCGTCGCCGGAAGACACCGGTGCCTGGAAGTCGACACCTCCGCGGAACTCGATGGAGAAGTCGAGACCGCGGAGCAGGACAGCGGCGACGGCGACCAGGACGACGACGCCGGACACGGCGTACCAGGTACGTCGCCGTGGTACGAAGCCGACGGAGACGTCGCCGGTGTAGAGCTTGTGCCCCAGCGTGGCCAGTCGAGACACCTCACGCCTCCTTCACCACAGCGGGACGGGACTGCCGGGACCCGGGACCGCGTCGCGCTCCGTCCGCTTCGACCGCAGCCCGGCTTACACCCAGGTGCTCCGGATCCAGACCGGACCAGGGACGCCCACCACCGAAGTACTTGGTGCGGCTCAGCAAGGTCACCATCGGCTTGGTGAACAAGAACACCACGGCAACGTCGATCAAGGTGGTGAGGCCCAGCGCGTACGCGAACCCGCGGACGTTGCCGACGGACAGCACGTACAGCACCACGGCGGCCAGCAGCGACACCGAGTCGGCGGCGAGGATCGTCCGTCTGGCCCGCTGCCAGCCCGCCTCCACTGCAAGGCGCAGACTTCGGCCCTCTCGTACCTCGTCGCGTAAGCGCTCGAAGTACACGACGAACGAGTCGGCCGTGATGCCGATCGCCACGATCAATCCTGCGACGCCGGCCAGCGTGAGCGTGAACCCTTGCGCGGCACCGAGCAGGACGACGGCGACGTAGGTCGTGGCACCCGCGACGATCAGCGAGGCCACCACCACGATCCCGAGCCCTCGGTAGTAGAGGAACGAATACAGGGCCACCAACGCCAGACCTATCGCGCCTGCGATGAGACCGCCGACGAGTTGGTCGGTCCCGAGCGTCGGCGAGACGTTCGACACCTGGCTCGTCTCGAAGCTCAAGGGCAGCGCACCGTACTTCAGGACGTTGGCGAGATCCGTCGCCTCCTGCTGGCTGAAGTCACCGGTGATGCTGGCCTGGCCGTTCGTGATGGGTTCGACGATCCGGGGATACGACACCACCAACCCGTCGAGGACGATCGCGAACTGGTTGAGCGGTGGCGTCAGGTTCACCATCTGGCTGCTCGCCTCGGCGAACTTCTTCGCTCCCTCGTCCTTGAGCGACAGTGCGACCTCCCACGCGAGCTGGTTCTGCGGGAGCTGAGCACTCGCGTCGTCGACCTCCGAGCCCAGGACCAGGGCGGGCCCGAGGACGAACTTCGTACCCTTCGACCGGTCGCAGGTGAGCAAGGGCTTGGCTGGGTCGTCCCGGTCGGGTGTGTAGTCGTCACATCTGAACTTTTCGAGCGCTGCCTGCTGCGCTGCCGTCGGTCCGGCCGTGTTCACCTTGACCTTCCCCTGACCAGACGGCGTCGGGCTCGCGGACGGCGTCGGGCTCTCCGAAGGGCTAGGGCTCGGGCCTTTTGTCGGGGCAGCCTCGATCCCCTGGGGCGCGACCCGGGGCCGGGTCTTCGGCGAGGGACTCTCGGTGGCTTTCGGTGATCCGTCAGGTTTCGGCGAAGCGGACTTCTGCGGGCTGGGCGAGCGGCTCGGCGACGGGCTGGGTGACTCGGTGGGTTCCGGTGTCGTGGCCCCCGCAGGCTGGACGGCGAGGACCTGCCGGAACCGGAGCTCGGCGGTCGAGCCGACCATCCGCACGATCTCGTTCTGCCCGACGCCGGGGATCTCCACGACGATGTGATTGGTGCCTTGCGTGGTGACCTCGGCCTCCGCCAACGCGCTGACCCGGTTCCGGATGATCTCGACTGCTTCGTTGAGCTTCTCCGAGGTCACGCCCCCCTGCCCGGCCGTGGGTCGGGCGGTCAGCGTGATCGAGGTGCCCCCGCGGAGGTCCAGTCCGAGGCGCGGGGTCCAGGTCTGCAGCACCGCCATCGTGCCGACTCCGGTGGCCAGTGCCACGAGCATGACAGCCACAGCGCGCCAAGGACGCGACGTCCTCGCCGCCACCGCTACCTCCCCTCGTGCGAATCAGGCCTCACTGATCGGGTTCGAGGATGTCGAGCTCTCGCCCGTGGAACGATCGCGACGTTTGCGTGGTACCGGCCGGACGGAGCGCTGTGTGCCCTCGCTCGACGAGCTCTCACCTGCCGACCCGGTCTGCTCGCCCTTCGCCTCACCAGACGAGGTCGACGTCGCGTCTGCCGACGGCTCGACGATGCGGACGATCGCCTGCCGGACGTGACGAGCGTGGACACCTGGGGCGATCTCCAACGTCACGACGTCGCCCTCGATGGAGTGCACCGTGGCGATGAGCCCGGCGCCTGTCATCACCTGCTGACCTGGCGCGAGCCGGGACTGCATGTCCACCATCTCGCGCTGCCGCTTGCGTTGCGGCCGTATCGCCACGACCCAGAACAACACGAGAAGCAGGACAGGCAGGAGGAGGGCCCAGATGTTCGCACCGCCGGAAGCCTGACTGAGAAGCATGCTTCGTCCCTTCGCTCATGGACCGACCGTTCGAACGGTCAGGCGGCCGTCCCTGATCGTGGCCACCGGCGGAGTCTAGTCCCGACGCCTGTGCAGCGGATCTGCCCCTCCGGTGCCGCCCCGATCTCTCGAGGCAGACGCGGCATACCCGTCAGGCGATCCTCGACGCCCACTACAGGTCGAAGGCCACTTGCTGCCCAAATGGGGAATCCTGTGGAGGTGTCAGGCCAAGCTGCTGCCAGGCAGCTGCCGTCGCGACCCGCCCGCGCGGCGTACGGGCCAGGTAGCCCTGTCGGACGAGGAACGGCTCTGCGACCTCCTCGACCGTCTCACGCTCTTCGCCGACCGCCACCGCCAGGGTCGACAGTCCAACCGGACCTCCACCGAACCTCCGACACAAGGCATCGAGTACGGCACGGTCGAGCCGGTCAAGCCCGTCTTCGTCTACTTCGTACAACGTGAGCGCTGTGCGGGCAGTCTCCCGGCGCACGACCCCATCGCCTCGCACCTGGGCGTAGTCGCGAACCCGCCGCAGCAGGCGGTTGGCGATCCGCGGTGTACCACGGGAACGGCTGGCCACCTCGTTGGCGCCGCCCTTGGTCACCGGCACCTCGAGCAGCCGTGCCGACCGCATGACGATCTGCTCGAGCTCGTCGACCTCGTAGTACTCGAGGTGGGCGGTGAAGCCGAACCGATCACGCAGTGGACCAGGTAGCAGTCCGGATCGGGTTGTGGCACCAACGAGAGTGAACGCGGGAATCTCCAGCGGGATCGCTGTCGCACCTGGGCCTTTGCCGACCACCACGTCGACCCGGAAGTCCTCCATCGCCATGTAGAGCATCTCCTCGGCCGGGCGGCTCATCCGGTGGATCTCGTCGATGAAGAGGACCTCCCCTTCGCTCAGCGACGACAAGATCGCCGCGAGGTCCCCGGCGTGCTGGATGGCCGGGCCGCTTGTGATCCGCAACGGGGCGCTGAGCTCGGTTGCGATGATCATGGCAAGGGTGGTCTTGCCGATCCCCGGTGGACCCGAGAGCAGGACGTGATCCGGTGGCCTCCCACGGCTCCGCGCGGCCTCCAGGACCAGACCGAGCTGGTCTCGCACGCGGTTCTGGCCGATCAGCTCGTCGAGGGTCCGCGGCCGCAGCGCCGCCTCGACCGCGCTCTCGTCGCCACGGGCCTCAGCCGCGACGAGGCTCCGCCCGGACGGGACGACATCCGGCTCGTTCTCGTCGTACATCGTCGACTCACTCCCAGCGGCGAAGTTGACGTCCGGCATCCGGCCACCCGTCATGCCTTCGACAAGGTACGGAGCGCGGCGCGAAGCAGAGCCGGCACGTCAGGGCCGCCGTCGCTGCCGTTCTCCGCCATCGGCGCAACGGCATCCAGCGCAGCGTCGGCCTCGCGTGCCGACCAGCCCAGCCCGAGCAGGGCACCACGCACCTGCTCCCGCCACGGTGCCGGCGCCCCACCCGACGTGGCGGTCGCGCTGCGGTCTGCCCCGTCGACGGCCGACCCCGGTGCGCCCAGCCGATCCTTGAGCTCGAGCACGATGCGCTGTGCGCCCTTCTTGCCGATGCCTGGCACCTTGGTGAGCGCGGACAGGTCTTCGGTGGCAACTGCCTTGCGCAGGTCGTCGGGGCGATGAACGGCGAGCATAGCCTGGGCCAGCTTCGGCCCGACCCCGCTCGCCGTCTGCAGGAGCTCGAAGACCGTGCGCTCGTCGTCGTCGGCGAACCCGTACAGCGTCAACGATTCCTCGCGCACCACCAGGCTCGTCGGAAGCGTCACCGTGGTGCCGACACGGAGCTCGGCGAGGGTGCTCGGAGTCGCGCGAACCTCGATGCCGACTCCGCCGACGTCGACGACGACCGAATCCAGGCCCACCGCCGTCACCCGGCCACGAACAAACGCGATCATCAAGGCCTCCGATCCGTCCGGCCCAGTTTGTCAGTGCCCACCGACTGTCCCCCGACGGGAGTGGAACTCCGCTGGCCCCCTCTCGCCGACACTCGTCCTGCTACACGACGCTCACCCAGCCGTGCTTCGACAGCTTGCCGAGCGGCCTCGATCCGCGCGTTCGCCGGCCCTCGCCACAAGTGACAGATCGCGAGAGCGAGGGCGTCTGCGGCGTCGGCGGGCCGCGGCCTGGTCGATAGCCCCAGGATCCGGGTCACCATGGTGGTGACCTGGCTCTTGCCGGCCCGACCGCTGCCGGTGACGGCGGCCTTCACCTCGCTCGGGGTGTGGAGCGCCACGGGGATTCCCCGTCGTGCCGCTGCCGCGAGCACGACACCGCTAACCTGGGCCGTCCCCATCACCGTGCGGACGTTGTGCTGGCTGAAGACGCGCTCGAGCGCCACCGCGTCCGGGCGGTGAGTGTCGAGCCATCTGTCGACCACTCGCTCGACCTCGAGCAACCGGCCACCAACGTCGAGGTCAGGGCAGGTGCGCACCACATCGACGGCGAGCAGGGTCAGCTGTCGAGCACGGGCGCTTTCCACCAGGCCCAGGCCGCACCGGGTCAGTCCAGGATCGACTCCGAGGACCCGCACTGCTCCTGGACCCTCCGTTCACCTTCTGCCGTCACCGGGGCATCGCCGTGAGCGTGTGGCCGCAGGTTCTGCACGCGTACGGCGAACACGCGTTCGCCACGCTACCTGTCGGTTGGGCCAGTGGTATGCACGACGCGCCGGGTGCCCGGCAATTCGACCACGACGTGGGACCCTCCGGCCGACCCGAATCAGCCAGGCCAGTCGAACGGCAAGCGCGGCTCGGTCTCCAGCGGCCACCAGGACACGGGTTCGCTGCTCGCGACGCTCAGCAGGACCAGGGCGAGCGCAGCCAGAAGCCCACCGGCCGCCATGGTCTGCCAGCGACGGCGTAGCAGTCCCGTGAGGATCAGTCCGCTCCCCCGCCGGATGCTCTCGCCCTCGACACCCCACCACGCCAATGCCGCGATCACGAGCCCACTCACCCCGAAGGCCACGTCCCAGCGCGGTGTGATCGCACCCGCGTAGAAGAAGAGCACGCCGACACCCAGCAGGATCGCCGCTCCCGCGACCGCGATCGGCAGCGTCAGCACCGTGACGAGGACGGACCGAAGGACGTTCCAGGGCGAGGCGACGACCACCACGAGGGGGTCGAGGCGCCCTCGTCCCCGACGAGACCGCCAGCGTCGGAGGGTGAACGCCGACCGGTCGACTGTGCGACTGGCCACCAACCACACGACCATGGCGACTCCGGCCGCGACTGGGACGACCGCGGCGAGCGCGGCCAGGACACCGAACGCCAGCGCGGTCACCACGCGGAACGGCTTGATCGGTCCGTAGTAGGCCGGCCAGGGCGTGGACTCCGGATACGTCTCGGTCACCTGGTCATCGTCGGGCTCGGCTTCGTCATAGCCCTCGTCGTACCGGTCGTCGTACGCCGTCTCGTCATAGGCGTCCGGCTCGTCATGGCCACCCGGTGCGACCCGCGCATACCGGTCCTCGTCGGGGTACCCGTCGTCGTCGTACCCGGTCTCGTGCGGTGCCGCCGGCGCAGCCGTCCCGGAGGCGTCCAACCGCGCCGTCACTGCAGTCCCATCGGGTCGCGTGTCAGCGACCGACCCGGCCTGAGCGAGCGCGATCGTCCGCTCGGGCGGGGGTTCGCCGGTCTCGAGCCAATGCAGCAGCGCAGGCGCACTCGGCCGTGCCCGAGGGTCCTTGAGGAAGCACAGCTCCAGCACCGGGACGAGCCACTCCGGGCAGTCGTCCAGGTCCGGTTCCTCGTGGAGAACGCGGTAGGCGATGGCGTCCAGCGGACCCTTGCCGAACGGCGCGCGTCCGGTCGCGGCGTACGTCACGGTCGCCGCCCAGGAATGGATGTCCGCCGCCGATGTGATCTCGGTGCCCCTGAGGATCTCGGGGGCCACGTAACCGGGCGTTCCGTACGCCTGGCCCGGCACCGTGAGCCGGGTGTCGTCGGCGAGCTGCGCGATGCCGAAGTCGATGACGACGGCGATGCCGTCCTCGATCAGGACGTTGCCTGGCTTGAGGTCCCGATGCACCACACCAGCGGCGTGGATCGAACACAGCGCGTCGGCGAGATCACCAGCAAGGTCGGCGAGGTCCGGCCCGCGCAACGGCCCGTCCCGTTCCACGACCTCGTGGAGCGGCGGTCCGTCCACGAAGTCCGTGACGAGGTACGGGGTGGCGGCGGCCACGTCGGCGTCGAGGACCTGGGCGACATGCCGGCCTCGCACCCGGGCGAGCACTTGTGCCTCTCGCGCGAACCTGGCCCGAGACTCGCGGTCGCTCGCGACGTGCGGACGAAGCAGCTTGATCGCTACAACACGACCATGGGGGTCCGTCGCCCGATGGACGACCCCCATCCCGCCCTCGCCGATCCGCTCCCGTAGTACGTAACCGTCGAGTCGGGTGAACTCGACGGTGGGAGCTTCGCGGGCAACGTCGCGCTGCACGTCAACACGGTAACTGGCCAAAGCCTGAGATGTCCGGCGCTGGCCATCACCTCACCAGATGAATCTTGCCCGCGCCAGCAAGCGGCTCCGCACCCGCGACTGAGCGGGGTTCTCAGCCCACCTTTTCCATCACTTCGTCCGAGACGTCGAAATTGGCGTAGACGTTCTGGACGTCGTCGCAGTCCTCGATTGCCTCGATGAGCCGGAAGACCTTCGGTGCCGTCTCCTCGTCGATGGGAACCGTCACGCTCGGGACGAAGCTCGCCTCAGCTGACTCGTAGTCGATCCCCGCCTCTTGCAGGGCGGTGCGTACCGCTACCAGGTCAGAGGGTGCCGAGATCACTTCGAACGCCTCGCCGAGGTCGTTGACCTCCTCGGCACCGGCGTCGAGGACGGCCGTGAGGACGTCGTCCTCGGTCAGTTCCTTGCCGTCCTGGGTCCGGGGCACGACGACGACGCCACGCCGACTGAAGAGGTACGACACGCTCCCGGCGTCTGCCATCGTCCCGCCGTTGCGGGTGGTGGCCTTGCGTACCTCGCTGGCGGCCCGGTTGCGGTTGTCTGTGAGGCACTCGATCAACAACGCGACCCCGCCCGGCGCGTAGCCTTCGTACATGATCGTCTGGTAGTCGGCGCCCCCGCTCTCCAGGCCAGCCCCACGACGCACGGCCCGCTCGATGTTGTCGGCGGGTACGGAGGACTTCTTCGCCTTCTGGATCGCGTCGTACAGCGTGGGGTTGCCGGCGGGATCCGGACCACCGACCCGGGCCGCGACCTCGATGTTCTTGATCAATTTCGCGAAGAGTTTGCCTCGCCTCGCGTCGATCACGGCCTTCTTGTGCTTCGTAGTCGCCCATTTGGAATGGCCGGACATGGCGGGCTAGGCCTCCTTCACGAGGTCGACGAAGTATGCGTGGATACGGTCGTCGCCGGTCAGTTCCGGATGGAACGCTGTGGCGAGCAGCTGACCTTGACGGACCGCAACGATCCTACCGACGGCCGGACCGGAGGCCACACGCGCGAGCGCCCGGCACGCCGGGCCCACGGCTTCCACCCACGGAGCGCGGATGAAGACCGCGTGGAAAGGCCGCCCGTGGATCCCCTCGAAGTGGATGTCCGCCTCGAACGAGTCCACCTGCCGCCCGAACGCGTTGCGTCGGACGGTCATGTCGATCCCGCCGATCGTCTGCTGCCCGGCGATGCCGTCCACGATCCGGTCGGCGAGCATGATCATCCCGGCGCACGTCCCCAGCGCGGGCATGCCATCGGCGAGGCGCTTGCGGAGTGGATCGAGCAGGTCGAACCGCTCGGCCAGCTTGCCCATCGTGGTGGACTCGCCGCCCGGAATCACGAGCGCGTCGACCGCGTGCAGTTCCGCGGGCCTGCGGACGTCGGCTGTCTCGACCCCCAAGGTGCGCAGGATGCGATGGTGCTCACGCACGTCACCCTGCAGCGCGAGCACGCCGATGACCGGTTCCGAAGCCACGTCCCTTAACTCCTACGCCAGCAGGTCGACCAACCGGACCGCACGCTCCCGCACGGGCCAGCGGTTCGAGCCACACGTGTCTCGCGTCACCAGCCGCGAGTCGCGAGCCTTGCGCTCTCCGGGACATCGCTGATGCCCGGCATCGCCTCACCCAGACCACGCGACACCTTCGCGATCACGTCCGGGTCGTCGTAGAACGTCGTGGCCTGGACGATGGCCGCCGCCCGCTTGGCTGGATCGGCCGACTTGAAGATGCCGGATCCGACGAACACGCCTTCAGCACCGAGCTGCCGCATCATGGCCGCGTCGGCCGGGGTGGCGATACCTCCGGCCGTGAAGAGGACGACGGGCAGCTTGCCCAGCGTCGCGACCTCCTTGACGAGCTCGTACGGCGCTTGCAGCTCCTTGGCCGCTGCGTACAGCTCGTCCTCGCTGAGCGTCGTCAGACGACGGATCTCGCTGCGGATCTGCCGCATGTGCCGGGTGGCCTCGACGACGTTGCCGGTGCCGGCCTCCCCCTTCGAGCGGATCATGGCCGCACCTTCGGAGATCCGCCGCAGCGCCTCTCCGAGGTTGGTGGCACCACAGACGAACGGCACCGTGAAGGCCCATTTGTCGATGTGGTGGGTCTCGTCGGCCGGTGTCAAGACCTCCGACTCGTCGATGTAGTCGACGCCGATCGCCTGCAGCACCTGCGCCTCGACGAAGTGCCCGATCCGAGCCTTGGCCATGACCGGGATCGAGACCGCGTTGATGATGCTTTCGATCATGTCCGGGTCGCTCATCCGAGCGACACCGCCCTGGGCGCGGATGTCGGCAGGCACGCGCTCGAGAGCCATCACGGCCACCGCACCGGCATCCTCGGCGATCTTGGCCTGCTCAGGGGTCACGACGTCCATGATCACGCCACCCTTGAGCATCTCGGCCATGCCGCGCTTGACTCGAGCAGTTCCCGTGACTGGCGCGGTGCTGTCCGGCTCAGTCTGGCCTTCTCTCACGTGTCCGTTCTGGTTCTCGCTCACGGTCACCATGGTAGGGCGACTGGCCATGCGTTCCAGAGCCAGTTGTCGTCTGGTGGCCCTCTCCGCCTGGGCCACCAGATGGCATGTCCACCAGACGGCGCAGTCTTTGCCCGACAGGCCATCGCCCAGTCGTGACTTCGAGCCGCCCCTGTCCGAAGGTCAGCTCGAACGAGATCCAGGAGCTCGCGGTCGCCCACCGACCCGTCTGCAGTGGGACGGGCTCGACATCGAGTGGCCGGTCAGGCTCCGCCGGGCGCTCGACGGCCAGCGGAGCGGCAGGCGATCCCGAGCGGAATACAAAGGACCAGGCAGATCGGCACGACGACGAGGCTTCGATGGCCCGACAGGGCCGTGATCGTCCAGGTCCACGGTGCGAACGGCCACAGGGTGCCGGCGAGACCCGTGCCTCCGACGACAAGCCCCACGAGGGCGCCAACAGAACCAGATGCGACCGCGACGCCAACACCTGTTCGCAGGACGAGCCAGAAGTGCCAGCAGATCAGCATCCAGCCGGTCGTGATGCTGAGCAGACCGAAGGTCAAAGCGGTCACTGGTGCGAGCCCGGCGAGCATCAGGGCGGCCGTGGCAAACCCGGCGAGCCCTGCCAGGCAGAGTCCCATCAGCGCAAGGAGCACGTCGACCAGTCGCTCCGGCCCGGTGGGTCGGAGCGCGAGCGCCCGCCATGCGGGTGCCGTCCAGTGCCAGACGAGGAGCGGGAGCAGCGCCGTCCCGACGGGTGCCACAACGAGGCCGAGCAGCTGCAGCGTGATGCGCGGATCCGACCACAGCACGAGGCCTGCGACGATCGTCAGCAGCGTGGCAAGGATCAGGGGCACGAGTGCGGTGCGACGCATGGAGTGCAGCAGGGCAGCCCACTCGCCGGTACGCCATCTTCCGTCGGACGCATAGCGTGCGATGGTGCGCCGCCCGAGTCCTGGACGCTCGTGCGCGGCAGGCGGGTGCGCGTATGCCTTAGCCAGCCACACCACGGCGACCGCAGTCATGCAGCTGAGCAATGCCGGCTGCCAGACCCAGCTCGCCGGAAGCGTCTCGCCCGGCGCGAGCGGCACACCGTTGGCATGGGTCCCGATGATCGGCAACGCCGCACGCACCGACCATGCCCAGGGCTGAACCCACCACCAGCCACCTTCTGCGGTGAGTGTCCCCGTGATCGCCCAGGCGAGGCCGAGACCTGTGGCGGCGAACAGTCCCCACCGCAGCGCCAGATGATGCGCGATCGCGAGAAGCGACAGCGTCGCGCACCACTGCACAAGCGCCAGGCCTGCGAGCGTTCCCACCGGACCCGGAAACGGCAGGCCGTCGATCCAGCCGTACGGAAGAGTGGCGAACAGCACGAAAATCTGCAGGCCGAGCGCATAGCCGGCCATCACGAGGAACTGCGCCACGTGGGCCTTGAAGGCGGTGATCGGCCGCCACCAGGCACCGCCACCGCGAGCATCCTGCTCCCGTTTCCCCAGAAGGCCCGCCAGCAGGCCCACAGCTACCGGGCCGAGGAAGGAGACCCAGAGGATCTGCCAGGACCCCAGGGCGTCCCAGCTGCGCCGGGTCGAGCCGGCCAGGTAGAGCAGGCCCTGAACCGACGCCGCAGCGAAACCGAGGAGCGGTAGCCGGGCCGCGGCGCTGTGCCGCCACCGCAGTCGTTCGGCGGCAAGGCTCGCCCCGGAGCTGACCAGAGCCGCGGTCATGCCGAACCCGCCAATCCTGCCGGGGCCGTGAGATCGAAGTAGGCCCGTTCCAGGTCGGAGTCCGGCGCCAAGCCCGACAATGGTCCCTGATAGCGCAGCCTTCCGTCGACGATGACGCCCACGTCGTCAGCGAGTTGCGCGACCTCTGCGAGGACGTGACTGCTGAGCAGCACCGTGCGACCGCTCGACGTATACCGGCGAATCAGCTGGCGGAGTGCGACGACTCCCTCAGGGTCGAGGCCATTGTGCGGCTCGTCCAGGATCAGAACGGATGGATCGCCTAGGAGGGCGATCGCCAAGGCCAGCCGACCCTTCATCCCGGTGCTGAAGGTACGAACCCTCTGCCGGCCTGCTCCCTGCAACCCGACGAGACCAAGAGCTTGGCCGACGCGGCTGCGAGGGAGCCCCAGCAGACGAGCGTGGACCTCCAGGTTCTCCGCCGCCGAGAGGTGCCCGTACAGTGCCGGGCCCTCGATGCTCGCGCCGACCCCCGCCAACGCCGATCGCTGCCACGGTCGGCCGAACAGCGAGACGGCACCGCGATCTGGCTCGAGCAACCCCAGCAGCAACTTCAGCGTGGTGCTCTTCCCCGCGCCGTTCGGGCCGAGTAGCCCATACACCCGCCCGGGCGCCACCCGTAGATCGACGTCACACACCACCGCTCGGCGCCGAAACAGCTTCGAGAGGCCGTGCGTCGCAATCGCATACTCCTGACCCGAGGAATGGCCCCGGCGGTCGTTCGTCATGTCCGCCATGGATCGAAGGCTTGCAGTTCCGACGACCTCCTGGCCTCCGGTAACACCCGGGCAACTGCCCGGAAATGACCCGGATCGTCCAGTCGCCTGGCCACCCGGCCGCGTCGAGGCAGCAGGGTCACGGGAGGAGACCGGTGGGCGGGGTCACGTCCATCTCCACCGTCTCCGGCATCGGCGCATGACCCGCGAGCCGGAACACCCGAACCAGCCAGCGGCGATGCAGGGCCCTCGCGGTTGCCACCGTGTCGTTGTGGAACCGGCGTGCCATCTCCACTCGGCGGCAGGCTGCCCCGAGCTCGGCCAGGAGCTCCTCCGCACCGGGATCGTCGGCCAGCTCGCGGCTCGTCTCCAGATCGGGAAACGCTGCTGCGAGCGCCTTCGACAGGTTCGACTCCGCCACCTCCCGATCCGCCTCGCTCGCCGCCCGGGCACGTCGTGCAGCGTCGGCGACGAGCAGGGACGTCGCCGGATCGAGCATGCCGGAGGTGGCGACCTCGAGCGCCACACCCGACCGGCGGAAGAGCTGGGCGTCCAGCACCGCACGAGCGGCATCCAGGCGCGCGTGCAAGCGGTCGAGTCGTCCCGCCGTCCAGGAGAGGTAGACGCCGACCACGGCGACCGCCACCACGGAGATGAAGATCCAGTTCCAGGTCATCTCCACACCTGCCGGGCAGAAGTCTCGCCGTCGAGCTGAGCCTTCCTCGGCCGGGCGTCAGCCGCCACGGCCTCCGTGACCTGCGCCGCACCCTGGGCCACCATCTCGTACACGGCCAGGATCTCGGAGGCGACCCGGCTCCAGTCGTACCGGCGCACCACGAGCTGTGCCGCCTCACGGAGTCGCGCTCTCTCACCGGGATCGTCGAGCAGCTCGAGCGCTGCCCGTGCGAGCTCCGCCGCATCGCCCACGGCGAAGAGTCGGCCGATCCGCCCCTTTTCGACAACCAGCCGGAACGCCTCGAGATCGCTGGCCAGCACCGGTGCACCGGCGGCCATCGCCTCCACGAGCACGATGCCGAACGACTCACCGCCGGTGTGCGGTGCCACGTAGAGGTCCGAGCTCGCGAACATCTCGGCCTTGGTCTCGTCGTCGATCGCCCCGAGGAACGTCACGGCGCTCCGGCAGTCGGGCGGGAGCATCTCCCGCGCCTCCTCCGGATCTCCCGGCCCCGCGACCAGGAGGCGTACGCCGGGGCGTTTCCTGCGGATCATGGGGAACGCTCGCAGTAGCACGGCAAGGCCCTTGCGCGGGTCCTTCAGCCGTCCCAGAAAGCACAGAGTTCCCTCGCCGGTCCGCCACTCCTCGCGGGGGCGGGCTCGGGAGAACCGATCGACGAAGAGTCCGTTCGGGATCACGACCGGCTCGCCACCCAGGTGATGGACCAACGTGGCACGTGCCGGCTCGCTCACCGCGATCCTCGCGCTGATCTTCTCCAACGCCGGAAGCAGGATCGACGACGCGGCACTCATCACGCGCGACCGCTCCATCGCGGTGTGGAACGTCGCCACGATGGGTCCGGTCGCCGCCCAGAGCGCGAGCAACGACAGCGACGGTGTCGCCGGCTCGTGGATGTGCAGCACGTCGAACCGGCCGTCCCTGATCCACCGACGAACCCGCTTCGCCGACAGCGGGCCGAACGCCAGCCGCGCAATCGATCCGTTGTAGGGGACGGGCACCGCGCGACCTGCGGGCACGACATACGCCGGCACCGGCGTGTCGTCGTCGGCTGGCGCCAGAACGGACACGTCGTGACCCGCCTCCAGCAGAACCTCGGCAAGGTCGCGTACGTGGTTCTGGACGCCACCCGGCACGTCCAGCGAATACGGGCATACGATCCCGACCCTCACGTGGGCATCACCCTTCAGCTTCGCTCGCTGCCGCCGGTGGGCTACGCCGCGCCTTCTCCGTACGCCCAACCTCTGGACGCCCAGCCTCTGGACCCCCAGCCCCTGCAAGCCCTGCCTCTGTGAGCCCTGCCTTCGGACCCTCAGACTCCGGAGGCCCGGCCTGTGTGGGCCGTGCCACCTCCCCGTCAGGCGGAACGAGCGGCCGATCCGACGGTCGATGCGACTCCGGGGGCATCGAGCGCCCGCCAGACCGATCGGCAAGCCAGAGTCGCTGCAGCATGTGCCAGTCCTCGGGATGCTCGCCGATGCTCTCCGCGAAGACGTCCGCGAGTCGCTGCGTGAGCGTGCGGACCGGGTCGCTGTCGGGCACGTCGAGGGGCGGATGGAACCGGATGTGCATCTGGGGCCCGTCGTACCACAACGTCACCGGCATCAGCACCGCCCCGGTGCGTACGGCCAACACGGCGGGGCCCGCCGGCATGGTCGTAGGTTCGCCGAAGAACGTCACCTCGACTCCCCGGGCCGACAGATCTCGGTCGGCGAGGAGACACACGAGACCTCCCTCGCGCAGGCGGTCGGTCAGCCGGCCCATCGGATCGTCGCCTCCTGTCACCGGGATCACGTGGATCCCGAGGCGCGCCCGATACGCCACGAAACGATCGAACAGGCCTTCCGGGCGTAACCGTTCCGCCACCGTCGTCACGGGTGCCCCGTGGGTGCTGGCCCACGCTCCCGCGAGGTCCCAGTTGGCCATGTGCGGCAACGCCGCGATCACACCCCGGCCGCTGGAGAAGGCCGTCCAGAACGTCTCCTCGTCGTGGGTACGCACGGACCGGTCGATCTCGTCGACCCGGATGTCCGGCAGTCGGAACGCCTCGCACCAGTACCGGAAGTACGACCGCATGCCGGCCCGGGACAGGGCACGAAGCTGCGACGGGCTCGCCTTCGGCCGGACCCGCTGCAGGTTCCGCTCCAGCTGGCGTACCCCACGCCATCGACGCCACCAGATCAGGTCGGCCACCAGACGCAGCAGACCGAACGCCAACCGTGCCGGCATCCGCCGGACGATCGTCCACCCGGCCGAGAACATCGCCTCGGCGGCAAGATCCTTGACCCGGGTCTTCCGGCGCTGATCTGATCCGGCTTCGGTTCTCACAGACTCCCTCCGGCTCCCCGACCGTCTCCCGGCCGCGGGCCCGCGTCGTCCTGTGTCCGGCTCGCACTCTCCTCCGACGCGGCCACCTCACGCTCGGTCTGCGGCTTGGTCCCCTCCCCCTCGGCCGCCACCGGTTGCGAGGCTGGCCGACCGGTGCCCTGGGCCGCCGTGCTCCCCTCAGCGTCCCTGGCCAGCGCCTGCCGTCGGACCGCGATCACACGCTGAACCACGGTCACCGTACTCGCCACCGCGAGAACGCCCAGCACGAGCGGGAGGACCAGGGGCACACCAAGACCGTTCAGGCCCGCCGCGACCAGCACCGCGACCAGCCGGTCTGCCCGCTCGGCGATGCCGACGTCCGCCTTCATGTCGAGGCTCTCCGCCCGAGCCTTCGCGTACGACGTCACGCTTCCCATGACCAGGTCGTAGAGGGCAAGGCAGGCGAGGGGGAAGTTCGCTCCACCTCCGGCGTACCAGAGGGCGAGCCCGCCGAACACCGCGGCGTCGCCCACGCGGTCGAGGGTGGAGTCGAGGAACGCCCCCCATCTCGACGACCGGTTCGACATCCGGGCCATCAGCCCGTCGACCATGTCGGAGAAGACGAAGGCGGTCACGACGATCGTGCCCCAGAAGAGCTCGCCGCGCGGGAAGAAGGCCAGTGCCCCGACGCACACCCCCAGGGTTCCGACGAAGGTCACGGCGTCCGGACCGATGCCGACCTTGAGGAAGAACCGGGCTACGGGCGTCAGGAGCCGTAGCCAGAACTGGTGGAACCGTCGCAACATAAAGTGATCGCCGCTTCTCGCAGAATCCCCCGCCCATCGTGCTCAGGGTTCTCGTGCCCCAGCCGGGGTCGTGTGCTCCTCGGGACCTTACGAGGGGCAGTGCCCCCGCGGCTGATGCTACTCGGGGTCTGCAGGTGACCATCGCCACGACGTCGGCCGGCCCTCTGACCGGTTCCCGACCGGCCTTGTACCCCCGGCCGACACAGCGCACATAGTCGACTAGACCCGTGGCCAGCGGGACGGATGGCCGGTTCGCCGGCTACTGACCGTTCACCTCGTGGGCCAGTTCCGTCAACACGCAGGAAGTACTTGTGCACCCGCCTGTCTCGGGTGAAGGGTGGAAGTCACCTTTCGGGGGAAGACCCCTCGAGCATCCGAGGAGCCTCCCTCCGGAGGGGCCCTGAAGCCCAGCTGGCGAGGAGGCGAGCCCATGGCTGAAAAGCACGCACACTCCAGTGGAGCCGCGGTCGCTGCACCAACGGCCGACCGGCCCGATGTCATCCGCAACATCGTGCTGGTCGGCCCGTCGAGCTCGGGGAAGACAACGCTGGTCGAGGCGCTGCTCGTCGCGACCGGCACGATCAATCGTGCGGGCCGAGTCGAGGACGGCACCACGGTGAGCGACTTCGACGAGGTCGAGCACCGGCAGCAGCGCTCGATCGGCCTGTCTCTGGCCCCGCTGACCTATGACGGCATCAAGGTCAATCTGCTGGACACGCCCGGTTACGCCGATTTCGTCGGTGAGCTCCGGGCCGGCCTGCGAGCCGCCGACTGCGCCCTGTTCGTCATCGCCGCAAGTGAGGGCATCGACGGCGCAACCGAGGCCCTCTGGCACGAATGCGCATCCGTCGGCATGCCACGGGCTGTCGTGATCACCAAGCTCGATCACCAACGCGCCGACTACCCGAACGTACTCCGCCAGGCGCAGGCGGCCTTCGGGGAGAAAGTCCTCCCCCTCTACCTGCCGGTCACGAGCCAGGCCGGAGTCACCGGCCTCATCGGTCTGCTGTCGCAGAAGCTCTTCGACTACTCCTCGGGCAGCCGAGTCGAGTCGACGCCTGGTGACGAGTACGCCGACCAGATCGAGGAGGCGCGTGGGACCCTCATCGAGGGGATCATCGAGGAGTCCGAGGACGAAAGCCTCATGGACCGCTACCTCGAAGGTGAGCAGATCGACCCGAAGGTGCTCATCGACGACCTGGAGAAGGCGGTCGCGGGCGGCGCCTTCTTCCCGGTCATTCCCGCGTGCTCGACGACCGGTGTCGGCATGATCGAGCTGCTCGAGATCATGACGAGCGCCTTTCCATCGCCGCTGGAGCACCCGCAGCCCGAGGCCTTCACTCCGCAGGGCAAGTCGGTCGGAAGGCTGCCCTGCGATCCGTCCGGACCAGTCCTCGCGGAAGTGGTCAAGACCTTCTCCGACCCGTACGTCGGCCGGATCAGTCTGGTCCGTGTCTTCTCCGGCACCATCCGCCCGGATGCCACCCTCCACGTCTCTGGCCACATGTCGGCGTTCTTCGAGGACTCTCGAGGCCGGGAGGACCATGACATCGACGAGCGAGTCGGCACGCTCTCCTCGCCTCTGGGCAAGGTGCAGCGAACCCTCAACCACTGCATCGCGGGCGACATCTGTGCCATCGGCAAGCTCAACCACGCCGAGACCGGCGACACGCTCTCGGACAAAGACCACCCGCTCGTGATGGCGCCGTGGACCATGCCCGAACCCCTGCTGCCGATCGCCGTCGCCGCGCACGCGAAGGCCGACGAAGACAAGCTCTCGCTCGCCTTGACCCGGCTCGCCGCCGAGGATCCCACGCTTCGCGTCGAACACAACGCCGAGACCCGACAGCTCGTTCTCTGGTGCATGGGTGAGGCGCACGCCGACGTGGCGCTCGACCGGCTCGCGAACCGGTACGGCGTGCAGGTCGACCAGGTTCCGCTCCGCGTGCCGCTGCGGGAGACCTTCGCCGGCAAGGCCCAGGGGCACGGTCGCCACGTCAAGCAGAGCGGTGGGCACGGCCAGTACGCCATCTGCGACATCGAGGTCGAGCCGCTGCCGGAGGGCTCGGGATTCGAGTTCGTCGACAAGGTGGTCGGTGGCGCGGTTCCGCGCCAGTTCATCCCCAGCGTCGAGAAGGGCGTCCGCGCGCAGATGGAGCGTGGCGTCGCCGCCGGCTACCCGGTCGTGGACATCAGGGTCACGCTCTTCGACGGCAAGGCGCACAGCGTCGACTCCTCCGACATGGCGTTCCAGACGGCTGGCGCGCTGGCGCTTCGCGAGGCAGCCAAGAACACCTCGATCAACCTGCTCGAGCCGGTCGACCTGGTCCAGGTCATGGTGTCCGACGAGTACGTCGGAACCGTGATGGGAGACCTCTCCAGCAGGCGCGGACGGGTGCTCGGGACGGAGCCGGTCGGCCAAGGCCGCACTCTCGTGAAGGCCGAGGTGCCGCAGATCGAGATCACGAAGTACGCCACCGACCTGCGCTCGATGTCCCATGGGACAGGGACATTCACCCGGTCGTTCGTTCGGTACGAACCCATGCCGTCCCACATCGCCCAGAAGGTGCAGGAAGCCCAGGCGGACAGCGAGTAGCCGAACCTCACACCACGTGGAGCCCGGGCCCATCGTCGACGGTGGCCCGGGCTGCACGTCCACCAGGGATCGTGACTAAAGTGCCCGAGAACTCGCGCCTGTAGTCGGTCGCGACGGGGAGTGTTCACATGCAGGCAGCTTGGGCTCGTGTCGTCACCTTTGCGTTCGCAGGGCTGCTGACCCTCGCCCTCGGGTGCAGTCCCCCTGCCACGCACACAGGGCCAGAGGAAACGCCCACCCCGAGCCGTACGCCAACCGCCCGCGACACCACGCTGCTCCCCTCCGAGCCGCCTCCCGGCTTTCACCTCGCCGCCGTCGAGCTCGCGTCAGCCGACGAGGATCCTTCCGGAGCCAACGAGTACAGCAGCGGTCAGCTCGTGACGCTGTACGGCGACCCCAGCCTCGAGGATCCCGCCACTGGTCCGGTCCTGGCCGCCGCCAGGAACTGGGGTGAAGACTGGGCATACCTCGGTTGTGAGCCAGCCGATTCTCCGTCGGGGGTAAAGACGGGGACACGCTCGAAGCACGGGCCTGTGGTGTCATGCTTTGGCAACCTCTGGGTGAGCTGGCAGAACCCGACAACGGACTTCACCGACGAGTACGTGGGCGTCGTCGGCCGCAACGTGTCGCCCGAGCTGGTCGCCCGAGCAGCTGACGCACTCAGTCCGCCCAAGGGCGCCGTCGGCGTTCCGCATGAACCACTCGAGATCCCAGCCGACGTCCTGCCCGCTGGGCTGAAGCAACTCATCAGCGGACCGGTTTGGGGAAGCAGCACCGACACCCCCGTGTCTGGAGACTTCTTCGAATGGAAACGGCACAGGCCTTTGGCGTACATCGACCTGAGCGTGACCGACGCCAGTGACGAGCTGTCACTGCTGACACGCGTGCTGGTCGGTGGGGACTTCCGGCGAATCCGCGGCGGCCCAGGCGCGATCGTCTCGGTCCGGGATTCCTACGTCGTCACCTGGCGGGAAGGCGACTTTCTCGTCGGTGTCCAGACCTACGGCGTCGATCGTTCGACCCTCGATGCGTTCATCAGGTCCTTGCGGAAGGCACCGATCGACAGGGCCTGGGAGCTCAAGGACTCGTTCCTCACCAGCCCACCGGCAACGTTCCTCGGACCCGATGAAGAGGCGGCGCTCGCTGGCCGTATAGGAGGCCAACGGTGGATCGTCGGAGTGAGCACCGACGGCCACCACGAAACCATCCTGACGATCACCGAGGACGGCGACCAGGGCGGCAAGCGTGGCGCCCCGGGTCGACCCGGCCGCGACGAGATCGTCGCGAAACGGTTGCGCACCGATGGCGGCGCTCTGATCATCTTCCAGGTGCACAAGGACGTTGCCAAGCTGGTCGTTACGACGCATCGGGACAGGAAGCAGATCGAGCTGCCGCTTGCCCGGTCTGTGCTGCCCGACGGCTCCCGCTACGCAGGCACGCTGCAGCCGGGCCCCACCGACGTGGAGTTCGTCACGACGTACGACTCCGACGGGAACGTCATCACCCGCGTGGCCGAGGAAGCTCTCGACTGGTGAGGCAGACGAACGTCTGGCAGAGTCCTTCGAAGGCACAGGCCTGCGAGGGCTAGCTGACCGAAGCAAGGCACGACGGCATCAGAACCACGACAGGACGTGAGCGAGCCCGACAGGATTGCCCGGACAGACCGCACAGTCGCAAGGTCCGTGGCTCGTCCAGCTCGCCTGGTAAGCCTGTGAGGAGTGTGATGTACGACTACGACCTGCTCGTCATCGGATCCGGACCGGGCGGCCAGAAGGCCGCGATCGCAGGCGCCAAGCTCGGTAAGCGGACCGCCGTGGTCGAGAAGCGGCACATGATCGGCGGAGTCGCGATCAACACGGGAACGATCCCGTCCAAGACTCTGCGGGAGGCGATCCTCTACCTCACGGGGCTGAACCAGCGTGAGATGTACGGCGCGTCGTACCGCCTGAAAGACGAGATCACCGTCGCCGACCTCTCCGCGCGTACGCAGCACGTGATCGGCCGCGAGATCGACGTGGTCCGTGCCCAGCTCGCCCGCAACCATGTCGACATGCTCATTGGTGTGGGGCGGTTCGTCGATCCGCACACGGTGGCAGTCGAAGCCCCCGACGGAAGCGTCCGAACCGTCACCGCCGACCGCATCGTGATCGCCGTGGGTACCCGGCCGGCCCGCCCGGACTCGGTGGAGTTCGACGGACGCACCATCGTCGACTCCGACCAGATCCTGCAGATCGATCGGATCCCGACGTCGATGGTGGTGGTGGGCGCTGGTGTGATCGGGATCGAGTACGCCTCGATGTTCGCCGCGCTCGGCACGAAGGTCACGGTGGTGGAACGCCGGGAGCGCATGCTGGACTTCTGCGACCTGGAGATCGTCGAGGCGCTCAAGTACCACCTGCGAGACCTCGCGGTGACCTTCCGGTTCCGTGAGACCGTCGCTCGAGTGGAGCGCCATGGCTCGGCCACCCTCACGATCCTCGAGAGCGGCAAGCGGATCCCGGCCGACGTGGTGATGTACTCAGCCGGTCGTCAGGGGATGACCGAGCCGCTGGACCTCGCCAAGGCCGGGCTCGAGGCCGACGAGCGCGGTCGGATCAAGGTCGACGAGCATTACCGCACGCAGGTCCCCCACATCTACGCCGTCGGGGACGTGATCGGGTTCCCGGCTCTTGCGGCGACGTCGATGGAGCAGGGCAGGCGCGCGGTATACCACGCGTTCGGCGAGCCGGTGGCCGGGTCGCTGAGCGACCTGCAGCCGATCGGGATCTACGCGATACCCGAGCTCAGCTACGTCGGCAAGACAGAGGACGAGCTGACGCAGGCCAACGTGCCGTTCGAGGTAGGGGTCTCGCGCTACCGCGAGCTGGCGCGTGGGGCGATCCTCGGTGATTCGTACGGCATGCTGAAGCTCCTCGTGCATGCCGACGACCGGACCCTACTGGGGGTGCACATCTTCGGTACGGGCGCGACGGAGCTCGTCCACATCGGCCAGACGGTCATGGGCTGCGGTGGAACGATCGACTACCTGGTCGACGCGGTGTTCAACTATCCGACCCTGGCCGAGTCGTACAAGGTGGCAGCCCTCGACGCGATGAACAAGATGCGCGCCGTGCAGCGCCTCTCCTCAGCAGAATGACCAGGCGTGGCGGGTGTCTACCACCCACAGCAAGCGCTGGCGCATGCCGAGGGTACAAGTCACCTGCTGCGTGATCATGTCGACTCGGCTTCGTAGGATCGGCCGAGTGGAGGATCGGCAAGGCCAGGAACGTGTGGGAATCCCCGACCAGTGGCAGCGGCTGTGGGCTCCGCATCGGATGGCCTACATCCTGGGTGAGAACAAGCCGCGCGGCGAAGGTCCGGCTGACGGGTGCCCGTTCTGCGACATTCCCAAGCGGGATGACGGCTCAGGTCTGATCGTACGGAGGGGTGAGGTCACCTACTGCGTGCTCAACCTGTATCCGTACAACCCCGGCCATCTGATGATCTGCCCGTACCGTCACGTCGCCGACTACACCGAGCTCACCTCGGAGGAGATCGCGGAGCTCGGTGAGATGACCCAGCAGGCCATGACGGCCCTGCGGGCGGCCTCACGACCGGACGGCTTCAACATCGGGGTCAATCAGGGGCCGGTGGCCGGCGCCGGGATCGCTGCGCACTTCCACGAGCACATCGTCCCGCGATGGGCTGGGGACACGAACTTCATGCCCGTGGTCGGGCACACCAAGGTGCTCCCACAGCTGCTCGAGGACACTCGCGCCCTGCTGGCTGACGCCTGGCCGACCTGACCTCCCGCGTCACCGGTCGTGCCCGTATAGCGCGATGACTGTGCCATCGCTGGAGGCCGGAAGAAATGACCAGGTGCAGCAGGTTGACTCCAGCTGTGGCGCGCAGACGCGTGCCGCAGCGGCCGAGCACCCGCCGCACCTGGTCATTGCGAAACGTCAAAGCCCGGACAGGAAGGTGAACACCGCGTCGTTGTGCCCCGGCAGACCCTCGTGACCGAAGTCGGGGTAGATCCGGAGCTGCTTCGGGCTCGTGATCTTGTTGTACGCGGCGAACTGCGTCGACGGCGGGCAGACGGTGTCGCCGAAGCCCACACCCATCAGAACCTCCGCCCGAATGCGCGGCGCGAGGTGCTGCACGTCGATGTAGCCGAGCGTGGTGAACACCTCGGTCTCGCGTTCGTGCAGCGGGTCGAAGCGGCGGAACCACTCGTCGAGCTCGGCGTACGCGTCTTTGGCCAGGTCGAGCTCCCAGACCCGCTGGTAGTCGCAGAGGAAGGGGTAGACCGGCGCAGCCCGCTTGATCCGCGGTTCCAAAGCCGCACAAGCGAGCGTCAGCGCACCACCTTGGCTACCGCCCATTGCACCGATGCGGTTCTCGTCCACGTCCTCCATGTCCATGACGATCCGGGCGAGCAGGACAGTGTCCAGGAACACGTGGCGGTAGTACAGCTTTTCGGGATCGTCGTCTAGCCCACGCACGATGTGGCCGCGCAGCGTCCAGCCCGACACGCCGCCCGGATCCTCCGACAGCCCGCCCTGACCGCGACAGTCGAGGGCTGCCACGGTGTACCCGAGACCGACGTAGTTGAGCAGGTCCGACCAGTCCGGCGACCGTCCGGAGTAGCCGTGGAAGTTCAGCACGGCGGGGTGAAGCGGGCTCGCGTTGGTCGGCCGGAGGAGCTTGGCATGGACTCGCGCACCACCTGTGCCCTCGAACCACAGGTGGGAGCACTCGGCGAACGGTGCTTGGAAGCTGGCCGGCTCGATCTCGGGCTTGGCGTCGTGAGTCTCGAGGCTCGCCAGGGCCGCGTTCCAGTAGTCGTCGAAGTCGACCGGTCGAGGATTCGTTCCCTGGTAGGCCGTGAGCTGGTCGCGCGGCATGTCGAAGGTCAGCGGCATCTGGCATCCTTCCTCGTCCTACGAATGCGATCACGGACCCCGCGGCGCTGCGGCTCGGTCTCCTCAAGAATCGGTCAGTTTGGCAGCCACGATCGAAAGCTGCGCCGGATCGCCCGGAGTTGGCCGCCACGGGAGAACCAGTGGGTCGTCCGCGTAGCGAGGAATGACGTGAACGTGGAGGTGGAAGACGGTCTGCCAGGCCGCTCGTCCCGAGCTCTGGAGCAGGTTCACACCCTCCGCACCCAGCCGGTCACGGACCAGTTGCGCCATGCGCTTCGCGAGCAAGGTGCAAGCGGTGAGGTCCTCGGGCGGGATGTCGAAGACGTCCTGCGAGTGAGTCCGAGGAACCACGAGGAGGTGTCCAGGAGTCGCCGGGTTGACGTCGAGGAACGCGACCGCGCGCTCCTCTTCGGCGATCATCGTGCTCGGCAGCTCACCCTTGAGGATCTTGCAGAAGACACAGCTGGCATCGGACATGCGCAGCAGCGTACAACGGCCACGAGAGCCCGAGCCGGACGATCGTCGGTGCCGGACTCAGGGGGTACCGGCCTAGGAAAGGCAGGCGTGACCGGGAGACGCGCAGAACCGAGACGACGCGTTCCTCGCGTCGACCGGCCGTCGTCCGAGGTTGTCACAGCTCCGGGGAGGCGCGGGCGATCCGGTTTCCGTCGGCGTCGTAGGCCGTGAGGTAGTTCAGCTTGGCTGGCTTGTCGAGCCACACACCGCAGTAGTGGGACCCGTCGGGGAGCACCGACTTACCAAGCGGCATGTCGATCTCCTGGCCGTCCTGGGTCGTCGCCACGACCTTCGCGACGTCGGCGTGTACCTGTGCGATCACGAGCTGGCCGTCATCGAGGTCATGCACGTTGGTCAGGATCTGGTTCCGTTTCACCCTCCCGACCGTTCCGCCGCTACCACCGATCTCGCCGTGGTCCACGTGATGGATGTACACGGTCTCGAACCTGCCATCGATTCCTACGGCCCAACGCAGCTTCCCGGCGCGACCGGACGCTGCGAGCTTCTCGCCTGGTGCGAGGAGCTCCTCGGGTGGAGTCTGCAGGATCGAGTTCTTGAGTCGGTCGACTTCCCGCATGGAGGCGTCTGCCAGCGAAGCCAGGAACGCGTCGGCGTCTGGGTCCGTCAGGTCATGGCTGAAGACCAGCAGCAGTCCCGCCTCCTGCCAGATCACCTTCTGCACGCCGTGATCTCTGCGCGGCGTGACAGCCCCGGGGTGGCCACGGATCTCGGCCGGTTCAGCGCCCTCGAGCACCTGCGTGAGCAGGGCGAGGTCAGCATCGGCGTCGGTAACCGTGAGCGATGCGTAGTGGTCGCGGCGGCCGGTCCAGGCGAAGTAGTCGCTGGCCGGGATACCTGCCCATCCTGCGGTCACCGGAGCCCGTGCGAGGGGTTCCAAACCAGACGGCAGCGCCTCGCGCGGAATCTCGAGGAACGTGTGGGGGCCGTCTGTCAGATCCTTGGGAATGGTCACCCGGTCGGCGATCTGCGCGAGCCGGCGGGGAGAAACACCCCGGCCGATGATGCCCCACGCCTGGTGAGGGTTCACCTGCAGGTCGTTGTTGGGTCCTGACCACGTGACCCAGTACCAGTCCTTACCGCAGGCCTTCACCGGTCCCCTCCGTGAGCGAACGCCAGTCTCGACCTGCTCGTCAGCAGGACACGAGACGTAGGCATCCTCGTCGCCCCACGCCCGCGTGGCCACCAGGACCGGGCCGGTCAGGGGATCGTCGAGGCTCGGGTCGCCGTACAGCACCGAATTCCCGCCGTCGTAGGCACTGAACTCCACAGGGTCCGTTCCGGCTGGGGTGATGTAGACCTCGGAGACCGAAAGATCCGCAGGCGGCTGTTCGGGCAGCAACCAATGGTCGCGAGCAGGAGGCGGTGACGCCGAGTCGGATCGTTCTCCATCCGCCGCGGTCTCGGCGTTCGTCCGTGCTCCGCATCCAGCAGCGAGTGCCAACACCGCGCAGAGTCCGACAACGACAACGCCCCAATCCAGGCGCTGATCCAACCTCGATCACATGTGAAGGAAACCCCCGACTGTCGTACGGCTCGATGGCAGACATGGCTCGGTGCACGTCCTGTTCGTGGTACTGACGCCATCGTGTCCCGTCTTGGTTGACTGGCTCGTGTTCACTCTCGCAGGCTTGCGCCTCCGGAGGACTCTGCCAGACGTCCGTTTGGCTCACCAGTCGAGATCTCCGGGCGTGTCCAGGCGATGAACGTTCTCGGGCGTCCGTGTGATGACGTTGCCGGGCGTCGTAGGCCGTACCGCTCCAGCTTGGGCGGCTTTCGAACACACGATCACACACAAGCGACGCGGTGGCTCCTTCGCATGTGCTCCGACACTGGTCGGGACGTACGTTCAGCTCGAGCGGCGCGGTTCGCCCCGATAGGTGCCGAAGCTCCACAGGTTGCCCTCGGGATCGGCGACGGTGAATTCCCGGGATCCGTAGTCGGTGTCGTGCAACGGCTGAAGCACCCGCGCTCCCGCTTTGGTGGCGCGCGCGAAGACCTCGTCCGGATCGTCGGTCACGACGTACCCGCCGAACGTTCCTGGCTCTTGCGGCCAGGTGTCCGATCCATCCGCTTCCGGCATGTCACCCAGCATGATCCCGCCGCCCAGAGGCCAGGCCAGCTCCGCGTGACGTACGCGCTTCTCGTCGCCGTACACGACCGTCTCCTCGAAACCGAAGGCCTCGACGAGAAAGCGGATCAACGCGCGCGCGTCGCGAGCGCGCAGAGTGGGCCAGACCTGCGGTGGTGGGGTCTTCTCGCTCATGCCGGTGATGATGCGCTCACCACCTCGGCACTGGCTTGGAGATTTTCGAACTCGTCTCGCAGCAGGAAGGTCGGTGGACAACCCGCCAGCTCCCGGAACTCGCGCGCCAGATGAGCCTGGTCGTAGTAGCCGTACTCGGCTGCAAGCGCAGCCAGCGAGGTGTCCGAGCCGGCGAGAGCCCGGTGCCCCAGCGCCCGCCGCGCGGCGTCGAAGCGGGCGAGACGGGCAGCGACCTTGGGCGAGAGGCCAGTCTGCGCCCGGAACCGCTTCTCGAGCGTGCGGTCGCTGTATCCCAGTTCGTCGGCCAGGCTACTGATTCGGACCGTTCCCCGGCTTTCCACGATGCGGCGCCAGGCGTGTGTCAACACGGGGCACGGCTCACGCCCATTCCGCACGCGCCTGGAGAGTACGTCGTCCAGCGCGGCGAAGCGCTCCGGCCAGCTTGCTGCCAGTTGGATCCGCTCGTGCAGCTCGAGCGCGTGCTTACCGAGCACGTCCACGGCGTCCAGATCCTTGCCCACGAGCTCCCCAGCCGGCATGCCGAAGAGCGCCTCGGCACCGAAGGGGTGGATCGCGAGTTGGATGCCGGCCTGCCGCCCACTTTGGGCGATCAGTGCGGGTCTCGTGTGAAGTCCGCCGATCAGCGTGTCGTACGTCCCAGCAGGCTGGGTGGGATCCGGATGCTCGGCGACCACGAGTGGCGCATCGAACGTGACGATCATCGTGAGGTACGGCGCTGGCAGGCCACGGTGGAATCCGGGCGAGACGACCTCAGTCTCGTAGCCCTGATACCAGGCGACGATCCCCGCAAGCGGCGGTGCCGGCCGTGCGATCGATCCGGTCGAGCGTGCCTCACCCATGACTAGCCTGCTCAGTAGCCTGCCGAGACGCGACCAGCGCATCCAGCGCTTCCCGGTCGAGGAGCCCTACGGCCCCGCCGATCCTCCAGGCGGCGAAGAGCGTCGCCCGCCGCAACGCGTCCACCGGTTGCAGACCGCCTGCCCAGCCGTCGACGTACGCACTGAACAGCGCGTCACCAGCGCCCACCGCACCTACGATAGGGCGCAATCGTTCCGCCGGCACATCGGTCAGGAGCAACCCCCGACGTCACCTGCCCGATCCGCTTCGCGCCGGGTCAGACCTGGATGCGCCGCTCGACGGCGGAGACGATCTCGGCAACCGCCTCGTCGACTGGCACGCCGTTCTTCTGCTCGCCTGACCGGTACCTGAACGAGACAGCCCCTGCCTCGACGTCGCGGTCGCCGGCCAGCAGCATGTACGGCACCTTCTGCGTCTGCGCGTTCCGGATCTTCTTCTGCATCCGGTCGTCAGACCTGTCGACCTCGGCGCGGATCCGGTGCCGCGCGAGCTTCTCGGCGACCTGCACCAGGTACTCCTCGTGCCGTTCCGCGATCGGGATGAGCACGACCTGCACCGGGGCGAGCCAGGGCGGGAACGCACCGGCGTAGTGCTCGAGCAGGATGCCGAAGAAGCGCTCCACCGATCCGAACAACGCCCGGTGGATCATGTAGGGCCGCTGCCGGGAACCGTCGGCCGCTTGGTACTCGATGCCGAATCGTCCAGGCTCCTGGAAGTCCACCTGGAGCGTCGACAGCTGCCACTTCCGGCCGATCGCGTCCCGGACATGGACGTCGATCTTCGGAGCGTAGAAGGCGCCTTCACCTTCGGCGACCCGGTACGGCACGTTGGCGCGCTTCAACGCCTCCTCGAGCGCCGCCTCGGCGGCGTTCCAGTCCTCGATCTCACCCACGAACTTCTCCGGCCGAGTGGACAGGTCGGCCGTGAAGTCGGTGAGCCCGTAGTCGCGCAAGAGGTCGATGACGAACTCCAGCAACGACGCGAGCTCGTCCTGCAGCTGTTCCGGCGTACAGAAGATGTGCGCGTCGTCCTGGGTGAAGCCCCGCGCTCTGGTGAGCCCATGGACCACGCCGGACTTCTCGTAGCGGTAGACGGTGCCGAACTCGAACAGCCGCAGTGGAAGGTCTCGGTACGACCGTCCGCGCGAGCGGTAGATCAGGAGGTGCATGGGGCAGTTCATGGGCTTGAGGTAGTAGTTGTGCCCCTCGTCCTCCATGGGCTTGTACATCGCGTCGGCGTACCACTCCAGGTGGCCGGAGGTCTGGAACAGCCCTTCCTTCGCGATGTGCGGGGTGTACACGAACTGGTAGCCAGCCTCCTCGTGGCGGCGTCGGGAGTACTCCTCCATCACCCGCCGGATCTCGCCGCCCTTCGGGTGCCAGACGGCGAGTCCTGAGCCGATCTCCTCCGGGAAGCTGAACAGGTCGAGCTCCACGCCGAGCCGACGGTGGTCGCGGCGCTCGGCCTCCGCCAGCATGTCGAGGTACGCCTGGAGAGCCTCCTTGCTCTCCCATGCGGTGCCGTAGATCCGCTGCAGCTGCGGGTTGCGTTCGTCACCGCGCCAGTACGCCGCGGCGACCCGCATGAGCTTGAACGCCGGGATGTGCTTGGTGGTGGGCAGGTGCGGCCCGCGGCACAGGTCCTTCCAGGCGAGCTCACCGTTCGGGCGCAGGTTGTCGTAGATCGTGAGCTCGCCGGCACCGACCTCCACCGAGGCGCCTTCAGCACCTCCGCCGGCCGTCCCTTTGAGCCCGATGAGTTCCAGCTTGTACGGCTCGTCGGCGAGCTCGCGGCGCGCCTCGTCGTCGGTCACGACCCGCCTGGAGAAGCGCTGCCGCTCCTTGATGATCTGCCGCATGCGGGACTCGATGCGGTCCAGGTCCTCCGGCGTGAACGGCGTGTCGACCCCGAAGTCGTAGTAGAAGCCGTTCTCGATCGGCGGGCCGATGCCCAGCTTGGCGTTCGGGAAGAGCTCCTGCACCGCCTGCGCCATGACGTGGGCCGTCGAGTGTCGCAGGATGGCCCGACCGTCCTCTGACTCGATCGTGACCGGCTCCACCTCGTCGCCAGACGACAGCTGCCACGCGAGGTCGCGCAGCTCACCGTTCACCCGGGCGGCGATCACCGATCGCTCGTTGTCGAAGAGCTCGCCGGCCGTCGTGCCCGTCGTCACCCGGCGCTCGGAACGCTCACCGGTACGGACGACATTGACGCTGATCTCGGACACGACAAGCTCCTCACAGGTGTTGCAACTGACCCAGCCGATCGTAGCGAGCAACCGACGCCGACCAACTGGCGGCGCTGGCCTCGGCGTCCCTCATCGTCGTCGGAAGCGGCGTTCTCGTTTCCAGCCGGGCTGACGGTGGCGTACGACGTAGATCCCGGCGATCAACACCATCCAGAACGCCCCGATCAGCCGGAGCTGGTGCATGCTCGGGACGAAGGCCATGAGCGCCGCTCCAGCGAACGGGATCATGTAGAACCGCAGGTTGTAGCTGCGGGTCCACACCGGTTTACGCGCCTGCTTGATCAGATCGGTGAGGTCGTCGACGTACATCCTCGTCTGCCAGTCGGTGAGCCCCAGCCGCTTGATCCGCCGGCGCCGCGAGCGAACCATCCAGAGCTGACGTCGCGACACGATGGCGCGCCGGCTGCTCATGCGCCGGTCGGACACCTCACCAATACCTGCCAGGGCCGAGTCGTAGAGCGCTCCGGCCAGTGCCCGCTTCACGTCCTCGTCGTCGGGATGCTCCTCGAACGCCCGCTCCAGGATCGCAAGGCCTTCCTTGACCCGACCCGCCCCGACGTGCGCGGAGCCGAGACCGCAGAGCGCCCGGATCTCGCGAGGGGCCCGCTCCCGGACGTACTCGAACTCCGCCTGGGCGAGGCGCCACCTGCCTTGGTCCAAGTAGGCCTCGCCCTTGGCAAGGTGTGCCGCCACGTCGTCTGACAGCACGTCGTCGGGGGCGCCGCCGGCCCTGGTGCCGGGTTCAGCACCCCCGCCTCGCCGACCGTGCGACCGCGCGGCAGGCCGCTCCGCGGAGCGACGTTCCTCGACCCGCGCGGTGTCGTAGGCCTGCCGGGTCAAAGGGTCGAGCAGGATCTTCTCCGCGGCATCGATCTCGCGGACACGTTGCTCGGCGTACGCCCTGCGCTCCGGGTCAGGACTTGACTGCCGGCGCACCCAGATGCGTCGCTGCCGTGTGATGGCCGCGCGAATCTCCTCCGGTGTCGCCGACTGCTCCACCTCGAGCAGCTCGTAGTAGTCGTCCGCCACAGCCGTTGGTCCGCTCACAGAGGCGTCTGGATCGCCACAGGTGTCCCGCTACCCGATGTCGAGGCGGCGCATCCGTTCGGCCGCGGCCGAAACCTCCGCCTCCTTCATCGTCGCGACGTTGTTGACCTGGAAGGTACCGATCTCACGTCCCGACGTCAGGTCTCGGACCTCGATGTGCACCGTCTGGTCGACGTCGTACGCATAGGTGACCTCGAACGGCGCCCCGGCGGGGTACGGCGGGATCGGGAAGGTCTGCTCGCCGATCTCTCGTACGTACGCCGGATCGTCGTCGTCGCCCTGGGTGACCTCGACCTTCAGCCTGGTCTGATTGTCCTCGATGGTCTCGAAGACCTGGCTCTTCTTGGCCGGGATCCGGGTGTTGGCGGGGATGATCACGACGTTCTCCACGTCGTCGGCTGAGACGCCACCGCGTCGCACCGCGATCGCACCGAGCCCCTGCGACGTCACGTCGCGCACCCGTGGCCTGACCGACGACGCGAGGACCGGCAGCAGCGAGGCTCGTGCGGGGTCGGCCTTCACAAGCTCGCTCTCCACCAGATGGGCCTGCACCGCCGCCCCGAGCGCGACAACCTCGTCCGGGTTCACGGCCCGCAACGGAGTCAGCCCACTGGCACGTTGCAGCATGGCCGAGACCATGGGCATCCGGGTCGACCCTCCGGCGAGGATGATGTGGTCGACCTGCGACCAGTCACGGCCGGCCTCGTCGAGCACCAGCTCGGCGACGTCGCGCGTGCGGCTCAGCAGGCTCGAGGTGACGTCTTCGAACTCCGCCCGGGTGACCGGGATGACCTGCGAGAAGCCGTGCGCGCTGAGCACCACACGGGTCTGCTCCACGGTGGTCAGGCTGCGCTTGGCGACCTCGGCCTTGTCGCGAAGCTCCGCCTCGGCCACCGGGTCGTCGAGGAGGCTGGGGCCGCCGGCCGCTTGGAAGCGCTCGTCGAGCAGCCGCATCAGGAGGTTGTCGAAGTCGAACCCCCCGAGGTTGCGGTCGCCGTGGGTCGCGATGACGTCGAAGTCGTTCCCTTGCGCCGTGAGCAACGTGACGTCGAACGTGCCACCACCGAGGTCGAACACCAGGATCGTGCCGCTGATCTCCCGTTCGACGCCGTACGCCAGAGCCGCGGCGGTCGGCTCGTTCAACACGCGACGAACGTTGAGCCCGGCGATCTTGCCCGCGTCCATGGTCGCCCGCCGGGGCGCATCGTCGAAGTACGCCGGGACCGTGATGACGGCGTCGGTCACCTCACCGCCCAGCACCAACTCGGCGTCATCCTTGAGACGCTTGAGGATGATCGCCGAGATCTCCTCGGGCCGGTAGGTCTGCCCGCCCGAGGTCTCGAACTTCCACGTCGGGTCGCCCATGGAGCGCTTGACGAACTGCACGACGTCGAGCGG
>DATCKU010000035.1:0-169641 GCA_036564245.1 Actinopolymorphaceae bacterium
GCTTGGCGAGCTCGACCTCCTGCTCCGCGTTCAGCAAGGGAACCTTGCCGATCTGCTTCAGGTAGTCCTTGACCGGGTCCGCCGTCGCACCAGCCACGACGACCTGCTGCTCCGGCTCGTCGGTGTCATCACCCTCCGACAGCACGAAGCCCTCGTCGTCGAGCTCGGATCCGAGATCGAGGTCGAGCTCCGCTTCCAGGTCGTCGATGGGATCGACGTCATCGACGTCGACGTCGGGCACCGAGCGGTCGACGGTACTGGACCGACCAGTCCCCCGCTCGGATGACTTCGTGGACCGCTTCGTCGTCGACTTCTTGGCGCGGGATCGCCCAGAGCTGCTCCCGCCCTCCGTGGCGTCTGCCTCGGTCTTGACCTGAGACTTCGATGACTGGGACTTCGATGACTTGGTACGCGGAGCGAGCTCGGTCGGCTCCCCCGCCTCAGCCTGTACCTGGCTCCGCGGAGCCTCTTGCAATGGCTGCGCTTGCTCTTCGCGATCTGCCGCTTCGCTCGGACGTAGGTCGATGACGGTGTTTGCTGCGAGCTTGGGGACCTCGGGCCGCTCGGTCTTGCCGACAGACTCCGAGCGTCGCCCTTTGCCGCCCGTCGCCTTGTCATGGCGGGTGCGGCGCCCCGCTGGCGGAGTCGCGCGCTGTGTGACAGTCGCGGACCGCCGTGCCGACGCTGCCGAAACGCGCTTTCGGCTCGTTTGTTTCGTTGAGTCGATCGACACTGTCACACCCTCCTCGCCGAGATACCGCAGGAGGTTCGCCCATTGCGTCTTGTCAATCCCGACCTGTTCGACCGCACCGCGCACTTCCTCGGCGGTGACATGACCACGGGAGCGACCGTTCTCGACCAGACGTTGAACTTCCGGGCTTTCCAGGAGCGGCGAGAACCGGGACGTGCGTGACGACACAACCTTCCCCTCGTCGTACCAGTCGTGGAAGTGGCCGTGACTCCGGCCTTGGCGCAAGTGAGCATTCTGGCACGTGCCGGTGCCTTGACCTGCCCGGCACCCGCAGGTAGATCGTGATGACGTTGCAGCACCGATCCCTCACCGCGGTCGAGCCCGGATGCTCGACGTCCCAGCATACGTCGGCCGCCAAGTGGCGTCGTGCACGCGAGGACCCGACGCTGTGCTCGGCACCCGGCTCGACTCCTGCTGCATGCGATGTTTCCACTCATGTGATGCGACGAATGCCACGTCCTGGGCGGCCAGGCTGTGGCGTCCCAGTCGTCCGGTGCCCGGGCTTCCTTGCCCAGGCATCCCGTGTCCAGGCACCGCGGCGGAGCCTTGGGCCCCTACGGGCCCTCCCGCGGCGCCCCGTCTGTCGGAAGTCGGATCTTTCGTCCCGGATCAGCGTCTCCCGCTGCGAGCCCGGTGCGCCACCACCTCACGACCCTCGTCTGATCGATGTATTGCCCGTGCGGGAGCTTGTGAACCCGTGTCGGCCGGATCCGCGACCACGACCCCGGCCCTGCCCCGCCCGGGCGTTTTGTGCGCACCCGCGTCCTTTGGGCCCCAAAGCCGGACTGAGGGCCTGGCCAGCGGCTCGCTACCCCGCGGCCGAGGCCTTCATGGCCTTCTTGAACTCCCGGACCTTCGCGAGCGAGACCGGGTCCACGACATCCGCGACAGAACGGAAGGACCCGTGCTTTCCGTAGTCACCAGCTGCCTCGCGCCAGCCCTTCGGGCGCACACCGCACTGCTTGCCCAGCAGCGCGAGGAAGATCATCGCCTTCGTCCGTCCGTACCCCGGGAGCGCGACGAGCCGGTCCAGTAGCTCCTGACCGGTCGGTACGCCCGTCCAGATCTTGGCGGCGTCGCCGTCGTAGCTGTCGACCACGTACTGCGCAAGCTTCTGCACTCGCTGTGCCATCGAGGCGGGGAACCGGTGGATCGCCGGTGGGCGGCGGAAGAGCTCGACCAGCTCGTCGGGGTCGTACGACGCCACGACCGCAGGCTCCAAGGGCTCGCCCATGCGCTGGCTCAAGACGTACGGACCGGCGAACGCCTTCTCCATCGGGATCCGCTGATCCAGGAGCATGCCGACAAGCAGCGCAAACGGGTTGGATTGCAGCTCGGCGTCTGCTTCGGGAATGCCGGTGATCGAGATCGCCATGGCGGTGCCTTTCGTCGCCCGTGTCGTGGCTAGAGCGCGGGCCTGCCTGCTGAAAATGTCATTTCGGGCTGAGGTCTGCCTTGACGGCCAAGACAGGACAGGGCGCGTCCAAGAGGACCCGCTGGGCATTGCTGCCGAGGATCAGCTTGCCGACCGGCGAGCGCCGCCGCAGCCCGATGACGATGAAGTCCGCGGACACCTCCTCGGCCGTCGCGATCAACGCCTCCGCCGGCCCCACGCCGGAGTCTGGCGTGCGTACCTCGTGATGAAGTCCTTCGGCCTCGAGGTCGGCCTTGACCGAAGCGAGCGCCTCGTCCGCTGCCGGGTCGGCGATAGCTCGGGAGAGGACCACGACGAGCGCCGTTCGACGCAGCTTTGCCTCGGCCACCGCCCGTGACAGGGCCGCACGACCTTCAGGCTTGTCGACGTACCCGACGACGATGGCTCCCACCGGCGTACCTCCGCAAGTCCGGAACGAACGCTTCTGGAGCCGGACGCTACTACACGGTGCTACGCCGCTGGTGTGACGAGGCGCCGCCGACGGCGCTGGCGCGACGAGCGGGCCGCCTCGGTGGTGCCTCCCCAGATGCCGTATGCCTCGGGCATCTGGGCCGCGTGCCTGCGGCACTCGCGACGCACGGGGCAGCTCATGCAGATCTTCAGCGCACGGCGTTCGCGCTTGATGCGGTCGGAAGCGGTCTCCGTGTCGTGGCCGAAGAAAAGGTCAGTGGGACAGTCCCGGCATGCGGCGCGGTCTTGCCACTCCAGGGACGGCGCGGGCCCGGAACGCAGCCGAATCCGACCTCGACGTTCCTTAGGCATGAGCAACCTCCTCTCTTACGAGATCTAGACGCTCCCCGTGCTGCCGTTGGTTGCCCCACAACCCAGAGCCAGCGTCGAGGTGCTGGCGAGGCGTTGGCGTCCATGCCGCGAAAGCACGGCAAGCTGCCGCATCTGGCCATCGGGCTACCCGAGACCGGTAACGCGAGCCCGTCAGTCGAGCCCGGTGGGTAGAGCGGGGTTGTCCGGCTAGTCGAGCGGCCAGGTGTGGACCGGAGCGTTGGTCGCCATGTACTCGACGTACCGCTGCATCATCTGGCGCAGGGCGTCAAGCCGGGAGATGCCGCGCCCGTCGTAGAGCCGATGGAACATCGCCTGCTGCCAGGCCGCGCCGTTCTGTCCCGTGAGGCAGCGCTGCTCGATGACGCCGAGCAGGCGTTCTCGCTGCGCCGGGTCGACTCCCCAGGCCTCGAGTCCTTCGTGTGCCAATGGCAGGAGCTTGCGCAGGACGAGCTCGCCCGCGTTCAGCCAGCCCGAACCCGGCCAGTACTGCTCGGCCTGGATTCCGAGTCGGGCACCACGGACGAAGTTCTCCGCAGCGGCGTCGAACGACATCTGCGACCACAGGGGCGACTCGTCCTCGGCGATCCGGCGCACGAGGCCGAAGTAGAAGGCGGCGTTGGCCAGGACGTCGACCACCGTCGGTCCAGCCGGGAGCACGCGGTTCTCGATCCGAAGATGAGGTCGCCCGTCGACAACGTCGTAGACCGGCCGATTCCAGCGATAGATGGTGCCGTTGTGCAGCTTGAGCTCGGCGAGCCCTGGTACCTCGCCCCTCGCCAGCACCTCGAACGGATCCTCGTCGTCGCAGACCGGCAGCAGGGGCGGGAAGTAGCGCATGTTCTCGTCGAACAGCTCGTGCGCCGACTGCAACCAGCGTTCGCCGAACCACACACGCGGCCTGACTCCCTGCGCCGTGAGCTCTTGTGTCCGGGTGTCGATCGCCTGCTCGAAGAGCTTGATCCGAGTCTCCCGCCAGAGCTCCTTGCCGAACAGAAACGGCGAGTTGGCGCTGATCGCCACCTGGGGTCCCGCGATGGCCTGGGCGGCGTTCCAGTACGACGCGAAGGCATCGGGACCAACCTGCACGTGCAGCTGCGTGCTCGTACACGCCGACTCCGGTGCCACGGTGTCGGTCGTCATGTCCAGCCGGTCGAACCCCTCGATGACGATCCGGATGTCCTCACCGCGCAGCAGGAAGATCTCGTCGTTCAGCATCTTGTAGCGCGTGCTCGGCGAGAGGACGGCGGCGTTCATGTGACTCGTGGTCACCGTCGGCAGGATGCCCACCATGACGATTCGGACGCCGAGCTCACGAGTCTTGGCGTCGGCGGCGTTCAGTCGGGCCCACAGGTCGTCCTCGAAGTCTTTGAGCGCGCTCCCGCGGAACTGGCGGGGCGGCATGTTGATCTCGATGTTGTACTGAGCCAGCTCCTTCTGGAACGCCGGGTCGTCGATGGCTTCCAAGGCCGCCGCGTTCTGGAGGGCCGGGTCGGCGTTCGCGTCGACGAGATTCAGCTCCAGCTCGAAACCGGTCATGGACGAGTCGGTCTCGAACCTGGACTCCTCCAGCAGCCTCGCGCAGGCGTGGGTGCAGTCACGTAGCTTGTTCCGGAATCGGGTGCGATCTTCGCGTGTGAAGCTTTGGGCTTCAATCTCCTGGCCCATACCCGCTCCTACCCCTCGCGCGGATCTCTCCTCGAGGGTCGCATCGAATCGGGCCGTCGCCAAGATCGAAGGCGCGACTCTTCTGACCAGAATTCCTCAGACGTTTCCGGGGTCACCGTCGAGCCCCTGACCCCAGCGAGGGCCGCCGGGGTCGACCTGGACGAAACCGCGACGCATCGAAGCGGGCCCGGACTGTCCAGGCGGATTGCGAAGATGCCGGTGTGGGCGCGACATCTCCGCAGCAACAGGATCGACGACCCCGGATCCTCCACCTGGACCTCGACGCCTTCTTCGCGGCCGTCGAGCAACGGGACAAACCGTCGTTGCGCGGCAAACCGGTTGTCGTGGGTGGTCTGGGACCGCGCGGGGTCGTCGCCACGGCGTCGTACGAAGCCCGTCGGTTCGGCGTGAGGTCCGCGATGCGGATGGCCGAAGCGCGAGCGCGATGCCCTCACGCCGCCTTCCTCGCAGGGCGCTTCTCCGTCTACCGGTTGACCAGCGGGAAGGTGATGGGCGCCCTCCGCGAGCTCTCGCCAGCAGTGGAGCAGGTCTCGCTGGACGAGGCGTACGTCGATCTCGGCGCGGCCCGCGAGATCGACCTCGCGCCGGACGCTCTCGTGCGGCTGGCGCACGGGCTCAAGCAGCGGGTCCGCGAGGTGAGCGGCGGGCTCACAGCATCCATCGGCATCGGAACGTCCAAGTTGATCGCGAAGATCGCGAGCGACCTCGACAAGCCGAACGGCCTGGTCGTCGTCGAACCCGGGCAGGAGCTCGACCTTCTGCACCCGCTACCCGTCTCGAGGCTGCCCGGCGTGGGGCCGGCCACCCGGGAACGGCTGCGACGGATCGGCGTGCAGACCGTGAGCGACCTCGCCCACGTGAGCGAGAGCGAGCTCACGGCTCTGCTCGGCAAGGCGCACGGGCATGCGCTGGCCGCCCTGGCGCGGGCCGAAGACGACCGACCCGTGGTCGCCGAACGCGACTCGAAGTCCATCAGCATCGAGGACACGTTCGACCAGGACATCGCGGATCGCTCGATCCTCGAGATGATCGTCACCCGGCTTGCGCGAGAAGTCTGCGAACGGTTGAACCGGGAGCGACTGTCGGGTCGAACGGTCACGGTCAAGATCCGTTTGTTCGACTTCACGACGTACACGCGCTCGGCGACGCTGGCCGGGCCTACAGACGATCCCCGAACCGTGACCGAGCTCGCCCGCCGGCTGCTCCATGAAGTGGACACCTCGGCAGGAGTACGACTGCTCGGTGTCGGTGTCTCCGGGTTGGCGGGGTGGACCCAGGAGACGCTGTTCACCACCGAGGCAGTGCAGTCGGTGCGTGAGCCGGCAGCAGACTCCGCGACCGGCTCTGTGGTCGCGACGGGCGACGGCGGCTTCGAGCCGGTCGGATCAACCGGGCTCGCTGGAACGGCCCGGCCTTCCCTCGACGCTCACGGAGACGCCGCCACCACCGAGGTGGCGCACACGCTCGACGCGAGCAGCGCACCCGTCACACGTGCGGGCGGGCCCGGTGACCACGCTCAGCGATGGGTACCAGGGGCCGACGTGGTCCACGCCCGTCACGGTCGCGGATGGGTGTGGGGCGCCGGACTGGGCCGGGTGACCGTCCGCTTCGAGACCGCCACGACGGGAGTCGGCATGGTACGGACGTTCGCGGCCGACGACCCGGAGCTCGGGTTGTACACGCCTTTGACGTGGACCGAATGAGCCCGTCAGCCGGCTTTGCGCTGCGCTGGGTCCGCCGCCGCGACGTGCTTGTGCGGACCGAGTGGTTCGACCCAGACGCGGTTGGCGTCCACGTAGATCACGGTCAGCAAGCCGGTCCGCTGGTCGCAGACGGCCGCACTTCCGTCGAGGACGTGGTCGAAGCTGAACTGGCCGAACCTCTCGTCGCCGCTGCCGGCCGCCTGAGCTCCCGAGCGCAGGAAGTGGTCGATGAGATACCGCAACCATGCGGCGACCTCGTCGGCTGATGCGCCCGGGTCACCCGCTGGCGGGTGCGCGAGGACGAGCGCTCGTCCACGTTGTGCCGGGAACCACGGGCATCGCAGCCCTGGCTGTCCGTCCGCCGGTACGGCGTACCGGGTGAGGTCGAACGCCGGCTCCAGGCACTCGGCGAGCGGATTGCCAGGCACGACGTACGGCCCGCCAGGACGCCGCCACCTCCGGGACTCGGCGAACGCCGTGAGATATTCGAACTCGGCCGGGGACAGGGGCGGGTCGACTCGTACGACGCCCACCATGCGAAACCGATCGGCTGCGACCCTCACGCGTCCTCCCCCCTCACTGTCATTGCTTCACTGCTCCCCCGTTCCAAGGCCACCACCTGCTTTCGTCGAGCTCCACTGGTGGGATCGGTCTTGCGGCCACCCGTTCCCGGCCCTGCAAGGACTCCCTTCTCTCGAGCAAGACCCCTGCCTGCACGACGTCCTGACGGAGGGACCGTGTCGGGTAGGTTCGGGACCCTGACCTCGTCCGCCTCCTCCGGTGCGGCCGGCATGGGCCGACGCGGGCCGGCAACGCCGTGCCCACGCGAGCATGCCGCATCCACGGTCGACAGGCAGGCAGTTATCCACAGCCGCGGGCGATTGTGGAAAAGTCATGCCCAAACCGCGCGAAGCGAGGCATCCTGATCATGTGACACACGTCATCCACCCGATCGCCCGGACCGAGCCTCGGGCCCTTCTGCGCCGGATCGCTCGACACGTGCCGTTCGCCACCGGCCGCATCGTCCTCGCCCGGGTGCGCCTGGCGCGGGGGTACGTCGACGAGGTCGCCTGGTTCCAGGTGCCGACGCCGAGGGAGGAGAGTCTTGGACTGACCGGCGTCCGCTCCCGACTCGACGCCGCCTTCGAGCAGGTCCTGCCGAGCGGACGTGGAAAGGCGACCGGATTCGCCCTCGCCATCGTCGTGTGCCGCAACGGTCACGTGGTCTGGTCGGTCGTCGACGAGCCGTGGCTCGAGGCCTTGGCGCGTCTGTGCGAGCAGCACCACGTCTCCATCGAGCAGGCGTTCCTGGTGACTGAGCACGGCTGGCGCTGCTACTCCGACGACACTGCGGGGACCACCCCGGCCTTGGCCGCCTGAGCCGGGCATGGAACCACACGACATGATCGGTGACCAAGGCGGCAAGCTCTAGAACATGAGCAGATCCGACACGACCGTGCGCGTTCGTGTGATCGTCCACGGAGCAGTGCAGGGAGTCTTCTTCCGGGACACCTGTAGGCGGGAGGCGACTGCCCGCGGCGTGGCTGGGTGGGTGAGGAACCTGCGTGACGGCACTGTCGAGGCGGTCTTCGAGGGCAGCGATGCGGACGTACGCGCCATGGTGGACTGGTGCCGTCACGGCCCGCCGCTCGCGCGAGTCGATCAGATCGAGTCCCACCCCGAGCGACCCGAGGGACTGGCCGGGTTCGAGATCCTCCGCTGATCGTCTGGGACAGACACCGACGCTCGCCTTGTGTCGTGCGCCTCCGTTGAGGGGGCATGACATGCCGGCAGGTGTCCCGAGCCGGCGCCAGACGCGCGTCATGGGCAGTCTGGCGGTCTGCCTCCTCAAGGTTTGGCGGCCTGGCTCCTCAGCCTGCCTTCAGGTCGAGGATGCACACTGGCTTCCGTGCGCATCCTTGTCGTGGACGACGACCAGGGGGTGAGGGACTCCCTCCGCCGGTCACTCGTCTTCAACGGTTACGAGGTCGACGTCGCCGAGAACGGCGAGCAGGCGCTTCGCTGCGTTGCGACCAAGAACCCAGACGCCGTCGTCCTCGACGTGATGATGCCGCGCCTCGACGGAATCGCGACATGCCGGGCACTCCGCGCAACCGGTAACGACGTGCCGATCCTGGTGCTTACCGCACGCGACGCCGTGGCGGACCGGGTCGCCGGACTGGACGCCGGAGCCGACGACTACCTCAGCAAACCGTTCGCCCTGGAGGAGCTGCTCGCCAGACTTCGCGCGCTGCTGCGGCGTACGACCGCAGGCAGTGACAGCTCGGTGCTGTCGTACGCCGACCTCACGCTCGACCCAAGCACCCGGGAGGTGCGTCGGGGCGACCGGCAGATCAGTCTGACCCGGACCGAGTTCTCGCTGCTCGAGCTGTTCCTGCGGCACCCGCGCCAGGTGCTCGCGCGTACCCAGATCCTCGAGGAGGTCTGGGGCTTCGACTTCCCCACCACGGCCAACTCACTCGAGGTGTACGTCGGCTACCTGCGTCGCAAGACCGAGGCGAACGGCGAGCCCCGACTGATCCACACGGTACGTGGGATCGGATACGTCCTGCGAGACACGCCCCCATAGATCGACCGTGACCTCGACCAACCAGACATCCGACCGTCGTCAGGAGCGCGGCCTCAGCCTGCGTGCGCGGGTCGGGCTGCTCGCCGCTCTCGGTGCCGGCGTCCTCGTCGTTCTCGTGTCGATCGCGGCGTACGTGACGGTGCGCGCATCCTTGCTGCAGCAGACGGACGCGACGTTGCTCGAGCGGGCGTACGCGGCCGCATCAGGGCCGCTTGGGAACCGGAGCTTCCTCGCCCAAGTCCCCTCCGAAGCGTTTGGTGCCGCAGACATCCACATCGTCTTGCTGCGGGCCGACGGATACAGCATCTCGGCGCTCGACGCGAGCGGAAACCTCGTGGAACCTCCGGTAGGCCGGCCGGAACGAGCGGTTGCACGGGGCCTGCTCAGCAACAGCGTCCGAACCGCCGTCGGCGCCGACGGCAAGGAGTACCGGGTGGTCGCGGTTCCCTCTCAGGTGCCGGGGTGGTCACTGGTGATGGCCCAGCCGACGGCGGGCACACAGGCCACGCTGCGCCGCCTCGGCCTCGTCCTCCTCGTGGTGGGCGGTGGCGGCGTCGCACTCGCGGCGTGGGCCGGCATGGCGATCGCTCGAACGGGTCTGCGCCCAGTGGAGCGACTGACCGCGGCCGCCGAGCACGTGGCACGCACCGGTGATCTTCGGCCGATTCCGGTGAACGGTGACGACGAGCTCGCCCGGTTGGCTCACGCGTTCAACGCCATGCTCGCAGCACTGGCCGAGGCTCGAAACCGGGAGCGCAGACTCATCGCCGACGCCGGACACGAGCTTCGTACCCCCCTTACGAGCCTGCGGACGAACCTTGACCTCCTGGTCCAGAGCGAAAGCGACGACGGTCCACGGCTCTCGCCCGCGGACCGCAGTGCGCTGCTCCAGGACGTGCGGGCGCAGGTCGTCGAGCTCTCCTCACTCGTCGGCGACCTCGTCGAGCTTTCCCGAGAGGATCCCCCGACCGCAGCTCACGCGCCGGTCGACTTCGCCGACATCGTGACGCATGCGGCAGAACGCGTCCGGCGACGGGCCCAAAGCCTGCGGTTCGACCTCACGATCGAGCCCTGGACGCTCTGGGGTGACGCGCAGGCGCTCGAGCGGGCAGTCACCAACCTGTTGGACAACGCGGCGAAGTGGAGTCCGCCGGGATCGGTGGTGACGGTGACGTTGCGGGACGGCGTTCTCTCGGTCGCCGACCAAGGGCCAGGCATCTCCGAGGCCGATCTGCCCCACATCTTCGAGCGGTTCTACCGGTCAGAGGAAGCGCGGACCATGCCCGGTTCGGGGCTCGGCCTCTCGATCGTCAAGCAGGTGGCCGACCGCCATGGCGGCGCCGTGAGCGCGGGACGAGCCCCAGGCGGCGGGGCGTTGTTCCGCCTGTGGTTGCCTGGGTCCCCCGGCCCGCGACCCAATGGAAACACGTCGAGTCCTGTCGGGTGATTGCGTGCCGCGGCAGGTCTCGCCCGCCTGGTGCGCCCACTTGCCAGTCAGCGAGGCGCCGCTCGGCATCTTTTCGCGATCTCTCGGGAGCCTCTTATCCTGGTCTCAGCTAGCGGACCGATCCTCGACACCATGAACGACAGACCAGCCTCCAACCAACCGGAGCGAGATCCAGGTCGGCCCGCGTATCAGCCGGGAACGCCCTCTGCAGCGGGACAGCAGGAGCAGACCCGCCAGCTTCCTGGGTACTTCGGGCAGCATGGTGCTACCGACACGCCCGGACCTCCTTATGGATTCGGTCAATCCGATCAACACGCTCACATGAGTTATCCAGGACCGATCTTCGAGACCTCCGGACCGACACGGCGACGGAAAGGTCTCGCGACCGTCGCCGCGGTCGCCCTCGTGTCAGCTCTGGTCGGCGGTGGTGCCGGAGGTGCGGTCACCTACCTGCTCACGCAGGACCAGCCGGCGATAACCGGTACATCTCTCGACGACACGCCCTCGGGCTCCCAGAACGCCTCCAGAGCTCCGGCCGGCAGCGTTCAGCAGGTCGCCGACCGGGTGCTGCCCAGCGTGGTGTCGATCAGCATCATGACCCCCCAAGGCTCTGGTGGCGGCAGCGGCATCATCATCAGCGAGAACGGGCTGATCCTCACCAACAACCACGTGGTGGAGATGGCCGAACGCGGCGCTGAGCTCACCGTGACGTTCAACGACGGCAAGACCGCCGAGGCCGACGTCGTGGGTCTGGATCCGGTGACCGACCTCGCTGTGATCAGGGCACAGGGGGTGCGCGGGCTGACACCCGCGAAGCTCGGTGACTCGACGGCGCTCGTCGTCGGGCAGGATGTCGTGGCCATCGGTTCTCCGCTCGGCCTGTCCGGCACGGTCACGACCGGCATCGTGAGCGCACTTCACCGGCCGGTTCGCACCGACAACTCGTCCAACACGGTGATCGACGCGATTCAGACCGACGCCGCGATCAACCCTGGCAACTCCGGAGGCGCCCTGGTCGACATGGCGGGCCGCGTCGTCGGGATCAACACCGCGATCGCCACGGTCGGGGGCCCCATGGGCGGTGAAGCCGGGTCGATCGGTGTCGGGTTCGCCATCCCGATCAACCAGGCCCGCCCGATCGCTCGCCAGCTGATCACCAATGGCCGGGCCGAGCACGCCCAGCTCAGTGTGACCGTCTCGACGGCGACGTCTCGAGACGGCACGACCGAGGGCGCGGCGATCCAGTCGGTCCAACCCGGTGGTGCGGCTGCCAGAGCTGGGCTCCGCCCCGGTGACGTCGTCACGAAGGTCGACGACCGACGGATCCCCGACGCCGACGCGCTCATCGCCGCCGTCCGCTCGTACCGCCCAGGCGACAAAGTGAGGCTGACCTACGAACGAAACGGCCGGACCGAGACGACTACCGCCACGCTCGGAAGCGACGAGGGCGAGCCGCAGCGACCCCAGGAGCAGGCTCCGTCCGAGGGCGGAGACCTCTGGCCGTTCCCATTCCGCTGATCGGCCGCTGATCAGCCGACGAGACGACCAGACGTACCCATGACGGTCCCTGTGACGCGTGCTCACAGGGACCGCTTGGACGCCATCGAGATCAACGCGGCTGGGGCTGCCGTACGTCCATGATCGATTCGTACCCCTCGGCGCGGAGCTTGCGCGCAAGGTCGCGATGCAGCCGCCGCGGCCACAGTGGCCCGCCGTAGACGAATCCGGTGTAGGCCTGGACCAGCGTCGCCCCAGCCGCGAGGCGTTCCCAAGCGTCTGCGGCACTCGTGACTCCCCCGGCGGCGACGAGGACGACCTTGTCGCCTACGCGCGCCCGGAGCCTGCGGAGCACCTCGGTGGCGCGGTCACGCAACGGCGGTCCGGAAAGGCCGCCCGGTCCGATCGAGTCCACGACGTCGGGGTCGGTCCGAAGTCCGTCCCGGCGAGCCGTCGTGTTGGTCGCGATGATCCCGTCCAGACCGAGCTCCACGGCGAGATCGGCGATGGCGTCGACGTCGGCGTCGGCGAGGTCGGGCGCGATCTTGACGAGGAGCGGGACCCGGCGACGATCAGCTGGTGGAGTCGGGCCACCGGACGCCTCGGCGAGGGCCTCCCGCACCGCGATCAGCAGCGGCCGCAACCGTTCGATCGCCTGAAGGTCACGCAGTCCTGGCGTGTTGGGTGAGCTCACGTTGACCACGACGTAGTCGGCAACGCGTGCCACGGCTCGGGCACTCGTCACGTAGTCGTCGATCGTCTCGGCATCCGTAGCGCTCCGGCTCCGCCCGATGTTGACCCCCACAACGACCGGTGGTCGAAGCCGGCGGCGCCGCGCCAGTCGCCGAGCCGCCGCCGCTGCGCCGGCGTTGTTGAACCCCATGCGGTTGATGAGCGCGCGATCTGCCGGAAGGCGGAACAACCGCGGCTTGGGGTTACCCGACTGTGGCCGTGCGGTCACGGTCCCCACCTCGACGAACGCGAACCCGAGCGCCGCGAGCCCGTCGACCGCCTCGGCGTCCTTGTCGAACCCGGCCGCGAGGCCGAGCGGTCCGGGCAGGTCGAGACCGAACACGCGCACCCGCAACGCCGGGTCGCTGGGAGCGAGCCAGCGGTGCAGCAGCACGGCCATCCCGGGGACGGCGGCCACGACGCGGAGTAGGAGGAACGCCAGACGATGCGCGGTCTCGGCAGGTAGCCGGGCGAGTACGAGTCGGAAGAGGAGTGGGTACATCTCGGTCCAGGTGTCAGAGCGCGGGGTGCGCGACGCTTCGGCATGACGGGGACGGCCCGCTGGCTGCCGTGCCATCCGCAGGACGCCATGTGTCGGTAGTCGCCGACATGATGGTTGCATGCTGTTCCTCGAGCTTGCGCAGGCCTCCCGCACTGTGGCGAGCACCTCTTCCCGACTCGCCAAGGTGCGCACGATCGCCGACTGTCTGCGCGCGGCGGACCCGGACGAGGTGGGGCTCGTCGTGACCTACCTCGCCGGGGAGCTGCGGCAACGCCGCACCGGGGTCGGCTACGCGGCGCTGCGCGACCTGCCCGGGCCCAGTGCCAGCGCGTCGCTCGGGGTCAGTGAGGTCGATGCGCGGTTCGAGGAGATCGCCGGTCTGTCGGGCGCCGGCTCACAGAAGCGTCGCCGGGAGCTTCTCGCCGACCTCTGGTCGCGCGCCACTGCTGTGGAGCAGCAGTTCCTGGTCGGGCTGATCGGCGGCGAGCTACGGCAGGGCGCCCTCGACGGCATCATGGTCGACGCCGTGATCAAGGCGAGCGGGCTGCCGGCCGCGGACATCCGCCGAGCGATCATGGTCGCCGGCGCCATCGCTCCGGTGGCGGAGGCGGTCGTCCAGGCGGGTGGCGACGCCAGCATGCTCGACCGCTTCACACTCCAGCTCGGCCGGCCGCTTCGCCCCATGTTGGCCTCGCCTGCCCCTGACATCACCGCGGCCTTCGACAAGCTCACGCCACCCGTGGCCGTGGAGTGGAAGCTCGACGGCATCCGGGTCCAGGTGCACCGGACGGGCGACAAGGTGCGCGTGTTCACCCGAACCCTCGACGACGTGACGGATCGGCTGCCCGAGATCGTCGAGGTCGTGAGTTCGTTGGGAAGCAGGTCGCTCGTGCTGGACGGCGAGGTGATCGCGCTCGACGAGGCCGAGCGTCCCCGGCCGTTTCAGGTGACCGCGAGTCGCGTCGGCAGCCGTACCGACGTCGACAAGCTGCGCTCGACCGTCCCACTTCGCGCGTTCTTCTTCGATCTTCTCCACCACGACGGACGTGACGTGCTGGGCGAGCCGGGTGCGGAACGTTGGCGGCTGCTCGAAACGGTGCTGCCACCGAAGCTGCGGGTACCCCGGTTGGTGACGTCCGATCCCGACGAGGCCACCGCCTTCTTCACCGATGCCTGCAAACGCGGACACGAGGGAGTCCTCGTCAAGTCCCTCGACGCCGCGTACGAAGCGGGCCGGCGTGGCTCGGCCTGGATCAAGGTCAAGCCGCGTCACGTCCTGGACCTGGTTGTTCTCGCGGTCGAATGGGGCCACGGCCGGCGCACCGGCCTGTTGTCGAACCTCCACCTCGGAGCCCGGGACCCGCAGACCGGTGACTTCGTGATGCTGGGCAAGACGTTCAAGGGTCTCACCGACGAGATGCTGCGCTGGCAGACTCAGCGTCTGCTGGAGCTCGAGACCCACCGCGACCGGTGGACGGTCTACGTCCGTCCCGAGCTCGTGGTCGAGATCGCCTTCGACGGCGTCCAGACCTCCAGTCGCTATCCGGGCGGCATGGCGCTGCGGTTCGCTCGCGTACTCCGCTACCGACCAGACAAGACTGCGGCCGAGGCGGACACGGTCGACACGGTCCGCGCCATCCATGCGTCGCCCACGTGAGGACGTGCCCCTAGGCCGAAGCGGTACGACCGGTGCATCTTCTGCGTAGCTCCGACCACCTCATCGTGTGTCCGGGCCGTCGACCGTAGGCCACTCGATGGCGGTGTTCTTGCCTTTCGGAGGTGTGACACGTGCCGGCACGTGTCACACCTCCGGGCCACGTAGTGCACATGGTCATTTTGGGGAACACCGGCAACGGGTGGGCATCGAGAAAGGAACATGCGGCTGTGTGATCGGTCGGGTACGCCACGGCATGAACCGGCCGATCGCGGACTACGTACTCATTCACGAAGCCACTGACCATCCGCACCAAGCGCCCGGCGCGCTGCGGGCCAGTTGTGGAGTGGCGCGAAGCCTGCCCAGCAACGCCCCTGGTTCACCCGCTCAGGGCGAGACGCGGTAAGGCCGTTTCCCGCGATGCGGCACCGCCAATGCATGAAGCCAGCTCGCCCGGGAATTCGGTCCCACACAGAGACGTTGTGCTACTGACGGATCAGGCAAGCCGAACCGATGATCTATGCCGAGTGCGAGAGGACACACTTTGCCACTGCGCCGCCAAGCCGAAGACTACGTCGAGGATCGCGACCTTGTCGGTCGTTACCTTGACGAGATCTCGCGTACGCCGCTGCTCGACGCGGCTCAGGAAGTCGAGCTGGCCAAGGCGATCGAAGCTGGCCAACTCGCCGAACAGATCCTGGCCGGCAGGGTTCGCCCAAAGGCGCGCATTCCCGCTCAGGCTACCCGTGAGGAGCTTGCTTGGCTGGTCGAGGAGGGGCGTCGCGCCAAGCGGCACTTCCTCGAGGCCAACCTGCGGCTGGTCGTGTCGATCGCACGGCGTTACGGCCGGTCCGGACTCCCGCTTCTCGACCTCGTGCAGGAGGGCAACACGGGCCTGATCCGCGCGATCGAGAAGTTCGACTACACCAAGGGCTACAAGTTCTCGACCTACGCAACCTGGTGGATTCGCCAGGCGATCACCCGCGGCATTGCCCAGCAAGCGCGGGTCGTGCGGCTCCCGGTTCACGTCGTCGAGGACCTGAACGCGCTGGGCGCAGCCCGGCGGGCACTCGAACGCGAGCTGGGTCGGGAGCCGGACAACTCCGAGCTCGCCGAGCAGCTGGGGGTGGCCGAGGGGCGAGTCGAGGAGCTGGTCAGCTGGGGTCGCGACCACGTGTCGCTCGATGTGACCGTCGACGACGATGGTGAGACCTCGCTCGGTGACCTCGTGGCACGCGACGTGATGCCCGGACCCGACGAGACGGTGGTCGCTGCCGAGTCGAGCTCGCGGCTGGCCGCACTGATCGAGACGCTCGATCCGCGTTCAGCTGAGATCGTGCGGCTGCGGTACGGGCTGGACGACGGGCGACCGTGGAAGCTCGCCGAGATCGCCGAGCGGTTCGGGCTGTCCCGAGAGCGGGTCCGCCAGCTGGAGCGAGACGCCCTCCACCGCCTCCGCAAGCTGGCCGAGCCGGACTTGGTGGGACCGAACGCGGCCTGACCGCGTGACCGAACGACTCCGGCCGAGCCTTGGCCGTCGCCGAGTACTCCTCTGAGTCGGCGATCCAGCACCTGCAAGCCCACGCTCGAGTAGCGCTGTCAATGGGGACGGTCGTCCCATGCCACGCGGATCACGGCAGGTGGTTCGGAACGCGGTACCGCGTAGATCCGAATTCCCTGCCGCTGATCATTCTGGTGAGTACTACCGTGGCGGGTACCTATCCAGGTAGTCGTCCTGAATGACCCCGCGTGGCGGGTGGGCAGTACCCACAGTTGCCACGGGCAGCTGGCGCGGGTCGTGCCTGCCCGCCACGTCCGGTCGTCGAGGGGAGTCGAACCAGCCGTGGCGAGCGTTGACGAGGAAGCGGCCCACTCCACACCGTGGGAGCTCGGCCGCGTAGTCGGTCGTGGACCGTCGCACGATCCCCTGGCGTCCATCCGCACAGACGCGGATCCAACGTTCGACGTCTTCTTGTCCGGCACCGTCTTTCTCGACATCATCTTCACCGGGCTCGCCGGGCCGCCCGCGAGCGGAACCGAGATCTTCACCGAAGGGATGGGCTGTTCGCCTGGAGGCGTAGCCAACCTGGCGATCGCACTCTCCCGGCTCGGCCTGCGAACCTCGCTGGCCGCGGCATTCGGCCACGACGTCTACGGTGAGTTCTGCTGGCGTACGCTCGCCGAGCAGGAGGGGGTCGACCTCTCACACTCGCGCAGGTTCCCGAACTGGCACTCACCGGTCACTGTCTCGTTGGCGTATCAGGCGGACCGCAGCCTGATCACCCACGCCCACGATCCGCCCGTGTCGGCGGACGACATGATCTCCTGCCACCCGACCATCGACGCTCGTGCCTGCTTCGTCGACCTGGGGCCTGAAGTCGCTGAATGGCCGCGCAAAGCGGCGGCCAAAGGCATCCGAGTCTTCGCCGACGTGGGTTGGGACCCGACGGAGCGGTGGTCGACCGAGATCCTGGAGCGGTTGAGCGACTGCTACGCCTTTCTGCCGAACGCACGGGAAGCGCAGGCATACACCCGAACCGATACTCCCCAAGCGGCATTGGCCCGACTGGCTGACCTGGTGCCCGTGGCCGTGGTGACCCGAGGAAGCCAAGGCGCTCTGGCCATCGACAACGACACAGGCGAGCAGGCCGACGTACCCGCGTTGCCGGTGGAGGCCCTCGACACGACCGGAGCCGGGGACGTGTTCGCCGCCGGTTTCGTCACCTCCACCCTCGCCGGATGGCCGCTCCTCTACCGGCTGCGGTTCGCCAATCTCTGCGCCGCGCTGTCGGTCCAGCACTTCGGCGGCTCCCTATCGGCTCCGGGGTGGGCCGACATCGCGGGGTGGTGGCAGGTCGCCAAACGCGTGCCAGGACTCGGTGTCGTGGCAAAGGAGTACGCGTTCCTCGACGACGTCGTGCCGCAGACGCCGGTCGGTGCCGTACGCCGGGCGACCGCGACGATCGGTTTCCAGACCGACGGCGTTTCGCCATGACGGTCGATCGACCTCTCCTTGGAGTCCGACGCTGCCGACGTAGCGACATCCACGCGCGGCATCGCGGGCGGGTCCTACGAGCCAAGGCCGCCTTGATGATGTTCACCTTCGGATTCGACACGACGGGATGACGGCCCGGGGTCAGAACGCCGGCACCAGGCCCGTGCCGTACGCCTTGTCGATGAAGCCTTTCACCGACGGTGAGCGGAGCAGCTCGCTCAGCTTGCGGATCGTCGGATCGGCCTGGTCGGCGGTGCGCACGTAGAGCCCGTCGACGTCCGGTCCGGCCGCGACCGGCTCCAGTGCCACCATGTGCTCGGCGAACTTGGCACGATCAGCGGCTGCCCGGTCGCCACCAAGTGCCGAAGGCCCGAGAATTGCGGCCGTGGCCTCGTGATAGCGCTGAGTCAGGTCATCCAGCGGTAGCGGGGTGATGCGGACGTGATGCGGGTTGTCGGTGATGTCGTGCAGGGTCGCCGACACATCCGCTCCTGCCCTCAGCCGGATTCCCGCGTAGCGCTCGAGTAGGCGCAGCGCGCGACCGACAAGCTTGGGGTCGTCAGGGATCAAGATCTCGGCACCCGTCGACGTGGCAGCTCCGTTGAGCTGAGCCGGGGTGTCGATCCTCGACGAGTAGAGCCCCAGCGGCCGCATCACGACTGGAGCAAAAAAGACCAGCTCTGCTCCCGAGCCTGGGGCCTGCTGCTCCGCCCCGGCGTCGTACGGAACGAATGCCGCATCGATCTGCCGGTGACGTAGCGCCCGCTTGGCCGCGTCAGCGTCGGGAAACCGGACCGGCTTGATCGCGAGGCCGATCGACGGCGCCACGGCCGTTTCGACATGCGTGACGATGTCGATTCCTGGCTGGTGGATCACGCCGACCTTGATCGGCCGGGTGCTCACGACAGACATGCCAAGCGGCCCGGCACTGCACCCCGCCAGCACAGCCAACGCGCAGAGCAGGAGCACGAAGGAGCCGACCATCCGAGCAGTCGCGGATCCCGTGAAACGACCGGCTGACCGCGGTCCTTTGCGAGGGTCGGCATCGTCCGGCAGGCGAGCGCACACCTCGTCAGGCGCTCGCCCGTAGCTCCAAGCCCCCACGCTCATCGACGCCGACCCCTTCCACAATGACCACGTTCAGTGGGTAACTGGGGTCTCACAGAGTCCTGCAAGCCCCTGAAGGGTACGAATCTCCTCGGGTAGGTGGACCGCCGCGAGCCGGTCGGACACTGAGCACCCCACGTCTGCGGCGGTTCGCACTCTCATGAACGTGGTCGAACCGTGGCCGTGGAGACGCACGTCGACATGACTCCGCGAGCGTCCCGCTGCAGTCCTTCCCCGACCTCACGAGGCCAACACGCACCGCACGGGAGCGATCATGGTGCGCAAAGGCACGTCGCACCGCGTCCCGCCCGCGATGCCGTGCCAGCGGCGACCGGAGATCGCGAGACGGGACCTGGGCTCAGGCCTGAGTCTTCGCCTCGCTCGACTGTGCCCAGAGATTGATGCCGGCCTCGACGGCGTGCTGGTCGATCTCGGCGAGCTCCTCGGCGGAGAACTCGAGATTCTGCAGCGCTCCCACGTTGTCGTCGAGCTGCTCCACACTGCTCGCGCCAATCAAGACCGACGTCATCTGGGGATGCCGCAGCGCCCAGGCAAGCGCCATCTGCGCCAGTGACTGCCCGCGCCTCGCAGCGATCTCGTTGAGAGCACGAACGTGCTTCAGCGTGGTCTCGGTCAACTGGTCAGGCGAGAGCGACTTGCCCTGAGATGCCCGGGATCCTTCGGGGATGCCGTTGAGGTACTTCTTGGTCAGTAGACCCTGGGCCAGGGGTGAGAAGGCGATGCAGCCGACGCCCAGCTCGCCCAACGTGTCGAGCAACGCCTCCTCGATCCAGCGGTTGAGCATGGAGTACGACGGTTGGTGGATCAACAACGGCGTACCCAGGTCGGCGAGGATCGCGGCGGCCTGCCTGGTGTGTTCCGGGGAGTACGACGAGATCCCGACGTACAGCGCCTTGCCCTGGCGTACGGCCGTGTCCAGGGCACTCATCGTCTCCTCGAGCGGCGTGTTCGGGTCGAACCGATGGCTGTAGAAGATGTCGACGTACTCCAGACCCATGCGCGACAGGCTCTGGTCGAGGCTCGCAAGGAGATACTTCCGTGAACCCCACTCACCGTATGGGCCAGGCCACATCAGGTAGCCGGCCTTGGTGGAGATCACCAGCTCGTCCCGATAGCGGCGAAAGTCCTGGGCAAGGAGTTTGCCGAAGTTCAGCTCGGCCGAGCCTGGTGGCGGGCCGTAGTTGTTGGCCAGGTCGAAATGCGTGATCCCGAGATCGAACGCACGACGCAGGATCGCCCGCTGCCGATCGAGCGGAACGTCGTCACCGAAGTTGTGCCACAACCCCAGCGAGATCGCCGGCAGGTGCAAGCCGCTCCGACCTGAGCGGCGGTAGAGCATGGTGTCGTAACGATCGGAGGCAGCACGGTAGGTCATGGTTGGCAAGTTTTGCACGGCATTCGGTCGCGGCGTCCACCGCGGCTGCGGCCTCGGCGGGCTGACCCCGACGGACCGGAATCGGCCGGCCAGACGGACACATCTCGCCGTTGGCACGGTGTCCAGGCCGACTTGACAAGCTAGTCTCACGGCTCGTGAACGACACCTTCAACGGGCTCGGGCTCCATCTGGGCAACCTGTATCTGCTGTCGAACGCGCAATCGCGATCCATCTCGGCTGAGAACCCGACCGGCGGTCGTGGCATGGGTGCACTCGCCACCGACGGGCTCGGCGCGAACGCCGCGCGTGACCTCGGTGTCGGATGGAAGGTCAGCCCGGCCGTGAAGATCGAAGCTGGGACGACGTTCGAGGTCGCCAACATCGAGGGTCCAGGGTCGATCCAGCAGATCTGGATGACGCCGGCGGGCGAGATCCGCTTCCTCATCCTGCGGATCTACTGGGACGACCAGGAACAGCCGTCCGTCGAGACCCCGCTCGGAGACTTCTTCGCCTCCGGCTGGGGACGGTTCGCCCAGATCTCGTCGCTTGCTGTATGCGTCAACCCACAGAACGGCTTCAACTGCTATTGGCAGATGCCGTTCCGCCGGCGCTGCCGAATCACGGTGCAGAACCTGTCCGAGAAGGACGCCACCCTCTTCTACCAGGTGAACTACCAGCTCACCGAGGTGCCGGAAAACGCGGCCTACTTCCACGCGCAGTTCCGGCGGACGAACCCGCTGCCCTACAAGCAGGAGTACACCATCCTCGATGGAGTCTCCGGTCAGGGCCACTACGTCGGGACGTACGTGGCCTGGGGCGTGAACAACAACGGCTGGTGGGGCGAAGGAGAGCTGAAGTTCTTCCTCGACGGCGAGGACGCACCGACGATCTGCGGCACCGGGACCGAGGACTACTTCTGCGGAGCGTGGGGATTCCACGTGGACGGCGACTACCGCACGTTCACGACGCCGTACGCCGGAATGCCACTCGTCCTGCGACCTGACGGCACGGATCCCAACGTCACGCAGAGTCGGTTCAGCCTGTACCGCTGGCACATCACGGACCCGATCCGGTTCCAGGAAGGGCTTCGGGTGACCATGCAGGCCCTCGGCTGGCGCTCTGGTGGTCGCTACCTGCCGCTGCAGGACGACATCGCCTCCGTGGCGTACTGGTACCAAACCCTCCCGACCGCGCCGTTCCCGGAGTTCCCCGACCGCGACTACCTCGAGATCATCTGACGGTCGCTCGCCGGGGCCCACTGGTCGACCACACTCGCGACGTTCCGGGCGTCCGCTCGCTCCGGACTCGCCACCACACGCATGTGCAACGCTTTGGTGTGCCCGCGACGAGCGGGTCACGTCGAGTGGAAGCACATGCAGCCGAGGGAGTCGACGGTGGACGGTGCCGGACACCAGGAGATCAGGGTACGCCGTGCAATCCCGGACTCCTCTGCGCTGCCGCCGGGGGCGCGACTCGACCGGAAGACGTACGAAAAGGAGCTCTCGTGGCGGTTTTCCCGGTCCGGTGGGCCGGGCGGTCAGTCGGTCAACACGACCGACTCGCGGGTGAGCGTCTCGTACGACATCGCGCGCACCAAGGCGATGTCGCCCGACTTGCGTGACCGTGCACTGCGACGACTGGGATCGCGGCTCGTCGACGGCGTCCTTACCGTCACGGCGTCCGACCACCGGTCGCAGCTTGCGAACCGGCGCGCTGCACTGTCCCGACTCACGGCGATCGTGGAGGACGCCATCGCACCGCCGCCGAAGCGTCGCCGCAGGACCACGCCGCCCAGAGCTGCTGCCGAGCGTCGGTTGGACGAGAAGCGGCGCCGCAGCGAGATCAAGCGACTCCGCCAGCCGCCGCGCTAGAGGCCTGCCTCGGAATCAGTCCTCCGACTTGTGGTTCCGCGAAAGCACCTTACGCGCCCGCTCTGAGAGCTCCTTCGCCTTCCCGACCACCGGCGCGGGCAGGCTCGGCAGGCGACGAGTGCCGGGAGGCGGCGGGGCGGTCCGCAGGCTGAGATCCACGTGCTGCAGGAGCGTCGACAGCGGCGTGGTGACACTCGGATAGCTCGCGATCGGCTCGTCGCCGGAGAACACCACCCAGACCTGCTCCCCCTCGTGGAAGATGCGGAGCGCCGAGCCATCGACCACGGTGGCCGCGTGCGCGAACGCCAGTCTGCGATGTCGCTGCCGAGCCCAGGCCTGCTGGACCGCGCGCTGCGCAGGCTCGCGGCCGTGCTTGATCGCTTCGTACACCAGCGGACCGTACTTCACCGCGTAGGCCACGGCCGTCTTCGCAAATCGTGTCTTGCCTGCCACTGGTCGACCTCCCCGAGCGGTCGGTTCACCCGCCAGTCTCGCACGTCCGCGGAGCATGAGACGTCGGGCTGTCCGACACTTCGAGGTGTGTGAGAGTAGGCCGCATGGCCGCCCGTCGCCCATCGGCCCGCAGCCGACGACCCGCCGCCTGGCGCCGGCCGGACCCTGAGTCCGTGGCCGGTGAGCACACGATCGCCACGGGGACGGCGAGGATCTCGGCGGATCGAGACGACCCGTTGGGCTGGTTCGTGGACGTGAACGGCGTGCCCAGCTCGTACGTCCATCTCGGTGATCCCACGAGGCTGGAGTTCGAGTACGTCCGCTGGATCGGCGACGTGATCGATGTCTTCAGCCGTCCGAACCACGAACCCGGGGAGCCACTGCGAGTTGCTCATCTCGGTGGAGCCGGATGCACCCTGGCGCGTTACGTGGCCGCGACCCGACCGGGCTCCCGGCAGGTGGTCTACGAGATCGACGGCGAGCTGGTCCAGCTGATGCGGCGGGCGTTCCTGCCACGAGGCAGTGACGGGATCCGCATCCGGGTCTGCGACGCGCGGGTGGGCGTCCAGGGGTTGCACCGGGAATCCCAGGACCTCGTGATCAGAGACGCGTTCTCAGGTTCTGCCGTACCGCCCCACCTCACGACCATGGAGTTCGCCGCCGAGGTCTCCCGCGCACTTGCGCCGTACGGAATCTACGTCGCCAACGTCGCTGACCGGGCCGCCCAGCGACAGGCGCGTATCGAGGCAGCGACCTTGCGGGAGGTCTTCAGCCACGTCTCGCTCATCGCCGACCCGGCGCAGTTGCGGGGGCGCCGATACGGCAACGTCGTCTTGCTCGCGTCGCAGATGCCGCTCCCCCTCGAGCCACTGACCCGGCGTCTTGCGTCGAGTGCCTTCCGCGCTCGCGTCGTACCGCCGGACCGGGTGAGGGAACTCGTCGCCGGGCTACGCCCACGAACCGACGAGCCTCGTCCTGCCGGACGCAGCTAAGCGGCGACCGGCTTGCAGACCCTGCGGATCCGACTCACTTCTCGCCGCCGTCCTGCTGGTCCGCGGCGAGCAGGCGCTCGACTCTCTCGACCTTCCCGGTGAGCTCGCCGGTGTATCCCGGCCGGATGTCGGCCTTCAGTACCAACGCGACCCGCGGGGAGGTTTCGGCCACGACGTCGACCGCCCGCTTGATGACGGCCATCACCTCGTCCCACTCACCTTCGATGTTGGTGAACATGGCGTTGGTCTCGTTCGGCAGACCAGATTCGCGTACGACGCGTATGGCGGCGGCCACGGCCTCGCTCACGCTGCCGTCTGGGCCGGGTGTCGGTGAAATGCTGAATGCCACAAGCATGGCATCACCTTGCCTCACTGGGAATCGACCGCGCCACGTGGGACCGTGCGGCACGGGGTGCCGACCCCAGCTGTGGCGGGTGCACACCCGCCACGCCTGGTCATTGGGGTGAGGGACGTCGCAGGGGGCGGATCAGGCCTTCCTGGACGACAGATGCGATCAACGCACCCTCCTGGGTGAAGATCCGCCCGGTCGCGAGACCACGCGCGTTGGAGGCGGACGGCGCGACCTGGTCGTAGAGCAGCCACTCGTCAGAGCGGAACGGCCGATGGAACCACATCGCGTGATCGAGCGATGCCGTCTGGACGTCGTTCGCACCGATGTAGGTGTCGTGTGGCACGAGCGTCACTCCGAGCAAGGTGAGGTCGCTCGCGTACGCCAGAACGCAGCGGTGGAGCACCGGATCGTCCGGAAGCTCGCCCGCGGCCCGAAACCACACGCGAGCCCAGGCCGGATGCGTTGGATCGGCAGGCGCTTCCCCGTGACGGGAATCGCCGGCATACCGGACGTCAAGAGCCGCCCACTCCTCGGCCCATGCAGCGCTCGGTCGCCCAGACACCTTCTCCATCACCTCAGCGAGCGTCGGCGACGCGTCGGGAGCGGGGACGACGGGCGCGACGTCCTGGTGCTCGAACCCCGGCTCGGGGATGTGGAACGACGCGGACATGTAGAAGATCCCGCGTCCATGTTGGCGAGCCACCACACGGCGGGTGCTGAACGAACGACCGTCGCGCACCTTCTCGACGTCGTACACGATCGGGACCTTCGTGTCACCGGGACGCAAGAAGTACGCATGCAGCGAGTGCACTGATCGCTCGGGCTCTACGGTGCGGCTCGCCGCAACGAGCGCCTGACCTGCGACCTGCCCGCCGAAGACTCGCTGCAATCGGGTCTCTGGCTGGCGCCCGCGGAACAAGTTGTCCTCGATCTGCTCCAGATCGAGCAGGTGAAGCAGTTCGTCCAAGGATCGCGGCACGCCCACATCGTGTCAGCCAAGCGGGGGCAACGACGCCCCGGGCCGCCAGTCGGCGGGGTTCCCCGGCTCAGCGCACATTCAGACCTACGGACGGCAGCGGGCTGCCACCGCCCCACGTGGTCTACTACAGGGGTACGACCACGCGTCGCACTACACGATCATGTCGTGAGGAGGCTCCTGTGTGCCGGAGCATCAAGACCCTGCGGGCGCCGTACGTCGAGGCCGCGACGCCCGAAGACGTCCGGGCGGCAGCCCTGCAGTACGTACGCAAGATCTCTGGGTTTCGTACGCCCGCCGCACACAACGCCGAGGCGTTCAACGCAGCGGTGGACGCCGTGACGGACGCCACCCAGAAGCTTTTGGATCAACTCGTCGTCCGCGGCCAGGCGAAGGCTAGCTGACCGGACGCCCCTGGGCGTCGGCGAGAGCAGCCTCGATCTCGGCACGATGGGGCATCGAGGTGCTCGCCCCCTCGCGCTGCACCGAGAGTGCCGCTGCCGCGGCTGCCCACGACAAGGCCTCGATCATCGGCCGGCCCTCGCCCAGCGCCACAGCTAGAGCACCGACATAGGTGTCTCCGGCCGCGGTGGTGTCCCGGGCCTCGACCTTCGTTGCGGGCACGTGGTGCCGACTTCCGTCGCGGCTGAGCCACAGCGCGCCCCGGGCGCCTTGGGTCACGACGACGTGGGGCACGTGCTCGAGCAACTTGGTGGCAGCCGCCTCCACGTCGGACTCCCCGGTGAGGATTGCCGCCTCGTGCTCGTTCGGCACGAGCACGTCGACCGCGTCCAGCAGATCGTCCGGCAACGGCTGGGCGGGCGCCGGCGTCAGCACGACCGTGACTCCCCGATCCCGAGCGGCCTTTGCTCCCGCCACGACCGCGTCGAGCGGCAGCTCGAGCTGAAGCAGCAGGTGACTGGCGCCGGCCAGCCCGTCGTCCAGACCTGGTACCGGCGCATGCACCGTTCCGTTGGCGCCGGGAACCACGACGATCGAGTTGTCCCCGCCGTGCTCGACCAAAATGTGCGCGGTCCCGGTCGTCTCCTCGACCCGCCCCACTCCCGTCACATCGACACCGGCGTCGCGCAGCACTGCGAGGATCTGGTCACCGTACGGGTCTGTGCCCACCGCACCGATCATGCGCACGTCGCCACCGGCTCGCGCGGCGGCGATCGCCTGGTTCGCGCCCTTCCCGCCCGGAATCGTCACGAAACGATCTCCGTGAACGGTCTCGCCCATCCGTGGCGCACGCTGGGCGAAGACCACCAGATCCATGTTCGCGCTGCCGAGCACGCAGACTCGCGCCCGTGCCATCTCCCACCTCCGGATGTCAGCCGGTCAGGCTACCGCGGGATGTTCGGGAAATGTTGCCGAGCCTCATGAGCTAGCCGACCCAGCAGGAGGACGTCGAAAGCGGCGCCGACCAGGCCCCCGACAACCGGTATCGCTCGACCGAACCGAGCGATACCCTGCCGTCCGATCTGGATCAGGATGCGAAAGGCCACGGCCTTGTTGACGACCATCAGCATGGTGGGCGAGACGGCACGTAACGCATGGGCGAGCACACCGTCCACGCCCAAGCCGACATGCTTGATCACCTGCGAGGCGTCCTTTCCGGTGAGGGCCAGCAGGACGGTGGTCCGCACCGAGGGGTCGGCAAGGTCGTAGCCTCGAACGGCGGCGATGGCCGCCACCATGCGGGTGGCGATGGCGTAGAAGCCGAGAACGTTGACTGGAAGAGCTACCGGAAGTGCGGCAAACCCTCCCAACCCCGTCGCGAATCCGCCAGCTGCCGCGAGCCTGCTGTGCGTGGTGATCAGGCGGTCGATCGCGGCTTCGGGATCGGGAGCGGCGCGCAACGCACGCTCCGCGGCACGTTGGGCGGACACCAGAGTTCCACCGCCGTCGATTCCGACCCGCAGCAGATGATCGATCACCGTGTCCACGGCTTGGCCGGCACGGGCCAGGTCTATGCCCACAGCCCCCCGAGTATGCCGGGAGACCCGGCCACCCGATACACCGGCCCACCCTCCGACCGGCCGTAGATTCTTTACCGACACGTGGCCAGAAGCTGAAAACCATAGACGGGTCCGCTGCGACCCGGCACACTGCGGTCGAAACCGGAACCAAGACCGGAACGTGGCCTACGCCACGCAGGCGAAGGGGTGGTTGTCCGTGCTCACAGGTCTGCAGCAGCTTTCCCGCCGTCACTTCATGGTGTTCGCCGGCACGGTCGCGGCCGGCGCGTCAGTGGCACGACCTGCGACCGCTGCGGGTAGCGGCGCGACATGCCCACCGCCCGATCCCGCCACGCCCAAACGTCAGTTCCGTGCCATGTGGATCGCGAGCGTCACCAACATCGACTGGCCATCCCGCCAGGGCCTGGACGCCGCGACGCAGCAGGCCGAGTACCTGAGCTGGCTCGACGAGGCCCTGCGGTGGCGGCTCAACGCGGTCATCGTGCAGGTCCGCCCCACGGCGGACGCCTTCTGGCCTTCGCCGTACGAGCCGTGGTCGGAATGGCTCACCGGCACGCAAGGGCAGGATCCCGGTTACGACCCGCTCGACTTCCTGGTCCGTGAGGCTCACCGGCGCAACCTGGAGTTCCACGCCTGGTTCAATCCGTACCGCGTCAGCATGCAGGCCGATCCGGGGCACCTCGCACCCGACCACCCGGCGAGGCAACATCCCGACTGGATCGTGAGCTACGGCGGGCGGCTCTACTACAACCCCGGGATACCGGAGGTGCGGCGCTTCGTCGAAGACGCGATCCTCGACGCCGTCAAGAAGTACGACATCGACGCGGTGCACTTCGACGACTACTTCTACCCGTACCCCGTCGGCACCGAAGAGTTCGACGACCAGGAGACATACGAACGCTACGGCGCCGGCTTCCCCGACAAGGCGAGCTGGCGGCGGAACAACGTCGACCTGTTGGTGAGCGAGCTGTCCAGGCGGATCAAGCAACACAAACCCTGGGTGAAGTTCGGCATCAGCCCGTTCGCCGTGTGGCGCAACAAGGCGACCGACCCTGAGGGCTCCGACACCCAGGCCGGTGTGCAGACCTACGACGACCTCTACGCCGACACCCGACGCTGGGTGCGTGAGGAGTGGATCGACTACATCGTGCCGCAGGTGTACTGGAACATCGGTTTCGCTCCGGCGGACTACGCCAAGCTCGTGCCCTGGTGGTCCGCGGAAGTCACCGACACCAACGTGGCGCTCTACATCGGTCAGGCGACCTACAAGGCGGGAACGTCGACGCAGGATCCCGCCTGGTCGGACCCACAGGAGATGACGCGGCACCTCACGTTCAACCGCGACTACCCGCAGGTCAGTGGTGACGTCTACTTCAGCGCCAAGGACGTGCGCGCGGACCGGCTCGGCAACATGAGCATCCTGGCCGCCGACCACTACTCACGCCCGGCCCTCATCCCGGTGATGCCCCAGCTTCCCGGCCGGGCGCCCAAGCAGCCAGTTGTCACCCGGGCCGAGCGCTCCGCAGAAGGCGTACGTCTTTCGTGGGTCGATCGCTCGACACCGTGGCGTCGCGCGACGTCGTTCGCGATATACCGGTTCGAGGGCTCTCAAGTGGATTCCTGCGGGTTCGGCGACGCCCGGTTCCTGCTCGCCACGGTCCGTGCACAACCGGGTCCGCTGCAGTCGTACGTCGATACCACCGCACAACGGGACAAGACGTACACCTACGTGGTCAGCGCGCTCGACCGGCTGCATCACGAGAGCGCACCCAGCAAGGCACGCACCGCCCGGCCCTGACAGGCCGGGCGGTGCGACGACCCTCAGCCGAGGTTTTCGCTTAGAGAATGACCTCGCCTCGTCCGACCCGTTCCCTCAGCTGCGCCAGAGCCTCCTCGAGGATCTGGCGGGCCTCCTCGTCGGTGCGACGTTCCTTGACGTAGGCAAGGTGAGTCTTGTAGGGCTCGTTCTTCGGCGCAGGCGGCGGGTTGCCCGAGTCGAGACTGGCCGGAAGGCCACAGCGAGGGCAATCCCAGGCCTCGGGAATCGGGGCATCGAGGGCAAAACTTGGCCGGGTCTGGTGGCCGTTCGCGCACCAGTAGGTCACTCGCCGGCGAGGTGCGGCCTCACCGCGCTCCGCCTCGCCCATCGGACCCGCACCAACCCGGCTACCCCGAATGGCACTGCCACTTGCCACTGACGATCTCCCTCGTGATAGACGGCTGATAGACGGTGGACGAAGATGGTGGCTTCACGCCACATAGGCCCAGACACCGGAGTCGGCTGGACGGTATGTCCACCTAACCGGCGCCGTACTTCACAAGTAGTCCAAGGCCAACGATGCAGGCGAACCAGACGATGCCCGTACCAACGGTGATGCGGTCGAGGTTGCGCTCGGCGATCGACGAGCCGCCGAGGCTGGACGTCACCCCACCGCCGAAGAGATCGGACAGTCCGCCGCCCCGCCCTTTGTGAAGCAGGACCAGCAGCACGAGCAGGAAGCTCGTGAGGATCAGCAGGATCGAGAGAGCGGTAACCACGGTCCTAGAGAACCCCTTTGTCCGATGACGTCAATGACCTGGTACGAGTCTGCTGGATGGCCCCAGCGTACGACACTTTCACCTCTGGTGTGCGATCGAGTCCGGTACAACGTCCTTTTCGGCACGTGCCTCGCGAATCCGGCGCTCACGCACCGCATTCTCGTCCGTACGGGCGTCGTACCGCCAGAACTCCCGTAGCCAGGTGGCGACACACCCGACCCCGATCATGCAGAGCAGGCCACCGCTCACGATCGAGGTCCGGACGCTCGTGAGGTCGGCCACCAACCCGGCCCGTGCCTCGCCACCGAGTGGTCCGATCGAGTACGACAACATCTCGATACCCGCAAGACGGCCACGACGCTCGTCCGGAATGGTCTGATTCCAGATCACGCTCCGGAAGATGCCGCTGATCAGGTCGGCGGCCCCGGCCAAGGCGAGGGCGAGGACGGCGAGCCAGATCGAGGGGGCGAGCCCGGCGAGCGCCACTGCAGCGCCCCACACCGCCGCCGCGATCACCACTGCACGACCGTGGTGGTGGACACGACTCGTCCACCCGCTGGTCGCCGTGGCGGCGAGCGACCCCACAGTGCCGGCCGAGTAGAGCAGGCCGAGGGCTGTCGGCTGATCGAGAACGTCGACCGCGAACGCGGGGAACAGCACGGTGGGCATGGCGAGCAACATGGCTGTCAGGTCGACGACGTACGTGCCGAGCAGGTCCTTCCGGCGGACCGCGTAGCTCAGGCCGTCCGCGATACCCCGCACAGCACCGGTCAGCCCGGACTCGACCGTCAGCTTGGTCGGTGGGTAGCCCCGCAGGGCGGCATACAGGGCGGTGGCCGCCACCAGACCGGCGGCGTTCACGGCGTACGCGAGCGCCGGACCGCCCTCTGCAAGGAGCACCCCGCCGAGCGCCGGACCGGCGAGCATGCCGGTCTGCATGCCCACCGAGGACAAGGTGACGGCGGCCGGCAGCTGATCATGTCGTACGACACGAGGCAGGAGCGACTCCCGGCTGGGTCGCTGCAGCGCCTGGGCGACCGTGAGGAGGGCGCCGATCACGTAGATCAGCGGCACGGACGGGCGTGAGAGAGCCGCGTTGCCGAGCAGCCCTAGGGTGAGTACGCACTGCGCAAGTCCGGTCGCGACGAGCACCCGACGCCGATCCATCCGGTCGGCGAGCACACCACCGTAGAGGCCGCAGACGACAAGGGGCACCAGCTGGACCAGTCCGAGCGCGCCGACCGCGAAGTTCGAGTGGGTGAGGTCGTACAGCTGAAACGGCAAGGCGACGTAGGTCACCATGGAGCCGAGGTAGAACGCCGTGCCCGCCCACCACAGCAGCCGGAAGTCCCGCGAGCTGCGCAGCGGGGTGAGGTCGAGCCGTAATGCCGCGAGGCGTCGCAGAAGCGTACGCCGCGGAGTGCTCACGGGGGGCCATTCTCAGGTCGCGGGTCGCTGCAGGCAAACCGAAATTCCCTCACGCGAGCAGCTCGACTCACGCATCCACTCGCCGAGCGCTTCGGCGCCGACGCCACGAGTCTCAAGATCGGGTCCCACGTGCGCCGAACTTTCGCAGGTGGGCCTAGGTGACCGGACGTCCGTCGCGTCCGAGAACCCTCCCGGCCGGAACGCCGGTCGGCGCACCGTCACGCAGCACCGCCACTCCCCCGACGAACGTGTGCAGGACACCGGTCGACAACTGCCACGGGTCGTCGTACGTCGCCCGGTCGAGGACCGTTCCGGGATCGAACACGGCGACGTCGGCCACGGCGCCGGGCCGGAGGACACCGCGGTCCGACCAGCCCAGTCGGGAGGCGGGTAGCGCAGACATCTTGCGCACCGCGAGCGGTAGCGGGAGCACCGCCTCGTCCCGTGCGTACCGACCCAGGACCCTCGTGAAGGTTCCAAGTCCCCGAGGATGCGGGCGGCCCCGGCCGGGGCAACCCAGCACGTGACCGTCACTTGCCACCGCCACCATCGGGTCACGCAGCACATGGCGTACGTCGTCTTCGGACATGCCGTGGTTGACGACACCGGCCAGGCCACGCTGGGCCCGCAGCAGGTCCACAACCGCATGTCCGGGGTCTTGGCCCACCGCGGCCGCGATGGCGGCGATGCTCTGGCCGATGAACCGCTGGAACGGTCCGTCCGGAGTGTCGACGAGGACGATGCGGTCCGGCTCGAACGTCCGCTCGCCCTCGCGCTCGATCTCTCGGGCGATCCGCTCCGCCTGATCGGGCGCATCCAGCCGGCGTAGCAGCTCGTGCGTACCACCGTCGAGCGCCCAGCCCGGCAGCCAGCTGGTAAGCGTCGTACTGGACGCTGTGTACGGATACTGGTCGGCACCGACATCGACACCCGCCGCCCTCGCGTCCGCGATCGCTGACAGAGCGTCGGCGACCGTGCCCCAGTTGCTCGGCCCTGACGCCTTCAGATGGTGAGATCTCCACGCGTACGCCAGACTCACGGCCGATCGTCACAGCCTCGTCGACGGCTGCGAGCAGCCCGGCTCCTTCGTTGCGAATGTGGCTGGAGTACAGCAGCCGGTCGGCCGCCGCTTGTCGGGCGAGCACCACGATCTCGTCGGTCGTTGCGTACGAGCCGGGCGCGTAGATGAGCCCGGTCGAGAAGCCGACGACCCACCTCGCACTCTCGGCGATCAGGTGTCGCATGCGGTCCAGTTCGCTGGGCGTCGGTGCCCGGTCCGCCCTGCCCATCACCGCCGTACGAACCATGCCGTGACCGACCTGCAAGGCGAGGTTGACACCGAGCGGAAGGCGGGCGGCCGCTCGGGCGTACTCGGACGCCGTCGACCACGTCCACGGCAGATCCTCGTCGATGAACCGGCCGAGCGCTCGCCCCTCCTCCGCATGCTCCGGCAGCAGCGGGAAAGGCGAGAAACCGCAGTTGCCGGTCACCAGCGTCGTGACACCTTGCGTCGCTTGGGTCACGGCGCCAGGCGAGGCGAAGACCGTGTAGTCAGCATGCGAATGCAGGTCGATGAAACCTGGGCACACGACGGCGCCGGACACGTCGATCACGTCGTACGTGCTTTGTGCGTGGGTGGAGAGCTCACCGACCTCGACGATCCTGCCGTGGGAGAGGAGGACGTCAGCCGTCCGACCCGGTGCTCCCGTACCGTCGATGACCGTGCCGCCGCGCAGCAGGACGTCGTACGTCTTGTCGTGTGATCTGTCGTCAGGCATGTCGTCGGACCTGTCGGAGAATACGTCGCCACCACGCTAGCCCAAAGGGATCACTGCCCCGGCCGATCTGTCCCAGTCGATTCGTACCTCTGCGTGGCATGTATCCGACGTCCCGCGGTGATTGGCTCACGATGCGTGGTCATTGTCGACCGGAATGCGTGGTCATCACCGGCACGACGGAGGTGCTCAGGCAGGCACGTCCTGAGATGGTCCGAGCTGCCGCTTCTGGGGATAGATCGTCTCGCCACGGGCGAGCATGGCCACGAACTGCTCGATTCGGCGACGACGGGTCTCCGGGCGCCTCGCGCTGCCGATCCGGTACAGGATCGCGTAACGGTTCTGACTCGTGAGGATGTCGAACATCGCCTGCGCTCGGGGCTGTGTCGCCAGCGCTGCCCTGAGGTCGTCTGGCACCTCGATGGTGGCCGGACTGTCGTATGCCGCTTCCCAGCGGCCATCGGCCTTGGCCCGCTCCACTTCCGCAAGGCCTGCGGGGTGCATCCGGCCCGCAGCCTGTAGCCGTGCCACACGTTCGACGTTCCGCTTGGACCATCGGCTCTGCCGCCGCCGTGGCGTGAACCGCTGCCACGTGGTCGTATCGTCACGGCGCCGAGCCTGGCCATCGATCCAGCCGTAACACAGCGCCTCCTCCAGCGCCTGCTCGTAGCTCAGCGTCGTGGGATCGGTCGTGCCCTTCTTCGCGAGCACCAGCCACACACCGTCGGACTCGGCATGGTGCTCGTCCAGCCATGTCCGCCAGCTCGAAGCGTCGGGAACGAGGAGCTCCTCCATCTCGTCGGCCATGGCCCCTCCGCTGGTCACAGGTCAGTAGTCAGACAGCCGGTCGACGCGGGCCCGGAACCGCTCCGCCGGCGTCCGCCGGGTCCGTCGGCGTCGGAAGAGCCGGATGCTCTCCCGAGCCAGATCGGCAGCGCCCACCAGACCAGCTTCGTTGCCGAGGGCCGCACGCACGATCTGGGCCTCAGGCCGGAACCCACGACCTGTGAGCGTACGACGAAACGTCTCCCGTGCCGGACCCAGGAAGAGCTCACCAGCCTCCGAGACGCCACCGCCGATGACGAACGTGCCCGGATCGAAAGCGGCAGCGATGTTGGCAAGGCCGATGCCGAGCCAGCGGCCGATCTCCTCGAAGAGCTCCACGGCTACCGGATCGCCATCCTTGGCGGCCTCGGTCACCGCGGGTCCCGTGATCCGGCTCGGGTCACCACCAACCCGGTCGAGCAGACCTTGCGCCACCGGTGACCCAGACTCGGCGAGCTCGCGGGCCTCGCGTACCAAGGAGTTTCCGCTGGCGTACTGCTCCCAGCATCCGCGGTTGCCACACTCGCAGCGATGACCACCGGGTACGACGGTCATGTGGCCGAACTCGCCTGCCACGCCGTACTTGCCGCGCAGCATGACGCCGTCGGTGATGACCGCCCCACCGATGCCGGTGCCGAGCGTGACGCACACCAGGTGACTCTCCCCCTGCCCGGCTCCGAACCGCCACTCGGCCCAGGCCGCGGCGTTCGCGTCGTTCTCGATGAGGACGGGCAGCCGCACTCGGCGACGCACGGCGTCTCGCAGCGGCTCATGACGCCACGCCAGGTGGGGCGAGAACAGCACGGACGACCCGGTGACGTCGATCCACCCCGCGGCACCGATTCCCACGGCGGTGACCTCGTGTCGGCTCCGAAGCTCGGCGACCACCTCGGCGATGGTGTCCTCCGTCGCCTGAGGGCTGGTCGACGGCGTCTCCCGACGGAGACGTTCGATGATCTTTCCTTCCGGGTCGACAACGCCCGCGGCGACCTTCGTCCCCCCGATGTCGACGCCGATGGTGAGCTGGTGGATCAGTGCCATCAGCGCCGCCTCGCCAGGTCGGCGGCCCCGATCAGCCCGGCCTCGTTGCCGAGCATCGCGGGCCGTATCTGCAGAGACGGCCGGTGGCCACGCGCGGTGAGGTTGCGCGCGAACGCCGTGCGCGCGGGTTCGAGCAGGAGATCACCTGCCTCCGAGACGCCGCCACCCACGACGACGACCGCGGGGTCGAGAACGGCGGCGAGGGTGGCGATTCCCTCACCGATCCAGCGTCCGAGGTCCTCGAGCAGCTCCCGGGCCGGGATGTCGCCCTCCGCAGCCGCCGCGCTGACCATGCGTCCTTCGATGCGTTCGACCCGGCCACCGGCCAACTCGAGGAGCCTGGCAGCCTGCGACGGGCTCGACCGAGCCAGCGCGCGGGCCTCACGCTCCAACGCGCTGCCACTTGCGTACTGCTCCCAGCAGCCCTTGTTTCCGCATCCACACAGATGCCCGCCCGGCACGACACGCAGGTGCCCCACTTCGCCGCCCACGCCGAAGGCGCCGCGGTAGAGCTCACCGTCCAACACCAGCCCGCCGCCGAGACCGGTCCCGATGGTGAGGAGGATCATGTCGTCGACGTCGCGCCCGGCTCCGAACTGGAACTCCGCCCAGGCGGCCGCGTTCGCGTCGTTCTCGACCACCGTCGGAAGGCCGGTGCGCTCCTCGACAGCCTTCCTCAGCGGTTCGTCTCGCCACGCGAGATTGGGTGCGAACAGGACGTGGGACCGCGCCGCATCGACGAACCCGGCCGCACCGATCCCGATCGCCTCGATCTCGTGCGAGTCGCTGTGCTGGTCCCGAAGCTCGTCCACGAGGTCGGCGATCGCAGCCACGATCTCCGGCGCACTCGTCGCCGGAGTCACCCTCCGACCTTCTCCGAGCACGGTACCCGCCTCATCGACGGCGCCCGCCGCAATCTTCGTACCGCCGACGTCGACGCCGATCGTCAACCGAGACATCGCCTGGTCACCCTCGCTCACTGGCGTTGCTCGACGTGCTTCTTGAGCTCCTTGAGAGCGGTGTCGATGATGACCTTCTCCGCCTTCCGCTTGATCAACCCAATCATCGGGAACACGACGTCGACCGACAGCTGGTAGGTGACTTCGGTCTGACCCCTCCCCTTCGGCCGCAGGGTGTAGGAGCCGTCGAGAGCCTTGACGACCTTGCCCTCGACCAGGGTCCACCGCACCTCACGGTTGCCTTTCCACGTGTAGGCGAGCGTGTAGTCGTCCTTGATCGCGCCGGCATCGAGGACGAAGCGCACCTCCTTGGCCCGACCGTCGTCGTACGTCGAGCGGACCTCCACCACCTTGACCGCGGTCGCCCACGTGGGATACGACTCGAAGTCGGCGATCACCGACATGATCGTCGCTGGCTCTGCCTCGATCGTGACGCTGGAGCTGGTCTGCTCTGCCACGTCGCCCTGTCCTTCCTCCGACCTCTTGGTGTGCGCTTCGGCCGGCGCGTCGCGCTCCTACCCCAGTTGACCACGTGCACGACTCCCGTGGGCCGTGTGACACTGTGCCGGCGCGTGGTGGACCACCACGTGTGCATGGTCAACGTGTGGGACCGTCACCACAACCTATCGCCATCTCACCCAGGGACCCTCAGGCTGGGCGCGTGGTCAGGCCGGCGCGTGTGCTTCGGCGTAGTGACCAGCGAGCAGGTCTTCGCCCCAGTCGTGCCGGAGATCCCGCCACACCGAGTGGATGTGGTTGGCGCCATTTTGCGTGTTGTCGTACTCCACCAGGAAGGTTGGACCCGCAATGGCGTAGTAGTGGCCTTGCCCGCGCTGGGTCGGGCCAGCCCAGCTGAACGTCGTGCGCTCGATGCCGGCTTGCAGGATGTCGTTCCAGGCCACCTCGCTAGCCTCCGGGGTCACCCGGTCGAGATAGTGGCGGATCAGGGTGGCAAGGTGCTCCTGTTGCTGGACGCTCATGTCACCGTACGCAAGACCGCGTCGGATCCGGTCCGGGTCGGCGACCGGGTCGTAACGGGTGAGGATGTCGCTCGGTGGCACGTCGTCGACGATCGCCACCGCAAGCCGTTCGGGGTCGAGCGCCTCCAGCACCGCGCGTGCGAGGTCCTCGGTGCCCGGCAGAGTACGTAGTCCTGCGTCCGGCCCATCGGGCACCGTGGCGGGATTGGCGCCGAAGAACTGCGGGGTGCCAGCTATGCGGTCGCCCACCACCGTGAAGTGCGCGGCCAGATGGTGGCCGTTGACCCGCCACGCCCACGGACCTTCGGCTCCGGGGTCACCGAGAACGCGGAACCAGTACGCCACGGGGTCTCGTTGCCGCCAGGTGGACCGGTCGATCCGGCGTTCCAGGTCGCGCAGCATCACCTCGAGCGCCATCACTGCCTTGGCTTCTGTGAATCCCCGTTTGCTGAGGCCGGTCTCGAGCAGAGCCATGGCGAGCTCACGCTGCTGCTGGTCCATCTGTGCCAGGGGAAGTCCAGGACGCGGGCCCGGGAGGTAGGTCCACTCACGGAAATCGTGCGAGTCGAAGGGTGCAGTCGCCTTCGCGTGCTGATCGGGTCGGAGTGAGTCGAGGAATGTGGTCGCCGCCTCGACCATTCGAGTCGCCACGCGTGCCTGCTGCACCTCTGACATTCGATCCCTCCGCCCAATCGTCAGACGACCTCCGCCAGCGTATCCGTCAGCGCGGAATGGCCACATCACGTCGGCTCCGAGTAGCCGGAAGCGGCCTTTATGCCTCGTGTGGAGGGAGGCCGCTTCGTCACGCATGCTGGCGGCTCGCGGCCGCTTTTCGGCCGGCTCAGCCCTCCGAGGTCGCCGCAGTGGATTCCGTGCCGGGCAGGCGACGACCCAGTTCTGGTCCGATCGCGGCGATGTCGATGTCACGCGATTCGCGGGCGTACCAGAACGCGATGAACGACACGATGGCGGTGCCGATCATCCACAGCGGCACAAGCCACGGGCTTCCACCACCGGCACTGACCAGCGCTGCAGCGATCAACGGAGAGAAGCCCGACACCGCCGCGCCGATCTCCCGGGACGCCGCGAAACCTGTGTACCGAACGCCTGCACCGAAAAGCTCCGCGTAGAAGACCGGCTGCACGGCGATCATCGGAGCGAAGCCGAACGCGGTCGCCACGATGAACGCGATCCAGATCACCACCGGGATGCCCGTGTCGACCAGGAGGAAGAACGGGTAGGCGAAGACGGCGGTGAACACGACGCTGAACAGGTTGAGTGGCCGCCGCCCGATCCGGTCGGACAACGCACCGTAGACCGGCTGCAACCCGATGACCACCAGCCCGAATCCCACGATCCCGGACGTCGCGACCCACTGCGGTTTGCCGAGCTCCTCGGTGATGTAGGCATTCATGTACGTCGCATAGATGTAGACGATCGCCGTGTCGCAGACGTGTGCCCCGATGCCGACGAGGAAGTTGCGCGGGTACGCACGCAGCGTCGCGAGGACCGGGGTCCGCACCACCGAACCCGTGCGCTCGAGCGAGGAGAAGACCGGGGACTCGGTGACCCTGAGTCGTACGTACAACGAGATGGCGATCATGCCGAAGCTCAACAGGAACGGAATCCGCCAACCCCAGGCGAGCACCTGCTCCTCGGGCATGAGCCCGATGAGCAGGAAGGTGAGCGTGCCGAGCACCAGACCGATCTGCACGCCGGTTTGAGCAAACGACGTGAAGAATCCCCGCCGCTCGGCTGGTGCGTGCTCTGCGAGCAGTGTCGAGGCTCCCCCGAACTCCGCACCCGCGCCGAGCCCTTGACAGATGCGCAGCACGACCAGGATCAACGGCGCCCAGAACCCGATCTGTGCGTACGTCGGGAGTAGACCGACAAGACCAGTGGCGAGACCCATGATGAGCGTCGTGATGACCAGGGTGGAGCGCCGCCCGATCCGGTCGCCGAGCCGCCCGAAGATGAACCCGCCGATCGGACGGAAGAGGAACGCAAGCCCGAAGGTCGCAAGGGCCTGCAAGGTCCCGATCCGCGGATCCGAGCCGGGAAAGTAGAGCTGCCCGAAGTAGAGGGCAGCGGCCGTTCCGTAGATGAAGAAGTCGTACCACTCCAGTGCCGTGCCGACGACCGAAGCCGACACGACACGTCGCAGCTCTCGCTGGGACGTGGCCGGCACCTGTGTTTCACCATCACGAGGTACTGCGCCAGAACTTGCCTGCTGGTTCATCGGTCGACTCCTCTCCCGATCTGCTCCCCGAGCTACGGCGTTCGGTCGGCGCCGCGGGTGAGGACGTACGTCCGCAGCTGCACGTGTGCGAGCTGGTCAAGCTGCGCCCGGGCCTGGCCCATGTGTCCTTGTGAAACGTGCAGTTGCGGTCATAGTGGCACACAACGGACAGCTAGGGAACGGTCTGGCACAGGCTTGGCGAGGTTGGCCGAGGCTGGGGTACGAAGGGAGGGGTGGCGCGCAAACCGGCACGCACGGCGGCGGAGTTCGTACCGCCGCACGCTGACCTCGCGCAACTCAAGGAGGCCGCGAGATCGTGCCGTGGGTGCGATCTGCACCGCGACGCGACCCAGACGGTCTTCGGTGAAGGTGACGCCGACGCCCGGGTGGTCCTGTTGGGAGAGATGCCGGGCGACCAGGAGGACAAGCAGGGCAGGCCGTTCGTGGGACCGGCGGGGCGTGTCCTCGATCGCGCGCTCGAAGACGCGGGGATCGACAGGAGGCAGACCTACCTCACGAACGCGGTCAAGCACTTCAGGTTCACGCTGAGCGGGAGCGGCGAGCGTGGCAAGCGCCGCCTCCACAAGACGCCGGGCCGAACCGAGATCGTCGCCTGTCGACCGTGGCTGGTGGCAGAGCTGCAGGTCCTCGAGCCCGAGGTGCTCGTCTGCCTGGGCGCGACCGCGGCGAAAGCGGTCCTCGGCTCGGACTTCCGCGTGACCGTCGACCGAGGGAAGCTGTTCCCGCTTCCGCAAGACCTGGCGGGAAACCCTGCACCGGCAGCCGGGACTGACACCGAGGACACCAGGCCACGGGTCCTTGCGACGATCCACCCCTCGGCAGTGCTGCGCGCCGACGACACGGACCGCGATGCGATGTACGCGGGTCTGGTCGACGACCTGCGCGTCGTGGCGGAGGTCCTGCGCGAAGGCTCGGGCTGACGAGGGTTCCGGCCCGCGTCAGGTCGCCGCGTCTGGCTCCGGCTGCTCGTCCGGCTCGTCCTCGCTGCCCTCGGTCGACGCAAGGCTCGTCTCGTCGACGGTCTTCGACGGCGAGGGGCGGACCGTTCGGCTCGCACCAGGCGTACGGCCCTGCTCGAGCAGGTCCTTGACCTCGAACAACGCCGCCTTCAGCGCGATCGCATATCGCCGACGCAAGCGGTTGACCCGTCGGGCCGACATCGGCCGGAGGGGGTCGGCCCGGAGGTACACGTGAACGAGCGTGCCGTCGTGGTACGGCTCGAGCCACAACTCGGCCGTGCCGACCAGCTCTCCCCCGACGTACCAGCGCTCTCCCTCCGCGCCTCGATCGTGGTAGCTGGTGAGCGTGAGACCCGGCCAGCAGCGCTTCCAGAACTCCCGGTCGCGCAACCGCGCTGCGACGACCGAGGGCGCCGCCACGACGAACGAGTCGTCTGCGAGGTCGACAGCCGGCACCGTCGTCATGCTCCCGTCTCGTTCCCGGCGGCCGAAGCAGGTCCGGGGATCTCGAGCAGACGGCGCAGGGTCGCCACCGACACCTCCCAGGACCAGGCCGTTCGTACCCACTCTCGACCACGCTGGCCCATGTCACGTGCTCGTTCGCGGTCCCGCAGCAATGTCGTCAGCTTGGCCGCCACGGCAGCCGGGTTGTACGGATCGACGACGTAGCCGGTCTCACCGTGCAGCACCGCATCGGGTGCACCACCTGAATCGCCGACGATCACCGGAAGACCCGTCGCCTGCGCTTCGAGGAACACGATCCCGAGCGCTTCCGGCTCCAGGCCGCCGAGGCGGGTCCGACATGGCATGGCGAAGACGTCACCCGCATCGAAGTACGGCGGGATCTGCTGCCACGGCACCGGGCCTGTGAAGATGACGCGGGCGCCGGTCTCGTGCGCCAGGCGCTGCAGTGTCGGGCGGTACGGACCGTCACCTACGAGCAGCAGTGCGGCATCGGGCACGCTCTGTGTCACGTAGGGCCAGGCCCGGATCAGCGTGTCCTGACCCTTTCGTGGGGTGAGCCGGGCGACGCACACGACGACCGGTTGGTCCGAACCAAGGCCGAACTGCTTGCGAATCGTCTCCCCGCCCACGCCAGGAGCGAAGACGTCCGTGTCCACTCCTGGTGTCAGCCGCACCATCCGGCGGGCGTCCGAGGGATCGAGCGCTGTCGCGATCACGTCGCGGGTGTAGCGGCCGACGTACGTGAGGGCGTCGGTCGAGCGGCCGATCCGGCGCAACGCCTGCCGGGCGACGGGGACCCGGGCCCACCAGGTCTCGTGGCCATGGGTGAGACCGATCAGCCGTCGTGCACCGGCCGCTCGCAGCGAGGGCGCGAGCAGTCCCAGCGGTGCCGCCGCACCGAACACCACACGGTCGCAGGCGTACCGGTCGAACGCCGCGGTCACGCGCTTGGCCACCGCCGGCGTGGGAACCAGCATGCGGGAAGGGTCCCGAACCACGGGGTACGCCAGTGCGGCGTCATGCTCCCAGTCGCCCGGCATGCTGGCGGTGTAGACGACCACCTGCTCAGCCGGCATCCGCTGGCACAGGGCGAAGACGAAGGCCTCGATGCCGCCCTGACGGGTCGGGAAGTCGTTCGTCACGACGAGCGTGCGAAACGTCGGCTGCGAACTCACATCGCGACAACATACGCGGCGGCGGTCATGGCACCCACAGTCGCCTCTCGATCAACCGCCGGCACTCTCCTGCTCGACATACGCACGCCAGCCCGCGACGAAGTCCTCGGGCGTGGTGTTGAGCACGTTCGCATACGCAAGGTCCTGGGCATGCCGGGTATGCGCGGCATCCATCGCACGGTAGAAGGCCACGAGCGTCCGCTCGTCCCAGCGATGCGTGATGTACCGGCATGCGGTCCAGGCCGCCTCGTACGCCTGATCGAGCTCTTTGGCCTGTGGGTCGAAGTCCGCGTCGGTCGGAAGTGCGTGCGGCGCACCGGAGTCGCGCACCTCGGCCAGGAAGTCCTGCGCGATCACGCTGGTGGTCAGGCCGGCCTCGTTGAACCCGACGTAGTCAGCGAACCCTTCCGACAACCAGACCGGCATCTCGCTCACCGTGGCGCCGCTGGCCACGTGCGTGGTCTCGTGGGTGAGGACGACGAGCCTGCCCAGGGAGCCGATCCGATCGAACGTCGCCGGGTTGAGCACGATGTGTGACGCCTCACCTGGTGACACCCGACCCACCGAGGTCGTGACCGCTGCGACGGCCTCCTGCGTCTTCGCGTCCACACCGACGATGCGTTCCATCTGACGCTGGCTGCCGGGCGCGATGACGACGACGAACCGGGACCACTTGGTGCCCCAGACGCGCGTCACTCGGGTGACAGCTTCGTCGGCTGCATGGACGTAACGGCGCAGCCGCTCGACCGGGCCCACCCCGACGACCAGGCTGTGCTCGCCGCGTACTGCCGACACTCGACTGGTCATCCACAACGGAAGCGGACCGGTCGACGCCTGGCCTTCACGGTCGTTGGCGACGTAGGTGCGCCCGCCTCGCTCCACGAACGCAAGCCTCAGGGGCGTGGTCCACGGCTCGGTGTCTCGGCCGGGGAGCCGGAATCGCAAGTCGACGTCGGCGACCCAGGCGGACTCACCGAGGACCTTCCTGCGTTCGGGGGTCAGAGCACCCGGATCCTCCTGGGGCGTGCCGAAGTGGACCTCCGTCACCCCCATCCGGACCAGGTTGTCGAACGTACGAGCTGCCACCTTGGCGAATGCGACAGCTTTCGGGTCGATGGTGGCAAGGTATGCCGCTCGATCCCGTTCCCGAATCGCCTTCGCCTGGCGGTTCAGAAGCGTCGTTGCGAGCTCGAAACGGGTGGTTGCCAGGATGTCGGAACGGCCGGACGCCATGGGTGCGCCCGAGCCTTCGGTCGCCGTCGTGCTCGTGGCGTTCGTACGCATGTGCACGGCCGACGGCACCGAGACGAGCTCGAGCAGGGCTCGACCCCCGACGAGCGCGCCAACGACGAGCAGCAGGCAGCACACGAGCAGGAGGAGGTCACCGGCCCGCGATACACGCCGCTGGGGATCTTCGGTCACCTTGGCATCGTACGGAATTGGGTCCGACCCTTTCCGGTGGAACAGAATCCACAAGCCCTGTGTCGCTGGTGATTCTTGCGGGTGGGGTCGGCACTAACCGGGACGGCCCGCTCCCATGTAGGGCATAGAGTCGATGTCGGCATACACGACACCCGTCTCGGGATTCGCGGCGTGGATGATCATGCCGTCGCCTGCATAGATCCCGACGTGGTGGATGTCGCTGTAGTAGAAGACCAGGTCACCTGGTTCCAGCTGGGAGCGATCCACCCTGGGCGTCACGTTGTACTGCTCCCGGGCCGAGTGCGGAAGCGAAACGCCCGCCTCCGCCCACGCCTGCATCGTGAGTCCGGAGCAGTCCCACTCGTCCGGTCCGTCACCACCGAACACGTACCGCTCGCCCACCTGCGCCTGGGCGTAGCGAACTGCGATGCCGCCTCGACCGCTCGCGGGAGGCAGATCCGGAATCCGTCCGTCGCTGCGCGACGCCCGGTCTTGGTACGCCTCCCGCGCCTGGAGCTCGGCCAGCTGCTCGGCAGTCAGACGCTCCAGCAGGTCTTGGGCCTTCTCCGCCTTCGCGTTGGCAATCTTGCGGCGCTTCTCGACCTCGGCCTTCGCCTCGCGATAGCGCTGCAGCTCCGCCTCACGGGCGGCTTTGCGTTCGGCCAGTCGCTTCTGCTCGGCCTGAAGCTGGCGAAGCCGCTCTCCTTGCTGCCCGGCGAACGCCTCGGCCGTCGTCATCTGCGCGAGGAAGTCTTCCGGATCGTCGGCGACGAGCAGCTGCACGGTGGTGTCGATCCCGCCAGCGCGGTACTCAGCCGCCGCGAACTGGCCGATCATGCCACGCAGCGCATCCAGCCGCCTCTGCTGCCGGGCCACGTCAGCGTTGAGCTTGCGCACCCGACGCTTGATCACTTTCATCTGATCACCGAGCTCGTTGGCCTGCTCGGTGATCTTCTCCGCCTCCTCGTACAGCCGGTCGACTCGCTCACGCACCTCTTCGATGCTTGGTGAGGGGTCGGCGTAGCTGGATCCTGGGACAGCGGCCACGATGGCGGCCGTTGCCGTGCCGACGACGAACAGTGCCCGTCCTGAGGGACGTTTGCGGCGGTTCGACACGAGACGCGATGCCCCTTCCTCTACCTCCGACGACGCCTACCGGGTGAGCTGACGGGTTCGGGCCGGAAGCACGCCCTACGGTCCGGCCGGCGACGTGGTGCATCGTCGACCGTTCCGATTCACCCCGGGTCCGGTGTGGTTTCCCGGCTTCCTGGTGCCGTGGACCGTGCACGAACCACGCCAACCAGGAACTTGGCGGAGCATCTGCGTCAGCCGGGATGTCCAGGCCGAAGCGGACAGATACTCGGGGCGCGACTTTAGTGATCTGCCCGTGATGTTTCAAATCGCCACGGCGTTTCGGACGTGTCGTCGGGAGAGACTTCTCACCGCGTCCTGCGTATGAAGCGCCACTCAAGGTGACGGCGCAAGCGTGCCGTTACCGATCCGTTACTACCCGGCACGAGCGACCCGTGGCAGGGGTGTCGATCCGACCCAGGCTCGCTCGATCGCCGGCGCGATGAGACCAGAATCGGCCAGCAGCCGCAGCGCCTTGCGGTCGGCGTCGTCGAGCTCTAGAGCATCGGATGGTCGGGACGCAAGGATCTCGCGCACCACACAGTCGTCGCAGTTGCGCCCCCGGACCTGGCAGCGGTCGCAGTCGATCTTCATCCAACCTCCTTTGCCTCGTCGCCTGGAGGCTAGATGGCACCACCGACAATCCGTCATCGCGCGAGCACGCGGACGAGCGCCTCGGCCGGGACCGGGCGTCCACCGTGCCGGCGTACGGCATCGGCAATCTCGCGATCGCTCGACACCACGACCACAGGGCGCCCCTCCGGTTCGGCCGCTGCAAGCTGGCGAATCACCTCGTCGGCACTCACGCCTGCCGAGCTGAACCGAACCCGTACGCCGCGAGGCACCATGAGCTGCGGCGGCGTCTGCAGCATCGCCCCGTCGAACACGCAGGTGATCTCCGCCCCGGTCTGCGCCGCCAGGCCGCCGAGCCCGCTGACCAGCCGGTTCCGCTGCATTTCCAGGGGCAGCGCCGGCCAGGCGGTCTTCGTGACGTTGTATCCATCCACGATCAGGTGGACCTGTGGGAGTCCGAGGAGCGTCTCGAGCGAGACGGCTCCTTCCGGCCCGGCGAGCTGCGGAGGTCCCTCCGCCGGAGGTGATGCCGTGGTGAGCGTGTCGGCCGGGCGCACCTGCACCGGAGGTAGCCCGAGCTCTCGCCGCAAGCCTCGAGCCGCGTCGAACACCGTGTCGACGAGCAGCCGCAGCCGCGCATCGGCAAGATCACGCTCCCCGCGCCCGGTTCGGCGTGCCGCGCTGGCCGCCGCCTCGGCCTCAGCCAGGCGGGCTCGAAGCCGACGCAGCTCGGCCTCGCCTCGAGCGATCTCGTCGGCCGCCGCCTTGCGGGCCTGCTCCGCCCTCTCGGCGTGACGGGCCGCCTCCTGCTGAGCCGACCGCAGCCGATTCCGCGTCGCGTGCAGAGTCCTGCGGAGGTTGGCGTTCTCCTCCTTCAGCGCCACGATCTCCGCGCGGAGCCGCTCCTTCTCCTGTCGTGCGCTGGACTGCACGGCGGCGAGCTGCTCCCTGAGCCGTCCGGTTATTTCGGACTCGCGCTCGAGCGCACGCGCGACGTCGTGGCGTTGCAACTCGGTCACGACCTCGTCGACGATCGCCGTCCATCCGGCGGGTCGCAGCACGTACGCAACGGCAGCCACGTCCTGCGGATCGACCGCGGCGGGACGCCTTCCCTCCTGCAGCGCCTCCACCAGCTCGGGCAGGGCCTGACGAACCCGTCCGGCAATCCGCTCCCGGAACGCATCGTCGGCATCGACAGCCGCGGCGATCGGAGTGGCCGCGAGACGGACCCTGCGTGCCGGACTGAACCTCAGGAAGGGCCGAAGCGAGACCGGAACGAGATCACTCGAGAGATCATCGAGCGTGTCGGACGCCAGGCCGACGATCCGCTGCCGGACAGCTTCGGGGAGCGGCCCAGCCGGTGCTTCGGACTGCTCATCTCCAGACTGCTCGTCGCCGGAGTTCTCCTGGCACGCCTCGCCTGGAGCCTCGGCCGAGTCTGCAGCTGCGTGCTCGTCTTGGGCTGCGCTCTCGTCCTCGGCCGGCTCCTCGAGCCCGGCTGGTTCGCTGCTCACGTCTGTGAGCGTAGTTCCACGAGACTGGGCCCTGCTCGGGCCGCTGCTCAGCTGGCCCGGGCACGACCACGACCTCGATCATGCTCAGGCGGTGTGAGCAACCCCGCTGGGTTCGCCGAGACCCGAGCCTGCGGGGTTCGAGCCCGCAACCAGCACAGACCGGCAGCGGACCTGACGGGAGAGCGCGAGAAGACACCTCCGACGTAAGACCGCTGCCGACGATCTCCCGTCCCGATGTGGTTGACTTCGGCTGCGTGACGACCAAGAACCGTGCGAGCCTCGCCTACCAAGTTCGCTACGCAGTACGAAATCCGACAAAGGTGCCCGGCTACCTCCGCCGGCTGGCCCGGGACGTCGTGCTGCGCCTGCGCAGCCGCGACCATGTGAGCTACTACCGGGCGGTGATGCGCTCCGACACCTCGCGCAGCCCTGAGGCGGCGGTAGGGAGCAAGACCCACGAGCGCTGGCTCGCCCTCGGTCAGATGCAGTTCGACTACCTGCTCGAGCACGGACTCAAGCCGTCGCACCGCATGCTGGAGATCGGGTGCGGGAACCTGCGGGCGGGCCGGTTGTTCATCGACTATCTCGACCCCGGCAACTACTACGGCATCGACATCTCACCGGACATCCTGATCGCGGCACAGGACACACTCACGACGTACGGCCTGCAGGACAAGCTGCCTCGTCTCACCCCGGTGCGGGACCTGCGCTTTGCGTTCCTTCCGGACGCGTACTTCGACATCGTTCACGCGCACAGCGTCTTCTCCCACTCACCGCTGCATGTCATCGAGGAGTGCTTCGCGCATGTCGGCCGGGTGCTCGCCCCCGGCGGATTCTTCGACTTCACGTTCAACCGGACGGAAGGCAAGGAACACCACGTCCTGCACGAGGACTTCTACTACCGCACCGAGACCTTGATCGACCTGGCCGCACGGTACGGCCTTGCCGCAGAGTTCATGGAGGACTGGGAGAAACGGCCGCACGGCCAATCCAAGATCCGGATCAGGCATGGCTGAGCATCGCGCCCGCGCAGGTCGGTGAGCAGATCGACGGTCCACTCTCGAACGGTCGCGCGGAGCGGCACGTCGGGTTGCAGCAACGACGGCGAATGTGCCGGGACGCGCCATCACGGTACGAGGTCAGGCGAGCTGCGCCTCGATGGTGGCGAGCTTGTCGGGATTGACGACGGTACGGAAGGCGACCGCCAGCCCGTCGCGGAGTTCCGGTACCACCACAGCGGTCACTCGTCCGTTGAGCCACATCACGGCGGCAAGGCAGCCGTTGACCTCCGCAACCGTGCCCTCGACGTACGCCGCCTCCGGTCGGGCGCCAAGGCTGCGCAGGAAGTCGAGCACGCGATCGCGACCGATCGTCGGCTTGCGCGCCGCTGGCACCTTCCCACCGCCGTCGGACCACGCCTCGACGTCCTCGGCCAGCAAGCGTTCGAGCCGCGCGACGTCCCCCGTGCCGACCGCGTGAATGAACCCCTCGACGATGCGACGCTGTTTTCCCTCGTCGGCTTCGAACTTCCGGCGCTGGGACTCGACATGCTGGCGTGCCCGAGCGTGAAGTTGCCGGGAATGCGCCTCCTCGATGTCGAGGATGCGGGCGATGTCCCGGTGGCTGTGACCGAACGCCTCGCGGAGTACGAACACGGCACGCTCCGGTGGCGTGAGCCGCTCCAGGAGCACCATGAAGCCGAAAGACACCATTTCTCGTTGCTCGACCGTCTCGAGCGGACCCAGAACGCCGTTCTCGGTGACGACGGGCTCGGGCAGCCAGGGGCCTACGTAGGTCTCGCGCCGGGCGCGGGCCGCGGTGAGCCGAGTAAGGCAGAGCCTGGTCACGACCGTCGTGAGCCATGCGACCGGCGTCTCGATCGCCTCGGCGTCGGCCTGGTGCCAGCGCAGGTAGGCGTCCTGCACCACATCCTCGGCTTCGGCGGCCGAGCCGAGCATCCGGTAGCCGAGATTGAACAGGTGCGGGCGGTGGCGTTCGAAGACCTCGACGTGGCCTTCGGCCGTCTCGCCTGCGTGTCGAGTGTCGCCACCGTCCACCCGTGCGATGATACGCAGACGCAATTCGAGCGCCGCGGTCGGCGCGTCGCTGCCACATCGTGTCGGTGGTCGCTCGTAGCGTCTGCGTCATGACCAGCGGCACGATGGTCCCGCCCCATCGGGCGGAGGTGACGTCGCTCCCCCCGCGAGGCGTGCAGGCAAGCTTCGACGAGCTGGGTACGCCCCTGCGTGAGGTCACGTTCTGCGTGGTCGACCTGGAGACGACGGGCGGAGCGCCCGACAGCGCCGCCATCACCGAGATCGGCGCGGTGAAGGTGCGCATGGGCGAGGTGCTCGGTGAGTTCCAGACGTTGGTCAACCCCGGTGAGTCGATCCCGCCGTTCATCGCCGTGCTCACCGGCATCACCGATGCGATGGTGGCGAGCGCTCCCACACCCGGCGAGGCGGTGGTGTCGTTTCTGGAGTTCGCCCGGGGTTGCGCCCTTGTCGCCCACAATGCGCCGTTCGACATCGGGTTTCTACGCGCGGCCGCGCTTGCCCACGGATACACCTGGCCGTCCTTCGACGTCATCGACACGGCGCGTCTGGCACGCCGGGTGCTCACGCGTGACGAGGCGCCCAACTGCAGACTCGAGACCCTGGCTCGCCTCTTCCGTTCCCGGCACACACCCGTGCACCGCGCGCTAGCTGATGCCCGGGCCACCGTCGACGTGATGCATGGCCTTTTCGAACGTCTGGGGCCGCTCGGCGTGCAGACGCTCGAGGAGCTCTCGACGTTCTCCTCCCTCGTCTCACCTGCCCAGCGACGCAAGCGTCATCTGGCCGACAAGCTTCCGCACGCTCCAGGGGTCTACCTCTTCCTCGACGACCGCGGTCGCGTGCTCTACGTCGGCAAGTCGCAAGACGTCCGGTCACGGGTGCGCAGCTACTTCACCGCGTCGGAGACCCGTTCGCGAATGGGCGAGATGGTGCGTCTGGCCGCGGACGTCCGCGCCATCGAGTGTGCGACGCCGCTCGAGGCCGAGGTGCGAGAGCTTCGGCTCATCGCTGCGCACAAGCCACGCTACAACCGCCGATCCCGTTTCCCCGAGCGCGCGAGTTGGCTCAAGGTGACCGTCGAGCCCTTCCCCAGACTGTCGTTGGTTCGCGACGTGAAGGCCGACTCGGCGACCTACTGCGGCCCGTTCGGCTCCCGCCGGGTCGCGGAGCAGGCGATCGCGGCACTGCACGAGGCGTTCCCCATCCGGCAATGCACTCAGCGCCTGTCTCGCACACCGCGGGCGGGCTCGTCCTGCATCCTCGCCGAGATGGGTCGCTGCGTCGCCCCCTGCGTGGGCAAGGTGGACGTCGCGGCGTACGCCGTGCACATCAGCGCAGTCAAGGACGCGATCATGACCGACCCCAGCCCGGTCATCGAGGCTGTCACCCGTCGTATCCGAATGCTCACGAAGATGCAGCGCTTCGAGGAGGCGAGTACGCATCGCGACCGGATGGCCGCCTTCCTGCGGGCAGCCGCCCGAACCCAGCGGGTGAGCGCGTTGGCGCGGTGCCCAGAGCTCGTGGCCGCCAAACGGACCGCCGACGGAGGCTGGGAGGCTCACGTCATACGGTATGGACGGCTGGCGAGTGCGGGAGTCGTGCCGCCTGGTACGCCTGCCCGAGCCGCGATCGACGTCATCGTGTCCGCAGCCGAGACGGTAGACCCGCCCCCGCCGCCGACCCCGGCCGCGACCGTCGAGGAAACCGAGCGCATCCTGTCGTGGCTGGAGCAACCAGGCGTCCGCCTCGTCGAGCTCGACGGTGAGTGGAGCTGCCCGATCGACGGTGCCCAACGGCACCTGGCATGGTTGGATGCCGCGGGCAACCAGTCCACGCATGCGCCGTCCTACGACCGGCGGCGTCTGCGTACCGAGCATCGACCCGCACGCTGAAGAAGGAGTGCCACGTGATCACCGCGATTGTGTTCGTCAAGGCCGAGGTCGACAGGATTCCCGAGGTGGCGGAGCAGATCGCAGAGCTCGACGGCGTGAGCGAGGTCTACTCGGTGACGGGAGAGGTCGACCTGATCGCCATGGTGCGGGTCCGCGAGCACGACCAGATCGCCGAAGTCGTCGCAGGTCGGCTCAACAAGGTGCCTGGAGTGGTGTCGACCGAGACCCACATCGCGTTCCGTGCGTACTCGCGGCACGACCTCGAAGCGACCTTCGGGCTTGACTAGCCGCACGCCTCGAGCGGGCCCTGACCGCCTGGCGGCCGCGGACTGCACTGGGCCAGCGGACCACGACTCATGAGAGGGCTGCAATCCCCCGCCCGGCCAACCAAATCATGGGACTGGCGCACAGGGACCCACCACGTCGAGTAGGTCGACCCGAGATCCTGACGAGGCACGTCCTGCCGGCATCAGCTGGCGGCCTTGACCCAGCGATCGAGGATCGCCGCTGCCTTGCCGGAATCGATCGCATCGGCGGCGCGTGGCATCGTTGCCTGGATCCGCTCCACGAGCGACCCGTCGGACTGCTCCCACACCGCCAGGGCTGCTGCCGCGTTGAGGAGCACGACATCGCGGACCGGCCCGGGTTCGCCTGCGAGGACCCTGCGACACACGTCAGCGTTGTAGGTGGCGTCCCCACCGCGGAGATCCTCAGGGGACGCCTTGGGCAGGCCCAGCACGGTCGGGTCCAGCCGGTCCTCCCGCACCTCGCCGTCCTGGACGATCCACACCTGCGTCGTCGTGGTGGTGGTCAACTCGTCAAGGCCGTCATCGCCGCGGAACACGAAGGCGTCGACGCCCCTCCGGGCGAAAACGCCGGCGACGAGCTCGGCGGCACGGGCGTCGGCCACGCCCACCGCCTGGGCGCGTGGCCGGGCCGGGTTGCACAGCGGACCGATCACGTTGAACGCCGTGGGGACGCCGAGCTCCCGGCGTGGTTGCGCAGCGTGCCGGAGTGCCGGGTGGAAGCGCGGCGCGAAGCAGTACGTGATGCCGACCTCCTCGGCGATCTCCGCTACGCGCGCGGGTTCCAGGTCGAGCGGTATCCCGAGTGCCTCCAGGACGTCGGCCGAGCCACACTTCGACGAGGCACTGCGGTTGCCATGCTTGACGACCCGCGCACCCGCCGCCGCGGCCACGATGGCAGCCATGGTGGTGATGTTGACCGTGTGGGCTCCGTCACCACCTGTGCCCACGATGTCCAGCGTCCGACCGGGCACCTCGATCGTCGTCGCGTGCTCGTACATCGCCTGGACCATGCCGTCGATCTCGGCGACGGTCTCGCCCTTCACCCGAAGCGCGACGACGAAGCCCGCGACCTGCGCCGGGGTGGCTTCACCCGAGAGGATCTCCCGCATCGCCCAGGCCGTGGCGTCGGGCTCGAGATCCTCTCCGCGCACCAACGTGCGCAGAACGTCCGGCCAGGTACGAGCTGGCTGGTCTGCCATGTCAGCCTCCGTAGAGGGTTCTCACCTCGCCTGTCCCCCAGCCGAGGTCGAAGTGAAGCGACGGCTCACGGACCCGGTGGTTCGGCGAGCCGCTTGCGGGCAAGCTCGACCGTCGCCCGGCACACGGCGATCGGGTCGAGCGGGTAGGGAACGGCAGCGTCGGCCCGCGACCACGTGGCAAGCCAGGCGTCCTGCGGGCGACCGGTCAGCAGAAGGATCGGGGGGCACCGGAAGATCTCGTCCTTCATCTGACGGGCCAGACCCATCCCACCGCTCGGGGTCGCCTCCCCGTCGAGGATCACGACGTCGATGCCGCCGGCGTCGAGCTGCGCCAGTACTGCGTGATGCGTCGCGCACTCGACGAACTCGATCGGCGGCAGGTCCCGCTCCGGTCGCCGTCCGACGGCGCGGATCACCTTGGCCCGAGTGTTGCGGTCGTCGGAGTACACCAGCACGCGAAGCGAGCGGCGACTCGCCGTCGCCGGCTCGCCATGCTGGCCGGCAAGTTCGATGTGCGAGTCGGCCCGAGATGCCGCACCGGACGTCGTGACTTCAACGCTCATCGGAGTCCCTCGCAGGTGATGATCCGGCAACCGTTCCGTGACGTTCGCCACGTACGCGGTCGGACGGAAGTGGACGTGCGCGTCCGGGACGGCCCCGGACCTGCTGCACCATGCTGCCGCGATGCTACCGGTTTCAGCGCGGAATTCTGTCTGCACCCCTGTGGTCCGGCACTGGTCCCTTGCAGAACGAGACCCACACGGCCGGCAACCGTGAGGGGTGCCAGCGGCAAGCCATGCCGAGGTCGACATAATGGCCGACGTGGCGACTGCAACCGTAGAGCCGACGTCGCGGCTTCATGGCATCCCCAACCGTCCGTCGATGGTCAGTGTGGGGACGATCGTCTGGCTCGCCAGCGAGCTCATGTTCTTCGCCGCGCTGTTCGCGGCATACTTCACGGTTCGGGCGGTTTCGCCGGAACTTTGGGCCCAGGAGACCGCGAAGCTCAATGTGCCCTTCGCGTTCGTCAACACGACCGTCCTCGTGCTGTCCTCGGTGACCTGTCAGATGGGCGTGTTCGCCGCCGAGCGTGGCCAGGTCGGGCGGAGGGGTAGCGCCCTGAACCCGGCGAACTGGGGCCTGCGAGAGTGGTTCGTCCTCACGTACCTGATGGGCGCCTTCTTCATCGCCGGGCAGGTGTACGAGTACGCCGAGCTGTTCCGCGAAGGGGTGAGCCTGCCCGCTACTTCGTACGGCTCTGTGTTCTACCTCACGACCGGATTCCACGGCCTGCACGTCACAGGCGGGCTGTTCGCGTTCCTCCTCGTGCTCGGTCGGACATTCGTGGCGCGGCGCTTCACCCATGAGCAGGCCGTCACCGCCGTCGTGGTGTCGTACTACTGGCACTTCGTCGACGTCGTGTGGATCGGACTTTTCGCAACCATCTATCTCATCCAATAGGGAGCAGGCCGACGTGAGGTTCCTGTCTGTGCGAAGGCGTCACCGCAACGCCTACGTCGTCGTGCTGCTGTTCGCCCTCGTGGCGTTCGGCGGGGTGTACGCGCTGCTCACACCGTCGTCCGACGCCTCGACCCAGTCCGCGCAGTCGACGCAGGTCGAGGAGGGTCGCAAGCTCTTCGCCGTGAGCTGTTCGTCCTGCCACGGCCTGAACGGGCAGGGCACCGACCAGGCGCCGAGCTTGATCGGTGTGGGTGCGGCCGCCGTCGACTTCCAGGTCGGCACCGGCCGGATGCCGGCGCAGCAGCCCGGTCCCCAGATGCCGGCCAAGAAGCCGGTCTTCAACGAGCGGGAGATCGCGGCCCTCGCGGCGTACGTCGCCTCGCTGGGTCCGGGGCCGGCGATTCCGGGCCGGGAGGAGTACGACCCCGCGGGGTTGAGCGACGCCGAGATCGCTGAGGGCGGCGAGCTGTTCCGCACCAACTGCGCCTCCTGTCACAACGTGAGCGGCAAGGGTGGGGCGCTGACGTGGGGCAAGTTCGCGCCGAACCTGCAGCAGACCAGCGAGAGGCACATCTACGAGGCCATGCTCACCGGTCCGGCTCAGATGCCGGTGTTCTCCGACCAGGTGATCACGCCTGACGACAAGCGCAAGATCATCGGTTACGTGGAAAGGATCAAGGCCGAGCCGAGTCGGGGTGGCTTCGGGCTCGGCGGGCTCGGCCCGGTGCCCGAGGGTCTGGCGGCCTGGGTGATCGGAATCGGCACCCTCGTCGTCATCGCCGTCTGGATCGCGGCCAAGGGTACGAAGGCCGGCGCGAAGCCGGGTGCGAAGGGTGGCACGGAGGCGAGATGAGTAGCGACCTGGAGTCCCACGACGAGGCCCACGGCACCCCGAGCCACGGTGGTGCGAGCACCGAGGTCGCCCAGACCGCCGAGGCAGGGGACCCGATCCCCGACCCCGGTATCCCACCGCACCAGCCACGCATCACCGACGTCGACGAAGCCGCCGCCAAGCGCGCGGAGCGACAGGTGGCTGCGATGTTCGGCCTCGCCGCGTTGCTGCTGGTCGGTTTCGTCGTGGCGTACCTCTTCGTGCCCAAGGACGCCGCATTCCTCGGCTTCGGCGCATCCAACCTGGCGCTTGGCGGGACGTTCGGACTGGCGTTGCTGTTGATCGGGGTCGGCGCCATCCAGTGGTCCCGTCGTCTTATGGACGACCACGAGATCGTGGAGGAGCGGCATCCCGTGCGCTCGTCCGACGCCGACCGCGCCGAGGCCGTCGCCACACTGCGGCAGGGAGCCGCGGAGAGCGGCATCGGGAGGCGGTCACTGATCCGGCGCACGCTGATCGGGGCGCTGGCCCTCCTCGGTATCCCGCCGATCATCCTGCTCGGCGACCTCGGTCCTCTCCCCGGGCGGAAGTCGGAGTCGACGATCTGGCGGCGCGGGGTCCGCATCGTCAACGACGTGACCTTCAAACCGCTGCGGCCTGAGGACCTCGAGCTCGGGCAGCTGGTGAACGCCGTGCCGGAGAACCTGCTGGACCTCCCCGAGGGTGCGGAGCGCAACAACGCCCGTGCAAAGGCTGCGGTGATCGTCGTCCGCATGGAGGAGGACGACATCCGCGCGCTGCCGGACCGGCGTGACTGGGGCGTCAACGGCATCCTCTGCTACTCCAAGGTCTGCACGCACGTGGGCTGTCCCGTGAGCTTGTACGAGCAGGTCTCCAAGAACGTCTTCTGCCCGTGCCACCAGTCCACGTTCAACCTCGCGGATAATGGTCGAGTGGTCTTCGGTCCGGCGGCGCGGTCGCTTCCACAGCTACCGATCATGGTCGACTCGGAGGGCTACTTGGTAGCTCGGAGCGACTTCACCGAACCCGTAGGCCCGAGCTACTGGGAGCGCGGATAATGAGCAGCGAGACGCAATCGAGCGGCAGGCCGAACGGCGCTGTGTCGGCAGGCATGCCGACGGCCAGCGCGCCCAAGGCCGTGACCATGCCACTGGAGTTCCTCGACGAGCGGATCGGTCTCGCCAAGCTGGCCAAGAAGGCCCTTCGCAAGGTCTTCCCCGATCACTGGTCGTTCCTCCTGGGGGAGATCGCGCTTTACAGCTTCATCGTGCTGTTGCTGTCGGGGACGTTCCTCACGCTGTGGTTCAAGCCGAGCATGCAGGAGGTCGTCTACAACGGCTCCTACGGACCGTTGCAGGGCGTCCACATGTCCGAGGCCTTCGCCTCCACCCTGCACATCTCGTTCGACGTCCGGGGCGGCCTGCTGATGCGGCAGATCCACCACTGGGCGGCGATGCTGTTCATCGGCGCCATGACCGCGCACCTGTTGCGCGTCTTCTTCACCGGCGCCTTCCGCAAGCCCCGTGAGATCAACTGGCTGATCGGGGTCGTCCTGCTGCAGCTCGGTCTGGTCGAAGGCTTCACCGGCTACTCGCTGCCCGACGACCTGCTGTCCGGTACGGGTCTGCGCTTCGTGGAAGGTCTGATCCGGGCCATCCCCGTGGTCGGAACCTACGTGTCGTTCTTCGTCTTCGGCGGTGAGTTCCCGTCCGACACGATCATCCCGCGGTTGTACGGACTTCACATCCTGCTGATCCCCGGGCTGATCCTCGCGTTGATCGCGGCCCACATCGCGTTGGTGGTGTACCACAAGCACACGCAGTACCCCGGTCCCGGGCGTACGAACTCCAACGTCGTGGGCTACCCGCTCATGCCGGTCTACATGGCCAAGGCCGGTGGGTTCTTCTTCATCGTGTTCGGCATCACCACCCTGATGGGTGCGCTGTTCCAGCTCAACGCGGTCTGGCTGTACGGGCCGTACAACCCCTCCCAGGTGGGTGCCGGCACGCAGCCCGACTGGTACATGGGCTGGGTCGAGGGTGGTCTCCGCATCATGCCCAACTGGGAGACCCACATCGCCGGCTTCACGATCAGCTGGAACATCTTCGTCCCGGGTTTCGGCCTGCTCGGTCTGCTGGCAGTCGTGCTCGCGCTCTACCCGTTCATCGAGCGCTGGATCACCGGTGACACGCGTGAGCACCACATCCTGGACCGTCCACGCAACCAGCCGACCCGGACGGCGTTCGGCGTCGCCGGCATGACGTTCTACGGACTGCTCTGGATCGGCGGCGGGAACGACATCATCGCCACCACGTTCCACGTGTCGATCAACACGATCACGTGGTTCCTCCGGTTCGCCGTCTTCATCGGTCCCGTCATCGCGTTCATGGTCACGAAGCGGATCTGCATCGGTCTGCAGCGGCGGGATCGCGAGACCCTGCTGCACGGGTACGAGTCCGGCACGATCATGCGCCTTCCCAACGGTGCGTTCGTCGAGGTCCACGCGCCGATCTCCCCCGAGAAGGCGTACCTGCTCGCTTCCCACGAGCGGCAGCGCCCGATCGAGGTCGGCGATGCGGTCGACGCCAACGGCGTGCCGGCTCCCAACCGGCGACTGCTGCGGCTGCGCGCCTGGGCCTCGAAGTTCTACTTCGGTGACGTGGTGCAGAAGCCGACCCGTGCAGAGCTCGAGGAAGCGCACTCGGACAACGGTCACGGGCCGAGCGAGGTCGAGCCGATCTCCGGCGGTGAATCTCAGGCGACCGCTGCTGGTGACCGCCACCTGTCACACCATCGCTGACCAGCCTGGTGTCAGCGGGTCCCCGGCAGGGCCTGTGGCGCCGCTCCAAGTGACCCTGCGACGCCTCCCTTGCTGGCCCTCTCCCCTGGGGTGGGCCGACGGACGCAAGAGGCGCGCCGACCTCGGGGCAGGCGAGCACCACGGCGGACGGACTGTGAGCTGGCCTCGGGAACGCGGTACAGCCCGTACCTCGACGGAACACTTCGCGGCGTGAGTCGTGGCGCTGCGGGCCATCGGTGGACGTCACCGCATGGCCCGCAGTTCGCGTCTCGACCTTGACGATCTCTTGGCTGCGTGTCGTAGTAGATTAGTCACGCAGAGGCACGCCCGGAGGTCGCGATGGTCGATGTTTCCTCTGCCGCCCGCGAAGCGTTCGCCGACGAGACCGCCTATCGCCAGCAGCGCGAGATCTACCAGAACACCACGGGACCGCAAGCTCCGGACGTCCTCCTCGACCTGGTGACGGCAGAGGCTCCGGGTCGCCTCCTCGACCTCGGCTCAGGTGAAGGCGAGCTCTCTGCGACGCTGCACCAACGCGGCTGGGACACCTTCCCCATCGACTTCTCTCCGCGGATGGCCGTGATCGCACGGGAGAAGTCGCTTCCTGCCACCGTGCAAGATGTCCGCGCACTTGGAGTTCGCGAGCAATGCGCCGACTACGCCGTCGCCGCGTGGGTGTTGCATTACCTCGATGGCGACGGCATCGACCGAGCGCTTGCTGAGATCCACCGTGCCTTGCGACCGGGCGGTGTCTTCTTCGCCGCCACCCACAGCACGACGCACCTGAAGCAGCTGTGGGACAGGCTGCCCGGGGTGACCTATCAGCTGACCTTCTCCGCCGAGAACGGTGGTGAGATCCTCAGCCGCATGTTCGCGCGGGTCGAGCGGATCATGGTGCAAGGCGACGTGACAGTGCCTGACTACGAGTGGGCGCGGCGCTTCCTCGCCAACCAGCTGCGACCGCCGTCAGCCGCACGACGCCTGCGCCGGTTCTCGGGGTCACTGCATGCCACACGATGCTCCGCGGTCTTCCGGGCGGTCCGCGCAGGGTGAGGACGTCGCCATGCCAAGCCTGCTGGCGTCGACCGGAAGCCAGCACGCCGACAAGGTCGTTCAAGGCGTGGTAGGGATCTTCGACGAGTGCTTTCCCAACCGGGTCAGCGGTTGTTACCTGCGAGGAAGCTACGCAAGCGACACCCAGAACCCGGGCAGCGACCTCGATCTCGTGATCGTGTTCAAAGACGATCTCGACGATGCACTGGAGCGCAAGGCGAAGGCACTCGCGGCCCATGCCGCCCTGCTCACACCCGTCATGCTCGAGGTCGTCGTGGTGAGTGAGAACCAGCTGCAGGAGCAGGACTCCCTCACCCTTGCGCTGGGCGTCAAGCTCGGGAGCCGTCTCGTATACGGACGCGACATTCGTCCGAAGCTCCCCGGGATCGATATCGACCGGTACACCCGCTCGGTCGTGCACATGCCCTACTACAGCTACCGGTACGCCTACGTCACGGGTCCGGACGAGACACTTCGGTACCCCTTACGCTTTCGCAGCCCGCACACCGACTACCGCGGATTCGACCGGTGGACGCTTCCCGGCCCGGATGGATCCGACGTACCGAGCACGCGGCTGCTCGTTGCGACCACGGCGTGGACGGCGACGGCGTTGGTCGCGTTGCGGACCGGTCGGTACGTCCGCGACAAGACCGAGTGCGCCACGCTCTACGAGACGTACGTTGCGGACGAGTGGACGCCCGTCGTCGTCGACGTCCTCCGCGTGTGCCGCGGGGCGTGGCACTACCAGATCCCGCCGACCGATGCGGATCGTCGACAGCTTCGCACGCTCTGCACCGACGCACGCGAGTTCCACAACCACTACCTCGACGCCTACTACCGGCCTTACCAGCTGGCCGAGTTGAGGTCAGGCGAGCCCGAACGACTCCTGCTCGCGGTTCGCCGCCTCGGCGAGATCGTCCTGCCAGAACCTGCCGTCACAAACGCGTTGCAGTCTCTCCAGAACCGATCCGAGCACGAGCTCCAGCGTGCTCTGCACACCACGTTGAGCAGGTACGCGGCTGGCGATGCGCGACGTCCCATCGCCACGCAGTGATCTCCCTCAGCTACTGGCGCTGGAGTAGAGCCTCAGGACATAGGTCCAGTAGCGGCGCAACAACCACACCGCCACCAGACAGAGGACGGGCCCCGCCACGACTGGGGTCCAGCCGATGCCGTCGGCCAGCGCCTGGACCGGGAAGGTCGTGGCGAACGCCACCGGAACTGCGCATGTCAAGAGCACCCTGACGAGCGCAGGGAAGAACGTGATGGGATACCGGCCGGCCTCGAGCACACTCTGGAACATCATGATGAGCGGGTAGACGCGTTGCATCCAGAAGATCAGATACATCGCGGCCGACCAGGCACAGGTCACCAGCACCACACCGCACAACAGGAGGACGGCCGCCTGCACGATGTCGACGATGCTCGGTCGAGCGTTCGACAACGCAATTCCGGCGACGAGGAGCGCGGATCCGATGACGACATGGACGAGCTCGGCGAGGTTGATCCACCGGAAGGTCACGAAGAACTGGCTGGCTACCGGACGTAAGAGCACCCCGTCGAGCTCTCCACGCACGATGTACCGACCCAGGTACATCATGTTGGGACGCACGAAGGTCGTGAGGATTCCGCTGACCATCTGGTAGGCACCTGACATTGCGACGACTTCGGCACGGGACCAGCCGTTGATCTCGGATGCGAACTGGAACATGACGAAGACCGGCAGCAGTCCCAGCCCGATCTGCACCAACGCGACCATCGTGGCCGTGATCAGGTTCATCCGGTAGTGAGTCTCACGCACGGCGGCCTGCACGACGAAACGGCGAAACAGTCCCAGATGCTTCAGCACCTGCATCATGCGGGAACCGCCGACGTGGTTGCGCTCGGGTACGTTGGCCGTCCACATGGTCAGCCCCCCACTGCCGTGTACGACCGAACGCCGGCCCGCCACGTCAACCAGGCGAGACCACAGAACAGCACGACGTAGCCCGCTTGGAGAGCAAGACCGCCGAGCAGCTCGCCCCGCGAGAAGGTGTTGGTCAAGACCTCGATCGGGAACGACACCATGAACCGGAACGGCTGGACGTCGACGAAGGTCTGCGACCACGCGGGCATGAGCGCGAGGGGGACGACCTGACCCGACAGGATCGTGGACAACGTGAACTTCGCTTGGCTCAAGGCACTCACGTCGTCGAACCAGAACGCCAAGGCACCGGCAGCGAGGTCGAGCGCGAACACCAGGATGGCCGCAAACGCCGTGCTCACGAGGAAAGCCAGCCAGATCAACGGACTGGACGGGAGGGCGACCGAGTCCCGGTAGATCCACCACAGGATTCCGACGACCGGCAGCACGATGGTGAGCTTGAGAATCTTCTCCGCGAGATTGTTCGCGACGTACCTCAGCCATGCCGCAGACGGGCGCACGAGCCAGGACGACAGCACACCGAGGCGTATGTCGCCTGCCAACTCCCCCATCATCCACGACGACGTGAGCATCGTGACGAGCCCGAGCACGACGAAGTAGGTTCCGAGATAGTGCTCGTCCACTGGCAGGCGCGCGCCACCGCGCAGTGCAGCGTGCCAGATCATCAAGGAGATCAGCGGAATCGTCAGGTTCGCCAGAGTGAAGAGGACGAGCTCGGCACGGTAGATGAGCGACACACCGATGTTGATGGCGATCAGCCGCGCCAGCACCCGGAGAGGTCGTACCACCGTCATCCGCTGCCCACGAAGCTCGCGATCTTCGTCAGACCACGTCTTTGCGTCTGGTGAAGAGCTCACGGATGATCTCCTCGACTTCAGCGTCGGCGACGTCGACATCGACCAGTGGGGCGACCGTGGCGAGCTGCTGCAGCACGACGGGCAGCGCCTCGCGGTCGATCTCGAGCCTCAGCACGCGATCGGACTCTCGGGTCACCTCGCCGTGAACGTCGAGAGCCGACAGGTTCGCGGTCGCGATCGACTCGGCGTACGTCGCGCGCACCCGCTTGCGGGGTCGGGTGCGAAGAACGAGGTCGGCAAGCTGACCGTCGTACCAGATCCGGCCATGATCGACGATCAACACCCGCTCACATAGTGCCTCGATGTCGTCCATGTCATGGCTCGTCACGAGAATCGTGGTGTTGCGGCGCCGGTTGATCTCGATCAGGAACTCACGCACCCGGGCCGTCGCCACCACGTCGAGACCGATCGTCGGCTCGTCCAGGAAAAGGATCTCGGGACGATGCAGCAGCGCCGTCAACAGCTCCATCCGCATGCGTTCGCCGAGCGAGAGCTTGCGAACCTGAACCGAGAGGAGGTCGGTCACGTCGAGCAACTCGGCAAGCTCCGTGACACTGGCCGAGAAGTCCTCGTCGGTCAGGTCGTACATCTGCTTGTGGAGCAGCAAGGTGTCCATCGCCGGCACGTCCCACCACAGCATGGTCTTCTGCCCCATCACGAGGGAAATTCGCTTCAGGTAGTCGGGACGAAGTTCGGCGGGACGGTAGCCGAGCACGTCGAGCTCGCCGGACGTCGGATGCAGCAACCCCGACAGCATCTTCAAGGTGGTGGTCTTTCCTGCGCCGTTCGGGCCGAGCAGGCCGACGATCTCACCTCTGGCGATCTGGAAGTCGATGCCGTCGACAGCGAGCCGGGTTTGGTACTGCCGGTTGAAGACGCTCTTCAGACCACTCCACAAGCCGGCTCCTTGCTCGTGGAACTTGTAGGTCTTCGTCAGGCTCCTTGCTGTGACGACATAATCACCGTTCGCCTTCATCGAAGTGCATTCTGCCCGATCGCGTAGGCGCCCGCCAGCCACCCTGTTCGACCGCGAGCGGCCGACGATCGCAACCCGGCGAGGTGATCATTTGAGGCTAACCTGAAAGCATGCAACGCCATCTCCTCGACGACGTAGCCAACCGCTACGTCGACGCGATGGCCGCACTCGACCCGATCACTGCGACGTACCTCGGCATTGCCGGCTACGAGAATCTTCTGACCGACTACTCTCCGGAAGGCTTCGCAGCCCGTGCCGAGCTCACCCGTGACACCCTCACCCAGCTCGCCACGCTTGCCTCACAACGCGGTACCGATCAGGACGCCGTGTCCATCGACGCGATGCAGGAGCGACTGGGCGTCGCGATCGACCTCTACGACGCCGGCGTCACCACCAGCACGCTCAACGTCTTCTCAAGCCCGATGCGCAGTATCCGGTCGACATTCGACCTGATGCCCACCGCAACGAGCCACGACTGGAGGGCCGTCGCGGACCGGCTCCACCAAGTCCCGACTGCGCTCCGCGGATATCAACGGACACTGACAGAGGCCTGTGCAGCCGGACAGGCACCTGCACGGCGTCAGATCGAGGCGTGCATCGAACAATGCGAGTCCTGGTTGCCTCCAGCCAGTGACTTCTTCGGTGACCTCGTTCGCCAAGCCAACGTTGACACCACCCTTGCGGCGACGCTGGAGGCAGGTGCCGCGGCTGCCCGCGGCGCCTTCGCGGAGTTCACCGAGTTTCTTCGTTCGTTGCTACCTATCGGACGTGACCGCGACGCGGTAGGTCGCGACGTGTTCGCCCTGCATGCCCGCGAGTGCCTGGGAATCGAGATCGACCTTGACGAGGCGTATGCGTGGGGCTGGGAGGAGCTGCACCGCATCCAGCGAGAGATCGTGGCCACGGCCAAGGACGTCGACCCGAGCGGTCGAGTCGGCGCGGCAGTCGACCGACTCGACCGCGATCCGGCACGGCAGATCGTGGGCACGGAATCCTTTCTGGAATGGCTGCAGGAGCAGACCGACCGCAGCATCGCCGAGCTCGACGGCACGCATTTCGACATTCCCGAGCCGCTTCGTACGCTCACGTGCCGGATCGCCCCCACGTCGGACGGCACGATCTACTACACCGGACCCAGCGAAGATCTCTCCCGCCCGGGCACGATGTGGTGGTCGGTTCCACGACACGTGACGACGTTCAGCACCTGGCGGGAGCTCGTCACGGTCTACCACGAAGGCGTACCAGGCCATCATCTGCAGATCGGCGGAACCGCCCATCAGACCGACACGCTGAATCGCTGGCAACGCCGCATGTGCTGGGTACCCGGCCACGGCGAAGGGTGGGCGCTCTACGTGGAGCGCTTGATGGACGAGCTCGGGTTCTTCTCCGATCCAGGCACCCGGCTCGGCATGCTCACAGCCCAAGCCTCACGGGCGATACGCGTCATCCTCGACATCGGCATGCATCTGGAGCTCGTGATCCCACCGAATCGATCCGGATGGCATGTCGGAGAGAGATGGACCCCCGAGCTCGGGTTCGAGTTCCTGGCCAAGCACAGCCGGGCAGACAAGGCGCTCATCTACCGTGAGCTCAACCGCTGCCTCGGTGCGCCGGCACGCGCTGCGTCGTACAAGCTCGGCGAACGAATCTGGCTACAGGCCAGGTCTAACGCCCGGGAAAGGCTTGGGGCCGGTTTCAGCCTGAAGACGTTCCATGACACGGCCTTGCGGCTTGGCTCGATCGGTCTGGGTCCGTTCTGCCGCGCGCTCGACCGTTCCCTGGGTGCAGCGCACGACAACGGGAAGTAACAACGCACACCACAGCCGCGGCGGCGGCATGTAACCGCGTGACCCCGGACTGGTCGGGGAGCGACGATGGCGTACGCAGATATCCGTGCGCTCAGCGGTGCAGTGCATCCTGCAGCATGTCGTCGCCGGCGCCCAACGCACTGGCGGTAAGCGCAAGGTCTGCCGCGCGCACCGTCTGGTCCCGACCGGCCGCCTTGGCTGCGTAGAGCGCCCGGTCCGCGAGCTCGAGCAGCTCGTCGAGCGTGCTTCCAGTCTCCGGGTATGTGGCGAGCCCAACGGAGACCGTGATCCAGACGTCGACGACCTCTGAGTCTGGCCCGTTGACCGCGATCCGTAGTGGAGTGTTGGCGATCTCGGTGCGGATCCGTTCGGCGATCTCGAACGCCTCTTTCTCCCCGACACTCGGGAGCGCGATGACGAACTCTTCTCCGCCGAACCGGCCGACGATGTCGCAGCTACGGGTCAGGTTCTGCATCGCCTCGGCCACGGCACGCAGGGCGCGGTCACCCACCAGGTGACCGTGTTGTGCATTCACTGCCCGGAAGTAGTCGATGTCGATGAAGAGGATCGCCATGTGCTCCTGGCGAGCCGAGATGCGCCGCAGCAGCCGCTCCACGCGCTCACGCCACCAGGGGAAGTTGGCGACCTCGGTCTTCTGGTCGGTCGTGACTTCCTCTTCGAGCTGTCGCAGGAGCAGTGCCCGCTGTGCCGTCAGGGTCACCGGTATCGCCAGCAGCACAAGAGCTGGACTGAGCATTGCGGCGGCGGTCACGACGCATGCGAGGCCGCCGGTCATCGCGTCGACCGCCCACTCTGCCGGTCCTCCGAACGCATCACGTGCGGTGCTTTCAGGCTCGAGCAGTTTGATGGCGATCCCGCACAACACGATGTCGGTCGCGAGGTACCCGATGGCGGCACAGACGATGCCGGCGGCAACCGCGGTGGGCATCGCCACGCCTGCCCCCGCGTCGTGTAGCAGCATGGAGATGGAGTCGCTGGCGTAGTGCGCCACGGCAACTCCGAGCACGGAGACGGCGGTCGAGAAGAACCGTCGGTACGGCGCACATCGTCCGGTTCGGATGAACCACCACAAGGATTGGACGATGACGAAGGCAACCGCGGCGGTCAGCGGAAGCAGGATCGCCCCGGCCACCAGCCACACCGGCTGCAGGTCCTTGTGCAAGGCGCCGCTTTGCCGCCGGCGGCGTTCGACTACTCGTGCCCCTTCGGTGCTGACGGCGGCACACGCCAGGAGTACTGCCAACGTGCCCAGGTCACCGAGCCGCTCCACGGCCGACAACCCTGCTGTCAGCACACAAGCTGCCGCGACGACGTCGACGGCGAGGATGAACCCGAGGGCCGGTGCCGGTAACGACCAGACACGCCATTTCCACGGCGCTTTCTGACGATCAACCGCTTCCTCGGTCACCGCACCCCCACGAGATCTGGACGTGTGGCGCCGCCCTACGGCGCGCCAACTCCTCCGGGTCCGTCCAGGGCGATGTCCTAAGCCCTCATCACGGGCTGTGAGCACCCGGCCCTGCTGCGTGGTATGACGATCAGCATAGACCCGATCAGCGTGCAGCGGAATGGGCCGATCTACTCAAATATGCGGCTAACCCGGACGAGTCTGGAGCCCTGCTGGCCACAAGTGGTCACCGCGCTGTCACACACGGAGAGGGCCACTTACCGTCGACGGAAGATGGTCCGCTGGTCGAGGAGTGACGTCGGAAGGCTCGTATGGCCGAGCTACTGGCTCGAGGATCGACTTCGGGACCACCACGTTCGGTCACCCACGACGTCGTGACGTCGCTCTTGACCGTCCTGCGCTGTTGGAGACAGGCTGAGCGGGAAGGCTCCACCCGGTCGTGGACGGCCTTCGACGGGCACCGGCTTCCCGACACCTCCTACGACCTACTCGACCAGCACAAGCTGCTCTCTCCCTACCTCCTGCTCAAGCACGGTGAGCGGGATGGCGTCGTCCCACCACGTGAGCTTGCCCGGCGTAAACGGCGCCGGGCGGTTCTCTACGACGAGCTCCACCAGGTCTGCGACACCCTGCGCTCGCATGCGGTGGAGTTCGCCGTTTTGCGGGGACCGGCCTTCGACTCCTGCTATCCATCCGGATGGCAACGCGACGCCAACGACCTCGATGTCGTGCTCCGGCACCCCAGCGTCCTCGGCGAGGCTCTCGACGCCCTGGCCTCGCAGGGGTACTACGTGGCTCACCCGGTCCCGCGTCGCCGAGAGGGCGCAAGCACCTGGACCGCCGTCGCGCTCAACAAGCAGCGACCCGATCTGGAGAACCCGGTCTACCTCGACGTCACCACACCGGGACCTGCCGTGGGTCGGACCCGGTGCTGGACGGTCCCGGGTCACGCGTGGGACACGCTGGTCACCGCAACGGTGGACGGAGTGGAGTTCCCTCGCTTCACCGCGACGTATCTCCTCGTGCTGCTCGCCGTGGAGCTCATCGAGCGGGATCGACCGATCGGGCGTGACCTGCTCGACTTCGCCGCTCTCGCCGGACACGAGCCCGACTGGCAGGTCGTCAAGGAGATCGTGCAACGTGAGCGCATCGGCGGCGGGCTCCGCATGCTCTCGGCACTCGCCGGCGAGTTCGGTGAGCACGAGCTCGCCATCAGGCTGTGTGGGCTTGCCGGTGCACCGCACCCACTGGAGAAGCTTGCGCTGCGCGAACGCGTCCTTGCGGTCACCGACCGGCTCTACCGTTGGTCGCTCGCCCGCGCACCGCGTCGGACACTCGCGGTGGTCAGCGCGATGCCGGTCGGCGCCTGGTTCCGGCTCGGCTTTCCGGTGTACGCCTTCCCGCCTCACCCCGACCGAGGCCCGGTGCGCGGCAGCACCGGCAAAGCGGTGGCAGGACTCCCCCACTACCGGGCCCGGATTCGTTCCATCGGTGCCGCTCGAGAACTCGACGCGCTCTTTCGTACCCCTGCAAAGCGCCAGCCGGATCCGGCGCTCACCCGGCTCGAGCTGCGCTGGTGGGCCGAACGCCTGGAGGAACAGCTCGCGTCGGCAGTTCCCGACGGCGAACCCCTCTGCAAGGACCGGGTGACCCGGTTCGTCGCGACCGAGGTACTCGCACGCGGCGCGCGCAGGACGGTGGGGGTCCGCGAATCCGGTCAGATCCTCGCCGCTGCGAGGCTTTCGCCACGCCGCCATCCGTTGACCCAGCGCAAGGAGACGTGGCTCGAAGGTCTGGTCGCCGAGGACGACTCGGACGGTGCAATGCAGCAGCTTCTGAGATTTCTTCCGGCCGACCAGGACGTTCGGGTCGAGCTGCCGGTCCGTGGGACGGGCGCCCGACTCGCCGGACCGCTCTCAGAGGCGGGGTTTCGTCCGGAGGTTCTCGTGGTGCGCCGCTCGACGGCGCTCACCGCGGGTGATCTGTCACACGTCGTCGTACGTCAGGCGGTTACGGCAGATGCTGACTACATCTACGACTGCCTGGAACGAGCTGTACGTCAAGGGCTGTGCGGCGAGGACTGCGTCGTCGACCTCCCAGCCTGGCTGCGTCGACGATTCGACGTCGTGTCGGGAACCGATGCCTTCTGCATGGTCGCGGAGTACGACGGTGAGCGTGCTGGACATGCATTCGCCTACCTGCGACCGGATCGCTATGTCGCGGAACGCTGCGGCTACCTGATGGACGTCTTCGTGACCGGTCCACGAGGACGTGGCATCTCGCACGCGCTCACCACCGCGATCTGCCAGCAGCTCGGACAGCGCGGTATCTCGATGATCGAGAGCGACGTGTTCCTGGACCGCGGCAACCCGGACCAACTCCGGGAGGGACTGCGCACGGCTGGCTGGTACGAAGACCGCCTTCGGTGGCATCGCCCAGCTCAATCGATCCTCGAACGCCGTGCACCCGCCTCACAGACTTCCCAGCCAGCTGAACCCGGGCATCGGAGACCACGGTGAACACACCAGAACCTCTTGACGACGACCCCATGATGACCTACGCCGGTCCGGAGTCACCCGAATGGACGCGTAGGCTGCCGGTGTCGGTGAACGACACGTACGGTGACCCGTTCATCCCCGAGCAGATCGACAACACGGCCTTCAAACTGCGTGCGCTGGAAGAGCACGAGGCGCCGATCGCCATCTTCACCAAGGCCGGCTACGACGCCCATGTGCTGAGCGTCCTGGCGAAGCTTCCCAATGCCTCCAACATCGTCATCTACTACTCCCTCACCGCCCTTGACGAAGGCGGTATCAGCTTCGACGAACGCCTGCATGTCATCAAGGCACTCACGGAGATCTTCCCCCATACCTTCGTCTTCACCCGGCCCATCATCCGCAAGAAGAACGACGATCCCGCGACCCTTCGGATGCTCGCCGAAGCCGCTGCCGAGTACACGGGACGGCTGGTGCTGGGTGGCATACACGACTCCAAGAAGCGCAAGCAGCTCGACTTCTCCGTCGAGGAGCAGCTCCTGGGCTACTGCGACGAGCTCGGCGTGAAGGCCTTCTTCAAGACCAGTTGTGCGGCGGCCTGGGCGTACGCACGTCCCTGCTGGGTGCACGACCTCGGTCCCCCCAGGAACCTCGACGCCATGGTGACGCTGGGGTATCAGTTCGCGGCAAACCAGCGCGGCGTGTTCCTGGAGGCCGGGACGACCGGAGACATCAACTTCGTCAGGATGCTCACCGGGGCCGACGTCTATGTCCAACGGCTGCTGAGCAACTACAACATCCTCACCATCCCGACTGGCGACCGCAAGCTCGAAGCGACGTCGTCGTGGTTCGCCTGGTCGGAGAACATCGACACCTGCCTGGACTGCAGCTACTGCATCATCAAGCAGATCGAGTACCTCAAGAAGATGCGGGTGCGCATCGGCGTGCATCCCACGCGTCTACCCGAGATCATCCAGCACCCGGCCACGAACCCACTCGAGGCGTTCAAGTACACCAAGCTCCCTGCGACGGCTGACGCCTGTCATACGTACGCCGACGTGCGGACCGTGAAGCCGTGTCGGGCACGGCACTACCCATCCCCCACTGGGGTACGTCGAGAGCCTGCGGATGCCACGCCGAGGTGAGACCGTGCGATCGTCGAAAGGAGGTGAGCCGAATGGACTTCGCGGTCATTGTCGCTGATGAGGTCGAAGAGACAGAACTCGACGAAGAAGAAGTCGACGAGTCGACAGACGACTGATTCGCACCTGTCGAGCGCGGCGGTTGTGCCGGCCTCCGGTGCCGGCACAACCGATCTCCAGCGCACCCGTGCCGGAAGGTGGCCATGAAGCTGAACTGGTTCCTGCCATTGAGTCACGACGTCACCCACATCGGCACCTGGCCGGAACAAGGTCCGGAGCCGACGCTCGATCACCTCACGTCGATCGTCACCTCCGCCGAGGAGAGTGGTTTCTCCGGACTTCTGGTCCCCACCAGCTACCTCAACCACCGGGAAGCCTTCACCACGTCGGCCGCCGTGCTCGCACGTACCTCCAAGGCCGAGCTGCTCATTGCCGTACGCCCGAACCAGTTCCACCCCGCCCAGGCGGCGAAGATGTTCGCCAGCCTGCACCAGCTGTTTCCCGGCAGGATCCGGCTGAACGTCACCACCGGCGGATGGGGCGAGGACCGATTCCTCGGGGTGGACGACGACCGTGAGACGCGTTACAAGCGGCTCCACGAGTGGCTCGCGATCGTCGACGGCATCCTCTACGGGAACGAGGCGCTTTCCTACGACGGCGAGATCTACCACGTGGCAGGCGCCTACCTCCTTCCCCCGATGCAGGGTCGCATCCCCGTGGCCATGTCCGGCTCGGCACCGGAAGCTCGCGCCGCATTGGTTCGCTATGCCGACACGTACCTGTTGTTCGGCCGACCGCCGGCCGAAGTAGCCGACGAGATCGCCCAGCTCCGAGCAACCCCTGGCTTTCGACGCGACATCACGGTCGGGCTGCGCGTGCACGTCATCGTCCGGCCCACCGAGGACGAGGCCTGGGCTGCGGCCGACGACCTGATCTCGAAGGTGGATCCGCGAGTGCGCAAGGTCATGGCGGCCCAGCAGCACGCGCCTGGATCCCAGCGCAAAGCACAGCACGACCTGGCGTCACGCAGCGATCTCGTGGTCTCGCCCAACCTCTGGGCAGGAGTAGGCACCGCCAGGTTCGGCGTGGCAACCGCCTTGGTGGGAACTCCCGACCAGATCATCGACCGGCTCGAGGAGTACGCCGAGCTCGGTGTGTCGGAGTTCATCCTCTCCGGCTACCCGAAACTGCGCGAAGTGAGACGGTTCGGCGACCTAGTGACACCGCGTTTGGTTGCGAGGGGGTTGTTGTGACCGCCGATTGGGTGCAGGCAGGCAGGACCGCACTCACCCGATGGGTGAGCGACGGCCACGCCACAAAGGACGAGGTCGAACGACTGCTTCTCGCGTTCGACTACCACGACCGTCGGCGCAGGCGAGGTGCCGCCCCGATGCAGAACCCGGAGTTCTTCTGCCCCGACCTCACCGCACGACCGTGGCATGACCCGGCGACGTTCCCGTGGATTCGCGATCTCGAGGCGGCCACCGACGACATCAGGGAGGAGTTCTTCGCCGCAAGACAACGCAACGAGCTCGCCGCGCACGCCGAGTCGAAGTTCGCACGCAGCGGAGAGTGGAACACCCACTACTTCTACGCGATGGGCCACGCGTCGACCGACCACTTGGCATCATCGCCACGGACCGCGGCCGCGCTCGCGAAGATTCCCGGCACCGACTCGGCTGGAATGTGCTACTTCTCCGTACTCTCACCGAACACTCACCTCCCCGCGCACTGTGGCTTCTTCAACACCCGTCTTCGGTGCCATCTCGGGTTGGTCGTTCCACCTGACTGCTGGATGCGGGTGGGACGGGAACGCCGCGAGTGGCGTGAGTCGACGTGCCTGGTCTTCGACGACTCCTTCGAACACGAGATCAGGACCGGGCCGGAAGGCGAACGTGTGGTGCTCCTGCTGGACTTCTGGCACCCGGATCTCACCGAGACCGAGCGGCTCGCCATGCGGCACCTGATGAGTGTGTGGCGTCCGATCTTCGGCTGGTGAGACATGACCCAGCGTGGGACGCACACCACCTCGTTGCTTCGCGTGTCGATGCTGCGGCACGCCGCGAGCGAGCAGGACGGCTCGAGCACGGCTGCACCACCGGCTGCCTGGAGGCTCACGGAGCAGGGGGAACGGGACGCTCAACGGGCCGGACGATGGCTCGTCGACAACGGGCTCGCCGAGGCTGACAGGTATTTCGTCGCGCCGGCCGTCCGGGCCCTGCAGACCGCTGCAGCGTTGCAGCTTCCCGGAGTCGAGTGGCGAGTAGAACCCGCCATCGCCCAGCGCTCATGGGGACCTGTCTTCGAGCGCGCGAGCACCGCCGAACGGGCAGCCATGCTGGCCGAAGCTCGCCGGATCACGGGTGACAAGCGGAGCTGGGCTCCACCAGGTGGCGAGTGCTTGTACGACATCCAACGACGGCTTGCCGATTTTCTCGCTGACATCCCCGAGTCGTTCGGCGCACGGAGCGTCTTCATGGTGACCCATGCCGAGGTGCTTCTCGCCGCACACACCGTCCTGACCGGCGAAGCGTCGTTTCCGAAGAGCATCCGTCCCCTCGGCATGGTGGCCTACGAACGCGAAGAGACGCGCTGGCACGTGACCTACGTCGACGTCTCCGCACAGTGCCTCAGTACCCGGACGACAGCATGATCCCCAACGTCATCCACCTGCTCTTCGGCTTCTCCCCTGACTTCGGCGGGATTCCCTTCTCCCTCGTCCATTACCTCGCTGTCAGGTCCATGTATGAGGTCAATCGGCCGGACGCCATCTATCTCTACTACGCTCACGAACCATCCGGTGAGTGGTGGGAACGCGCGCGTCCGTACCTCACGCTGGTCACGTTCTCCCCGCCGACCAGCATCGCCGGACGGCCGCTTCGCCACGTCGCCCACCAGGCCGACGTGGCACGCCTGGAGCTCTTGTACGAGCACGGTGGAATCTACCTGGATCTCGACGTCATCTGCGTGCGACCGTTCACACCGCTGCTCGACAACCAGTGCGTCCTCGGCATCCAGAAGTCCCGGGAGGTCGACGGTCTCTGCGCCTCGGTCATCCTCGCTGCACCGAAGGCGACGTTCCTCCGACGATGGCTCGACGGCTTCGACCCTTCCCTGTCACTGTGGGCAGGCTTCCGTTCGACCGGGGAAGACCGGTATTGGGACGAATACTCGGTCCGCTATCCGTCGATGCTGGCGCGCCGTCATCCGACCGAGGTCCACGTCGAGGGGTACCGAAGCTTCTTCTGGCCGTCGTGGCGCCCCGAAGGGCTGCGGCTCATGTTCGAAACGCCTGGCGACGGGTTCCCGGACGCGTACTGCCATCACCTGTGGGAGCAGGCGGCGTGGAGCCGTTACCTCGAACCGCTAACCGTCGAGGAGCTTCGGCACGGCCGCAGCAACTTCGCCGCGATCGTCCGTCGTTTTCTGCCAGAGTGCTGACACCGCGACGTCACCGACCGCTCGGTGGCACCTGGCCGGCAGCGCGCAGCGTGCAGTATCCAAGGTGGTAGGCCAGTCCCGCATAGCCCAGCGGTGTCTCCTTGTAGAAGCATCGGAACGGGTCCCGTTCGGTCCGTCCGCCGAACTCGTCGTGGAAGAACCCCGGATTGCGTTCTCCGGCACGGCGGAACAACGTGATCGCCTCGTCCCACTCACCAGTGGCCTGGGCCAGCAGGCCGAGATTGATGTCAGTGTGCAGGAGCTCTGCGTCGAGAGCTCGTCCGCGTACGAACGCATCGGCTGCCTTGCGAAAGTCACCGAGCGCCATGTACTGCACGCCCACCATGAGCTGCGCAGCAGCGTGCTCGGGCTTTATAGACACAGCGCGCTGATAGGCGTCGAGAGCGTCCGTGTCACGACCGACCGACCGCAGGACATGTCCATGGAAGAACCACGCCGTCGCCGATTCCGGGTCGATCTCCACCGCACGACTGGAGCGGGCAAGGGCCGTGTCGAACTCCCCGAGTGTGCGGAGGATCAGCCCTTGGTATCCCCACAGCACAGCGTCGTCTGGCTGCTCGCGCAGTTGCTCATCCATCAGGCGCAGGTAGCGGTGGGCCTTCGCCTCTCGCTCGCCCACCGGTCGGCAATGGCCGAAGTGGTTGAAGACGACCGGAGCGTCGACGACTCGCCCACCGGCCTCCTGGATGCTCGGGGCCACCGACTCGTTGATCCGACGGCGGTAACGAATGGTCGGCAGGTTCCTGAAGACCCTGAGCTCGCGGCCTGTGTAGAAACCTCCGTCGCTGAAGAAGTTGTAGCGCATGAGCCGCATGCCCAGGACGTCTGGTGGGGCGTTCTCGAGCCCGGCCACCAGCCCTCCGATCTCGCCAGGAATCAGGCGTTCGTCCGCGTCCAGGAAGAGGATCCAGTCACCTGTCGCATGCTCGAGCGCCTCGTTCCGCGCCGCGGAGAAGTCGCCGTCGAACGCCACCTGGTGAAACGACGTGGCGAGCCTGCGGGCAAGAACCGGCGTCTCGTCGACCGAGCCTGTGTCGACGATGACGATCTCGTCGACACAGGGTCGACAGGAGTCGACGCAGCCTTGCAGGAAACGAGTCTCGTCACGGACGATCAGGCACAAGGAGATCTTCACGGTCCCCCCTTGATCACTCTCGACACGAACGCCGTGCACTCCCTGACCAGCTGTGCTCGCGCAGCCGAACCCTCGAATAGGTGGTCGCAGTCGATCCCCGATGTCGTTCCGTGCGTGGCGAACCAGGGCGCACACGCCGCGACCTTGAGGTCTTTGGTGCCGTAGACGAACAGGAACGGCAGTCCTGACCTCACCAAGGCGGTCCGGGGACGGAGCCTTTCCCGTTCCCGGAAGAACGCTCCCGGCAGGTGAAACTCCCCCGACCGGACGGGCGCGATACCTGCCACGTCGAAACGGACGCCCTCGATCAGATCGCTCGACAGCAGGACGACGCCGCACGGCCGCACGTCGTTCGCCTCCACCAGGCGAGCAGCGCCAAGGGTTGCGGGAACGCCACCGATGCTGATGCCACCGCAGACGAGCGGGCGGTCACCGACTGCGTGCCGACGCGCAACGGCGACGAAGTCGTCGGTCATCCCGTCGAAGGTCGTGTCGAAGAAGTCGCCCGTCGAGTCGCCACTGCCACGCATGTCGAAGCGCACCACACGAACCTGGCATGTCACACAGATCTCGGCGGCCAGGTGTGCCAGAAGATCGGCGGGTCCGGAGCGGTCGCCGGTCAGCCCGTGCGCGAGCACCAGCGTGCCGTACGGCGGTGGGCCAGCCGGATCGTCGACGACGGTGAGGCACCTGCCACGAGGAACCGTCGTGAAGGTCTGCCGGCGGTGTAACCGGAGGTCCGCCGGAGCTGCGGTGCCAGTCATGACGCTCCATCCCCATCCGTCTGCGGATTGTCCGACCATGCGCCGACGACATGCAGATCTGCGTCGGGAACGGCTGCGGCGAGCAGGATCGGCAGCCGCGGATCGCTCCAGGAGCCGGTGTCGACGATGTACGCGGTGTGCGGCTCGCTTCCGCCGTCCTGTACCACTCGCAGCAGCGTGTCCACATCGGCGCCAGCCACGGTCGCAGCACGCAGTGGACCGGTCCGCACCGCGGCGTGTAGGGCTGGCAGCCAGCGCGCGCCTTGCACCGCTCGTTCCAGCGGGCTCGGCGTTGCACCACGAACCTCGCCTGCCTCTGGCTGAGTGGTGAACTCGACCAGATCTCCCATCGTCACGTCGGTCAGCCGGGCGAGGTCACCGCTCAGTGAGAAGTGTCGGTGCCGGGCGAGCCAGCCGATGCCAAGCCACCGCTGCAGCGGCCACGGCGAGGCCTGCAACAGCCGTTGACTCGCCGGAGGCGTGCCGTCGTGCTCGTACACGGAGCCGACGACGACCTGATCGTTCCCCGCAAGCTGCGCGACCAGGTGTGCGTGGAGAAGCGCGTCCCAGTCGGTGACGGCATTACGGTCGGGAACAGCGAGGATCATGTCCACCGGATCGTCCGGATCTCGTGGTGCGGTCTCCAGTCGCACGAGCACGCGGTCCAGCTCGAGATCCACCGACGTCCCAGCTCCGAACGCCGCGAGAACGGTCGACGGGACGACCACGAGAGCGCGTTCCCTGCGTTGCAGAATCGCCAGCCGGCGAAGCAAGCCCTCGACCGTGTCCTCGAGGGCGTACCTCGTGGAGTTCCAGACCACTGAACCCGGCAGCACCCGCAAGGGTGCAAGGGAACGTCGTGCATCACCGCGGTCTCGCTCGACATCGAGTGCCTGACCGGTGACGGCGGCGGTGCGAGCGCTCCGCTCACCCTGGTCGGCCCACAGGAAGACACGGCACAGCGAGTCACCGAACAGCCGACCCGAGGCTCGTCCCTCCACGACGAGACCACCGGAGGCGTACGACTTCACCAGGGCGTCGACCTTTCGACGCCATGCGGGATCCGATCCAAGCGCCGCCGCACGGGTACCGAGCTCAGCACCTACCAGCTCCGGCTCGGCATAGGCGTTCTCACCGACCCAGACCACAGGGTCAAGGCATCCGTCACCGGCGACGTGTGCGGCAATGCGTGCTGGCGTGTCAAGCGTGGCTCCTGCCGCCGCAAGCGCCCGATAGACGGCACCCACGGAGAGCCACGGCAGTCCGAGGCGTCGGGCCAGCTCTCGGGCGACAGCGGTCTTGCCGACACCACTCGGCCCGTCGATGCTGACCACGAGTTCGTCGCGGTCGCAGACGTTGTCAGTCAGCTTCGCCACTCCTCACGTCGAACGTCGCATCGATCGCAGCAAGCGCTAGCAGGCGTACGTCCTGCGCGCTGAATCGAGCGTCGAGTCTCACCACCGGCTGATGTGCCTCCTTCGAGCCCAGTCGATCCAGTGCGGCCGCACAGGCTGACAAGAACCGCTTCCCCGAGCCGATGCCGGAGCTTCCCCGCCGGGCGATTCGTTTCTCCACCGCGTCGAGCGGCGCCTCGAGAAGGAGCGTGAGGTGGGGCCGACGCACCTGCGCAAGAACGGGCAGCCACTGGTCGAGTCGTGCCCCTAATGCCTCCTGGTTCGCCATGTGGTCGAGCATCCAGCGGTCCGTCACGACCCACGCGCCCTCTGTCAAGGCGGGCTCGACCCGATTCACCGCGTTGTCGTAGAGGATCAGGGTGAACAGGCCGCCGATCCAGGATTCGACGACGTCACGAGTCTTGTCGTCGCGGGGGATCCGGCGCAGCCATTCCGACGGCATGGCGGCATCGGACTTCAGCCCGGCCAGCGTGAGCACCTTGTGACCGCGCTGGCGTAGGGACTCGGCGAGCTCCGCCACGAGCGTGCTCTTGCCGGTTCCGTCGATTCCGCTCACCGCGATGAACTTGCCCTCACCGCACGACCGTGCCGCCATCAGCCACCATCCCCTCCGGTGCGGCCTGGCAGCTGGGTGAGGTGCCTGCGCAGCAGGTGCGCGAGGCCGATCCGGTCCGACTCCAGCCGGGTCAGCGGGTCGGCACCACAGACCAGCGTGTTCGCCCGACCGACATCGTGCACAGTCCCGACCGTCAACGTCCATGTCGACCCGTCCTGGTCCGCAAGCCACGTGCGGAGGGTACGGAGCACACCGAGCGGAAACACGCTCCCCTGGATCAGGTTGGGCTCCGAACCGCACGTCGTCCAGAACGTGAGCTCATCCCCGCTCGGTGGCTGATCGACCCGGATGACGTCGTCGTCGGTGCGATCGGCAAAGGTGTCCAGCCAGCGCAACTGTGTTGCGTTCGGCGGGAACAACGCGATGCGTTCGCCCGGCACGTCGAGGGGGCCGAGCAACGCCGCGTGCAGACCGCGGGCTGACAGGTGCACCGTGCTGGCCCCGTACCGTCTTGCGGTCTGGATTGCGTCCTCGCATTGACGTACCCACGCGCGCACGGACTTGTCGGCGAGACTCTCTCCGTACCCACAAAGGTCGAAGCGGGCGACGACTACACCGCCTGCAGCGATGATCCGTGCCGTGCACGCCTGCCAGTAGTTGTTCCCGGTGCGGTTCTCGCCCAGCGCGTGGACCATGACGAGCCACGGCAGGCCCGCACACGCCGACATATCGGAACGCCCAGGTGGAAGCTCGACGAGCAACGGCTCTGCCGGCTGGTCGACCAGGATGGTCGACGTCTGCGCTGTCTGCGCGGTCGAGTTCGCCACGTCGAGCCGATCGACCACGACCGCTATCCCTTCTGGTAGGCGGCGGTTCGAAGTACCGATGACGCATTGCGGGCAAACTGCCGACGCCCATCGGCGGATGAGAAGGGCTCGTCAAGCAGCCGGCGGTACAACGCGAGGTTGGAAGCCCACGCCGCGAGCTTGCGGCGCTGATGCGTACGGACGTCACGAGGCTGCAGGTGATACGACACGACCTGCCGCAGCGGCACCACCTTGACCCCCGATGCGATGAGCTTCGCGCCGAAATGGCTGTCCTCACATCCCCAGCCGCGAAACCCAGGATGAAACCCGCCGACGTCGATCGCTCGTTCGCGGGCGACGGCGAGGGTATGGCCCAGGATGGTCTCGACGAGTGTCCAGATGAGATATCGCCGGCCAAAGCCCAGCCCGATCAGGTCGTCTGTCGCGTCGAGCATGCGGGTCTCGTCCGGAAGCTCGATCTCCTCACCGGTGTGCCGCACCAGCCGACGACCCCTGTCCTTCCGCCAGTAGGCGCGTGCATCTGCCTCGATCGGTGCTGGAGCATCGGGGATGCGCCGACCACCCTGATGGTCGTCGTAGCTCACGTCGGCGCGAAACCCCAGGAAGATGCAGTCGTCTCGGGCGCGTGTCGCGATGTCGTGGATCGCGTGCGCCGGTAGGACGATGTCGGAGTCGAGATAGAGGACCACGTCGCCGCTCGCGACCGCGGTGCCTGCGTTGCGCGCCTGGCTGATTCCGTGGCTCTCCTCGAACCGGATGACCGTCGCCGGGATCGGGTGTTCCGAGACGAGCTCGGCGGTGTGGTCGGTCGAGCCGTCATCGACCACGATCACTTCCAGATCCGCGGTCGTGCGCTGCCTGTGCAGCGCGGTGAGAACGGGCGCGATGGTGGACGCCGCGTTGTACGCCGGGATGACGACGGAGACCGACCCTGCAGCCTGCACCGCCTGTGGCGGTGTCTTGTCGTGCCATCCGATGCCGGTGCGTTCGGTGAAGGCGGAGACGTAAGGGGCGTGATCGTTGTCCCGAATTCGCAGCAACGAACGCAGGACAGTCACGCCGACCTCCCGTGATCTGACGAGGACGACGCGGCAGCCGCGCGTACTACCCCGCCGCCTTCCGATCATCACGAGCGTGACACACGCCCCATCGAGGCGCACCCGACACATCTCGGATCATGAGATCGTGCGACGGGTTGTCTGGTTGCGGCCAGTCCTCGTCCAGGTCACCGAGGTCCTGCAGAGGTGCCGAGCAGGACCCGATCCCGGCCTCAGTCTCGGAGCGCGCTTCCGGCCTTGTAGTCCTCCCAGCTGAAGTTCCAGTCCCCGAAACCGTTGCTCGGCTCCATCGGAGGACCGCCCGGACTGTGCACCTCGACCGGATCGCCGATGTGTGACACGTGCCAGAGCCACCGGGAGTTGTCGAGGTTCATGCCGACGCAGCCGTGGCTCACGTTGGCGCGGCCATGCGAACCGACCGACCACGACGCGGTGTGGAGGAACTCGCCGCTCCACGTCACCCTGAGCGCCCATGGAGAGAGGAGCTCGTACTCTTCCGGCGCGTTGATGGACTCGTTGGTGAAGACCTTGTTCGTCTCCTTGGCGAGGATCACCTTGGTGCCGTCCCTGGTCTCCCAGCCGGGTTTCCCACCAGTCACCGGAATGGTCCGGGCAAGCTCGCCGTCGATGTAGACCCGAGCCTGGTGAGTGGCCAGGTCCACCTTGGTCACGACCGAGTTCGCAATCGTGAACTTGTGAACGATCTTCTCCAGCCCCCAGGCGCCGCCTTCAGCGCGGATACCCCGCAGATCGGCACGCAACGTCACCTTCGTGTGAGCGGGCCAGTACTCCTTGGGACGGAACCGGACCTCCTGATCGCTGAACCAGTGCCAGGAACCCTCGACCGGCTTCGACGTCTCGACCGTGAGCCGCCGCTCGACCTTCGCACGGTTGCCCACCGGCTCGTCGAACCGCACCTGGATCGGCTGGCCGACGCCGACCGTGCTACCCGCCAGTGGGAACACGTCGACGTCGAGCGGCTTGGTCGGCTTGAGGGTGCCGAACGTCTGGTCGATCTCCGTCGGGTAGCCCTCGGCGTTGAGTGCCGTCGCCTGGACCCGGTAGACCGAGTCGGGCAGCAGCGGTCCCTCGGACCGCCACACGGTCTTGCGTTGGTCCAAAGTCCCGCTGAGCTTGGTGCCGTTCGCCGCGGTGACCGTGATGTCTCGCAACGTTCCGCCCGAGACCCGTACGGTGACCGCAGCGTCGAGCGGAACGTCCACCGTGTTGTCGGCCGGCTTGACCGTGATCTTGGCCGGCGGGACCGACTTCCCGACCTGCGCCACTTCAGCTCGGCGCGCCTGGTCCTTGGTAGTGTCGGCCTCCGCCTGGCAGCCAACGACCGCCGCAAGCACCAATGCGGCGCATGCAACCACCCACGCTCGGGCACATCCTCGTGGCGTGGCCCGCCCCCGTCCTGGCATCTGGACTCCCTGTGCTGATCGCCGCGAGACTTCGCAATCCTGACGACTACGCCCCACGTCCATTAAAGACGTCACACGGCGCTGCAACGTTGCTTCTCGATCAGAGCATCACGAGAACTACCCAGGCCACGGGCCCTGCAACGGTTAGTGAGCGTGTTCTCCGCGGTAGTACTCGAAGACCAGGCCGAGCACTGACACCACGCCGAACGCCACCCCGATCAGGAAGAGCCAGAAGCCGAAGATCACACCGAGCACGCACACGGCGAGCGACAACGCACAAAACAGCGGCCACCAGCTGTGTGGGCTGAAGAAGCCCAGCTCCCCTGCACCCTCGGCAATCTCGGCGTCCTTGCGGTCTTCTGGCCGAGGCCCCATCCGACGCGCCGTCAACAGGAGATAGAAGGCCACCAGGAAGGCGAGCAGAGTGGTGAGGACCAGAGCGCTGGTCCCGGTCGGGTCCTTCGACAGGAACCAGTAGACCGGGCTGACGACGAGGAAGAACGCCCCAAGGATCGTGAAGATGATCCCCTCTACTTTCACGACCGGCCCTCCGGATCCTTGTCTTGCGTGGTCCCGACTCCATCTCCATCCGACGACACACCACCCTCGGCTACCACCTCGGCGACGTGCTCCCGGCGTCCGGTGAGGTCAGGCGCATCGACCGCAGGCCGTGCCTCGTCGGCCACGGCGACATCGCGCAGCGCCACCTCCGGATGATGCAGGTCGAACGCAGGCGACTCGGACCGGATGCGCGGCATGGAGGTGAAGTTGTGCCGCGGTGGCGGGCACGAGGTCGCCCACTCCAGACCACGTCCCCAACCCCAGGGATCGTCAACCGTCACCTTCGGGCTGCGCCGCGACTGGATGACGTTCAGCAGGAACGGCAACGTCGACATGCCGAGCAGGAAGGCACCGATCGTGGACACCATGTTGAGCGTCGTCCAGCCGTCCTCAGGCAGGTAGTCGGCGTAGCGCCGCGGCATGCCCTGCATGCCCAGCCAGTGCTGGACCATGAAGGTGAGCTGGAACCCGACGAACAGCGTCCAGAAGTGGATCTTGCCCAGGGTCTCGTCGAGCATCCGCCCGGTGAACTTCGGCCACCAGAAGTAGAACCCGGCGAACATCGCGAACACCACCGTGCCGAACACCACGTAGTGGAAGTGCGCGACGACGAAGTAGGTGTCGCTCACGTGGAAGTCCAGAGGCGGTGAGGCGAGGATGACGCCGGTGAGCCCACCGAACAGGAACGTCACCAGGAAGCCGATACACCACAGCATCGGCGTCTCGAACGTCAACGACCCTCGCCACATCGTCCCGATCCAGTTGAAGAACTTGATCCCGGTCGGAACCGCGATGAGGAAGGTCATGAACGAGAAGAAGGGCAGGTTGACCGAGCCGGTGACGAACATGTGGTGAGCCCACACCGCCACCGAAAGCGCGGCGATGGCGAGCGTCGCGATGACCATGCCGACGTAGCCGAACAGCGGCTTGCGGCTGAAGACCGGCACCACTTCGGTGATGATCCCGAAGAAGGGCAACGCGATGATGTAGACCTCGGGGTGGCCGAAGAACCAGAACAGATGCTGGAAGAGCAGCGGGCCGCCGCTCGCCGCGTCGAAGATGTGTCCCCCGAACCGCCGGTCGATCTCGAGCATCAGCAAGACGCCAGCGAGAGGGGGGAACGCGATCAAGACCAGGATGCTGGTCACCAGGACGTTCCAGGTGAAGATCGGCATCCGGAACATCGTCATCCCGGGCGCGCGCATGCAGAAGATGGTGGTGATGAAGTTGACACCACCCAGGATGGTGCCGAGACCCGCGATGTACAGGCCCATCACCCACAGGTCGGCGCCGACGCCAGGCGTGCGTACGGGGTCTGACAAGGGCACGTACGCGGTCCATCCGAAGCTCGCCGCTCCGCCCGGTGCGAGGAACCCGGAGATGGCGATCAGCCCACCGAACAGGAACAGCCAGTAGCTCAACATGTTGAGCCGCGGGAACGCCACGTCGGGTGCGCCGATCTGCAACGGCATGATCTCGTTGGCGAACCCGACGAAGAGCGGCGTTGCGAAGAGCAGCAGCATGATCGTGCCGTGCATGGTGAAGAGCTGGTTGAAGATCTCTTCACCTTCGGGCCCGCGCAGCACCTGCATGCCCGGCCGGGCCAGCTCCGACCGCATCACCATCGCCATCAGCCCGCCGATCAGGAAGAAGGCGAACGCGGTGATGAGGTAGAGATGGCCGATGACCTTGTGATCGGTCGTGGTGAGCCACGACACGATGACACTACCGAGTCGACGCTCCTCCTGCCGCGCCGGAGCCGTCACGGCTGGCGCGGCCTGCGGGCGCTCACCGAGAATCGTCATGGCGTTTCTCCCTCAGGCTCTTCGGCAGGCTGTCCGGTCTCGACTCCCACCTGAGTCCTCGAGTACTCGCCACCCAGCACCTCTCCGGTCTGGCCGCGGCGCTGCAGCTCCTCCAGGTGGTCGAGGTATTCCTGCTTGCTCACCACCCGCACGGTGAAGAGCATCCGCGAGTGATAGGTGCCACACAACTCCGCGCACTTGCCCGCGAACTCGCCTTCCTTCGTCGGAGTGAGCTCGAAGGAGTTCACCTTGCCCGGGATAACGTCGAGCTTGAACAGGAATGCCGGAATGAAGAAGGAATGGATGACATCGGGCGAGTGGAGCGTGAATCGTACGGTCTCACCCACTGGCAGGTAGAGCGTCGGTGGCCGCTGTGGGGTGCCGGTCTCCCATACGGTCTCACCGATCTCCGGGTTGTCGACGTAGTTGAACGTCCAGCTCCATTGCTGGCCCACCACGCTGATCTCGTTCGTGGCCGGTCCGTTCTCCTCCTGGGCGAGGATCGCGTTCTGGTTCTTGACGGTGAAGAAGAACAGGACCGAGATGATGACGAACGGGACTGCCGAGTAGAGGATCTCGATCGGCAGGTGGTAGCGCGTCTGCGGGGGGATCGAGTCGTCACGCTTCCGGTAGGCGATGACCGACCAGATGATGAGGCCCCAGACGAGGCAACCGACCAGGAGCGCCGCGATCCAGGCGCCCTGCCACAAGCTCAGGACGTGCGTGGCCCGGTCGCTCGCCGGCGCCGGAAGACCTCCTCGCCTCCAGGTGTCGATGTCGGCGCGAGAACAACCGCTCGCGGCGAGGGCCAGAACCCCTACAAGTGCTGCCGCGCAGACCTTTGACCTCACCGGGTGCCCTTGTCCTTTCTCGAGATCAGTTGTGGCCTCGAGCGCACTCGCGCCGGGGCACGAGCAGCATGCCAGCCGGCTCCGCTGGTGGCGCGAACCGTAGGCCATGATGCTGTCAGCGACAAAACCCTACTCGGCGGTCTCGACGCCGCGTGCCTTGGCCCCTCCTGCTGCTGGCGATCCGGAGCGAGCCCGCAGCAACGGCTCGACGTCGGCCGCCGCGGCGTCGCCGTAGGCCTGCGCGAGCCTGCTGAGGAACGCCTCGTCGCTGAACTCGTACTCCTGCGGGCCCACGGTCTCGATCACGTACGTCGCCAGAAGGCAGCCCAGCTGGGCCGACCGCTCGAGCGACAGCCCTCGCGCGATCCCTGTGAGGAATCCCGCACGAAATCCGTCGCCGACGCCCGTCGGGTCGACCTCCCGCTTGGCGGGAACGCAGGGAACCCGCAGCGTCGGCTCGCCGGCTCGGTCGATGCGTACCCCCTTCGATCCCAGGGTGGTCACGCGGACCTGCACTCGGGACAGCACCTCGTCGGCCGTCCATCCGGTCTTCTGCTCGGTCAGTGCGGCCTCGTACTCGTTCGAGAACAAGTACGTGGCACCGTCGATGAGCGACCGGATCATCTCGGCGTCCGACCATGCAAGCTGCTGGGAGGGGTCCGCCGCGAACGCGAAGCCCCGTTCTCGACACTCCTCCGTGTGACGCAGCATGGCCTGTGGATCGTTCGCGGCGACGAGGACGAGGTCGATGCCACCGAGCCGTCGCGCGATCGGACCGAGCTCGATGTTGCGGGCGTCGCTCATGGCGCCGGCGTAGAAGCTCGCGATCTGGGCGTGGGCGGTGTCGGTCGTACAGACGAAGCGGGCGGTGTGCTTGTCGACCGAGACGTGGATGGACTCGCAGTCCACTCCGTGACGCTCCAGCCACGAACGGTAGTCGTCGAAGTCGTGGCCCACCGCCCCCACCAGGATCGGTCGCAGCCCGAGCCTGGCCATTCCGAACGCGATGTTCGGCGCCACGCCGCCACGCCGCACCTCAAGCGACTCCACGAGGAACGACAGCGAGATCTTGTCCAGCTGATCGACGACGAGCGAGTCGCTGAACTTGCCATCGAACGTCATGAGGTGGTCGGTGGCGATCGACCCGGTCACCACGATGCGCACAGCCGATCCCTTCGCTTCAGGCCCGCCACCCGAGCCCATCGATTCCAGAATTGTCGTGCTGTGTCACCCTAGCGAGGACGAAGAGCACCGGCTCAGGACGGGACAGTACAGTAGGTGCCCGTCCCGAGCCACTGGGTAACGGCGGAGGGCCAGGACGGCCGCCCGTGGTCGAGCCTGCGGAGCCAGCCACACCCACCACGCCGTCGTCACCCACACCGAGACGGGGTGCGGACCCCCGCAATCCGGGTGGACACCACCGATCACGATCTTTGGCGTGAAGGGATCGGCGTCGAGCCGCACGCTGACGGTCGGCTACGAGCTGCCTACGCCGTGTTCGACCGGGCGGAGAAGGCAGCCGTCGATGAGACCGTCGACGAGGTAGCGGTCGCCTTGCGACGCAGCGAAGCGCGACCGTCGGACCAGAACCTCGTGTGCACTCAGGTCATCCAGGAGAAGTCGGTGGACGTGCGACTCCACGCACCCCTCGGGGATCGACAGGTGGTCGACGCTTCGACCGGGAAGGCGGTGCCCGTCGGCGGCTAGGATCCGAAGGCGATCGAGAGAACCTGGCATTTGGCCTCTGCTGGAGGATTCGAGACGAGGCGGCATGAAGCGAGCCACACAAAAGCGCACATTGGGCCGGAGCGGTGTCGAGGTGACGACGCTGAGCCTGGGTACGGCACCACTCGGTGGCCTGTTCAGCCACGTCGAGGACGACGCCGCGACCGCGGTGGTGCACACAGCGCTCGAGGCCGGTCTCGGCTACATCGACACCGCTCCGCTCTACGGTCACGGTGTGGCTGAGCGGCGCATCGGCGCGGCCCTCGCTGCCTTGCGGTCGCGTGCCGACGGCGACGCACACACGTCGTACGTCATCTCGACCAAAGTTGGCCGTCTGATAGTGGACAACCCGCAAGGAGACTCCGACGGCTACGCCGACGCTCCACCGTCGGAGGCGATCTTCGACTTCTCCCCCGACGGCATTCGGCGCTCGCTCGCCGAGAGCCTGGAGCGGCTCGGCCTGGACGCGGTGGACATCGTCTACATCCACGACCCGGACGACCACGAGGAGGAGGCGCTCACCGTCGCGTATCCCGTGCTTCACGAGCTCCGTGCCGAGGGTGTCGTCAAGGCGATCGGTGTCGGGATGAACCAGTCACGGATCCCGACCCGGTTCGTCCGCGAGACCGACATCGACGCGGTACTGCTGGCCGGTCGCTACACGTTGCTCGACCAGACCGGCGCCGTCGACCTGCTGCCTGCCTGCATCGAACGCGGGGTCTCCATCGTCATCGGTGGTGTCTACAACTCGGGACTGCTCGCCGATCCGCGTCCCGGCGCGACGTTCAACTATGTGGAGGCTCCGCCTGAGCTGGTGGCGAGGGCACAGGAGCTGGCCGCGGTGTGTGCTCGCCACGACGTACCGCTCAAGGCTGCCGCCATCCAGTTCCCGCTCGCCCATCCCGCCGTGGCGTCGGTCCTCACGGGCGCGCGGAGCGTCGCGGAGCTGACCGAGAACATCGACATGATGGAGTACGACATCCCGGACGCCTTGTGGGACGACCTTGCCGACGTGGGAGCGCGCCGCTATGACCGCTGAGCCTGTGCCTCGCGAATCCGACGCCCGTACCTCGCCGTCCGAGTCGTCGATCCGGGTGGACGCACATCATCACGTCTGGGATCTCGACGTCCGGGACGAACCGTGGATCGAGGGCGAGAAGATGGCCCCGATCCGGCGTACGTTCCACATCTGCGAGCTCGAGCCGCACGTCGAGTCCGCCGGGATCAGCAGAACGGTCCTCGTGCAGACGTTGAGCGATGTCGGCGAGACCCGAGACTTCCTGGCACTCGCCGAGTCGCACGATCTCATCGGCGCCGTGACCGGATGGGTGGACCTCACGGCCGAATCGGTCGCCGACGACCTCGCGGCACTCCGCGAAGCGCCCGGTGGGCGGTACCTGCGTGCGATCCGGCACGGCGTGCAGTCAGAGCCGGATCCGAACTGGCTGTGCCGTCCGGACGTGCGACGTGGCCTGGTCGAGGTTGCCCGCGCCGGTCTGCGCTACGAGTTGCTCACGTTCCCGGTCCAGTTACCGGCGGTGCTCGCCACGGTGGCTGCTCTGCCGGACCTCCCCTTCGTCCTCGACCACTGCTCCAAGCCCGCGATCGCGGACGGCCAGATGGAGCCGTGGGCGACCCAGATCAGGGAGCTCGCCCGGCACCCGCATGTCACCTGCAAGCTCTCCGGGCTGGTGACCGAGGCGGACTGGTCGACGTGGACCGTCGAGACCCTCAAGCCGTACGTCGACGTGGTGCTGGAGTCGTTCGGTCCGGAACGGGTGATGTTCGGCTCCGACTGGCCGGTGTGCCTGCTGGCATCCTCCTACGCGGACTGGTTCGCGGCCGCACAGGAGCTCACGTCGCATCTGTCGCCGACCGAGCGGGCAGCCATCTTCGGCGGCACGGCAACCCGCTTCTACGACCTTGACGGCCCGCAATGACCACGCGTGGAGCGAGTTCGTGAACCCCATGAGGCACCCGCATGCACGAGCGACCTGACCCTTCCACGCCAGGGAGGCTTCGGATCGGCATCGGTGGGCTCGCGACGGAGTCGAGCACGTTTGCGTCACACCGCACGACGCTGGACGACTTCCGCGTCCTCCGGGGAGAGGAGCTCGCCGACCGCTATCCGTTCCTCGACGGATGGCAGCTGCCAGAGACGGCCGCAGGGTTCGTCCCTCTCCTGCACGCCTCGGCCCTGCCCGGCGGACAGGTCACACCCGATACGTACGACACGCTCGAGGCCGAGCTGCTCTCGCGGCTGGAGACCGCACTCGAGTCCGGGCCGCTCGACGGGTTCTACCTCGACCTGCATGGCGCCATGGCGGTCGAGGGTCGGCGCGACATCGAAGCCCGGCTCGCCCGGCGGATCCGGGCCATGGTCGGTGAGGACTGCCTCATCTCGGCATCGCTCGACCTGCACGGGCAGGTGTCGTACGAGCTGATCCAAGCGGTCGACCTGCTCACCGCCTACCGCACAGCGCCCCACGTCGACTACGTGGAGACCCGCGAGCGTGCCGTTCGCAACCTGGTGCACTGCCTCGAGACCGGGACCCGTCCACTACGCGCGTGGGTACGCGTGCCGGTGCTGCTGCCCGGCGAGAAGACGAGCACCCGGGTGGAGCCGGCACGGTCGATCTACGCCTCGTTGCAGGACACCGAGCAGCTGCCAGGCATCCTCGACGCCTCACTCCTCGTGGGGTACGCCTGGGCTGACGAACCCCGCTCGGCCGCCACAGTCGTCGTCACCGGAACCGAGCGCGACGTGGTGGCCGCGGAGGCGCAACGTCTGGCGCGAGCCTGGTGGAACGCACGCGACCAGTTCGCGTTCTGCGCCCCAGCGGGCACGCCGGACTGGTGCATCGCGCAAGCCCTGGCCTCGGACGAGCGGCCGTTCTTCGTGAGCGACTCCGGTGACAACCCGACCGCTGGTGGGTCGAACGACGTGGCCGCCATGCTGGCACAGCTTCTCGCGACTCCCGAACTGGCGAGCGGACAGCGCTCGGCGATCTGGGCGAGCTGCGTCGCCCCAGACGCCGTCCGTCGCTGTGTCGAGCACGGGGTCGGCGCGGATCTCACGGTCGACATCGGTGGCGTCTTCGGTGGTGGCGAGCCGGTACGCCTGCACGGCCGCGTGACGTTCGTCAAGCCCGCAGACCCGGTGGGCGGCGACATCGCAGTCGTACAGTCCGGCGGGATCTCGGCCGTCCTCACGAGCCGTCGTAAGCCCTTCCACTACGTCGCCGACCTGACCGACCTCGGTCTCGACCCGGCACGACACGACCTGACGGCCGTCAAGATCGGCTACCTGCAACCAGACCTGTACCGCGCGGCACGTGGCTGGGTGCTCGCGCTCACCCCCGGTGGAGTCAACCAGGATCTGCACAGCCTGGAGTTCCACCATGTGCAGCGACCCATCCACCCGCTCGACACGGACTTCGCCACAGGCGAGCCGGACTTCACACCAGTGATCCTGCAGCCGACACCGCACGAGTCACGACGCTGAGTCACGACGGCGGTGGGCATGTGCCAGGCCGCGGCAAGATCATCCTAGAGATCGCTGGGATGCAGAAGATCGGCTTGGTCACCTAAGGTGGGATACCTGCTCGGCACGGTGACGATCAGGGGCTTTCGCCGCCGTGTGGCGAGTGATCCGAGATTGGGCGAGACCAAGCCGTGGGAGCGGGTGTGGATGACGTTGTCCTTCGACGGTGAGAAGAACGGTGACAGGAGAACGAGCAACGACATCGGGTTGACCATGCGGCGGCTCACGGTGGAGGGAGTGTGCCGGTCGTTCGATCTCCACGTGTCGCCCGGAAGGCCGCGAGCCGTCATCGTGCCGAACCAGGAGGCGGTGAAGAGGCTCGCCGACGTCGTCGTCGGCCTCGAGCCCCCAGGCCATGGTGAGGTCCTGGTCGACGGCGTCCCCGTCGACCGGCAACCTGCAGAGCACTACGAGCGGCGTGCGCACGACTGGAACCGCCGCGCAAGCCACCAGTGCGCGGTCCGACTGGTGCCAGCCGACGGCGGCATCGGGTTCAACAGCTCGATCGTCCAGCACATCGTGAGGGCAAAGTGCCCGACGGTTTCCTCGGTGCCGAGGTCGGACGAGCGCATCAACCACATCGTGGCGTCGTTCGGCCTGAAGCAGATCGCCGACTACGACACCGACAGGCTGAGCCCTGCCCAGCGTCAGCTGGTCGGCCTGGCCAGTGTCGTGTGCTGGTGGCCGAGCGTCGTCGTGCTCGAAGACGCCCCTGATCTGCCGACCTGGGACGCCGTCGTTCGAGAACCGGCCCACTTGGACCCGGCGGACACCAAGGATCTCGCCATCGAGGAAGAGCTGGAGCAGGTCGCGCTCCTGCTGATATCGACCGACGCCGCTCGGGTCTGGGCCTTCGACGACGACCCCCAGGTGCTGCGGTACGACGATCATGAATGGAACGGCACGCAGGCGCCTTGACCGACGAACTCGTGCCACGGATGACCAGGATCTCCCGTCGGCGGCTGTTGCGTACCGCCGCGACGATCTCGCTCGCCGGGCTCCCGATGACCACGGCATGCTCCCCCGGCGAATGGTTCACGCGTCCTGACCGCACCGTCCGGGTCGCGGTGCCGTGGAGTGCCGCCGAGCTCGCCGCCTTCCGCCGCGTCGTCAGAGCTCTCTTCGCACCTGGCGAGTCGCCGCCGTACGACGTCCAGCTGGTTCCACTCGGCGACGACATCGGGACTGCCATCTCCGCACGTGGGGCCGGCCGGGTCGACGTGGTCATGCTGCCCCAGCCCGGTCTGGTGCGCGAGTACCGCGACGCCCTCGAACCGATACCCCACGACATCACGCGGCAGCACTGGCAGAAGTACGCGCCGATCTGGGACAGCCAACTCCTGCAGTGCGGTCCGCAGTCCGAACCCAGGCCTTACGGTCTGCCCTTCAAGTTCGCCCACGAGTCGTTGGTCTGGTATCGCCGGTCCGCGTTCGACGCCGCTGGCGTGGAGCCTCCGTCCACCGTCGACGAGTGGCTTGCAGTCGACGAGGCGCTCACCAAGGCCGGCATCTCGCCGCTTGCCATCGCAGGCGCCGACGGGTGGATGCTCACGTTGTTCTTCGAGAACCTCCTGCTCGGGCTTTCACCCGTGCTCTATGACGAGCTGAGCCAACCGTCGTCAGGGCTCTGGACAACCGCACACGTGCGAGAGGTGTTCGTGCGCCTCGGCACGTTGTGGGGGGCCGAAGGCGCCATCGCCGGCGGCGTGGCTCGTTCGCTGGCGACGCAGTTCCCCGATGCGGTACTCGAGGTGTTCCGTTTCGAGCGGGCAGCGATGGTCGTCGTGCCCGATTACGCCGGGCCATTCGTGAACCGCTTCGGCAACCCACACGACGTCGGCATCTTCCGCTTCCCTCGGTGGAGTCGACTAGGGCCGGAGCATCCCACCGTCGCCGGTGGGGACGCGGCCGTTCTCACCGCACCGGCCGGCGAAAACGCCAAGGACTTCGTTCGCAGACTGGCCAGGCGAGATGCCGCGCAGGTGTGGAGCTCGCTCGGTGGGTTCATCCCCGCGGATCGGACGGTCCTGGAGAGGCACACCGCGGAGACCGCAACCCAAGCGAACCCGATCTCTCGCCGAATTGCCGAGCTCGCGCCGAGTCTGTTCGGACCGACGTGCCACTTCGACCTGTCCGACCGGATCGGCGCGGCGGGCGGACGAGAGGGACTGTGGCGGGTGCTGCAGGACTTTCTCGCCGCTGTGGGCGACGGCCGGGCCGATCGTGCCGAGAAGGCAGCCGACGAGGCGGTCACCCGCATGGCCGAGTTCGAGGCCTCGGTGAGCCGCGAGGGCGAACCCGACGGCATCTCGGCCGACCAGACGTGCGGTGGAGGTGGGAATGCCGGTTGAGACTCACCGCGGGCTGGAGCTCGAGATCCCCTATCGGGCGATGACCGGACCTCTGGTCAAAGGCCGACCACCGCTCAAATGGCTCGACCATGTGACCTGGATACCGGTCCTCATGGTGATCGGTCTGCTCGTCGCACCGATGGCGGTCACGTGCGCGCAGGCGTTCACCGGTAACCCGCTCCGCAACTTCGTGGAGCTGTTCAGTGACCCCGACAGCCGGCGGGCGATGCTCAACACGGGAGTGTGGATCATCATCGCACTCGCCCTGGTCGTGGTGAGCCTCTGCATCGCCTGGATCAGCCGTGTGCTGAACGTGTGGGGGCCGCCTCTCATGATCGTGCTGGTCCTGCCGTTCGGCGCATCGGCACTCGCCTCCGGCGCGGCGTTACGACTGATCTTCGATCCGACACCGGAACGCGGCACGCTGAGCGCGCTATGGGCGGCCCTCTTCCACAGATCCCCCATGTGGCTGGGGCCGGGGCTCATCTGGCTGGTCCTGATCCTGTCGTTCAGCTGGACCTGGCTCGGCTTCGCCGTCTCGCTGTTCCGGGCCGGCCTCAGCACCATCGACGAGGACGTGCTTCGACGGCAACGTGTCGAGGGCGCACGGCTGCTGGCGCAGCTCAAGACTCAGCTGAAGATGCTCCTGCCAATCGGCGCCCTGATCCTGCTGACCCTCACCGTCGCAGCCACCAGGTTGTTCGACCTCGTGCTGATCACCGTCCCGGGATCGCTTCAGGACGAAGTGGCCACGGTGTCGGTGTACTGGTGGCGATACACAGGAAGCCATCCCGACAACCCAGGCGGCCTTGCGGCCATCGCACTGGTCCACTTCGTCTTCCTCGGGGGTCTCGCGCTCGGTCTGACGCGTGTGATGTCGATGCGGCGCGGCGTCACGACGAGCCCGCCGCGCTGGTGGGAGGAACGCCAAACCTTCTTCTTTGGTGTCAACACTCCCTGGTGGGGCATCGCGTTGGGGCTGCTGATCGGGTTCCTCTGGGCGTTCCCTGTGCTGACCTTGGTCGTGACCGGCCTGCGCAGCCCGACGGATGCCGGCGCCCTGGGCTGGTGGCGCCTCGACGAGGCCGGGCTCTCCCTCGCCTCCGTGCGTCAGGCCTGGCCCACGCTCGCCGGTTCGATCGCCAGCACGTTGACCGTCTCGGCTGCGACCACGGTGTTGGTCGTCGGTATGGGCTTCTTCGCCGCTCGTACCTTGGTGCTGCTCTCCCGACCGTCGTTGACGAACTTCCTCGTCGCCCTGCTCACCGTCTTGTCGGTGGCGCCCGTGCAGATGTACGCCATACCGCTGCGCGACGCCTTCAAGGTGCTCAACCTCGAAGGCTCAGAGCTCACCTTGATCTTCGTGCACGCCGCGGCGGCGCTACCCCTCGCCACCTTGATCCTTCGCGCGGCACTGGCGAACGCACCGGACAGCCTGTCCATCGACGCGCTGCGCGGTCAGACCCGCGCCAGCACCGCACTGCGCCGCATCTGGGCCGACGCGGGATCGGCCTTGGTCGCGATCGCGGTGATCGAGTTCGTTCTGGTCTGGAACGACTTCATCATCGGCTTTCTGATCAGCGGGCCCGGCACGAATCCTTTGACATTGGTTCTCTGGGGAGAAGCACGACAGTTCGGCACGTCGGCCGGCACCGTGGCAGCGAGCGCGGTCATCTCGTCGGTCGTACCGGTCCTCGTCCTCCTCCTCACGTGGCGACGGTGGGTGGTTCCGGGACTCACCGGAGGTGTCACGCGATGACGGCGACGTCTCATCCCTCCCACGTTCCCGATCAACACCGCGCCGACGGCGCACCTGGCTCGCCGCCTGCCGCACCGCCGGGCGACTCCCCTGAAGCCGCGACTACCCGCCGCGGACGAGACCCTGCGCTCGGCCTAGGCGACGAACCGCAGACACCCGCGCCCGCCGAACCGGACGTCGAACCGCGGTCGGGAGGCATTCGCAACGCGGCGATCGCCGCCACGGCAACGGTTGCCGTGTTCGTGACGAGCATCGTGTCCGACGCACTCGGCAACCTGGTCAGCAACGGTCCGGCCCTGACCGGTCTGCTCGCGTTCGGTGCAGTCATCTGGTTGATCAGAAGGGTGCTCGAACGCGGCCGGATCAACCGGGAACAGCTCGACAGCGATCTGGTCGCACCGGGTCCAGCAGTCCGTCCGGCGTGGTTTCGTGAGCCAGCGTGCCCAACCGGCCGCGCGGCGGAGGTTCAACGCGCGATCGACATCGCCCTGCAGCACCGGATCGTCGCAGTGGTCGGCCCACCGGGAATGGGAAGCTCCGCGGTGGCTGAGTACGTCGTCGACCAGCTCGTCCACAGGCAACCCGAAGAAGACGGCGCCGAAGGACGGCGCTTCGCCGATCGGCGCCGGGTCTCGCCCTTCGATCTGCGCGGCTGGTCGTCGGAGCACCCAGATGACGCGTTCACGATCGCGGGACACCTGCTGCGAACCTTCCAGGCGGCTCCGCCATCCAGCTCGGACCCCACGAGCATGCGCGAGGCTGCCAGCCGTCTCATCAAGTCCTTACCCGACGGTGGCGTCCTCTTCCTCGACAACATCACCCGAGCCGATCAGATCTCCTGGCTGGTGAAGAGCTGGAGAGCTGCGAAGAAGCCGGTGATCCTGGTCCTGGCTGGGGACGAGGCAGTCGGCGCCGAGGTGCCCCAGGACGAGCACGGCTACTTCTCACAGCGCGGTCAGGATGGATCCGCACAGGACCCCCTCCCGCAGGACTGGGCGGACTCGGTCGTGAGACTCGACCCGCTTTCCGTCGACGAACTTCACGACATCTGGTGTCGGACGCTCCGGCAAGAACACGACCAGAACCAGGGGGAAAGCCACGACCGAAAGCCGCAGGCGGGCGAGGACCGCACCGCCCGGCAGCGACTCCACGACGCCTGGACCGACCCGCAGGCTGACTGGTTCGAACCGCTGGTCAAGGCCTGTGCCGGGCGCCCCGGTGCTCTGTGCGACCTCGCGCATGAGATCGCACGACCCAAGAGCCATTGGACACCGGATGACCTGCAGAGGCTGTGGCAGTCGTCAGCTTTCCACAGGGCCGATCCTCGTGAGCGAATCTGGATGCTGATCTGGGAGACGGCTGGCGAGAAGATGTCACGCAGAGCCCAGAACCTGGCGTTCGCCCTCGCCGCACTTCCCGTCGCCGAGCTCACCGTCGAGGCGATGGAGGCGGTACGCCGCGGGCTCGAGGCTCTCGACCCGGCACAGCGTTCCCCTCACACGGGTGTGGCCCAGGATGTGCACGACCCCATTGCCGAGCTTTTCGAGCATCGCTTCGTGCGGCAATTGCCGATCGGTCGCTACCGCATGCCGCGCGAGGTACGCCAGGCCATTCGCCACGTCATCCAGAACCGAGCCGCATCACACAGCCAGCCACCGTTCGCACCCCAACACGATCGGGCAGCAGCGACACCGAGCCACGACGGCCCGGAACAGCCCGACAACGAGCTGGTCCGCGCTGTACGCGCCGCCTTGCCCGCTCTGATCCAGCGGTACGCCGACCTCGCCGAGCGTTGGCGACAGGTCCTCGCGAATGGCAGGCACGCACGTTCGGCCTCCCGATGGTTCCGGGCGGAGGAGCCGCTGCTGCGGGTCCTCGCGACCGCCGACTACTCGGCGTTGGCAGCAGGCGCGGACGATCGACGGCCAGACGCCGGCGCTGGCGTACGGCAGCCAGATGCCAGTGGTGGCGTACGGCAGGCAGACACTGACGAGCCGACCGCCAAGAACACGCGCCTTGCCGACGTGATCGACGACCTCGCGCGGATCGACGACGCACTGGACGTCTGGTACCAGCACGACGGCCAGGCGTCTCGAGCCGCAGCGGTCCACGAGAACTTCCACGCGCTCGCCACGACAGCTGGTCGCCCCGATCTCGCCGAGCTGTCGGAGATCCGGCTGGCCGGTGTCGCGCGTTCGTCCGGCGACCCTGACCTGCAGGAGCTGCCCCAGAAGGAGACGCCGGTACTCCAATCTCGGTGGCCCTGGTCCTATCGCTGGTGGCGCAGCGCGTCTGCGTTGCGCGCCCGGCGACATCACGAGAACGCGCTGCGGTGTCTGGTCAAGGCCGACCAGGAAACGGATCCAGCGGAGAAGGCGTACCAGCTGTCCAGGGCAGAACACGAGCTGAAGCACGTCTGGACGTACCTTCCGAAGCGGGACATCACCGGTGAGGTCACGACGCTGCTCACGCTGGCCGCGGTGTACCTGCACCAACGTCGTCCGGATCGGGCGCTCGCCCGGCTCGAGCTGGCGGCGAGCCGAGCCGAAGACGCGGGGGACGGAGAAGGCTATGCGTACGCAACCGAGCTGAGCGGTATCGCGGCATGGATGCAGGGTCGGGCACCGATCGCGGCCGCCGCATGGAGCAGGGCATTGCAGGAGTATCGCCGTCTGGACAACCAGCTCGGTGAGGCCAGGTGCCTGCAGCACTTGGGATCGGCTGTGTTCGTGGCCCCGGAGCTCGCAGGGCTCCTGATCCGGGACGAGCGTCGGGTGGTCACGCAGGTCACGGCAGTGCATCTCGCCATGCGGTGGCTCACGATCAGCCAGCGGCTGCGCGAGGGACACGGACAGTCGACGCTCGGAGCGCGGTATCTGGAGCAAGCCACGAGACAGGTCGAGAGCCTGCGACTGCCACAGAGTCGGACACCGCCCACGGAGTTGGACACGCAGCCAGAGGACGAGGAGGCCGAGCTCACGGTAGAGCCGGACGAGACGGAGGAAACCTCGACCGTGGCACAGGGACTTGCGAAGACGTCGAGGAGGCTCCTGCGGAGCTGGTTCAATCGTTGGCTCTGAGGTGCATCGACCGGGAGCCCGTGCCGGTACCAATCGGTCCAGTGCCGATACTCGAGTGATGCACGACGACCACACGATCACTCTCGTTGGGCGAATCGAGCCGGGCACACCGGACTGGATCTATCTTCCGTTCGACGTTCCGGACGAGATCGATGAGATCTCGGTGCGCTATACGTACGACAAGACCGAGAGTCCCGCTGGCTCACCCGGCAACGCCCTCGACATCGGAATCTTCGACGAGCGTGGCCACCACCTCGCCTCCCCTGCTCGGCCAGCGCCCGGCTTTCGCGGCTGGTCGGGTGGCGCGCGCGAGTCGTTCACGATCGGACGTACGCATGCGACGCCGGGCTACGTGCCGGGTGCGATCAACGCCGGCACCTGGCACATCGTGCTCGGGCCCTACACGGTGTCGCCAGCCGGCATGAGCTATCGCGTCGACGTCACACTGCGCCGGGATGCCGACCGTGGTGCGGAACGCGGGAAAACGACCGAGGGGCTATCACGACCGAGCACTCCACCGACATCCGTCGCACCACAGGGCGCGGACACCGACAGCGCGAACCTCACCTCGCGCAAGGACCGCACTCGGGCGGTTGGCCGGGGCGCAGCGTGGTACCGAGGAGACCTCCACGTGCACACCGTCCACTCCGACGGTAGGTGGTCTCCTGAGGAGCTCGTTGCCGCGGCCCGCGATGCCGGCCTGGACTTCATCGTGTCGACCGAGCACAACACACCCACCGCATCCGCGACGTGGGACAACCTTGCTCGGCCCGACCTTCTCGTCATCGACGGCGAGGAAGTGACCACGCGGAACGGCCATCTCGTGGCAGCAGGCCTGCGTGACGGTGCCTGGCTCGACTGGCGCTTCCGCGCCGGAGACGGGCATCTGCCGCACATCCTGGACCAGATCCACTCCCTGGGCGGAATCGCCGTGGCGGCACACCCGTACGCCCCGTGCATCGGATGCGCATGGAAGTTCGGCTACTCCGGACTGGACGCAGTCGAGGTGTGGAACGGGTCGTGGACGCCAGACGACGAGATGTCCCTGCGGCACTGGGACGCCACGCTCGTCGCCGACCGAGCGAACGGCTCCTGGTTACCGGCCGTCGCCGCGAGCGATTCGCATCACGCTGGACAGCCACTGGGTCTCGGCCAGACGGTCGTGTGGGCCGAGGACCTCACCCGCGATGCCATCGTGGCGGGGATCCGCTCGGGCCGGGTCTACCTCGCCGAGTCGTGTGACGTCGAGCTGGAGTTCACCGCACGATCGGGAGAGCACGTCGCAGGAATCGGTGAGCGGCTACGGGTTCCCGAGACGGCGGGCGTCCGCTGCGAGTGCGTCGTGCGCGGCGTCACCGAAGGTGTCCTGCAGTTCGTGACCGATCGCGGCACCGCCGCGGCGTTCCCGATCGGCTCCGAAGCAGGGTCTGATGAACCGGTGACGTGGTGCACGGCCCCTCAGGAGTCGGCCTACGTCCGCGTCGAGGTACGCCGGCCAGCCGCCGCCACCGGTCTCCCGTTCGGTCCGATGCTGGCCCTCACCAACCCGATCTTCCTCGGCTAGCTGGGTAGCATGAGGTCGCGTGTTGCTGGTGCGGCAGCTTCCGCGACGGGACGAACACATCGCTCACCCAGCGAGGGCGAGCCATCTCGGGATGCTCAGTGGAACGAGTCGCCGCAGGCGCACGAGCTCGTGGCGCTCGGATTGTCGATCGTGAAGCCCTGCTTCTCGATGGTGTCCACGAAGTCGATCACAGCGCCCTGCAGGTAGGGAGCGCTCATTCGGTCGACGACCAGCTCGACGTCGCCGAACCGACGTACGTTGTCGCCTTCGAGCTCGCGCTCGTCGAAGAACAACTGGTAGCGCAGACCAGAGCAGCCGCCGGGCTGCACCGCGAGCCGCAGTCGGAGGTCGTCGCGACCCTCCTGATCGAGCAGGCTCTTGACCTTTGCCGCAGCTGCGTCGGTGAGCGTCACGCCATCGGCCTTTACGTCCTGTGCCAGGTCGCCCTGAATGGTCATACCTCGGACTCCGTGATCGTCAGTCTTGTCTCGGTCTGCTGGCTGGAACACCGTGACGGCTCCCGGCATTCCAACCTCGTTCCGAACCCATGGTTGCACAGCTTCCCGGCGCGGTCCGACGTCTGCCCCGACCGGACACGATGTGGCGGCCTTTGTCGACCAGCTTCGGCCCGTGCAACGCGTCGAATGTCCGAGGTGGTGGTCGGTCTTGGCTGGTTTGCGAGGTTTGGTCCGGCCTGGCGCCTGCGCCCGGTCACAGGCGCCAGGTGCGAGCAACCCGCTCAGCGAGCAGGACGAGGCTTTCCCGCGGTCGCGAAAGCGCGCGTTCTCTGCCCACCAGGTCGACGAGCGAGTACGCCGACTGCACCCCCATCGCGCGCATCTCCCGAGCACCGACCAGGACGTCGCCGGCGAGGACGACACAGGGGCGAACCACCTCGGAGGCCACCCTGGAGACGCCTGAGACGACCTTGCCCGACCTGGACTGGAAGTCGAACGCACCCTCACCCGTGATGATCAGGTCCGCCTGACGTGCCTGCTCGGTGAGCTTGACCGCATCCACGATGGTGTCGATCCCGGGCACCCGCCGGCCGCCCAGCAGCAACAGGGCGTACCCGAGGCCACCTGCGGCACCAGCGCCCTTGGCGTCTGCCAACGACCGGTCGGCGAGGGTGGCGAAGTGCTCGAGCGCGGCGTCCAGGCCGACGATCTCCTCCTGCGTGACACCCTTCTGCGGACCGAAGACGTTCGTCGCACCACGCAGCCCCAGCAACGGGTTGTCCACGTCGGTGGCGGCAAGCAGCTCGACGTCGGCCACGCGACGGCGGGCTGGTGCGAGGTCGACCGTGTCAAGGTCGGACAGGGCAGCTCCGCCGTTTCGCAGGACTCCATCCGGTCTGCTGGTCGCGCCCAGTGCCGCCAGCATGCCGGCGCCGGCGTCGTTCGTACCGCTACCACCCAGCCCCAGCACCAGCCGGCGAGCGCCTGAGTCGACCGCAGCCGCCACCATCTCGCCCACGCCGTACGTCGACGCCCGACGCGGGTCGCGCCGCTCCGGCGGCACCAGGGCCAGGCCGCAGGCATGCGAGGTCTCGAGGTAGGCGGTGTCCCCGGAGCGGAGGATCGTGGCCGGCGTCGACTCTCCGAACGGTCCGCTGACGGTCACCACCTGCAGCTCGCCACCGATCGCTGCGTGCAGGACGTCGACAAAGCCCGGGCCGCCGTCAGACATCGGCACCACGACCACCTCGTCGCCTGGCGCGTGTCGCCGCCATCCCTCGGCGATCGCCTCCGCCGCCTCGACCGCTGTGAGGGTTCCTGCGAACTTGTCGGGAGCAATCAGGACGCGCACGGCGTACACCCTAGAGCCCGGTAGCACTCCCGTCGGGCTGCGGAGGTCCCACGAAGGCACCGGCATTGCGTAATGTCGCAGGCGTGCTGATCCGACCCATGCGCGACTCCGACATCACGGCGGCGAGAGCGCTCACCCACGAGGCGCTGCAGCTGGTGCGCGCCAATCGACCGCCCGGCGCGGCTCCACCGCCCGGCCCACCGACGCCGGAATGGAGCTCGCTGTGGAGCCGCCGCGCCAAGCATTTCCTGCGCTACGACCCGGAAGGATGCTGGGTCGCGGACGACTCGGGGGAAGTCGTCGGGGTCGCCATGGCGCTACGCCGCGAGAAGCTGTGGGGGCTGTCGGCCTATTTCGTACGACCCGACCGACAGGGGTCGGGGATCGGGTCCGCGCTCCTGGACGCCGTCCTCGGCTACAGCCAGGGTTGCCTACGCGGCATCATCATCTCGACCGCCGATCCGCGAGCGGCCCGCCGTTACCGACTCGCCGGGTTCACGTTGCATCCGACGATCCGAGCCTGGGGAGTCGTGGACCGCTCGACGCTGCCGATCGTCGACGGCGTCCGGGAAGGTGGTCCGGGCGATCGTGATCTCTGCGACTCGGTGGACCGGCAGATCAGGGGTGCGGCGCACGGCGTCGACCACGAGTTCTTGTGCGACACATGCGGGTTGCTCGTCTGCGACACGTTCACCGGGAGCGGCTACTGCTTCGTGGACAGCACTGGCTCCCCCGTCCTGCTCGCCGCGACGAACCGCAAGTTGGCTCAGCGCCTGCTGTGGTCGGCGCTGGCACGCTCCCCCGAGGGGTCGACCGTTCGTATCGACTACCTCACCGCAGCCCAGGAATGGGCGGTGGACGTGGCGCTGGCGGCTGGGCTCATGCTGCGGAACGAGGGCTACCTGTGCCTGCGGCACATGCGACCGCCCACGCCCTACATCCCGTCCGGCGCCTTCTTGTAACCGCGGCGACCAGACGCCGTGGCTTCTCGCATGCGCACCGGCGGCGTCCTCGCGCTGGGCGGGCACCCGCCACCGCGGGTGCCGACACCTGCCGTAGCGACTGGGTCCTCGCCGCGCCTGGTCATTGTGGGGGTCAGAGACCGGGTGCGCCCCACACGGGGAACCACCGGGACAGGTCGTCCTCGACCCTGAGGTCGTTGCTGATGAGGCCCCGGATCTGCAACTCGAGCGCGTTGTCGCGACGCTCTCCTGCCTGAGGTGCGAACGGATAGAAGCTGCCGCGCTTGTAGAGGTAGACCAGCGCCAGCTTGCGCCCGGTGCTGTCCTGGAACGCGACGAGGGAGCACAACAGGGACGGGCCGAACCCCGCGGCTTCGAGCGAACTGTTGATCGCATGCAGGTCCGTCACAAGGCCCGACATGTCTTCCGGATCGTGCCGGCACACGAGCCAGGTGTATCCGTAGCTGTCCCGGGTGCGCTCGACCTTGGGTCCCTCGTCGGCGTCGAGGAGCTGCTGCACGTCCTGCTGGGTCGCGGCGAATGCGCCACCTTCCACGGCGCGGTAGCACACCGAGCCCACGCCGGTGGGCCGGAAGTCGCTCGCGACCTGCAGGGTCAGCGCCGCCTGGGGCAGGCCGAACAGCTGGTCAAGATCTGGCTTCTTGGGCTTGCTGCGCCCAAGCAACGCGTCGAGGAACTTCATCGAGACAGCCTCTCACAGCGAGGAGTCGTCGCCCTAGGACGGCGCATGCGTACCAACCGTAGGCCCTGTGCGGCGTCCCGGCCCCAATTGACCATGTGCACTACGCGTGCCGGACGTGTAACACGTGCTGGAACGTGTCGTACCTCCAGCGGGCGTAGTGCACATGGTCAATTGGGCCGTCATGCACAAGGTCGTGGGGATGACAAGCCGGGTGCCAGGGCGGCTGTCACACCATCGGCTTGCCGAGCTCGGCGCTCACCTGTGCGAGTCGCTCGATGCGCTTCTCGGTCGTCGGGTGGGTCGACAGCAGACCGCTGAGCGAACGTCCGACCGCAGCCGGAGCGAAGAAGAACGCCTGAGCCGGCTGCGCCCGGCGCAGGTCCCGTTGCGGGATCCGCTGGACGTCGCTGGAGATCTTCAGCAGCGCCGAGGCCAAGGCGGACGGCTCACCGGTGAGGTAGGCACCCGCCCGGTCGGCTGCGAACTCGCGATACCTCGAGAGCGCACGGGTCAGCAGGAAGCTGATCACGTACACCACGATGCTGGCGAGCCAGACGACTGCGAAGACAACGGCCGTGTTGTCGCGGCTTCGACCCAGCCCGGTGTACATCCCGAACCTCGCCACGAGCCCGGCCAGCACGCCGAGGAACGACGCGATCGTCATCACCGCAACGTCGCGATGCGCGACATGCGACAGCTCGTGTGCCAGAACACCCTGCAGCTCGGCGCCGTTGAGCCGGTGCAGCAACCCGGTCGTCACGCAGACGACGGCATTCTTCGGGTTGCGACCGGTGGCGAAGGCGTTCGGGAGATCCATGTGAGCAATGGCGACACGAGGCTTCGGCATGTCAGCCATCGCGCAGAGCCGGTCGATCACACCGTGAAGCTCTGGGGCCTCCTGCGGCGTGACCTCCCTGGCCCCCATGGCCGCCAGGGCGATCTTGTCGGAGAAGTACCACTGCGCCACCAGGAAGCCGGCAGCAATGATGATCACCAGGGTCCAGTCGAGCCCAGCGGCGATCAGCCCGGCCATCGCTGCGACGTACAGCAGGCCGAGCAGAAACATGACCAGCACCATGCGCGAGGTTAAGCCTCGATCGGGCAGGAACCGTGTACGAGCCATCTCTTCATCGCTCCTCGAGTCCATTCATATGACGACGCGCACGCATCGGAATGTTCCCGAGCCCACGTCACCTGGTGCAGCGGTCGCCTGGCTGGCTCTACCCAGGGATCAGCCCTTCCTCGCCGAGCAGCTCCTTGACCTCCTCGACCGTGGCGTCTTCCGGCGGAAGGAAGAGGTCGGAGTCTTCGAGAGAGTCGTCGGGCAGTTTCGTACCGACCGAACGGACCTTCTCCAGCAGCGCCTGTAGAGCCGCACGGAACGCCGCCTCGTCGCCGGCATTCACCGCGGCCTCGAGCTTGCTGTCGAGCTCGTTGAGGGCTGCGAGGTGCTCGTCGGGCACGCTCAGCTGGCCCTCTCCGAGGATACGGACGATCACGTTCCCTCACCTTGCCTCTGGGCCTGCTCCGATGCCGACGCGGAGGTGGACTCCCGTGCTGCTTGGTCGCCTTCGTTGCGCTGACCTTCGATCTGGCGGGGAGCCTCGGCCGCCGGGCCTCCTGCGAGCTCCGCCTTCATCTTGGCCAGCTCGGTCTCGACATCGTTCCCGGACGCCATCCGCTCCAGCTCGAGCTGGATGTCGTCCTTGCCCGTGCCCGTCATGTCGTCGAGCGCGCCGGAGGCGAGCAGCTCGTCGATGGCGCCGGCACGCGCCTGGAGCTCGGCGGTCTTGTCCTCGGCACGCTGGATGGCGAGCCCGACGTCACCCATCTCCTCCGAGATGCCGCTCACGGCCTCACCGACACGGGTCTGTGCCTCCGCCGCGGTGTAGGTGGCCTTGATCGTCTCCTTGCGGGTACGGAAGGCCTCCACCTTGGCCTGGAGCCGCTGAGCAGCGAGCGTGAGCTTCTCCTCCTCGCTCTGCAGCGCTGCGTACTGTGGCGCGAGGTCGTTGAGCTGCTGCTCCACGCCGGATCGCCGGGTCAGAGCCTCTCGAGCAAGGTCTTCCCGGCCCGCGCTCAGCGCTTTCTGCGCCTGCTCCTTGAGCTGCGCAGACTTCTGCTGCAGCTGGTTCATCTGCAGCTCGAGGCGCTTACGGCTGGTGGCGACGTCGGCAACCCCGCGTCGCACCTTCTGGAGCATCTCCAGCTGCCTTTGGTACGAATAGTCGAGGGTTTCACGCGGATCCTCGGCGCGGTCCAACACCTTGTTGGCCTTCGCCCGGAAGATCATCGCGAAGCGGTTCAGAATGCCCATCGAGGTCGTGCCGCCCCTTCCCGTCTCGCGGCCGGTCGGTCTTCCTTGGTGGCCCCAGTCCTCGTGGCGCGGCCCATGAAGGCGGGCACACGCTCACACGTGGTGCTGCGATCACCCTATGCCCGCGACCTGCACCAGAGCGACCCGCCTGGCCAGATCCTGGCCTCCGGCCTCTCGAGGGAGAGTCCTTCCCTCAGCCAGGATAGGAACCGCCGGCCGTCCGCCCCAGCGGACTGTGTCCAAGGTGTGCAGTCAGCGTATGTGCAGCAAGCGTACGACTGGATCGGAGGGACGGCCGGGGCCGCCGCACCAGCCCACTACGCTCTAGATCGTGTTCCGACGTCGTACGAATACAGCGCAGGCACAGCCCGCCGCGCCCACGAAACCGGCAGAAGTGCGCAAGCCGGGCGGGAAGGGTCGCCCGACTCCGAAGCGTCGCGAGGCCGAGCAGGCCCGGAAGGCCCGGGTCAAAGCGCCCCGGGACCGCCGGGAAGCCATCCGTCTGCAACGTCAGAGGGCACGGGCCGAGCGGGCCAAGATCCATCAGGCCATGCTGACCGGCGACGAGCGGTACCTTCCCGCTCGGGACAAAGGTCCGGTCAGGAGGTTCTGCCGGGACTTCGTGGATTCACGACGTACGACGGGAGAGTTCCTGCTGCCGTACTTCCTCGTGATCTTCGTCCTGATGTCGATCCCCGTGCCGCCGATCCCCGCCGTGGCGACCTACCTCTGGCTGCTCGCCCTGGTCGTCGTGCCGGTCGACCTGATTCTCCTCGGTCGTCGGCTGAAGCGGGAGCTCCGACGCCGGTTCCCCGACGAGAGCCACCGGGGCGCGGTCGCGTACGCCGTCATGCGGGCCACCCAGATCCGCCGGCTCCGACTGCCCAAGCCTCAGGTCAAGCCCGGCCAGCCGATCTGATCTCGGCGATCCTGCCCCCGGTCGCTCACTCGACTGGATGCAGGCTCATCGGGCCGTAGACCTCGCGGTTCCCTTCGAAGAGCCTCACCTGGTCGACGCCGGCGGCTAGGAGATCACGCCAGTACTCCCCGATCCAGCTCTCTGCGTCGCTCTGCGAAGGAAACTCTCCGCGCGCCACGTCAGGGGCCTCCACCACGTTCCCCTGGGCGTCCTCGAACCGCCACGTCCACGTCATGACAGCCGAGGATAGAGCCCGTACGCCAGAAATCCGACAACGCTGCTCCCGGCCGAGGTGATTGACTTTCACCTCACGGGCGTGAGACTGTCCGTCCAGCACCACCGTCACGGATGCCGGTCGGCGATATGCCGTCTGGCTGTACCAGGGGAAGCCGGTCGGAAGCCGGCGCTGACCCGCAACCGTAGGCCGCGCGCCCGGACACCTCGTCGATTCCTCCGGGTCGATCGAGCAGCCGGGTGCCTCGCGGCGAGCCGGGATACCTGGCCGTGACGAGGCTCCACTTACACCCGTCGAGGTCTGCGGGCGGAGCGCGGGTCAGGCACCCGAGCCCTGCCCTCGGCCTGAGGCGCAGGGTCCCGGTGCCGGCCCGAGACTCGCCGGCTCGGCGGAACCTCTCGACGCTTCGCCCGGCCGAGGGTGGTGGGCTCTCGAGGTTTGGTCCGGCTTCGCCGAGACCGAACCTCAGGAGAGGACACCGATGCGGCATCGCATCCCGCCACGTTCCCGACTCCCGTTCGCTCTGATCGCCACCGTCCTTGCGACCGCGCTCGGCCTGGTGGTCGGATCCGGCGTCGCCCACGCCGCTGCCTACCGGTTCTGGGGCTTCTACCAGTGGAAGAACGACACCTGGGTGCTCGCGCCCACAGGACCGGCCTCCGTCACACCCGCCGACGGGGCTGTCGAGGGATGGCGGTTCGCCGTGTCCGGAGAGGACACGCCGCCTCGGGTCCCTCGTGCCGCCGGCGACTTCGACCTGATCTGCGGATCGACGCCAGAGCAGCCGGGGATGAAACGCGTCGCGCTGGTGATCGACTACGGCATCCCAGGAGAGGGCGGTGACACCGAGCCGCCTGCGTCACGGGGAGCCTGCGCCGTGGTCGACACCGACGCCAGCTCGGCACAGGTCCTCGCCGCCGTCGCCGAGGTGCGCGAGCAGAACGGGCTGATCTGCGCGATCGACAAGTACCCCGGCTCCGGCTGTGGCGATCCGGTCGACTCGGCACCCGAGGTCCCCTCGCCCGAGCCGACGGTCGCGCTGGTGCTTCCGGACGATTCCGGATCCGACGCAAGCCCCAGCCCTGACCGCACCGACGCCGCGCGACCTGCCTCGGACCCCAACCGAGCCGCCGAGCCGGCAGACGAGGACGGGTTCCCGATCGTGCCCGTGGCGGGCGTCGTCATCGTGGCCGCCCTGGCCGTCGGTGGGTTCCTGATCAGCCGTCGCCAGCGCGGCACGGGATCGGCCTAACCCTGTCGGCTCTCGATGCGTACGGTTCACCATCCGGGCATCGCCCGGAACCTCCATCCCGGCGCATGGTGGCTGTGGGCTCTGGGACTCGCCACGGCAGCCAGTCGTACGACGAATCCCCTCCTGCTCGCGCTCGTGATCGCGGTGGCCGGATTCGTCGTGGCGGCCCGCCGTTCCACGGCACCGTGGGCGCACTCGTTCACGGCGTTCCTCAAGCTGGGCATCGCCGTCGTCGTGATCCGGGTGATCTTCCAGTCGTTCTTCGGCGCGGCGGTCACCGGGCGAACCGTGTTGTTCACCCTGCCCGAGATTCCATTGCCTGCCTGGATGCAAGGCGTCCGGATCGGCGGCCAGGTCACCCTCGAGGCCCTGGCGGCGGCGGCGTACGACGGTCTCCGGCTCGCGGCCATCTTGTGTTGTGTCGGTGCCGCGAACGCCCTCGCCAATCCCAGGCGGCTGCTCACGCACCTGCCCGGCGCGTTGTACGAGCTCGGTGTCGCGGTCGTCGTCGCCATGACGTTCGCTCCGCAGCTCGTCGCGGACGCCGCTCGCGCCCGTGCGGCGCGCCGACTCCGAGGGCAGCCGGACCGCGGGCTGCGGGCGTTGCGCGCCACCGTGGTCCCGGTGTTGGAGGGAGCCCTCGAACGGTCGCTCAAGCTGGCGGCAGCCATGGATTCGCGCGGGTACGGTCGCACCGGCGAGGCGAGCGCTGCGAGTCGCCGGCTCACCAGTGCCCTGGTTCTCGGCGGGATGCTCGGGATGTGCGTCGGCGTCTACGGACTTCTCGACACCGGGATGACCCGGACGCTCGCACTCCCGGCCCTTGGGATCGGGGTCGTGGCGGCAGCCGGTGGGTTGCTCCTCGGTGGGCGACGCACACCGAGGACGACGTACCGACCGGATCCCTGGGCGCTTCCCGAATGGTGCGTCACGGTGAGCGGGGTCGTCGTCGCGGCTGGCTTCGTGTTCGCGTCGCTTTCGGCTGACGCCGGCATCCTTCCCTCCACCGTGCCGCTCACCTTTCCCCCGCTCCCGACGATTCCCGCCGCCGCGGCACTCTGCGGCCTCGCACCCGCATGGCTTGCTCCCCCGCCGCCGCAGCTCGACCTCGCACCACGCAGGGAGGTCGCGGCATGACACAGACAGCCATGGTGCGCTTCGAGTCGGTGAGCTTCCGCTACCACGGAGGCGCAGAACCTGTCCTGCGTGACGTCACGCTCGACATCGCCGAGGGCGAGCTGTGCCTCGTGGTCGGCCAGACCGGCAGCGGCAAGTCCACCCTGCTCGGCGCCATCAACGGACTGGTACCGCACTTCACGGGTGGCACGCTCGAGGGACGCGTGGTCGTGGCCGGTCGCGACACCCGGACGCACCCCCCGCGTGAGCTGGCGGACGTCGTCGGCGTGGTCGGTCAGGACCCACGAGCGGGGTTCGTCACCGACATCGTGGAGGACGAGCTGGCCTATGCGATGGAGTCGTTGGGCACACCGCCCGACGTCATGCGGACGCGGGTCGAGGAGACCCTGGACCTGCTCGGCCTCGCGGAGTTTCGATCCCGACCGATCTCCACGCTGTCAGGAGGTCAGCAGCAGCGGGTCGCGATCGGGTCGGTGCTCACCAGCCACCCTCACGTGCTCGTGCTCGACGAACCCACCTCCGCACTGGACCCAGCCGCGGCAGAAGAGGTCCTTGCCGCCATCCACCGTCTCGTGCACGACCTCGGGATGACGGTGGTGCTGGCCGAGCATCGGTTGGAACGGGTCGTGCAGTACGCCGACCGGGTTGTCTATCTCCCCGGCGCGGGGCGCCCTGTCGTCGCCGGTGATCCGGCTGAGGTCATGGCGCAGACCGATGTCGCACCACCGGTCGTGCAGCTCGCCCGAGTCGCCGGTTGGGAGCCCGTGCCGCTCTCGGTACGCGACGCTCGGAGCGCTGCCGCTCCGTTACGCCTCCGCCTCGAAGGAACGCCACCCCAGCTGCGGCCCGGCGATTCGGGCTCCCGCGACGCCTCGACCGAGCGGCCCCTGGTGAGCGTCCGCGATCTCGTCGTGACATACCGCGGGTCGTCCTCCAGGCAGGCACCGCCACCGATCCGGGGCCGGTCCACCACACCGGAATCCGGCACCGCGGCCGGCCGGCCGGCACTCCTCGACGTGCGCCTGGATCTCGCACCTGGCGAGGTCCTGGCGCTGATGGGCCGGAACGGCTCCGGCAAGTCGTCCCTGCTCAAGGCGCTCGTCGGGCTGGTGCGGCCGGCACGAGGGACGATCCGGGTCGCGACCGTCGACCCCACCACGGCCAAGCCGGCCACGATCGTCGCGGCGGCCGGCCTGGTTCCCCAGGAGCCCGCCGACCTGCTCTATGCGGAAACCGTCGAGCAGGAGTGCAAGCAGGCTGACCGGGACTTCCGTGCCGACCCTGGGACGTGCGCCGACATCTTCGCCCGACTCGTCCCCACGCCCACCACGGAGCTCGCGTCTCGGCATCCCCGCGACCTGTCCGAAGGCGAACGGCTCTGCCTGGCGCTCGCCGTGATCCTCACCGCGGCACCGCCCTTGGTGCTGCTGGACGAGCCCACCCGAGGGCTCGACTACATCTCCAAGCAGCGGCTGGTCGAGATCGTTCGCGACTTGAGAGCGCGACGGCACGGCGTGATCCTCGCCACCCACGACGTGGAGCTCGTGGCCGAGGTCGCGACGCGGGCGGCGGTTCTCGCCGACGGTGAGGTGGTCGCCGACGGACCGGTCGAGCACGTCCTGGCCGCGTCGCCGACGTTCGCACCGCAGGTGGCGAAGGTCCTGCGGCCGCTGCCGTACCTCACGGTGTCGCAAGTGGCGGCAGCACTCGGTGGTACGCCGTGACGACGAGGAGCGAGCCGACGCTGGGGCGCCCCATCGCGGTCCGACCCCGCTCCATGGTCGCGTTGATCTTCGGGTCGCTGGTCGGCGTGGTCGGCTTCGGGTGGCCGTTTCTCGCCCGACCGGACAGCTCGGTGAGCGGGACGCCGAGCCAGGCACCGCTGTTCCTCGGGGCACTGCTCCTGGTGGTCGTGGCGGTCGTCCTCGCCGAGCTCTCCGAGCGGGGTTTGGACGCGAAGGCGGTCGCGATGCTGGGCGTGTTGGCCGCGGCCGGCACCGGGTTGCGCGCGCTGAGCCCGGGAACGGCCGGGTTCGAGCCCACGCTCTTCCTCGTGATCCTGGCGGGCCGGGTCTTCGGGCCCGGCTTCGGCTTCACCATCGGGGCGGTCCTGCTCTTGGCGAGCGCGCTCGCGACTGGCGGAGTCGGCCCCTGGATGCCGTACCAGATGGTCGGCCTCGCCTGGACAGGTCTCGCGGCGGGTCTGCTGCCGCGGGCGTCCGGACGGACGGAGCGGCTGCTGCTCGCCGGCTACGCCGCCCTTGCGGGATTCGGGTACGGCGCCTTGCTGAACCTGTCGTTCTGGCCGTTCTCCACGAGCTTGCCGCCGGAGATGAGCTACGACCCGGACGGAACGGTGGCTACCAACCTCGCGCACTACGCGACGTTCTACGTGACCACGTCCTTCACATGGGACTGTGTGCGCGCCGTCATCAACGCGACGCTGGTGCTCGTCATCGGGCGACCGGTGCTGGCGACGCTTCGGCGGGCCGCACGACGTGCCGCGTTCCCTACGACTCGGTCTCTGACCCTGCACTCACCACGCCACTGACCAGGCCGTAGCCCTTTGCCTCGGCCGCCGTGAGGAATCGACCCTCCCTGAAGTCGGACGCGACCGCCTCCGCCTGTCGCCCCGTGGCGTCAGCGACCAGCTCGACGAGCTGGTGCCACCTCGTGAGGTATTCCTTCGCATACGTGTCGATGTCGGACGCTCGCCCCGAGGTCGGCTCGGCCTTCGGCTCGATCAGTGCGAACCTCGCGTGGGGGTAGGCAAGGCGGCTCGGCGCGGCGGCAAGCGCCCCGATGGCCGCTCCGCTCACCTCGCCTACAGCGATCGCCGTGAGCTCGACGCCCAGCATGTGGATCGTGTCGGCGAGGCTCAGCACCGCACCAAGCTCGCCAGCTGGGCAGGCGAGGCGGAGTGTGATCGGCTCGGGCGCGAGGGCTTCGAGCGTGAGCAGCTGCGCCGCCGTCCGTGTCGCGAGCTCGTCGTCGATCACACCCTGCGCAAGCACGACGCGGCGTTCGAACAGACGCTCCTGGATCAGGGTGTGGAAGGTGTGGGGGCGCTCATGACCACCCAGTCCGGAGGTACGGATGTCACTGGTTCTGTGAGGCCTCATGCGTACCTCCTCGACGGGTTGCGTGCGCGTCGTCGGATCGCACTCCCTGCATGCGTACGGCGGTGCCGGTCGGCGGGCCCGACTCGGCGGCCAATCGCACCTCGATCTGGTGGCCGATCGCCAACGCGTACCGCTCGAGGGTCGACAGCCGCACGTCGGCGTCACCGGCCTCGAGCCGGGCGACCGCGGACTGTGACGTGCCCATCCGGGCGGCGACCTGGGTCTGCGAGAGCCCTGATCGTTTGCGCAGCTCTACGAGCTCTGCTGCGAGTCGCCGCCTGCGCAGAGCCATCTCCCGGAAGCCGGGCATCACCGGCAGCGTGTCGCCGCCATCCTCCATACCAAGGATGGTATCTCGAAAATGAGATAGGCCAAGCCTCGAACCCGACGATCACCCTCAGCTGGTGGGCGAGGCGTCCACGAAGGGCGGCCGCCGCGTCACGAACGGCTGCCTGCGCCCACGGATGTCGACCATGACCTCGGCACCGTCGGGCACGCCGGTCCGCAGCAGGGCCAACCCGATCCCCACTCGCCGTGTCGGCGAGAACGTCCCACTTGTCACGTGCCCCAGCCGATCACCGCTGGAGTCGAACACCTCCATGCCGGGCCTGGGGATCCCCCGCCCCGTGGCCTCGAGGCCTCGCAGCCGTCTGGCTGGGCCAGCCTCGCGCTCGGCGAGCAACACCGCCCGCCCCCAGAAGGCCGGCTTCTGCCAGCCCACCGCCCAACCCAACCGCGCCTGGACTGGCGTGACGTCGAGCGAGATGTCCTGGCCGTGCAGCGGGTACCCCATCTCGGTGCGCAGCGTGTCCCGAGCGCCGAGACCGCACGGCAGCACGCCGTACGCCGCCCCGGCCTCTAGCAGCCGATCCCAGACGTCGCCCGCGGCCGCCGCCGGGATCACGAGCTCGTACCCGTGCTCACCCGTGTAGCCGGTCCGGCACACGGTGAGCGTGGTACCTCCTGGTCCCTGCTGTGTGGACGGCCAGGCCGCCTCGACGAACGACATGTAGGCATGGCCCGCCGGGAGACCGACCGTGCGCAGCAGCTCGGCGCTATGCGGACCCTGGACCGCGAGAATGGCGTACTCCTGATGCAGGTTCGCCACCGTCACGCCAGCCGGAGCTTGGGCATCCAGCCGGCGAACCACCTCAGCGCAGTTGGCCGCGTTCGGCACCAGGAACACCTCGTCCTGCCCGACGAGATAGCAGATCAGGTCGTCGACGATGCCGCCGGTCTCCTCGTCGCAGCACAGGGTGTACTGCGCTCGCCCAGGGCCGATCTTGCTCAAGGCGTTGGTCAGCGTGGCGTCGACGTACGCGGCAGCTCCCGGCCCCGCCACGCGCGCCTTGCCCAGATGACTGACGTCGAACACACCGACTCGCTCACGCACGGCCTGGTGCTCTTTGACCACACCGCCGCCGGCATACTCGAGCGGCATCTCCCAGCCGCCGAACTCCGCGAACTTCGCACCCATCGCCTGGTGCCGAGCGTGAAGGGGAGAACGCATCATGACAGCGAACCTACCGTGGTCGTGGCGGCCGGGGCGGTGTCGTCTAGGCTGCGAGGATCCATGATTCACGGGCCTGCTCCCGAGTCCCTACCGGGGCCGGGACCGATCGCCGCAGGCTGGCGCGTGACGGACACGACTGGACAAGGAGACGTGCAAACGTGAGCGCCCCCACCACGCCCTCGATCCCCAGTATCGAGCTTCACCGTGCCCCCGCCGCATCGATCGAGGCCGACGCGGTCATCGTCGGCGTCGTGAAGCGGGACGACGAGTTGGCACTGCTCGGTGGAGCGGCCACAGTCGACTCCGCGCTGAGCGGTGGGCTCCTCACGACGCTCAAGGCGCTCGGCTTCAAGGCCAAGGCCGACGAGGTCAGCCTGCTGCCGACCGGGGGTTCGATGACCGCGCCGGTCGTCGCTGCAGTTGGTGTGGGCAAGGAGGAGCCGGACAACGAGGCCCTCCGCCGGGCGGCAGGATCAGCGGTACGCCAGCTCGCCGGGAAGGCGGAACGCGTCGCGATCGCCATGAGTCCGGCCACCACCTCGACCGAGGCAGCGCACGACATCGCGGCAGAGGTTGGCGCACTCGCCGAAGGTGCACTGCTCGGCGCCTATACGTACGACCGTTACCGGTCGGGGAGCGACGACCGTCCGAAACCGGTCTCGGCGATCACGATCCTCACCGAGGCCGCCGACCAGGAGCCTGTCAACGCGGGCTTGCGGAGAGCCCAGACCGTCGCTCGCGCCGTGTACCGAGCCCGTGACTGGGTCAACACGGCACCTGCCGACCTGTACCCCGGGTCGTTCGCCGACGCGGCACAGGAAGCGGCCGCCAGCGCCGGAGTCACCGTCGAGGTGCTCGACGAACAAGCGTTGGCCGACCGCGGATACGGCGGGATCCTCGGTGTCGGCCAGGGCTCGAGCCGACCGCCGCGGCTGGTGCGCCTGCACTACCGTCCCGACAACCCGAAACGGCGCATCGCCTTCGTGGGCAAGGGAATCACCTTCGACACCGGCGGGATATCGCTCAAGCCCCACAACAGCATGGTGACCATGAAGTGCGACATGGCGGGCGCCGCCAGCGTCATCGCGGCGACGATCGCCATCGCCGAGTTGGGGCTGCCGGTCGAGATCATCGGGTACGCCGCGATGGCGGAGAACATGCCCTCCGGTACGGCGCAACGGCCGTCGGACGTGCTCACCATCTACGGCGGCAAGACCGTGGAGGTCCTCAACACCGACGCCGAAGGCCGGCTGGTCATGGCGGATGCCATCGTGCGTGCCGGCGAGGACGAGCCCGACCTGATCGTCGACGTCGCGACCCTGACCGGCGCCTGCATGGTCGCCCTGGGGCTACGCACCTTCGGCATCATGTCGAGCGACGACGAGCTGTCCCGGCAGATCGGCGAGGTGGCAGCCCGGGTCGGAGAGGACGGGTGGCCGTTGCCCATCCCCGAGGGCATGCGCGAGGGTCTCGAGTCCAAGGTCGCCGATCTCGCCAACATCTCGGGCGATCGTTACGGCGGTGCGCTCGTCGCCGCGGCCTTCCTCCGCGAGTTCGTGCCGGACGGCGTGCGGTGGGCACATCTGGACATCGCAGGCCCGGCCTTCAACGAGAAGGGCCCACGCGGCTACACGCCCGCGGGCGGCACCGGCTGTGGCGTACGGACGCTCGTCGGCCTCGCAGAGACGGCGGCAGCCGGCGACCTGTAGGCAGATGTCGCCCAGTGGCGGCCTCGACACGAGCGACGCCGCCCCTTCGTGCCCTCAGGGCCTGTGTGCCGGCCTGACGGACACAGCACGCCACGAGGCACGGGCTCGCCCAGTGAAGCCCGGCTCGCCGTCAGGTCAGCGGTAGGCGCTCGCCTGGAGGTCGTACAGCTCGGCGTACAAGCCGCCGTGGCGCAGGAGCTCGTCGTGGCTACCACGTTCGCGGATCCGGCCTTTCGAGGACGAGAATCAGGTCCGCCATGCGGACGGTGGAGAATCGATGCGAGACCAGCAACGTGACCCCTGCGGCCTCACGAGCGTCACGTGCGGCTTCGGCGAACCGCTCGAACAGCGCGTGCTCGGCCTCAGCGTCAAGTGCAGCGGTCGGTTCGTCGAGCACGAGCAGCAGAGGCTGCGTCCGCATTCGGGCCCGAGCGAGGGCGAGTCGCTGCCACTGCCCACCTGACAGGTCGACCCCGCCAGGCCGTGTCGAGCCGAGCTGGGTGTCCCAGCCGTTCGGCAGACCCGCTACCACCTCGGCAGCACCGGAGCGCCCCGCCGCCGAGCCGATCGCCACCTCGTCCAGGCGGCTGAGGTCACCGAGCCCGATCGCTTCCCGGGCGCGAAACTCCGGCCGACAGTAGTCCTGGAAGGCCCCACTCGAGCGTTGACGCCATTCGTCGACGCCCAGGTCCTCAAGTGGCACACCGTCGACCAGAATGCGGCCCGACGTGGGTTCGTAGAACCGCAAGAGGAGCTTGACGAGCGAGGCCTTGCCGGCGCCGTTCTCGCCGACCAATGCGACCACCGCGCCGGCCGGCAGCTCGCAGGTGATGTCCTCGAGCACCGGCCGATCGGTCCCTGGATAACGGAAGGACACCCGGTCGAGCACGATCGAGCGGGTGACCCGGCGTGGGCACGGTCTCCCTCTCTCGCGTACCGGTTGGCCTTGTCGTACCTCTGCAGCCAATCCAGGCGGCTGGCGACGACCGAGACGTCAGCGACGAAGCGCGCGCCCCGCTGACCAACCCGGCAAGGAAGCCCTGGACTTGACCGGCGAGCACCACGGTCAGGGCGACGTCGCCAGGTGTCAACTCTCCGCGCACCGCACGGGTGAACACGATCCCGACGGCGCCGAGATAGCCGACCGCGAAGACGAGGTTGCCCAGGAGACGCAGCAGCTGGGCGCGGTCCCCTGCCGTGGTTCGGATGCGATCGACCGACCTCGCAAGCTCAGCCCGCCGTCGTACGAGGTCCGGCCCGTATCCGAACAACCGGGCCTCGCGTCCCACCGACACGTCCGATGCCAGCCCGACTAGTCGGTGCAGGACTCGCTCCTGCTCAGCCGTAGCCTCCTGCGCCCGGCGGTTGATGCGATTCGCGAGTTCGAGCAGACGAACGACGGCAGTGCGAACACCGTCAGCGCGAGAAGCCACGGCGTCCGGGCAGCGAGCAGCCCACCGACCACGACCACCTGCACCACTTGGGCCACGAGCTGCACGATGGCGTTGCGCCCTGCGCCCACAGCACTGGCCTGTTGCCTCAGCAGCTGGACCTCATCGAGGTACTCGGGTCGCTCGTAGTGCTCGATCCCCGGCAACCGCGTGACCATCTCCGCGATCCTGCGGTCCACGAGCGCATCGATCTTCAGGCTGAGGGCGTGGATCACGTAGATGCTCACCAGCATCGAGCCGACATAGAGGACGACGGCCGCCGCCGCCAGCACGCCGGCCACCACGATCTGGTGATCGGCGCCGGTGCTCGCATCGCGAAGCGCCTTGGTCGCGAGCGCTCCCATGGTGAGGCTGAGGAAGTTCGCCGGGACGGAAAGGCAGAGCAGCAGAGCACCCCACCGGTCGGCCTGGAACGCGATGCCGATCAGGACGCCGAGGGTGCGCAGCGACATCCGCTTCCTTCGGCTCGGCAAGGGCACGTGCCCGTCGGGCCGACCGCCCGGCGCCTTGGACTTCTTCGAGCGCCGGCTCGTACGACGCTCTCTACGTCGAGGTGGTGGTTCAGCCGTTGCCCCAACCGCCAGGCCAGACTGGGTGCCAGCGAGTCCAGGCACTCCTGGGCGAGGAAACAGGCGGCGACGAGGACACCGCTCACGACCCAGGCGTCCTGCTCTCCCCTGATCGCTGCGGGCAGCCCGCCGACGAACCCGCCGACGGCGAGCATGAACCCAACCACACGAGCGGCCGGACGAGCGTCACGAATCCAACGGCTGCCGTGAGTGGCAGGCTGAGCCGCGGCAGCAACCGGATCGTCGCAAGCAGGACTCGACCGCTCATGACTCCTCCGTCGTGCCGGGCGTCGCGTCTTCGTCGTGAGGCGGATCGGTCGGCTAGTCGATGACACCCTTGGGCAGCGGGAACCCGTGGATGAAGATCGCGAAGGTCTCCCGGCCCTCCGTGTCGCCGGCCTCCAAGCGGGCGGCGATCTTGTCCCGCCAGCGGAAGCACAGCTCGAGGTACTCGCGGTCGAACTCAGCCGCCTCGTCAGGCGTGAGCCGGAGGTACCAGTCGTGGGCGAACGGGCCCTTGTCCCACCGCGGCGCGCCTTCCAGCTTCCCTTCGAAGTAGGCACGCGCCATCTCCTGGGTGGCGCCCCTCCCCTTCTGTAGATGCCTCTCGACCGCGGCTCGCCCCTCAGGCGTCGTCACCAGGTCGCTGTAGTCGAGGCCGTCGGGGTACGCGAGCCGCCAGCACCGCTCCCGGCCGTCCCGGGCGTGTTCAGGAGCTTCCTCCAAGAACCCGTAGCGCGCCAGAAACCGCAGGTGAAAGCTCACGCTGTTGACCGGCCGCCCGACCGCGGGCGCCAGGTCGCTCGCGGTGCCGTACCCACGGGCCAGAAGCTCGGTGATGAGCCGGAGCCGGACCGGATGTGCCAGAGCGCGCAACTCCTGGGCGTCGGTCAGGCGCTTGGCTCGCAGCTGCTCCATGCAGCTCAGGCTGATTATGCACGACTTATTGCGCAACACTTGTTGCATATATGTCCGATCATGGCCACACGATGATCAGCGTGGTGGCCGATCAGGACGGTCGTGCCGGACACCCGACCATGACCGCCGTGGGGTCATGCCTTCCCTTCTCCCTCGCACTGCCCCCTGGGCGGCAACCCCCATACCTCCACGGAAGAACGGATCGTGATCACTCGACGACTGGAGTGGTACCCGTGGTTTCGTCGGTGGCGCCGGACATCCGGCGTTTGCGAGCCGCGCTCTGACGGCGGTTCCATTCGCGCATCCGCTTCGGATAGCCGACCACCTGGGCGTCGTAGCTGGGGACGCCCAGCCGGTTGGCGAACTCGTGGGCCCGTGCGGCGTCGGGTACCCGTCGTCGGGTCCACTCCCCGTCAGCTGCGACAAGGAGCAGCGTCGTCTCGGTGACGGCGGTCCTCGGTTCCACGAAGCCCTCGACGCCACGCCTGGTGCGTACGAAGTTCTCCAGGTGGGCCATGTCCTCCCGCGACCAGCCATCGCGCCTGGTCACCGAGTCGGCGTGACGGCGACCTCGTGGGTGACCCCTCGAGCGGCGCCGGAACCACCGCAGCATGCCGAACCTCCTCGCGATGCGGCTACGCGGAACCTCTCAAGTGTCGCCGATGGTTCCAGGCGTGCGAAGCGTCCGATCGCAGGCATGGAGTGCCTTCAACCTCTGACGACATATCGTGTAATGTCCCGCCATCATCATCCAGGTGAGCAAGGACGACGAAGGGGTCAGTCGTGCGCACGCTCAAGAAGGTTCTGCTCGCCGGTACGGCCTTGACGGTCGCTCTCGCCGCCGGCGGCTGTGGGGAGAACCCGTCGGCTGGTTCGTCCAGCGAGGGCAAGACGGTCCGCCTCTACATCGGAGGGGACGTCAACGTCCGAGGGCTGTGGGAGAAAAACCTGATACCGGCCTTCCGGAAGGCGTACCCCGGCTACGACGTCCGTGTGACGTTCTCCGAACACGGCGTCAACGACACGACAACGCTTGCGAAGCTCGGCGCCGCGGTGAAAGCGGACCAGGACGCCGGCTTCGACCTCGCTGACAGCAATCTCGTCCGCCAGGCGGCGACCTCGGGTCTGCTCGCCAAGGTCGACACGACGAGCATCCCCAACCTCGCCAACGTCGACGAGAGCGCGCTCGAGCCCGTCGACCACGCAGCGGTTCCGTACCGCGGGTCGTCGGTCGTCCTCGCCTACGACTCCTCCAAGGTGAAGGAGCCGCCCGAGACGCTCGACGACCTGCTGGCCTGGATCAAGGCGAACCCCGGCAAGTTCACCTACAACTCCCCCAGCACCGGAGGTTCCGGCCAGTCGTTCGTGACGACGGTCCTCGACAAGTTCATCTCCGAGGAGGACCGGCAGAAGATGGTCGAGGGGTACGTACCCGAGCTCGAGCCGCTGTGGGACGAGGGCTTCGCCGTCCTCAAGGACCTGCACCCCGCGATCTACCAGAAGGTCTACCCCAACGGGAACCAGGACGTCCTCAACCTCCTGGGCAAGGGGGAGATCTGGATGGCGCCGGTCTGGTCCGACATGGCGCTCGCCAGCATGGAGACTGGCCTGCTCGGACCGGAGATCAAGCTCACCCAGATCAGCAACCCATCGTTCACGGGCGGCGCCGCCTACCTCGGCATGCCGAAGAACGCTCGCAACAAGGAAGCGGCACTCAAGCTGCTGAACTGGGTGCTCGAGCCGGAACAGCAACAGACGATCGTCGACGTCCTGGCTGGCTATCCCGCCATCAACTTGGACGAGATGCCGGCCGACGTGAAGGAGAAGTTCGCAGGTCTTGAGACCCAGAACCTCCGCCTCACCTACTCGCAGAAGATGATCAGCGACCTCAACAACCTCTGGCAGCAGAAGGTGCCGGGCTGAGCCGGCCGGGGAAAGCGCGAGGATGAGAAGCCAACGGATCCGTGGCCTGCTCATGGTCGCGCCACCCGTTCTCGTGGTGGCACTCTTCGTGGGCTTTCCGGTGCTGACCGCAGCGATGTACACGCTCGGTCACACCGGAGGCCCCAACTCGGTGGTCGCCTCGATCGGTCAGCGGCAGCACTTCGCCGAGCACTGGTGGGGAACCACCGACGCGTACGCCGAAGTCTTCGCAAGCCAGCAGTTCCAGCGCAGCGTGGTCGCCACCGTGATCGTGACTGTCGTGTCGGTGGCGGTCACGCTGGGTCTTGCGTGGGCGATCGGGTTGTACGTGCGGCTGTCGAAGAGTCGGGTGGCGAAGGTGTTCTCCGCCCTCGCCGTCGTCCCGCTCTTCATCCCGGTGGTGATCGCGTCGTACGCGATTCTCACGTTCTACGCATCGGACGGCTTCCTCCGGACGGTCGCGGCTCTCCTCGGCTGGGAGTCCGCACCCACGTTCGGCTACACCATGGTCGCGGTGACGATCGCCCAGGTGTGGGTGAACCTCCCGTTCGGCGTGCTGATGATGACGTCCGGTCTCGCTGCCGTACCAGACGTGCTCATCGACGCAGCCCGCGACGCGGGTGCCTCGCTTCCTCGTGCGGTGGTGTCGGTGTTCGTGCCACTGAACCTCGTCCCGACGGTGATCGTCGCGTCCTTCACCGGTATCGCCGTGCTGGGCAGCTTCACGGTGCCGTACCTCACCGGACCGTCGGCGCCGAACATGCTCGGTCCCCTCATGACCAACACCTTCGGCTCGTTCAACCAACCACAGCAGGCACAGGTCATGGCGATGGTGGTGTTCGCGATCGCGGCCGGCATCGGAGCGGTGTACGTCTGGGCCAACTTCCGCTCCGCCAAGCGCTCGGGAGCGGTGCTATGAGCGCAGTGCAGACGAGTCAGCGGGTCGACGAGGCACCCGCAGTACCGGCGCCCAGCCGTCCGGCCGTGAACGTCGTCCGCCGGGCGATCGCCCGGGCGGTTCTCGGGTTGTGCGTGCTCCTGCTCGCTGTGTTCATCCTCGGTCCGCTCATCTGGTTGTCCCTCCGGGCGTTCGCCGCCTCCTGGTCGTACCCCTCGCTCTTGCCGGAGAGCTGGACACTGAGCTGGTGGCGGCAGGTCCTGGCGGACCAGACGCTGGGCAGCTCCATCCGGCTGAGCTTCACGTTCGCGCCGGTCGTCACGGCACTCTCGGCGCTCATCTGCCTGCCCGCCGCCTACGCGTTCGCGAGGTTCAACTTCCCGGGTCGGCGGGTGCTCCTCGTCTCGCTGTTCGCGACGAACGCGTTCCCGAAGATCGGGCTGTTCGTGTCGGTCGCCGGCTTGCTCTACAGCCTTCACCTCATGGGGACGTTCCTCGGCGTCGTCGTGGTCCAGCTCCTTGGCACGATCGTGTTCATGACGTGGATTCCCGCGGCGGCGTTCGCGTCCGTTCCCCGCAGCCTGGAGGAGGCAGCGCGGGACGTCGGCGCGGGACCGCTGCGGGTCTTCTTCACGGTGACGTTCCCTCTCGCCGCGCCGGGCATCCTGGTCGCGATGATCCTCTCGTTCCTCGCGTCGTTCGACGAGGCCCAGGGAACCTTCCTCGTGGGCGCGCCGAACTACATCACGATGCCGACGGAGATGTACACCCTGGTACTCAACTACCCGGAGCAGGCCGCGGCGGTGTTCTCCATCCTGTTGTCGGTCCCCTCGGTGCTGCTCATGTTGCTGGTTCGCCGGCATGTCATGGGCGGCCGTCTCGCCGAGGGCTTCCACCTGCGTTAGGGGTCAGATGAGCGACGGGTTGAGGTTGCGCGGGATCACCAAGGTGCTCGGCGGGCGGACGATCGTCGACGGGTTCGACCTCGAGGTGCGTCGTGGCGAGCTGGTCTGCCTGCTCGGTCCCTCCGGCTGCGGAAAGACGACGACTCTGCGGATCATCGGCGGCTTCCTGCGTCCGGACGCAGGCGAGGTGCTGATCGACGGCACGCCGTACACCCACACGCCGCCCGAGCGACGCCCGACCGCGATGGTGTTCCAGAACTACGCGTTGTGGCCGCACATGACCGTCTTCAAGAACGTCGCGTACGGTCTGCGGCTGCGCAAGCTACCCAAGCGGGAGGTGGCCGAGCGCGTCGAACGCGTCCTCGAGTCGGTCAACCTGACCCATCACATCCACAGCTACCCCGCGCAGATCTCCGGCGGAGAGCAGCAGCGCGTGGCGCTCGCCCGGGCGCTCGTCCTCGAACCCAAGGTGCTGTTGCTCGACGAGCCGCTGTCGAACCTCGACGCGAAGCTCCGAGTCCGGGTGCGTGAGGACATCAAGCAGATACAGCAGCGCGTCGGTATCACCACCGTGTTCGTCACGCACGACCAGGACGAGGCGCTCGCGATCTCCGACCGGATCGCCGTCATGAACAACGGTCGGATCGAGCAGTACGCCGATCCACACGCGCTCTACCGGGAGCCGGAGACCCGATTCGTCGCCGACTTCGTGGGCACGATGAACTTCCTCGAAGCTCGGGTGCGGTCTGCGAGCCAGGGGGCCGTGGTCGACCTCGGCGACGGCGTGGTGGTCCCCTGTGCGGCGCCGACCGCGTTTCTGGACACGCCCGGCACGGTAGGTGTCCGTCCCGAGGACGTCCATGTCGTGGCCGACGGCGACGGCGCGAAGGCGCGGATCGTGCGGGTCATGCCGCGGGGGCACTACAAGGAGATCGTGCTCGATCTCGACGTCGTGACCGTGCGCGCGTTCGTCGGTATGGAGCAGCCGACAGAAGGGGACGTGCGAGTCCGCTTCGGCCGTGCGCTGGTCTACGTCGACGACCGGCTGCGTCGCGGCTCGCCTAGCGCGCCGGCCCGCTCCCCGGCGGTCTCCTGAGCCCAGAGTGCGGGCGACGCCTATCGGTGACGTGGCCTACGGGTTCCGCATCGAACCCGCGCCGAGCTCGCCGTCGACCGTCTCTCCCACCGCTCATATCAGTCAGAGCGCCGTAGACCGGTCAGATCGCTGCGGGCCGCGTCGCCTCTGCCGCGTTCTGTCGACCCGACGAGCGTGCCGGCTCTTGTGGACCCCAGGGGCCGGTTGTCCGCTGGATCTTAAGGCCGCGGCCCGCCCGGGGTAGCGCGGTCGGCCCGGACCACAGCGACGTCGGACGGGCCTCCAGGCGACAGGGTTCACTGACGCACGGGGGCACTGTGGAAGGATGAGGAGGTCGACACGACCACTGACATGTACACAAGATCAACGCACGCGGAGGACCCCGTGGCGGACAATGCCGGCACCTCGTTCGACCTTGTGATCCTGGGCGGAGGCAGCGGCGGATATGCATGCGCTCTCCGCGCCGCCGAGCTCGGCCTACGGGTCGCTCTCATCGAGAAAGACAAGCTGGGCGGCACCTGTCTCCATCGTGGCTGCATCCCGACCAAGGCCCTGCTCCATGCGGCCGAAGTAGCCGACTACGCCCGTGACGGCAACGACTTCGGCATCCAGGCGACGTTCGAAGGCGTCGACATGGCGGGCGTCAACAAGTACAAGGACGGCGTCGTCAACCGCCTCTTCCGAGGCGTCACGGGCCTGCTCTCGAGCCGCGGGATCACCGTCGTCGAAGGCGCAGGCCGGCTCGTCGCGGCCGATACGGTCGAGGTCAACGGGACCCGTTACCAGGCACCGAACGTCGTCCTCGCGACCGGTTCGTACCCCAAGACCCTCCCAGGCCTCGAGATCGACGGCGACCGGATCATCACGAGTGATCACGCCCTCGTGCTGAACTACGTCCCGCGGTCTGTCCTCGTCCTGGGCGGTGGCGTGATCGGCGTGGAGTTCGCCAGCGTCTGGCGGTCCTTCGGCGCCGAGGTCACGATCATCGAGGCTCTGCCACGGCTGATCGCCAACGAGGACGAGGCCTCGTCTGCGATGGTCGAGCGATCGTTCCGTCGTCGCGGGATCACGGTCAAGACCGGTACGGCTTATCGGTCGGTCGACCGGACCGACAAGTCCGTTCGCCTGACCGTGGAGTCCGGCGAGACGTACGAAGCCGAGCTGCTGTTGGTGGCGGTGGGACGCGGACCCAACACCTCCGGCCTCGGGTTCGACGAGGTAGGCGTCAGCATGGACCGCGGATTCGTCCTGACCGACGAGCGCCTGCGCACGAACGTGCCAGGTGTCCGCGCAGCCGGCGACATCGTGCCCGGGCTCCAGCTCGCACATCGCGGATTCCAGCAGGGGATCTTCATTGCCGAAGACATCGCGGGCCTCAACCCGGCGGTCATCGACGAGACAGGTATCCCGCGCGTCACATACTGCGACCCCGAGGTCGCATCCATGGGACTCACCGAGGCCCAGGCAGCCGAGAGATACGGCGCCGACGGGATCCAGACGTTCGTCTATGATCTCGCAGGCAATGCCAAGAGCCAGATCCTCAAGACACGTGGATTCGTCAAGGTCATTCGCGCCAAGGACGGTCCGGTCGTCGGCATCCACATGGTCGGCGCACGAGTGGGCGAACTCGTATCCGAGGCCCAGCTCGTCTACAACTGGGAGGCGTATCCGGAAGAGGTCGCCCAGCTCGTCCACATGCACCCCACGCAGAGCGAGGCGATCGGCGAGGCTCACATGGCACTTGCCGGCAAGCCGCTCCACGTGCACGGATGACCTCCTCGCCCAGTTCGGCGACGGTGCAATGGGAGCTGCAAAGGGAGCACTGACACCACCGATCCAGGACTTCTGACAGCAGGAGAACAAGGAGTTAGGAATGCCCGTCTCCGTCACCCTCCCCGCACTCGGGGAGAGCGTCACCGAGGGAACCGTGACGCGGTGGCTCAAACAGGTAGGCGACAAGGTCCAGGCCGACGAACCACTACTTGAGGTCTCCACGGACAAGGTCGACACCGAGATCCCGGCACCGGCATCCGGCACACTGCTCAAGATCAGCGTCGGCGAGGACGAGACCGTCTCCGTCGGCACCGAGCTCGGTGTCATCGGAACCGAGGACGAGGCGGAAGCGGCTCCGCCACCGGCGCCCGAGACCGAGCCAGCTGGCGTGGCTGCACCGGTGGGCGAGGCTGCCCCGCCGAGTGAGCCCGCAGCCGAGGCGCCCGCGCCCTCCCCTGCTGCTGGTCAGCAGCCAGCCGCGCAGCCCGCTGGCGAGGCGGCCGGCGTTTCGGTGACGCTCCCCGCCTTGGGCGAAAGTGTCACGGAGGGAACCGTGACGCGGTGGCTCAAACAGGTAGGCGACACGGTCCAGGCCGACGAACCACTGCTTGAGGTCTCCACGGACAAGGTCGACACCGAGATCCCGGCACCGGCATCCGGCACGCTTGTCAAGATCAGCGTCGGCGAGGACGAGACCGTCTCCGTCGGCACCGAGCTCGGTGTCATCGGCAGTGCGGAGGCGGCTGCACCAGCTCCCCACGTCGAGGCGCCGGCTCCCGCAGCCCAACCGGCACCGGCCGCACCTCCTCCGCCGGAGCCCGCTCCTGCGCCGGCTCCACCACCCCAGCCAACTCCACCACCCCAGCCAACTCCGCCACCGCAGCCGGCTCCCCCGGCAGCTCCTTTCACACCTCCGCAGCCTGCCCCCGCACCGACCCCGGCAGCTGCGGCGCCTCCTCAGCCCACCGCTGCGCCGCCGGTCTCCGCCGAGCGTGCTGCCGGGCCGCAGTACGTCACACCACTCGTCCGCCGGCTGGCTGCCGAGCACCAGGTCGACCTCACGAAGGTTCGAGGCACGGGCGTGGGCGGCCGGATCCGCAAGCAGGACGTCCTGGCGGCGGCCAAGGAACAGGAAGAGGCGCGGATCCGCGCCGCACAGCAGGCCGAAGCGGCGGCCGGCCTCCCCGGTGCGGCGCCGGCAGTAACCCCGACTCCCGTGAAGCCCAGCCCGCTGCGTGGGACGACCGAGCCGCTCAGCCGCGCTCGCCGCGTGATCGCCAAGCGGGTCCACGAGTCCCTGCTCAACACCGCCCAGCTCACGACCGTCGTCGAGGTCGACGTCACGCTCATCGCTCAGGTCCGTGACCGGGTGAAGCGGGCGTTCGAGCAGCGGGAGGGCGTCAAGCTCACGTTCCTTCCGTTCTTCGCCAAGGCCGCGCTCGAGGCGCTGAAGGAGCACCCCAAGCTCAACGCCACGATCGACGTCGAGAAGGGCGAGGTCACTTACCACGGCACCGAGAACCTCGTGATCGCCGTCGACACCGACCGCGGTCTCATGGTCCCGGTGATCCACAATGCCGGTGACCTCAACGTCACAGGCCTCGCCAAACGGATCACCGATCTCGCTGAGCGCACCCGCACCAACAAGATCACCCCGGACGAGATCTCGGGCGGGACGTTCACGATCACCAACACTGGGAGCCGTGGCGCCCTGTTCGACACGCCGATCTTCTTCGAGCCGCAGGTCGCGATCCTCGGCACCGGCACGGTCGTGAAGCGACCCGTTGTCGTCGAGACTCCGCTCGGCGACACGATCGCGGTGCGTCACATGGTCTACCTCGCACTGAGCTACGACCACCGGCTGATCGACGGCGCGGATGCTGCACGGTTCCTGGGCGCGGTGAAGTCTCGGCTCGAGGACGGGAGCGTCGCGGCCGAGTTCGGCGTCTGAGCTCGCCGGGCATCGTCATCCCATGCGATGGGTGCTAGCCGGCGCGTCCGGCTTCCTCGGCAAGGCGCTACATGCCGAGCTCGGTCGGCTCGGTCACGACGTCGTACGCCTCGTACGACGTCCGCCCGAGTCTCCTCATGAGTCTGCGTGGAACCCGGTACGCGGCGAGGTCGACCCCGGCGTCCTCGGGGAGGCCGACGTCGTGGTCAACCTCGCCGGTGCCAACATCGGTCGTGTCCCCTGGACAGCGTCGTATCGGCACACGATCCGGGCGAGCCGAGTGACGACCACGCGCACCCTCGCACGAGCGCTCGCCGACCTGGAGAACCCGCCGACCTTCATCGCGCAGAGCGCGATCCGGTACTACGGAGTCGGACGAGGCGACGAGCTCCTCACCGAGGACTCCGGACCGGGCGAAGGATTCCTCGCCAGTGTGGTGCAGGAATGGGAGGCCGCGACCGAGCCGGCCGAACGCGCCGGAGTTCGTGTCGTGCGCCTACGCACCGGGGTCGTGCTCGACAGCTCCGGTGGCGCCTTCCCGCTCCTCGTGTTGCCGTTCCGCTTCGGGCTCGGCGGACAGCTGGGCTCTGGCCGGCAGTACATGGGCATGATCAGCCTGGTCGACTGGCTGGCCGCCGTGCGGTTCGTCGCCGAACGCGAGGACTGCAGGGGGCCTTACAACCTGACCTTGCCAGAGCCCCCGACGAACGCCGAGTTCACGAAGGCCTTGGGTGCGGCACTTCACCGGCCCACCGTAGCTCGAGTGCCAGCCTTCGTTCTGCGCACGCTCCTCGGTGGCTTCTCCGCCGAGCTCCTCGACAGCGTCCGGATCGTTCCCCGCCGACTCCTCGACGCGGGATTCCGCTTCACCGCACCTGACGTCGAATCCCTGGTGGCCACGGCGCTTCGGCAGCCGAGTGACCGGCCCACATGACGAAGTCTCTGACGAACCCCGTCGGTGTGCTCGTCTCACAGGTCGACGATGCGTGAGATCAGCCAGCTGTCGGAGGTCTCCCCCGGCGTTCTCACCAGGGTGATCTCTCGGGTCTTCCGGTCTCCTGCGGGACGTTCGACACGGCTGCCATCAGCGTCCACGATCGTGTAGCTCTGGAGCCGGTCGACGACCTTGAGCACCACCTGGTTGCTCGTTGCGGACACGACGGCCAGGTGCTCGATGTCGAATCCGAGCCCTTCGATGTGACATCCCAGGTCGATGCACTTCGCGATCTCGGCGCGGTCCTGCGCCAGCAGCTGCGATCCTGGCTCGTAGACCTGGGTCAAGAGCTGGGGGTCGTTCCTCTCGTACGCCATTGCGCGCCGAGCGTCCAACTCCGCCAGGACGTCATACCAGCGACGCTCCACGGAGGAGAGGCCCACCGGCACGTCACGGGGTGGCGGAACCGTCGACGGAGCCGTGGTCGGCTCTGCTGACTGCGACGGGACACCACCCCGACGTACGCCCTGGGAGCCGTTGGCGGGCTCGGCTGTCTCATCCGGCCGGTGGGACGCCGCTCCTCCGGCCTTGGCAGGGTTCTCACCTTGCGCGGCGGTCCGTGACGTGGGAGCGACAGACGGCGACTGCTGAGCCCACACGACACCCACCACGACGGCAGCCGCGAGCAGGATGGCGCCGATTCCGCCAGCGACCAGCAGTCGGACAGGAGACGGGCCGGCAGGGTCGTCGTCCAGCATGGGTTCGGCCGGATCCACCATGCCGTGACCGCCCATGTCATCAGGTGCGGGCGAAGGCGCAACGGCGTGCGCGGTCGCCGCAACGCTCGGTGGACGTGGTGGAGCTAGCGGACTGCCCGCCACTCCGGCACCGGACTGCACACCGGCAGTCAGGGTGTGAACGAACGGATCCTGTGACGAGACCGCCTCGACGGTACGGGCGGACGCATCAGTGAGCACCAACCCGATCGGGAACCGAACCGGCGCCGGGTCGCAGGCGGCGTAGACCGCAGCGGCGAATTCCTCGGCTGTCGGTCTGCCACCTGGAGCGGGATCCAAGCCGGCCTCGACGACACGCACCAGGCCGGGTGGCAGGTCGGGCGAGACCTCTGTGAGCGCCCGCCGGTGCTGGCCGGGAAGCGCCGGGATCCCTGTGAGCGTGGCGTGGCAGACGGCCGCCAAGCCGTAGACGTCACCTGCGGACCCCGGCCGGATCGTTTCGGCGGGATCGGCATAACCCGAGGGTGCGGTGACCCTCTCCGCGAGAGCCAGCAACCCGACGTCGAGCAGGAGAGGTCTGCCCTCGGCGGTGAAGTGGATCGACGCGGGCGTCAGGTCACCATGCACGAGTCCATGCCCGTGCGATGCCGCCAGGGCCTCGGCGATCGGCCCGGCGATCGTCACCACCTCGCCGGGATCGAGTGCGCCACGACCACGCATCAGCTGGTCGAGACTGCCGCCGTCGGCGTACTCGAGCACCAGCACCGCACCGTCCCCGTCTGGAATGGTCTCCTGCACCCATGCCAGGTGAGGGTGGCCGATCTCACGGAGCTGGCCGATCAACCGAGCGAGGTCGCGTGACTCGGCGCCAGCCCCTGGCCCGCCGGTGCGGAACTGCAGCAGCTTGAGGAGCACCCGAGCGCCCGAGCCACGGTTCCGCGCGATCCAGATGTCACCGCTCGCCGTCGTCGCGACCCACGAGTCCAGCTCGTAGCCAGGCACCCGCCGCACGGCCTCCCCGTGACCACCTCCGGACGTACGACGGGGCGATCGACCGTCTGGGCCCTGGCGTACCTCTCTGCTCATAGGCCCACAGCCTTCCAGATCTTGGCTACGACGTGTCGCTGCTTGTCCACAGGCCACGGTTTTCCACAAGCGAGTGCCCCACGACCTGAGAGAGCAGGCGCGACAGCACGCTCTGCTCCGTCAACGCAGCTCGCGACTCTGCGCGATGAGCCACCCTCCTCGCCCGTCCGGTACGAGCGTCATCCGGAACTGCTTCGGCGATCCACCACGGTGCGGATAGAGCTGCCCATCGATCTTCAGTTCGTACGGCTGGAGTTGGCTCACGACGTCGACCACCACCCGCTCCGGGTCGTTGGACACCACGTCGAGCGAGAGGATCGGCGTCCGCAGCCCGACCACGCTCGTGACACCCTGCCGTTTGTGGAGCCGCATCAGGTCGCGCTCCTCCGCCAAGGCGTCCGAGCCCTCCACGTAGACCGTGGTCAGCAGCTTCTCGTCGAGGCGGCGCCAGGCTCGAGAACGGCGCTGATCGAGGGTCGTGAGGACCCGGGTCCAGCGGCGCTCAGCGTCGGTTGCAGCTGGCGTCTCGGGTTGCTTCGTGCTGGTGGGGGATGTCGTCGGATCTGGGTCGCTCCCCGGCCCGGCAAGCGCCTGCCAACCGAGAAAGCCAGCGACACCAACTCCAGCCAGGAGGACCGGCACAACGACGAGCAGTGCCAGGACTGCCCGTCTGCGCGGCGCCGACCCGTCATCCGGCTCCCGCTCCGGCTCGCCCGGCCCGCTCATGCCGGGCAGCGCCGTCGGAGTACGGACACCCCGAGAACTCTGCCGCGGGTCGGGAGTGGCCTGCCAACTGCCGACCGGACCGCGCGGCGGGCTGACGGCAGGCGACCTCGTAGCCACCCCGGGTCCGCCGGCATGGGAACGTCCCGAGGGCGCGATGGTGGTGCCACCGGGAAACCGGACCGGCGCAGCCGGACAAGCCGCCGCGAGCTGACCCGCGATCTGCGTGACACTCATCCGCTGCCCGGGCTGAGGGAGCAGACCGGCTTCGATGACGTGCGCCAAGGTGGCTGGAACACCTGGAGCAACTTGGTGCAAGGGCCGATGGCTTGGGCCAGGAGGGTTGCCAGTCAGCGCGGCATAGCACACGGCCGCCAAGCTGAAGACGTCTCCGGCCGGTGTGGTCCGGCCGCGTGGGTCAGGATCCTGGAAACCGTGCTCGACCTGATCATCCAGGTTGAGCAGCCGAAGCAGGCCGACATCGGAAAGCCGCGGTGTGCCGTCGTCCGACAACAGCACGTTGTCCGGTGTCACGTCGCCGTGCACCAGCCCGCGGGAGTGCAGTGCGGCCAGGGCGTCCGCCATGGCAGTGCCCACCGTGACGACCTCACCTGGATCCAGCGTGCCGCGCGCAAGGAGCAGCTGGCCGAGGCTGCCTCCGGCGGCGTAGTCGAGGACGAAGACGAGCTGGTCCTCGTACGGCAGCATCTCCCGAACCGGCACGACGCCGGGATGGTTCAGCGACTGCACCGCATCGACCAGCCGTCGCGCCTCCTCGTGTGCCGAGGCGCTGCGCGGCTGGACCCGCTTCAGCGCAACCTGCTCACCAGACGACAGTTCCCGGGCAAGCCAGACCTCGCCCGCCGGGCCAGTGCCGAGCAGACCCTCGATGTCGTACCCATCGACCTGGAAGTCGCCGCCCTGCATTCGCCCAACCTAGCGCCTGAGCAAGAAGGTCTTTTTCGTGGATCGGGGGTCACTCCCCTAGGACGACCCAGGTTTACACACCTTCACTTCTGGGCCGGGCGAGGGCCCGATCGGCCACTCTCGGTCGATCCGCCACGCCGTACTGCCTTCGAGCGGCACGATCTCGACCATCCATCTCTCCTTCTGCCCACCAGGGCAGACCCGCCGCTCGCCGTTCGACATGACCACCATGTAGGGCTGGAGCTGGCGTTCGACCTCGAAGACCGCAGAGGTCGAGTCCTGCCTGTCGGTGCGGAAAACCGTGATGTAGCGCTTGAGACCGATCACGCTCTCCGCGCCCTGCCGTGCAAGCTCCACCATGTACTGGCTGTCCTTCTTGTAGGCCGGCGAATCCGGGATGTAGAGCTTGGTGAGCAGGTCGGGATCGTTGTGGGCGAACGCGTCCGCCCGACGCTCCTCGAACAGCAGGAAGTTCTTCCACCACCGTATGGTGAACTCCCCGGTGAGTGACGGTGTCGGCGTCGGTTTGGGACTCGGGGTCGTCGGTGTGCTCTTCGGACGCGGCGTGTCTTTCGCCGTGGGTTCTGCCGGCTCGCCACCCACCATCCGCCACACGACGATCGCCGCGACGACTGCCAGAACGACCACCAGTACGCCTGCGATCAACGCGATCGGAGGCCTCGGCGGCGAGCCGTACTCCGAGCTCGTGTACTCGATACGTTCCGGGCCACCGTCACCTGGGCCAGTGGCCCGACGCAGCGGTACGCCCTCTCGCGGACCGGGCACGGGAGCGAACCGCGTGGGCTGCGGGGCACGGCTGGAGTCGGCGGCCGGCATGGGCGGCGCGACGTACGGCGCAGGAGGCGGTTCGGCAGGCCGCCCTGACTCGTGGTGGACCGCGTCATCAGGCGTTGCCTCGTCGGCCGTCTCACCTCGACTCGGTTCCCGCGTACCGGCGTCGCTTGGCGGTGTCGGCTCGTACGGGAAGGTGGGCTCGCTGGGTTTTGCAGGCTCCGGTTGCCAGGGGTCCATGACCGCTTCCGGGCTGTACGGTCGCGGAGACTCGGCCTGCGCCATCCCTTCAGGCAGTCGTACCGGCGTCCTCTGCGCCGCCGAATCGAGCAACGCACCGAACTGCGCCATGTGCGGACGCATGTCCCAGGCCTCCTGCAGGCCCGCCTGGATGGCGTGGGCGAGGCCGGGTGGCACGCCGGGGGCGACCTGGTGCACCGGTCGCTGCTGCCCAGGCCGAGGGATGAGACCCGTCAAAGCGGTGTAGCAGATCGCCGCCAGGCTGTAGACATCTCCGGCCGGAGTCGGGTCCGAACCCGGGGGTTCGGCGGGATCGGCGTACGGACGGTTCTCGAAACCCTCCACGGGAGCCGCGATGCGCCCGAATCCGATGTCGGTCACCAACGGACTTCCGTCGGGTGTGAAGAGGATGTCTTCCGGCCGCAGGTCACCGTGAACGAGACCGCGTTCATGAGCTGCGGCAAGGGCCTCCGCGACGACGGCGCCGGTGGTGACCACCTCGCCGGGGTCGAGAGTGCCGCGGACCAGCAGGAGCTGTTCGAGGCTCCCGCCTTCGACGTGATCGAGAACGAAGACGAGCTCGTCGTCGTACGGAATGAGTTCGTGGATCCTGCGTACTCGTGGATGGTTGAGAGCCGCGAGCCGGTCTACCAGCCGCCGCGCGGCGTCGACAGCCCTCGCGTCGCGAGGCTGGACACGGTGCAGTGCCACGTGGACGCCTGAGGTGTTCTCGCGGGCCAGCCAGGTTTCACCCGTGGGCCCGGCACCCAGCAGCCCTTCGATCTCGTATCCCTCAACATCGAAGTCGCTCCGCACGGTTCACGCCTTCCAGACTTTTGGCTCGTGGCAGGATCGGCTGCGGGCGTCGCCTTCATGCTCGCCGACGAGACCTTGCGAGATCAACAAACCTACTGCGTCCGTCCGAGGAAGCTACTCCAGACTCCCGGCTCTGGGTGCGCAGGCGGCCTCCGGCGTCTCCGAGGCTCCCCTACCCAGCGCGGGCTCACCCCTCGTGGCCCCGCGGCCCGGAACCCTGCCGCGGCACACTCTAGTCCCGGCAACCGTGCCGGGGAGCCCTCGCCACAGCCCTCCTTCATCGCGCATCGCGAACGACCCGATACGGCAGGTTGTGGTCGCCGGTGCCTCCGCCGCCGGGTGCCAGCGGTGACTGACCCCGCTCGGTACCGCCCGTCAATTCGCTGCAGGGTCCTCCGACACGCTCGAGGCCGCCGTAGTCTGGGTAGACATGGCCAACCCTCGGTTCATCCATGCCGGATTCGGTGCCGACGCGGTGGATTACCACGCCGCATGGTCCTGGCAGCGGCAGCTGCATGCTGACCGGGTTGCCGGACACGTACCGGACTCCGTTCTGTTGCTCGAGCACCAGGCCGTCTACACGGCCGGCAAGCGCACGCTGCCCTTCGAGCGCCCGGTGGACGCCGACGGCACTCCCGTCGTCGACGTCGATCGGGGCGGCAAGATCACGTGGCATGGCCCGGGTCAGCTGGTCGGCTACCCGATCGTCCAGCTCCCAGAGCCAGTCGACGTCGTGGCGTTCGTCCGCCGACTCGAGGAAGCGCTCATGGAGGTCTGCGCTGAGGTTGGTCTGAAGACCACGCAGATACCGGGCCGCAGCGGGGTCTGGGTTGCAGCCGACGATCGCGGCCCCGACCGCAAGGTGGCCGCAATCGGCCTTCGCGTAGCACGGGGAGTGACCATGCACGGCTTCGCGCTGAACTGTGACTGCGACCTCTCCGCGTACGACAAGATCGTGCCGTGTGGCTTGTCCGACGCCGGCGTGACCTCGCTGACCGCCGAACTCGGCTATCGCGTGACCGTCGCCGACGTCCTGGAGCCCACGGAGCGCGCCCTCACCCGCATGCTCGCGGACTCCCCCCAAGTGGCTGTGCCGTGCTGATCACGTGCGCTGCCGCCAAAATGACCACGCATCGAGGGCGTCAGTGAGCTGTGCACGGCAGGCATGCCCTGTCAAGGGCAAGGAACCCGTGCGAAGTGGAGGGCCAGTAACCCCTGCGAGCTGACCCAGGACGTGGTCTGCGGCTCAGTTCGTGCGAGGCGACGCCGACGACTCGGTCGTTCCCGGGAACGTCATGCCGGTGTTGCGGAACGGTACGAGCGCGAGAACTGCCGCGTGCGCGTAGTAGGCCACCCGGTCGATGACCCCACCGGTGAGCGGGCCGACCGTACCGCTCCCCCGCTTGCTGTTCTTCTGATCGAACACCCTGTCGGTTGCCTCGCCGAGCTCGACGCCTTGTCGGACCTGATCGGCGATCTCCACGGGCAGGGTGAAGGTCGCACTCCGGCTCTCGCCCTTGATCAGCTCACCCGATGGACCGGTTCCCAGGATCACCACCCAGGCCAGACACTCCAGCGCACCCTCACGCTCGGCGACGCCGCCTTCCAACCCCACCCACATGTCGGCATCCGGTACGAGCGCCCGTGCCCGCTCGGCCCGCTGCCGAGCGCCGAGCAGAGTCTGCTGATCACCGACTGGTTGCGCCGGCACCCCCGAGTCGACCTCCACCGGGAGCACGTCGACATCGTCGACGCCGAGGGCGACCCGTACCGCCTCCAGCGTGGCGCGGTGTTTCACGGGGTTGGACGAGGCGATGGCGATACGCATGGGCACGAGGCACAACCTAATGGGCACAACCCACACGTCCCAACCCGGATCGGGTCGCATCCCCGCTGGCGCCCTTCAATGGACCCATCGAAGATCAAGACGGGCATTTCGTGACGACCGCGACGACAGACGTCGTACGACCACAGCTGGGTGCGCGACATAGGCTGGGTGCCGTGACTGCTGTGGCTCCGGAGGGACGCAAGCTGCTGCGCCTAGAGGTGCGTAACAGCCAGACTCCGATCGAGAAGAAACCGCCGTGGATCAAGACTCGGGCCCGAATGGGTCCTGCGTACACCGAGCTTCGCAACCTGGTCCAGCGCGAGCAGCTCCACACGGTCTGCCAGGAGGCCGGGTGTCCCAACATCTTCGAGTGCTGGGAGGACCGCGAGGCCACGTTCCTCATCGGCGGTGACCAGTGCACCCGCCGGTGCGACTTCTGCCAGATCGACACCGGCAAGCCGGCGGAGTTCGACCGCGACGAGCCGCGCCGGGTCGCCGAGAGCGTGCGCACCATGCAGCTGCGCTACGCCACCGTGACCGGCGTCTGCCGGGACGACCTGGAGGACGAGGGTGCGTGGCTCTACGCGGAGACGGTCCGGCAAATCCACGCGCAGAATCCCGGCTGCGGGGTCGAGCTGCTGGCCCCCGACTTCTCCGGGCGGCCGGAGCTTTTGACCGAAGTGTTCGAGTCGCTGCCGGAGGTCTTCGCCCACAACATCGAGACCGTGCCGCGCATCTTCCGGAGCATCCGCCCGGGCTTCCGCTACGCCCGCTCGCTCGACGTGCTGCGTCGGGCGCGCGAGTTCGGTCTCGTCACCAAGTCCAACCTGATGCTCGGCATGGGCGAGGAGCGTCACGAGATCACGGCGGCGATGCGGGACTTGCTCGATGCCGGATGCGAGCTGTTGACGATCACGCAGTACCTGCGCCCGTCCATACGCCACCACCCGGTCGTGCGGTGGGTGCGACCCGAGGAGTTCGTCGAGTTGCGTGAGGAAGCGCTGGAGCTCGGGTTCGCCGGTGTGATGTCGGGTCCACTGGTGCGGTCGTCGTATCGTGCCGGTCGTCTCTACCGCCAGGCGCTGGAGTCGCGCCGGCTCAACGTCGAGTCCCATCGGACGTTGGGCGCGGGCTCGGACGGCAGCACGTCATCCACGCTGGAGCCACAGCTGTCGTAAGGTCTGCGGTGTCTCGTACGGACGTACGTTTCGTACCAGCCATCGCGTAGGCCCATACGTACGGGGTTCCTACGGACATGCGTACGAAGCCCGTAGGCCGCGTCGTACGAAGCAGCGAGCACGAGAACGAACGAAAGGACGGCAAACGCCACTCATGGCAAAGCGAGACGCAAGCCGCGGCACAGACGACAAGAAGCCCGGTCGGATCGCACAGATCCGTGCCGCGTACCAGATCACCAAGGAGGCACAGCCGCGCATCGGGCTGATCCTCGCCGGCCTGTTCTTCGGCGTCCTGGCCGTCTTCGTCATCGTGGGCTTGCTGCTCGACAGCCCGCTCTTCTGGAGCCTCACCGGCATTCCGTTCGCGTTCCTCGTCACCATGGTGGTCTTCGGCCGGCGTGTGGAGAAGGCGGCGTACGCCCGGCTGGAAGGCCAGATCGGTGCCGCGGCCAACGCGCTGTCCACGCTGCGTCGCGGATGGACCGTCGATCCAGCCATCGCCGTCACCCGCAACCAGGACGTCGTACACCGCGTCGTCGGTCGCCCGGGAATCATCCTGGTCGGCGAGGGTGCTCCGACGCGGATCGGCAACCTGCTCGCCAACGAGAAGCGCAAGCACGCCCGGGTGGCACCCGACACCCCCATCTACGACATCATCGTCGGCGAGGGCGAGAACCGCGTTCCGCTGCCCAAGCTCACCAAGCACGTGATGAAGCTGCCGCGCAACCTGCGACCCGCGGACGTCACCGAGGTGCTGTTCCGGCTCAAGGCGTTGTCGGCGAACCGGCAGCAGCTGCCGATCCCGAAGGGCCCGCTGCCGAAGAACTTCAAGCTCCCGCCGGGTACACCCCGCCCCCGTTAACAAAATGACCATGTGCACTACGTGAGCCGGAGGTGCACTACGCGCCGGCACGTGTTACACCCCCAAATCGCCTGTTTCGAGCTCGCCTGTTCGACCTCAGGAGCCGGCGACCTGGAGGATCATCGTGCCCGCCAGACGATCGTGAAGACCACGACCGTCTGCACCGACCAGCACGGGTGGCAGGACAAGCAAGATCAATGCGGTACGAATGAACGCCCGCACCGGCCCCACCGCCGTACCGTCCGTACGTACGACGACAAGGCCGCGCAACCGATGACCGACGCTCGCTCCCACGAAGGCGGTGAGCAACCAGACCTCTACCCCAAAGACCGCGAGCGGGACGAAATCAATCCACGTGGTGGGAGGCTGCCAGACGGCCCCATCGCGCACCAGGGCGAAGGCTGCCAGGTTCGCAACGAGCCAGTCGATGATCAGTGCTGTGATCCGGCGGCCCCACCCGGCCGGCACCCCAACCCGAGCACCTGTGCCTGGCGTCGATCCGCCCTCGGCTGCGGCGAATTCCCCACGTCCGGTCCCGCGTTCGGCCATGCTGGAACACTAGCCGGCACACGCTGCGAGCCCGGGAAGACCCGACTCCAGCCGACCAGGCTCGCCGCGAACATTTCGGGCAGGCCACGCGCCACGCCGCCGTGTCCCCGCCGGCAGGCCGCCATCCCGCCGCGACGGTGGGTGACCCGTCGGCAAACCCGCAGGTGACCGAGACCAGACTGGTACGTAACACGGCCGCAACATAGGCGTGACGGCAGAGAAACGGCCAGCTCCTACGGTCCTGGCAAGACATCGAGGAGGGCGAATGTTCTCGAACGCCGACGACCTGCTGGCCTTCGTACGCGATCAAGGCGTGGAGTTCATCGACGTACGGTTCTGTGACCTACCCGGGATCATGCAGCACTTCACCGTGCCCGTCGAGAACTTCTCGGCCGACGTCTTCACGGACGGGCTGATGTTCGACGGGTCCTCGATCCGGGGCTTCCAGCAGATCCACGAGTCCGACATGCTGCTTCTGCCCGACCCGGCGACCGCCATGCTGGACCCGTTCCGGAAGCACAAGACCCTGGTCATCAACTTCTTCGTGCACGATCCCCTGACCGGAGAGGGCTACACCCGCGATCCGCGTAACGTCGCGCGCAAGGCGGAGGCGTACCTCAAGAGCACCAACATCGGTGACACCGCGTACTTCGGTCCCGAGGCGGAGTTCTACATCTTCGACGACGTGCGCTTCGAGACCAGCTCGAGCTCAGGCTTCTACTACATCGACTCGATCGAGGCGGCCTGGAACACCGGCCGGGTCGAGGAAGGCGGCAACAAGGGCTACAAGCCGCGGTACAAGCAGGGCTACTTCCCCGTGCCCCCGATGGACCACCTCACCGACCTGCGTTCGGAGATGGTGAAGACCCTCATCGCCTGTGGCGTGCCGGTCGAGATGCAGCACCACGAGGTCGGCACGGCGGGACAAGCAGAGATCGACATCCGCTTCGACACGTTGCTGCGGCAGGCCGACAACTTGATGAAGTACAAGTACATCATCAAGAACACCGCTCTCGTCCACGGTCACACCGTGACATTCATGCCGAAGCCGATCTTCGGCGACAACGGGTCGGGTATGCACACACACCAGAGCATCTGGAAGGACGGCCAGCCGCTGTTCTACGACGAGCTCGGCTACGCAGGGCTGTCGGACACGGCGCGGTGGTACGTCGGCGGCCTGCTCAAGCACGCGCCGAGCCTGCTGGCGTTCACCAACCCGACGGTCAACTCGTACCACCGTCTGGTGCCGGGCTTCGAGGCACCGGTCAACCTGGTCTACTCCCAGCGCAACCGGTCCGCGTGCGTACGTATCCCGATCACCGGCTCCAACCCCAAGGCGAAGCGGATCGAGTTCCGGGTGCCCGACCCGTCGTGCAACCCGTACCTCGCGTTCTCCGCCATGCTGATGGCCGGGCTCGACGGGATCCGCAACAAGATCGAGCCGCCGGAGCCGATCGACAAGGATCTCTACGAGCTGCCGCCTGACGAGCACGCCCAAGTGCAGCAGGTGCCGGGCTCGCTCGACGAGGTGCTCAACGCGCTCGAGGCCGACCACAGCTTCCTGCTCGAGGGTGGGGTGTTCACGCCCGACCTGATCGAGACCTGGATCGACTGGAAGCGCACGAACGAGATCGACCCGATCCGGATGCGGCCGCACCCGCACGAGTTCGAGCTCTACTACGACATCTAAGACGTGTAGCTAGCCCGAGGAGCTAGTGAGGCCATGCCCAAGGGCCGTCAGCGGTGTCTTCGTACGTCCACGGCATCGTTGACGGCCCTTCGCGTACCCGCCAACGACCGACGCGATGTGGAGTACGTAGCCAAGCCGTCGGGACTCAGCCGGTCAGCAGGCTGATCTCGCCCGTCGTGGTATCGGTGATGCCGACCGAGGTCACCCGTGCCCTGATGGGCTCGACGTCGTGCAGCAGCTTCACCGCGTCCGCCATCTGCTGCCGGTCCAAGTCCTGAGCCAATGTGCAGTGGGGTATCCAGCGCCCCGGCAGATAGTGCGGCCAGTGCGTCACCGGCTGGCTTCGTAGCGCCTCGTGCACTCGTTCATGCAATGCGAGCAAAGGCGCCGTCACCACGACTCCGACAAACAACACCCCGCCCGGCGATGGGAAGCGGGCCAGTGTGGGCAGATCGAGGACGACGTCGGCGTCACATACCGCTTGGCGCACACCGGACAGGTCCGCGTCGGTCAACGACTCCGTGACCGTCAGCGTGACATGCGGACGGTGGCGTTGGTGGGTGCGAGTCGCGAGGCTCGGCAGACCTGCATCGACGAGCAGCGCCCAGAGCCTGCGCACCTGCGCGTCTGCTTGGTCATCGAAGAACATCTCGATTGCGTGCGCCATGGGACCTATCGTGCCTTAGTACCAACTCACGACGATGACCACGGACAGGTGCGGCAGGACGACTCGGCAGCCCGTGGCAGACGATACCCTGCCTGGTATATACCGCTACGGGGTAGCGGTAGTTGCTGCGCGGTTCCGCACTCGGCGCCACTCCCCTAGCTGGAACGACCGTCGATCTCATCCCCGCACACATGCCTCGCCGACCAGAGAGGTGGCACGCATGTTGCCTCATATACGGGTAGGGGGTATCGTGACTCGTCGCATACCGACTCGACGATGAGGGAGTCCGGATGACGAGATCACAGACGGCAAGGGCCGGGAGCATGGAGAGTGACGCCGTCCGGACAAGCGGGAGCCCGACGGACACAGCGCGTCCAAAGGTCTCTCACGCCAGACGTGGACGATCAGTGTGGTCGGCGCTCGCTCGCCACTGGCCGGCGGCGGTCGGCGCGGTCCTTGCGGCTGTCGTCGCGTACGAGTTCCCCAACGCCACCGCAGCCGAAGGCGCGGAGCAGGCGCTCATCATCGCCATCCCGGTGTTCGTCTATCTCACGGCGGCCGTGCTCGACCGGCCGAGGAGCTCATGGCCGGCGCTCGGCGCATCGTTGATCGTGATCTTCGGTTTCGGCACGCTCGGCATCGACCCGGTTGCCGGGCTGGCCACCGTCAGCGCTGTCGTCCTCGTTGTCGGCGTGGCTCAACGACTCTGGCGCCGCCGCACCACACCCGCCACCGTCCAGATCCTGGGCGCCGTGGGCTTCGGAACGGCTGCACTGCTGGCGCTCCACGTAAGCCCGACCCTCGGTGGCTTCCTCGTCGGCATCGGCCTGCTGGCCCACGCTGTTTGGGACGTCATCCACTACCGGCGCACCATCGTCGTGGCACGCTCGCTTGCCGAGTTCTGCGCCGTGCTCGACACCCTCGTCGGTTTGGCCGTCATCGCCTTGACCGTCGCCACGATGGGCTGACCGACCTGGGCTGGATTGCAACAACGACCATCATTCAGGGGCCGACCGTCACGCCGTTGAGGAATCGCTCGACTGCCTGCTGACTGCGCAGCACATGGACCTCGGCGTCACGGACGTTGGTCGCTATCGCGTCCAGCACCCGTGGAAGCCCCACTCGGCGATACGTAAAAACCCATTGCCAGAAGTCAGCACGCTCCCTGCCGCGTCTCGCGGCTCGCCACGCGCACACGACAAACGGGAAGTCAAGGACGATCACGGTGTCAGCGGCTCGCAGCCGGACGTCGAGGACGTCGTAGGGTCCGAGATCTCCATCCAGGATCCACGCCGGCTCGCGCACCAGCTCCTCCTGGACGGCCCTCCAGCGGTCGGACGGTGTCGCCTCCAGCCCGGGACTCCAGAACTTCTTGTCCAGCTCGACGACGGGAAGACCTGTGATCTCACCCAGGCGCCTGGCCAGGGTCGACTTTCCGGCACCACCACGACCCACGACCACTACCCGCTTCATGTGACCATGATGGCAGCGCCATGCCGTGGCCCATCTACTAGCCTCATAGGACCTATGACAAGGGTGGCAGTTGATCAGCTCGTACTCGTACGCCACGCAAAGCCCGAGATCCGACCCGATGTGCCGTCCTCCCGGTGGCCCTTGAATGACGCCGGACGTGCCGCGGCCCGCACGTTGCGAGCGATGCTGAACCTTCCCCGCGCCTACATGTCGCGAGCGACGAAACCAAGGCGGTACAGACGCTCGAGCAGCTGGCCGACGGTGCTCCTATCGTCGTCGACCCGGACTTCGGCGAGGTACGAGGTCGCTCCTATGTCGAGTCGGACTATCGATCTGTGGCACGGGGATACGTCGAAGGCTCGTGTCCGGATGGCTGGGAACCTCACGAGCGCGTCGCTGGTCGCTTCGATGCAGCGCTTCGCCGTCACGCGGCGGCGGCAGCAGCAGCAGCCCGAGTCCCCCTTGTCGTCGGTACGCACGGCATGGCGTCGACGCTTTGGTTGGCCAAAAGCCTTGGCGTGCTGCCAGATCCCGCAGTGTTCTGGGAAGCGCTCAGGTTTCCGGACGCGATCTACGTCGATGTGAACGCCAAGGCTGTCCGTACCATCCCACCATCGCGACCACGTGGGAAGCGACACAGAAGAAGACACAGAAGAACGATCTCCTCGCTGCAGGCTTTTGGTGACACGCCTCCCGACGAGCTGGCGAGCAGAGGGCTCATTCGATGAGCACGATTCTCGTACCGATCAGTGGCGGAACAGTCTCACGCCGGTTCGTACGAGGACGATGCCGTGCTCGCGGCAGGCGTCTGCCACGTCAGATGAACGGATCGAGTCGCCTGGCTCGGCAATGTAACGGACGCCATGGCGATGCGCCTCGTCAACGTTGTCCCGGAACGGCAGCGCACCGTCCGATACGAAGGCCACGTCGCCCAGCTGCGCAAGCCACGCGACGCGCTCCTCTTCACTCATGCAGGGCATCGGTGCGGCAAGGGCTCGGGACAAACGACCAGTCTCGTCTGCCGTGAGATCACCTTCTGCGAGGCGGACCTGCCAGTTGATCCGATCCTGCCGGCGCACGGTCGGGAGGAACGCAAGCTCGCTGACCATCGGGTGGCGTCGCAACCACCACACGTCAGTCTTGCGACCAGCAGGTCGTGTGCAGTCGATGCGAGACTGCTGGCCCGCTCCTACGCCCACCGTCACCCCGTCACGCACGAAACACACCGAGTTGGATTGGGTGTAGCGGGCCACGGCGAGCCCAAGCAGAAGGTCGCGCCTCGCCGATTCCGGCAGGGCGCGCCCGTTGGCGACGTTCTCGAGCAGTGCCCGGCATATCGGCACGTCGTGGTGTTGAATCAGCCGCATTCCGAAGACGTCGCGAACTTCGTACGCCGGAGGCTCGAAGGACTCGTCGGCTTCCAGCATCACGAACCGCCCGGCCTTCTTTCTGCGCAGCCTCTCCACGGTCCCGGGTTCGTAGCCGGGTGCGATGATGCCATCGCACACCACACGAGCCACGACGTCGGCGAGTTCTGTGTCGACAGGACGGGAGACAGCGGCGAAGTCACCGTACGACGCGCGTGGATCCGCCTCCCGTGCGCGAAGGTACGCGCTCGCGATGCCTCCGGCATTCACGCCCTCGACACCGTAGAGTCGGGCCGTTGTCGCGTCGACGGGTCCAGCCACGGCTGCGCCGGCAGGAGAGACGTGCTTGAACGATGCGGCGACCGGTTGGCCAAATGCTCGACTGGCCTCCCGTGCCAACTGCCATCCAGTCAAGGCATCGAGCAGTTGATGTACGAAGGTCGCCCGTGAACGAGGCGAACCGGCCATCTGTCGGGGCAGACGGCAACCGCCTGAGCTGGCTGATGGGTGTTGAGCCCGTAGCGCAGATCCACTCGTCGTCTCCTTGAGCTTCTCACGCTGACGGAGACGCCCAGGCGGTCGACGCTCACGTCCGGGGAATGGCCGCTCCCTGGTGGTTCTCCACCCTCGCCAGTTGCGACCTCTCCACAGGCTAGCGAAGGGGCAGGGCGGCACGCTGCGCTGACCGGCCGAGACCTACCTCGTTGACGTATTCGTTCTGCCCGACCTACGTGGTCAAGGCCTGGGCAAGGGGGTCGTCCACACGATGATCGACGAGGAGCCCGGGGCCCGAGCTCCGCTGGTGTCTCCACACGGTCGATGCGCACGGAATGTACGAGACGTTCGGTTCCGCGGGTCGATTCGCGATCTTCGAACACCCAAGTCGCCGGGTCTGATCTGCAGGGCGGAAGCCCTCTTCACCCGACCGTTGGCACGACATGCCGAACGCCCCGACCTACGCTCTCGTCGCACTGTCGGACGCGCCGAGCCGCCGCCTTCCGGCCTCGTCGCCGGGGTCGACGAGTCCACCAACACCCGGGCCACGTTGCGACGCTTGCAGCCGCCCAGGTATGGTCTCGTCCATGCGGTGGAGCTATTGGTTTAGCTGGCCGGCCCTGGATGGGTCCGGCAGCGAGGCCATGCGCTGACCCACCCATCCAGAGCCGGCAAGGCAGTGGTCCAGTCAGGGCCTCTGCCTTTTTGTTTGCCCAAGCGAGCCGGCCCTGATCGCCGAGACGGGGACGGCTCGGCGAGAAAGGATGTCGAAGCCGTGTCCTCGAAGACCGACGTCATAGCGTCACAGACCAGCAACACTACGTCGCTGGATTCCGAGGCGATCACACCGTCCGGGACTCCTGCAGTTCGCGATCTGCGGATCAGTCAGACCCGGCCGCTGATCTCACCCGCTCTGCTTCGTGACGAGCTTCCACTCGACGATCGGCGGGCCGAGGTCGTCGTACGCGGGCGCCGTGAGGTCACCCGGATTCTCAACGGCGAGGATCAGCGCCTCATGGTGATCGTCGGGCCGTGCTCGATCCACGACCCAGAGGCTGCCCTCGACTACGCGACCCGACTCAGTGCCCTGGCCAACGAGCTCCGCGGCGATCTGTGTGTCGTGATGCGGGTCTACTTCGAGAAGCCGCGGACGACGCTCGGCTGGAAAGGTCTGATCAACGATCCCGACCTCGACGGCAGCTACAACGTCAACAAGGGCTTGCGCACCGCCCGCAAGGTGCTCCTGGACGTCCTGTCGCTCGGCCTACCGGCTGGATGCGAGTTCCTCGACCCGATCATCCCGCAGTACATCGCCGACACCGTGAGCTGGGGCGCGATCGGCGCGCGTACGTCAGAAAGCCAGGTCCACCGCCACCTTGCCAGTGGACTTTCCATGCCGGTCGGGTTCAAGAACTCCACGACCGGTGACGTCCAGGGTGCGGTCGACGCGGTTGGCGCTGCTTCGGTCAGTCATGTGTTCACCGGGATCACCGACGACGGCGTCGCCGCCATCCTCACCACTCGCGGTAACCCCGACTGTCACGTGATCTTGCGCGGGGGTAGCCAGACCGGACCCAACTACGACGCGGCCAGCGTCGCCGACACCCTGCTGCGGCTGGAGAAGGCTGGCCAGCCCAAGCGTCTGGTGATCGATGCGAGCCACGGCAACAGCGGGAAGGACCACCGCCGTCAGCCGGGGGTTGCCCGGGAGGTCGCGAAGCAGGTGGCCCAAGGCCAGCGCGGCATTGTGGGCCTCATGCTGGAGAGCTTCATCGAGCCGGGCCGGCAGGACCTCGTCGAAGGCGGCGCGCACACCTTGACGTACGGCAAGAGCATCACCGACGCCTGCATGGCATGGGAGACCACCGAAGAGGTGCTGCGATTCGTTGCCGAGGCCGCGCGGACCCGAGCCCGTACCAGCTGACGCCACCGGACACGAGCTCCGGCCGCCACCCGTCGGTGAAGATCTCCAGCTCCAGCCGGTCGACGTCGTCTGACACAGCCCGGTAAGTGCAGCAGCTCGACGGTTACGGGATCGCTCATGTCGCGAGAGTTCGAAGGCGTGCACGGCGACCCACCGTTGGCGGTGTGTGTGCTGCTGAGAAGCAACTGGGACCGGTCCTCCACGACTCGTGCAGTGGTATGAGGAACGCCAACCGGCACCTCGCTGTCCGTGCGACCATCCCTGCGGTCGATCAAGCCCAGAAGAGCCGGTCGACGACGGCACGGGCGCGTCGAGTGACGCGACGGTAGTCCTCGACGAACTTGCTCGTCTCCAGAGGGGCGTACCCGAGAAGCCGGGAGACCGCGGCTAGCTCTCTCGCATCACGCGGCAGGGAGTCCGATGGCCTGTCTCGGACCAGAAGCACCGCATTGCGGGCCCTGGTCGCGAGTCGCCATGCGCTGATCAGGGCGTTGGCATCCGCTTCGGTGACGAGACCTGTGGCGCGTGCGACGTCGAGGGCCTGCACGGTTCGTGTGGTTCGCAGACCGGGGACGCTGCCGGCATGCCGCAACTGCAACAGTTGCACGGTCCATTCGATGTCTGCGAGCCCACCACGGCCCAACTTCGTATGTGTTGTCGGATCGGCGCCACGGGGCAGACGCTCCGCGTCGACCCTGGCCTTGATGCGCAGGATCTCGCGGGCGTCGGCATCGGACAGGCCCGCCGCTGGCCATCGGATCGGGTCCACGAGCTCGGTGAACCGCCGGCAGAGGTCCGGGTCACCGCAGGTCGGCTCGGCGCGTAGCAGGGCTTGGGCTTCCCAGACTCGAGACCAACGCCGGTAGTACGCGGCGTACGACGCGAGTGTCCGCACCAGCGGCCCTTGCCGACCTTCGGGCCGGAGGTCGGCGTCGACGATCAACGGCGGGTCGGTGGCCGGCAACGCAAGTAACCGGCGGAGCTCGGACACCACCGCCGTGGCCGATTCGGTGGCCTCGTGCTCGTCCGCTCCCTCGACCGGCTCGTGGACGAACATCACGTCGGCGTCGCTGCCGTATCCCATCTCGTGCCCGCCGAAGCGGCCCATCGCCACGACGGCGAGTCGAGCTGGCAGGGTGCGCCGCCGCTGTGCCTCGACCGCCCGCGTCGCCACGATCAGCCCACTGCTCAGGGTCGCCGCGGCGATGTCGGTCAGGGCCTCGCACACGGTGTCCACATCGACCAGGCCGAGCACGTCGGCGGCCGCGACCCGGAAAAGCTCCCGCCTGCGTATTCCCCGTACCGTGGAGATCCCGGCAACCGGATCGTCGTGCCGTCCCGCCGCGGCACTCATCTCGTTCTCGAGCTGCTCCCGCGTCCGCGGCCGCAGACCCTCGTCGTCGCCGAGCATCGCGACCGCCTCGGGTGCTCGACGCAGCAAGTCGACGACGAATCGGCTGGACGCGAGGACCCGTGCCAGGCGCTCGGCCGTGATGCCTTCGTCGCGCAGCAACCGCAGATACCACGGTGTCGTGCCCAACGCCTCGGAGACCTGGCGGAACGCCAGCAGTCCGGCGTCCGGCTCCGGCGCGTCGGCGAACCACTGCAACATCACCGGCAGAAGCGTGCGCTGGATCGCAGCACGTCGGGACACCCCAGCCGTCAGAGCCTCGAGGTGCCGGAGTGCCGCGTCCGGGTCGGCGAAGCCCAACGCGGTGAGCCGCTCCTTCGCGGCAGCGGGCGTGAGACGTGCCTCATCGCCTGGAATCCGCGCCACGGCGGCAAGCAGCGGCCGGTAGAAGAGCTTCTCGTGCAGCCTGCGTACCTCGCGGGTGTGCTCCTTCCAGGCCTCGATCAGCTCATGGACCGGGTCGGAGGTGAAACCCAGGGAACGGCCCAGGGCTCGAAGGTCGCGCTCGTCGGTGGGCAACAGATGGGTACGCCGGAGTCGGGACAGTTGGATGCGGTGCTCCAACGTACGAAGGAAGCGATACGCCCGGGCCAAGGCGGCACCGTCATGCCGGCCGACGTAGCCGCCCGCGGTCAGAGCCTCGAGTGCATGCAGCGTGGACGGGACGCGCAAACTGGGATCGGAGCGCCCGTGGACCAACTGCAGCAGCTGGACCGCGAACTCGACGTCGCGTAGACCACCAGGTCCAAGCTTCAGCTGCCGGTCGAGCTCGCCGGCCGGGATGTGCGCCACGACCCGGCGTCGCATCGCCTGCACATCCTCCACAAAACCCTCCCGGTCTGCCGCCTGCCAGACCAACGGCTTCACCGCGTCGAGGTACGCCTCGCCGAGTGCTCGGTCACCCGCTACGACCCGGGCCTTCAACAACGCCTGGAACTCCCAGGTCTTGGCCCACCGCTGGTAGTAGGCGAGGTGACTTGCGACCGTTCGTACCAGCGGACCGGCCCGTCCCTCCGGCCGCAAAGCCGCGTCGACCGGCCAGAGTGTGCCCTCCGGGGTGTGGTCGGAGCAGATCCGGATCAGCCACGAGGCGAGCTGGGTCGCCGACCGCATGGCTGCGGCTTCCGCAGCACCTGGTGCCGGCTCGGCGACGAAGAGCACGTCGACATCGCTCACGTAGTTGAGCTCGTGGCCACCGCACTTCCCCATGCCGATCACCGCGATCCGGCACGGAGCGGCATCCGACGCGAGTCGCGATCGTGCGATGGCGAGAGCAGCCTCCAGTGCAGCCGCCGCGAGGTCGGAAAGCTCGGCTGCCGTGTCGTCGACCATCACATCGCCGCAAAGGTCACGCGCCGCCAGCCGGAGCAGAAGCCGGCGATAGCCGATCCGTAGCGCGTCCGACGGGTCCCGCCCGCCTTCGGTCGTCCGGACACCGGCGACGGGCTCATCCGATCGGGGATCTGCTCCGACCGCTTCGAGCAGCATGTCGCGCAACGCACGAGCTGTCGGCCGTAGCGCACTCAGCTCGGTATCGGCCAGCTCGTGCCAGTGGTCGGGATGTCGAATCAGGTGATCGGAAAGGCCAGTGCTTGCACCCATGACGGCGAACAGCCGCTGGCGAAACGTGCGGTCGGAGGTCAGCGCCGTCAACAGCTCGGCTCGATCCGGTGCGACCGTGAAGAGACGCGCGAGGTAGCCGAACGCCTGGTCGGGATCGGCCGCATGGGACGCCGACTCGACCAGGGGGTAGACAACGTCGTCGAACGACTCGCCCTCCGCAGACGGTCGCCAGACGTCCTGCGTGAGCCCGCGTATTTCCTCGATCGTGTGTCGTACCACGTCCGGCTCGGCGAAGCCCAGACGTATGAGCTGCACCGTCCCCGTGGGACTCGTACTCCGCGCCACTGGACCAACGTAGCTCCCACTCGAGGTTCCCGACGTGCTCACACGAGACGACCAGATGTGGCAACGGCTTCCACGTCATATGCCAGCAATGTGACGTCCTTGCCTAAGCCGTCTGCTGCGCCTGTCACCGTCGCGCTGTGAGGACACGACACCGGATAAGATCATCACGTCCGTGCGACGGCCTTGTCGCGCCACAGGTGCTGCACGGCCGCGAATCCCGGTCACGACAAGAGTCACAGCGGGTCGATCCGCGAAGGAGCTGTGCGGTGGGCGATGGGTCGTTGTTCTACCGACCGAGAAACCCTCTTCTGAGCACTATCAGGGCGCTGCTCGGCGGACCTACGCCAAGCCGTCCGGGCGATCCGGCTATGCGGTTCGGTCCCGACGGGGTCACCTATCACCAGTCGTACGAACGTGGACCGGTGACCACGCTGGAGTGGCCGCAGGTCCGTGCGGTCGCGGTCCTTCCCGGGCCGATCGCGGGTCGGCTCGCCTTGTGCGTCTACCGCTTCCATGAGCCACCAGCCCCCGACATCCCGCTCAGCGAGATGTGGACCGGTACCGGGCCTGGCCTCTCTCTGCATTTCACGATGTTGTTCGGCACGCCGTTCGCAGTGCATTGGCATCACGTGCGTGGCCCGTCCCTGCGGAAGCTCGCCACGCGGCTGCCGACCTGGACCGACGGGCGGATCACCTTGACCACGACCCGCCCCACCTGAGGCTCGCGGGCAGCACTCACAGCCGGCTTGGTCACGGTCGACACGGACACGCATGACACGTCCGGTGTGGCCTTGCGGCGATCACGGTGCTTCGGCCGGTAGCGTCACCGGGTTTTCCTCCCCGTCGGGCGGACGTCGCAACGCCGACAGGAGTTCGGCCAGGAGCTGCGCCTGCTCGTGCTGTGAGGCCAGGTCGGTCGTGCCGAGCCGGCAGACGACGTGCCGGGCGCCGGCGTCCAGGTAGTCCCGCAGCCGGGCCAGCACGTGCTCTTGCGGCCCGGCGATCACGGCCTGGATCGTCTCCAGCTCCTCGAGACTTACGCCGTACGTCGCCCTGCTGTAGTCCTGCAGGCTCTGGCGAGCCCGCTCGACGCTCTCCGCGATCAGGACCGAGACGAAGAGTCCCGGCGTGAGCGTGTCGGCCACCCGCCCGGCGGCGGCCGCCGCGCGTCGGATGCCCTCCAGGCCGGCGCGGTAGTCCGCGGGCAGCGGCGGGTACGGCAGCCAGCCGTCGTAGCGTCGGGCGATGCGGGCCAGTGCGGCCGGGGTGGCGCCGCCCAACCACACCGGCGGCCCGCCCCGTCGGTACGCCTGCGTCGTGGGCGGGATGTGGTCGAAGCTCAGGAAGCTTCCGTGGAAGGACGTGGCACCCGGGTTCGACCACAGATGGCGCCAGAGCGCGACGGTCTCGTCGAGTCGGGCGAAGCGGCGAGGCCAGGAAACCTCCGACAGGTCGTAGAGCGGCCGGCCGAAGCGGGCGGGGAAGCCCGCCCCCACGGCAACCACGAGCCGTCCGCCCGACAGCAGATCGACCGAGGCCAGGGCCTGCGCCGCCTGGAGCGGCCGGCGCAGCACCGGTAGCAGCGTGGCCGTCCCCAGAGTCACCCGCCTGGTCACCGGTGCGGCGGCGGCGAGCATGGTCAGCGCCTCGACCCGTGGGCTGAGCAGCGAGTCGTTGACCCACAGCGAGTCGAAGCCGAGCACTTCGAGGCCTGCGGCGAGGTCGAGCAGCCCACGCGGATCGCTTCCGTCGCCCCACTGGGCCTGCACGATGGGCAGCAGCACGCCGATGCGGATGTCGTCCATGGTGACCGGATCCTGCGGCCAGGCCTGCATGTCCGCAATTCCCTCCGGGGAATGGCCGGCGCAGCGGGCATGAGATACAACGGTCGGGTGGATTTCGCCCGCGCCCTCCGCGAGTGTCGGGTCCGCCGTCGGCTCAGTCAGCTCGAGGTCGCCCTGCGTTCCGGGACGACTCAGCGTCACATCAGCTTCTTGGAGAGCGGACGATCCGAGCCGGGACGGCGGATGATCGTCCGGTTGGCCGAGGCGTTGGAGCTTCCCCTCCGGGAGCGCAACGAACTCCTGCTCGCCGCTGGCTACGCGCCGGCGTACCCCGAGACCCCGCTAGACGACGCGGCCCTCGCCCCAGTGCGGACGGCTCTCACGCACATCCTCGACGGCCACCAGCCCTACCCCGCCGTCGTCGTCGACCGCGCAGGCGGGCTGATCGCCGCGAACGCTGCGTTCGACGTGATCACCGACGGCGTCGCGGCCGAGCTGCTGGAACCGCCGGTCAACGTCTACCGCCTCGCGCTCCACCCGCGGGGTGTCGCGCCTCGGATCGTGAACCACGCCGAGTGGGCGGAGCACATCGTGCGGCGGCTCGAGGCCGACAACCGCCGCAGCCCGGACGCCCGGCTCGACGATCTCCTCGCCGAGCTGCGGGGGTACGTCCCGGACCGTTCGCGTGAGTCGGAGCAGCTGGGATTCGCGGTGCCCGTGCGTCTCCGCTCGGCCGACGGCGTACTCGAGCTGGTCACGACCATCACGACGTTCGCCACGGCCGTCGACGTCACGCTCGCCGAGCTGAAGCTCGAGGCGTTCCTCCCCACGAACGAGGCGACCGCGCGCATCCTGTCCCGCGAACGCTCCCACGATGCCCCGGAGCATCCGTGAACCGAGGACGTCAGTACATCGAGGCGATGCGCTTCTTCCTGCGTGCTGACCCGTGAGACAGCCGAGCCGGAGGCGCTGGATGGTGTTCGCTTGAAGCAGATCGATGACGCTACAGCACGGGCAGCATGCGCTCGCGCTCGAACGCCGTGACCTGACGGCGGTACTCCTCCCACTCGGTGCGCTTGTTCCTCAGGAAGAAGTCGAAGACGTGCTCGCCCAGCGTCTCGGCCACCAGCTCGCTGTTCTCCATCACGCGGATCGCCTCATCGAGGCTCTGCGGCAACGGATCGATGCCGAGCGCACGGCGCTCGCCTTCGGTGAGCGACCACACGTCGTCCTCGGCGCCGGGCGGCAGCTCGTACCCCTGCTCCACGCCCTTGAGCCCGGCCGCCAGGATCACAGCGAACGCGAGGTACGGGTTGGCGGCGGCGTCGATCGAGCGGAACTCGATCCGGGTCGACTGCCCCTTCGCCGGCTTGTACATGGGGACCCGCACGAGTGCCGAACGGTTGTTGTGTCCCCAGCAGATGTACGCAGGAGCCTCACCGCCACCGGTGAGTCGCTTGTACGAGTTCACCCACTGGTTGTTGACCGCCGTGATCTCACTGGCGTGCCGGAGCAGGCCGGCGATGAACGACCGGGCGACCTTCGACAGCTGGTACTCCGCGCCGGCTTCGAAGAACGCGTTGCGGTCTCCCTCGAAGAGGGACATGTGGGTGTGCATGCCCGAACCCGGCCACTCCGTGAACGGCTTCGGCATGAACGACGCGTAGAGCCCCTGGCTCAGCGCCACCTCTCTGATCACGACGCGGAAGGTCATGATGTTGTCGGCGGTGGTGAGCGCGTCGGCGTAGCGCAGGTCGATCTCCTGCTGGCCGGGCGCGCCTTCGTGGTGGCTGAACTCCACCGAGATCCCCATCGCCTCCAGCGTCGTGATCGCCTCGCGCCGGAAGTCTTGGCTCATCCCGTGAGCTGTGTGATCGAAGTAGCCGCTCCGGTCGACCGGAACCGGCTCGGCTCCGTTCTCGGGCCGGTTCCGGAACAGGAAGAACTCGATCTCCGGATGCGTGTAGAAGGTGAACCCGAGGTCCGCTGCGCGGGCGAGGGCGCGCTTGAGGACGTATCGGGGATCGGCGTACGACGGCGAGCCGTCCGGCATGAGGATGTCGCAGAACATCCGCGCGGTGCTCGGCGAGTTCCCGCGCCACGGCAGGATCTGGAAGGTCGATGGGTCGGGCTTGGCCAGCATGTCGGCTTCGTACACCCGAGCGAAACCCTCGATCGCCGAACCATCGAACCCGATGCCTTCGGCGAAGGCGTTCTCCAGCTCGGCCGGTGCCACCGCCACCGACTTGAGGAATCCCAGCACGTCGGTGAACCACAACCGGACGAACCGTACGTCCCGCTCCTCGAGCGTACGGAGCACGAACTCCTGCTGTTTGTCCATGCCCCTCAGTATCGCCCCGGCACACAGGACCGGGTGTGGCAGGCGCGCTGCCCCGGCGGCGGAACGCCGTCAGCTCCCAGCGAAGAGCGACTCGCCCGTGTCGGTGGGCCAGCCAGCTCATTGATCGTTTTCCGTCCGCTGCTCGGAGCGGACTACCCTCAGGGCGTGGCACAAATCCGGCTCGCCCTTGCACAGCTCAACGTCACCGTGGGCGACATCGCGGGTAATGCCGACGCCATCCTGCGGTGGACGCAGCATGCCGCCGACCGCGGAGCACACGTAGTCGCCTTCCCGGAGATGGCGCTCACGGGATATCCGGTCGAGGATCTCGCACTTCGTTCGTCGTTCGTCGACGCCTCCCGGGCCGCCATGAACGATCTTGCCGCCAAGTTGGCGGCGACCGGACTCGGCCATCTGGTCGTCGTGTGCGGCTACCTTGATCGTGCGGAGGGTCTCGCCGACCAGGTGGGAAGACCCCGCGGCTCCCCGCAGAACGCCGCGGCCATCATTCACGGAGGCAAGATCGTCGCCCGCGCGGTGAAGCACCATCTCCCCAACTACGGCGTGTTCGACGAGTACCGGTACTTCGTGCCGGGTGACTCGCTCCAGGTCGTCACGGTGCACGGCATCGACATCGCCATCGCGATCTGTGAGGACCTCTGGCAGGAGGGTGGACCGGTGCGCGCGGCCCGAGCCGCCGGCGCGGGCTTGCTGCTCGCGATCAACGCGTCGCCGTACGAGCTGGCCAAGGGCGACCAGCGGCTGGAGTTCGTCACGCGCCGGGCGCGCGAGGCGATGTGCCCGCTTGCGTACGTCAACATGGTCGGCGGGCAGGACGAGCTCGTCTTCGACGGCGACTCGATCGTCGTCGACGAGACCGGCGACGTGTTGACCCGCGCTCCCCAGTTCACCGAAGGCCTGCTGACGGTGGACCTGGACCTCGCGGCCAGTAGCGAGGACGAGACAACCGAGGAATCCGACGGCATCCGCATCGAGCGGACGGTCATCAGCAAGACCCCGTTGAAGGCGTACGCACCGAGTCGGTCCGGCGTGGCACCGCGGCTGGGTGAGGAGGCGGAGGTCTACACCGCGATCGTGACCGGGCTTCGCGACTACATCCACAAGAACCGCTACCGCAGTGTGGTCGTAGGACTTTCAGGTGGGATCGATTCCGCCCTCACGGCCACGATCGCCTGCGACGCGCTGAGACCGGAGAACGTCTACGGAATCTCCAACCCCAGCAAGTACTCCAGCGAGCACTCCAAGACCGATGCCGCGGAGCTCGCCAAGCGCACCGGACTGCATTTCCGCGTCATCCCGATCGACGACATGATGACGGCGTACCAGAAGCACCTGGAGCTCACCGGCATCGCCGAGGAGAACCTCCAAGCGCGGATCCGCGGCATGATCTGGATGGCGATCGCCAACCAGGAGGGCCATCTGGTGCTCGCCACCGGCAACAAGAGCGAGCTCGCCGTGGGGTACTCGACGATGTACGGCGACGCGGTCGGCGCCTACGCGCCGTTGAAGGACGTCCCCAAGACCTGGGTCTGGCGCCTCGCCCGCTGGCGCAACAAGGTGGCGCAGGATCTCGGCGAGACGCCACCTGTGCCGGAGAACTCCATCGAGAAGCCGCCGTCGGCCGAGCTTCGGCCGGGTCAGCTCGACACCGACTCGCTCCCGCCGTACGACCTGCTCGACGACATCCTGGACGACTACGTCGAACGGGACGCCAGCGCGGCCGACTTGGTGAGCACCGGTTTCGATCCGGAGCTTGTCGAGAAGGTGATCCGCATGGTGGACGCGGCGGAGTTCAAGCGTCGGCAGTATCCACCCGGGCCGAAGATCACGTTCCGGGCGTTCGGTCGGGACCGGCGGTTGCCGATCAGCAACCACTGGCGCGAGTCGACGACACCGGGTCACGTCCCGGCGGCTCCGCCGACTCGTACCACACCACCCGGGGAAGGCCCCCGCGATCCTTCCTCCCAATGACCATGTGCACTACGCACGCCTGAGGTGTGACACGTGCCGACACGTGTCACAGGTCCGACTCACCTGATGTACTCGCGCCGGGCAGTCCTCCTCGTCCTGGCCGCGACCGTCTCCGTCCAGGTCGGTGGCGCTTTCGCCGTCATCCTGATCACACGGGTCGGCCCCGCTGGCGCCGTGCTGCTCCGTACGACGCTCGCGGCGCTGCTCGTGGTCGCGTGGTGCCGGCCTCGCCTGCGAAACCGCCGCAGGACGGACTGGGTCGTGGCCGCGGGCTTCGGGCTCATCCTCGCGATGATGAACCTCTGCTTCTACGAAGCGGCGGCCAGGCTTCCCCTCGGAGCGGCCGTGACGCTGGAGTTCCTGGGACCGCTGGGCGTCGCAGTCGCCACCTCGCGGCGGCTGCGCGACCTGCTGTGGGTGGTGCTCGCCGGAACCGGCGTCGTCCTCCTCAGCGAAGGCGCACTCAACGGGCTGAACCCCTCCGGCGTCGCCTTCGCACTGGGCGCGGCCACGTGCTGGGCCGCGTACATCCTGGTCGGCGTCCAGGCCGGTCGCCGGTTTCCGGGCATGGAAGGTCTGGCCGTGGCACTCGTGGTGGCAAGTCTGGCCGTCGCGCCGGTCGCCGTCGTCACGAGCGACCTGGAACGCTTCACGCCGACTGCCCTGCTTCTCGGTCTCGGCGTGGCCATGATGTCGTCGGCCATCCCGTACTCCCTCGAGATCGCCGCCTTGCGTCGCCTACCGGCCCGGACGTTCGGCGTGTTGATGAGCATCGAGCCGGCCATCGCCACGTTGGCCGCCTTCGTCATCCTGGGCCAGCGACTCACGCCCTGGCAGCTGCTCGCCGTCGCGATGGTGGTCGTCGCAAGCGCCGGTGCCACCCGATCCACCGCACCCACGTGACGCCCGGAAGTGTCCCGATTCCGACCGTGCAGACTGAGGGCAGCCGAGAGATCATCAGGAGGATCCATGGCCGATCTGCCGCCGACGCTGCCGGGAGCACCATTGCTCGGGTCGCTTGTCGATCTGCGTCGAGACTCCCTGGCCACCCACCTACGGGCGCTGCGAGAGTGCGGCGAAGTCGTGCGGATAGTCGTGGGACCGCCCGGCTGGCGCACAACGTTCTACGGCGTCTTCTCGGCCGAGGGCGCACGGCAGGTCCTCACCACCGAGTCGTCGAACTTTCGCAAGGACAGCAAGGCCTACGGTGAGATCCGGGCTACCTTCGGCGACGGGTTGCTGACAAGCCAGGACGAGACCTACCGACGGCAGCGCCGCCTGATTCAACCTCTTTTCACCCGCCGGCGAGTCGACCAGTACGCCGACGCCATCGCCGAGGAGGTCGACGGCGTACTTCGCCACTGGCGGCAGCGGGACGACCCCATCGTCGAGCTGCACGGCGAGATGACCCGGCTCACGCTTCGGGTGGTGGCCAGGATCCTTTTCGGTACCGACGCCGAGGAAGCCGTCCCGACCGTGCGGCGCTGCTTTCCCGTCATCAGTGAAGGCGTACTCCAACGGGTGATCTCACCGATCAATGCCCCGCGCTCGTGGCCTACCCGGGCGGACCGGCGACGCGATGCTGCCCAGAAGGAGCTCTACGCGCTCTGCGACAGGATCATCGCCGAACGCGCAGCGGCGGGCCGGCGCGACGACGCAACGTCCGACGACCTGCTCGGGTTGTTCACGTTGACCAGGGACAGCTCTGGGGATCAGTTCGCTGCATCCGAGGTACGAGACCAGGTCCTGATCTTCTTGCTCGCCGGGCACGAGACGACCGCGACGGCACTGACCTTCGCGTTGCACCTGCTCGCACTCCACCCCGACGCGCAGGCCAAGGCGCGAGCCGAGGTCGACGACCTCCTGGACGGACGCACACCGGTAGCTGCAGACGTCGACAACCTTCCGTACGTCACGTGCGTGATCAAAGAAGCCATGCGGCTCTATCCGTCTGCTCCTGCCATCAGCCGCATGGCGGTCACGGACACCGAGGTCGCAGGGTTTCGCATTCCTGCGCGGTCCAACGTGTTCGTGAGCACGTGGGCGATCCATCGCAACCCTGCGTACTGGCCCGATCCGGAGCGTTTCGACCCTGATCGGTTCCACCCCGACGCGGAAGAGAACCGCCCTCGGTACGCGTGGATGCCGTTCGGAGGCGGGCCGCGTGCGTGCATTGGGCAGCACATGTCGATGCTCGAGTCCACGCTCAGCCTGGCCATGGTGCTCCAGGCGTTCGAGCTCGCACCGGTTGACACGGCTGTGTCGGTTCGACAGGGAATCACGCTCCGCGCAACCAGCCGGGTGCGCTGCCGCCTCACGCCTCGTCGTCAACCGTGACCACGTTCGGCAGCCCCGCGGATACCCGCGCCCCCTCGACCGTGCCTGCAGAGGACTGGGTACTGCTGCCCAGGCACGGCACGTGGTCAGCCCCACCGCTCCCGCAGCTTCGGAAGCACGTCACGCGCAAAGCTCTGCAGGAAACGAGCCTGGTCGTCTCCTGGAGCGTGGAAGACCAGCTCCGTGAAGCCCAGGTCGACGTAGGGTGCGATGCGTTCGACGACCTCGTCGGGATCGTCGGACACGATGAACCGCTTCGCCCCGATCAGGGGATCCGCGTCGGCCAGACGTTCCATCTCGACCGGATCGTCCACGCCCTGCTTCTGCTCGGGGGTGAGACCGAGCGCCGCCCACCAGGTGCAGGCCTGCTCGGCATAGTTTCGGTCGGTGTCGTACGACACCTTGATCTCGATCTGGTTGGGCAGCGAGTCCGGATCCCGTCCAGCCGCCGTTGCGCCCTCACGAACCTTGCCCAGCACGGTTTCGTACAGCTCCGGCGCCTTGCCACTGGTCTGGATGACGCCGTCCCCGATCTGCCCGGCGAGGCGACCGGCCAGCGGACCGGACGCCGCCACATAAATCGGCAACGGCTCCTCGGGCCGCTCGTAGATGGTCGCCTTGACCGTGCGGTAGTACTCCCCTTCGAAGTCGACCCGCTCGCCCGTCCACAGCGCACGGATCAGGTTGACTGCCTCACGAAGCCGTGCCCGACGCTCCTTGCCACTCGGCCAGGGCATTCCGGTCGCGGGCACTTCGTTCATCGCCTCGCCGGTCCCAACGCCGAGGAAGACCCGACCCGGCGCGAGCTGGGCGATGGTGGCGAACCCTTGCGCCACGACGGACGGGTGGTAGCGCAACGTCGGTGTGAGGACGCTCGTACCCAGCGTGATGCGTTCGGATGCGTACGCAAGCGCACCCAGCCAGCTGAACACGAGCGGTGCCCGCCCGGTCGTGTGCCGCCACGGCTGAAAGTGGTCGGACACCGCGACGATGTCGAACCCCAACCGCTCCGCGAGCAGAGCGTAGTCGAGTAGCTCCCGCGTGCCGAACTGCTCCGCCGACGCCTTGTAGCCGAACTTCACCAGATGCTCCCTCTAGCAGATGACCGTTGACACCACCTAGCAAACAGCTCCAAACGCTGACAGTACAAACGGCAGGACGCAGGATGTGGCACCGTAGGAGGTGATGGATCTTAACAAGGCACGGGAACTCCGCGAGCTGCTGGAAGGCACGAGCTGGTTGGAACGCACCGACGAGTTCGGCCGGGCGCTTCGGGTGAGTACGAAATCGCCTGGCGGGTTGCTGCTCTTCGGCCCACCCGAGGACGAACCGTGGCACCTCACCGCACATCTGGACGACGAGGCACGCTACGCCAACCTCCCTGAGCTCACACCCACCTTGGTGCGGTGGAACCCCCCGCCGGGTGCACCCCCGCATCTGTCCATCGGTCTGGAGCGCCTCCGGGCAGCGGCTCGAGGAGAGTCGCTCCTCGTGGTCGCTCCGTCGACGCCGGTCCCGCTGCTCGAGCGACTCGATGACGTACGCCGAAAAGGTGCGCGCATTTTCGCTCTCGGCAACGGCGAATCAGAGCTCGCGAGCATCGCGCACGAGATGCTCACTGTCGACTCCGACGCGTTACCCGTGGTGTCCTTCGACAGCGCTCAGCACCTGGTGAGTATCGCTGCAACGAGCCCTCACGAGATGTCGCGCCGAAGCGGACTTCGAGCCCGGCTTGGCCGATTGCTCGACCGCATTGTCGGACCGGGTGGATGAAGGTCCGAGGCCCGACACTCCTCGTCTCGGTGCCAACAGGTTGCGGCCAAATGCCGCCAGGGCCGCAATTCGACGCGTGGTTTTCGCCCAGATCGCAAATTCGCCGGCTCTCAGGGGTTTACGGACGCCGTCAATGCGCATGATCCACTGAGATGGCAGGAATAAGTGTCCTGGCCTCGTGGCAAAAGGTCCGGCATGACCGGAGCTCCTGCGCAAGGGAGGCAAACGGTGCCCAGAGCAACAACCGCGGCGGACGAAGCCGCACCTAGGAAAACCTCCGCAGCCAGGAAGGCGGGGAACGAGTCCACTCGTGCGACTGCGACGTCGGGGAGGAAACGCGTGAGCGGGGCCCTCGCGACGCGACGACGCACGACCGCCAAGCGCACGACGGCGAAACGGTCCACGAAGAAGGCGACTGCCAAACGTACGACGGCCAAACGTACGACGGCCAAACGTACGACGGCCAAGCGGACCACCGCCAAGCGCGCTCCGGCCAAGAGGGCAGCGGCCAAGCGGACGACAGCTCGACCGCCGACCAAGCGCACCACGGCGAAACGCGCCCCGGCCAAGAAGGCAGCCAAGAAGGCGACGCGGAAGCGGACCACCGCCAAGCGCACGACCGCCAAGAAGGCAACGGCGCGGAAGACCACCGCCAAGAAGACCGCGAAGAAGGCGACGCGGAAGCGGACCACCGCCAAGCGCACGACTGCCAAGAAGGCGACAGCGAAGCGGACCACCGCCAAGCGCGCACCGGCCAAGCGCGCACCCGCCAAGAAGGCCACGAAACGGGCGCCGGCCCGCAAGACGACCAGGAAGCGCGCATCGGCCCGCAAGACCACGCGGTCAGCGAGCCGCAGCATCGCGGACATGCTGGGCCTCTGACCACACGTGGCACCGCGACCGGGCACCCAGGCCAGTAGAGCGCGGGCCTCGCGGGTCGTTGCCCTGCCCAAGGCGCCCTGAGAGCCCTACCGGAACCGGCTATCAGGCTCTCAGGCGCCGCCTCAGTCGTCGAGATCGTTCCAGCGTGGGTCGTTGTCCCACTGCTCGTTCCGCTCGGCGACCTTGGCCAAGGCATTCTCTGCGTCGTCCCGGCTCGGGTAGGGCCCAAGCCGGTCGGAGCCCTTGCAGCCTTGCTGCGGTTCCACCTGATAGTGCCGCAGGCAGAAGTACCACCGTTCAGGCTCACTCATGCCTCGAGCCTCCCTCAGTGGACCCGGCAGGGCAAGGGGCCAGGTGGGGCATAGACTTCTGTCAATCATGGCTCCCTTGGTTCCAGCGGCGATCTCACCGCGCCGAAAGGTCCCGGCGCACATACCGCGGCCCGAGTATGTCGACAAGCCGGCGCCGGCACGGTTCACCGGCTCAGAGGTCAAGGACGCCGAGACGATCGAACGCATGAGGGTCGCCGGGCGAATCGCCGCGGCGGCTCTCCAGGAGGTCGGCCGGCACGTCGCGCCCGGCGTGACGACAGACGAACTCGACCGGATCGGACACGAGTTCCTCTGCGACGCCGGTGCGTACCCCTCCACGCTGGGGTATCGCGGGTACCCGAAGTCCCTCTGCACCTCGGTCAACGAGGTCATCTGCCACGGAATACCCGATGCGCGGCCGCTCGAGGACGGCGACATCGTCAACATCGACATCACGGCGTACATCGGCGGCGTGCACGGCGACACCAACGCGACCTTCCTCGTCGGGAACGTCGCCGAAGAGGTCCGCCTGCTGGTCTCCCGTACCCACGAGGCGATGATGCGTGGCATCAAGGCGGTCGCTCCCGGCCGCCAGGTGAACGTCATCGGCCGAGTCATCGAGTCCTACGCACGCCGCTTCGGGTACGGCGTCGTGCGGGAGTTCACCGGCCACGGCATCGGAACGTCGTTCCACTCCGGCCTGATCGTGCCGCACTATGACGATCCCCGGTACGACACCGTCATGGAACCGGGCATGACGTTCACGATCGAGCCCATGCTGACCTTGGGCACGCATGAGTGGGACATGTGGGAAGACGGCTGGACCGTCCTGACGAAGGACCGGAAGTGGTCGGCGCAGTTCGAGCACACCGTGCTGGTGACGCCAACCAGTGCGGAGATCCTCACTCTTCCCCCAGACCCTGATTGAGCTCGTCCACGATCAACTGCGCATCGCGCCTCGACATGTCCAGCCGCGGAATCCACCAGTCGTCCAGTAGCTGGTCCCAGATGCCGTATCCGTAGTCGGTCTCGCGGACGACGAAACGCTTTCGGACCGGCCCCGCCTCGCCCATGCCAGCCTCCCAACCTCCGGTGACGACGGTGCGACGGGACACCGGATGCTTCTCTGCCTTCGCGCGCCTGCTGGGCCACCGTAAGATCACGCCGCTCAGCATATCGAACTTTTGTTCGATAGCAAATGCCTCGTCACGACTTCCAGCAGGCTCCTCCGATGGCGAGCCGAGATCACAACCGAGGCGTGGTGAGCAGCGTGCTGATGCCGTGACTCCGCAGATCGGTCTCGGTACGACCTTGACCTTCGAGTCGGGTCGAGGGTTTACGGTCTGGCCATGAGCACGTACCGGATCTCCCAGCTGGCCGCGCGCACCGGTGTGCCCCCGACGACGCTGCGGTACTACGAGTCCGCCGGCCTGCTGCCCGCCGATCGGTCGCCAGCCGGGTATCGCCTCTACGGTGAGCAGGCCGTCGAGCGGTTGGAGTTCATCAAGACCGCGAAGAAGCTGGGCCTGTCATTGGAGGAGATCGCCACGTTGATGTCCGTGTGGGAGACCAGCGCGTGCGTCCAAGTGAAAGCCGAGATCATGCCCCGGCTCCGAGCCAGGCTCAGAGAAGCTGAGCAGCAGCGCAGTGAGCTCGCTGGCTTGATCGACATGCTGCGCGCCGCGCTCGACCAACTCGCGGCGCTGCCGGATCGGTCCAGCCGCTGCAACTCCGAATGCGACATTCTCCTCCAGCCGACCGAGGACGCTGGCCTGGGCACGGGTGCGGGTCAGGCAGTGGGGCGGGACGTAGACCGGGATCGGTGGCAGGACGTACCGGTCGCGTGCTCGCTCACCCCTCACGGCGTCGCCGAGCGGGTCGGACAGTGGCGGAACGTCCTCGCCGGTGCTACCCGCGCCCCCATTCCGAACGGTCTCGAGTTGACCCTGCCGCTCCAGCGCATCGCCACAATTGCCGAGCTGGCTGCCGCCGAACACGCCTGCTGCCCGTTCCTCGACTTCCGACTCCACCTCGACGGTCCTCACCTGCGCCTGCAGGTCCGAGCTCCCGCCGAAGGACGTCACATGCTCGCCGCGCTGTTCGACGCTCCCACTGACCCGCCTACGGACCACATCTCGCGGACTCACACCTGAAGGACGCCATGACGACGACCGAGCAGCGAGTCGCGCCCACCGCGTTGGTGACCGGCGCTTCCTCAGGTATCGGCCGCGAGACAGCTCGGCTGCTCGCTGCCCGGGGCTACCGGGTGTTCGGCACCAGCCGCCGCGACCACCCGGACGACCACGGCGTGACCATGCTCCGCCTCGACGTCTGCTCCGAGGAATCTGTCGCCGCGTGCCTCGACGAGATCTACACCCGTACCGACCACCTCGACCTGCTGGTCAACAACGCTGGCGTGATGCACGAGGGGTTCGCCGAAGAGACCACCCTCGAGGAAGCCGCCAGAGTCTTCGACACCAACCTCTTCGGCGTCGCCCGCGTCACCAACGCCGTCCTCCCCGGCATGCGCGCCATGCGTCGCGGGCGCATCGTCAACGTCGGTTCTCTCGCTGCCTGGGTCGGCGAACCCGGCGAAAGTTACTACGCCGCGTCCAAAGCCGCGCTCGCCCGCTACACCGAGGCACTCCGTCACGAGGTCTGGCACCTCGGCATCTGCGTCAGCCTCGTCGAACCCGGCGTCTTCGCCACGGGCGTACTCGACGTCGCCATCACCGCGAGCCGCCGAATCCCCGACTACGACGGCGCGCGTGAAGCCTCGCACGACGTCCTGCACCAGAGCCTCCAACGCGGCGCCGACCCACGCAAGGTCGCCGAGCTGATCGTGCGGATCGCCCACGAACGCTCTCCCAAACTCCGCTACGGAGCAGGACGGGACAGCCGCTGGCTACCACATCTTCGAACGCTCGTCCCGCAACGCGCCTTCGACTATCTCCTCCGCCGCAGCTTCGGTCTTCCGAAAGGCAACCGCGACAAGAACCGGCCAGAAACGTGACCGCAAGACGCTGGCTCAGGCCGCCACGGGCTAGGCGAGGTCGACCAAGGCGTCACCAGGTTGTGGTCGCGACGCGATCCACCAGACGAGGGTGGCGCCGACCGCGATGGCAGCGCTGAAAAGTAACGGCGACTCGATGCCGGCGATCGACGCCAGGCCACCACCTACGGCCGCGCCAAGCGCGGTCGAGCCGTACACGACCGTCCGGGAAGCGGCCGTGACCCGGCCGAGCACCTCCATCGGAGCCAGGCGCTGACGCAGCGAGACGGCGGCCACGTTGAAGATCGCGAACGCGCCGCTCGTCACGACGACGACCACCACCGCCGCCCACACCTGCGGCGAGATCACAAGGAGTGCAGGCACACCGGTGCTGACGGCGATGGTCAGGGTGAGGACGCTCCGGTGCCGACGCCGGCGCCCTCCGGAGCCGGTGACCATCCGATCGGCGACGAAGGAGCCGAGCAATCCACCGGCAGCGCCCACCGCGAGGAGCACCCCGTAACCGACCTCACCGAGACCGAGCACGTCGCGGGTGTAGAGCACGAGGATGGCGAACCATGCACTGTCTGCAGCGGCCACGGCAGCCGAGATCAGGACCAGGACGCGAAGCATGCGGTGTCGAACCAGCCAGGCGAGCCCGGCGCGCACACCGTCGCCAACCTCGTGGCCACGCTCCGGCCGACCGGCTGCGGCAGCTGTGCCGAGCACGCTGAGCGGCAGCGAGAGCACCAGCATCACCGCCAACGCCAGCGTCACTCCGTTGACCGCGAACGGCAGCGCGGCGCCGGCGACGAACAGCATCGAGCCGACCGGTGGCCCGACGAACTCGTTCCCGACGATCTCGCCCGCAGCAAGCCGGCCATTGGCCCGCTCCAGCAGCGTGCGGGGCACGAGTCGTGGTACGGCCGTCTGCGCCGACGTGTCGCGGACGGTCTCGGCGACGCCGAGCAGGAACGCACTGATCGCCACGACCGCGACGGTCACCCAGCCGCTCACCACCGCCGCCATGAGCAGCAGCAGGACCACGACACGAGCCGTGTCGGCGCCCGCGATCAAAGCCCGAGCCGGCCAGGTGTCGGCCAACGCACCGGCAAGCAGGCCAGTGACGAGCCACGGCAGGGCCTGCGCACCGACGACGACGCCGACAGCGAACGGATCCGCACTGATGGATGCCGCGAGAAGGGGGAACGCCGCCAGCCGGATACCGTCGCCGACGTTCGCCAGCGCGCTGGCTGTCCAGAATTGCCAGAACGTACGACCCAGCTTGCGTGAGGTAGCGACCACACGAACTCCTCTCGACGGTGGGGACCGGGGAGCACTGTCCTGATGCCAGGGCGGGGTTGCTCCGCCACTCCCAACGGTCGCGATCAGTCGTTGCGTGAGGTCTTCGTCTTGGCTTCGACCAGCCGAGCGAGCTGCTGGGCCGCCCGTCGACCCCGTGCACCATCCGCGCTCTGGATCGCCATCACCGAGAGGGTCGTCCCGTCGTCGACGTCCAGCTGTACCCACGGGTCGCCTGGGCGCAGGTTGACGGCAAGCACCTGCGGCCACTCCAGACGGTGCGTACGTAACACGTTCACGATCGTGAGGCCCGTCTCGTCGGCACTCACCCGGATCCGTGCCAGCCGGTAGAGACCGAACAACAGGGCGACCAGGATCAAGGCCAGGGTGAGGGTCTGCAGGAAACTGATCTGCTTCCGGGCCTCAGCTGGCAGGCCGAACCACATGCCCAGCGCAGCGAGCGACAAGGCCGCCCCGGTGCCGAGCGCGACCATGGGCACAAGCCAAGGGCGCCAGGTGTGCGGCAGCACCGGCGGGTGGGCGGGCTCTCTGCTCATGGCGTACGAATCGTGCTTGTCCTGGCCCTTGATGTCAAAGCCGACAGGCGTGGATGTCGGTCACCAGGATGGCGCGGGCACCGAGGTCCCACAGGGCGTCCATCAGTCGTTGGGCGTCGTTACGCGGGACCATGACCCGCACCGCGGCCCACCCTTCTCGATGAAGCGGCGACACTGTGGGGCCCTCCAGGCCCGGCGTCACGGCGACCGCCGCCTCGAGCTGTTCGGTTCGGATGTCGTAGTCCATGAGCACGTAGTCACGAGCCACCAGAACGCCTTCCAGGCGGCGTACCAACAGCTCGAGCTCTGCTGGATCCGCGACACCGTTCCGCTTCACCAGCACGGCCTCGGACCGCAGGATCGGCTCGCCGAACACCTCCAGGCCGGCACCCCGGAGCGTGCTCCCGGTCTCGACGACATCGGCGATCACATCCGCTACGCCCAGTGCGATCGACGTCTCGACAGCACCCTCGAGCCGGATGACGTGTGCGGTGATGCCTCGGTCGGCGAGGTACTTTCGTACCAGTCCGTCGTACTTCGTCGCGATCCGCACACCCTCGAGATCAGCGACGCTCGACGCGGTGCCAGGTCGCGCGGCGAATCTGAAGGTCGACGCGGCGAACCCCAGGGCGAGGATCTCCTGAGCCGGCGCACCCGAGTCCACGAGGTGATCTCGACCCGTGATGCCAGCGTCGAGGGTTCCCTCACCGACGTAGACCGCAATGTCCTTCGGGCGCAGGTAGTAGAACTCGATGGAGTTCTCCGCGTCGATGAGGATCAGCTCACGGCTTTCCTTTCGCTGGCGATAACCCGCCTCACGCAACATCTCGGCGGCCGGTTCGGCCAACGTCCCCTTGTTGGGTACGGCAACACGCAGCATGGTTTGACGTCTTTCCATTCGTGGCTTGCTCATGGAGATTGTCGAACGACTCGAGTCGATGGGCTCTCGTGGTGGTGTCGTCCGCTCTCGCCAACCGTGGGATGCCAGCCTGGACGACCGATCGACGCCGGCATCCCTAAAGATGGGCGTAGACCTCGTCCAGCGTGAGCCCGCAGGCCAGCATCAGCACCTGGGCGTGGTAGAGCAGTTGCGAGATCTCCTCGGCAGCACGTTCCCGACCTTCGTGCTCGGCCGCCATCCAGGCCTCGGCCGCCTCCTCGACGAGCTTCTTGCCGATCGCATGGACGCCTGAGTCGAGCTCGGCAACGGTGCGCGAGCCAGGCGGGCGGGTCTCCGCCTTGGCCCGCAGCTCGGCGTACAGCTCGTCGAACGTCTTCATGAACCTTCGTCTCGGCTCTCTCGTGCCCCGACCGGCCATCGATCGATGGACCGACCCCAAAGCGGGTCTGTCACGCTCGAGGCCTTCTGGCGAGCGGAGCCCACCCGTTGACCGTTCAGCCTGATGGAGGCCCTCCAAGCCTAGGCCACGCCATTTTGCTCGCCGGGAGGTGTCCGAGGGCCGTGGGTCGCTGGCTAGACCAATCCGGACCGGACGGCATAGAGCGCGGCCTGCGTACGGTCGGAAAGGCCCAGCTTCGCGAGGATCGAGGAGACGTGGGTCTTCACGGTCTTCTCGGACAGGACGAGCGCCCGCGCGATCTCCCGGTTGGATCGGCCTCGAGCGATCTCGGTGAGGACCTCGATCTCCCGGTCGGTGAGCGCGTCCGCGCGGGTGTCCTCCTCGCCTTTGAGCAGCGCGCTGGCCACTTCCGGCTCGAGCAGCACCTGACCGGAATGCACCGCGCGAATCGCCTGGGCCAAGGCCTCGGGGTCCACGTCCTTGAAGACGTAGCCCGCGGCGCCCGCCCGCAGCGCCGGCACCACACGGGCGGGCTCGGTGAACGAGGTCAGGACGAGCACGCGGCTCGGCAGATCACGCTCGCGCATCATGCGTAACGCATCAACCCCGTCGACCGTGGGCAGCGCGAGATCGAGGAGTACGACGTCCGGCCGGAGCCGCTCGGCCTGTTCCACCGCTTCGCCGCCGTCGGTGGCCTCGCCGACGACCTCGATGTCGTCCAGGACGTCGAGGAACGTGTGCAGACCGTGACGCACCACTTGATGGTCGTCGACGATCAGCACACGAATCGGTCCCGCCTGACTGGGGGTGGCCCCGCGGTCGGAGACCTCCCGGACGGGGCTGCTGCGCGTCGCGGATCCCGTCATCGGCTCAGTCACGGGGCACCTCCAACGTCACCGTCGTCCCCTCCCCCACTCGCGACTCCACCCGGAGCCTTCCACCAACGCGCCGCGCACGCTCCCGCATCGAGGCGATACCGAGGTGATGCCCGCCTTCTCGGGCAGGCTCCCTGGCGAGCCCCTTGCCGTCGTCGCTCACGGTCAAGATCACACGGTCCTTCGGGGTCCGCAGGTTCACAACAACGTGACGCGGCTCTGCATGCCGGAGCGCGTTGTGCAGCGCCTCCTGCGCCACGCGGAACACCGCGTCCTCGACCGCCTCCGGCAGCGCGCAGCGGCCGTCGCAATCGGCACTGAAGGAGACGTCGACCGGATGGGCCCGGCCGATCACGTCGACGTGCTTGCGCAGGGCCGGGACGAGCCCGTCCTCCCGGACCGCAGGGGGCCGTAGCTCGGTCACGACCGCGCGCAGCTCGTCCAGCGCCGATCCCACGAGCTCCTTCAGCCGGGCAAACTCGTCCCTTGCCCGCTCACGATCGCCTTTCAGCAGCAGCGCTTCGACCGCACCCACTGTCAAGCGGAGGCTGAAGAGCTTCTGCGCCACAGCGTCGTGCAGGTCGCGTGCGATTCGCGCCCGCTCCTCGACCACGGTGAGCTCCCGGTCGCGCTCGAACATCTTCGCCCGTGTGATCGCGATCGCCGCATGGGCGGCGAGGATGCGAAGCATTCGCTCATCCGCGGGCTCGAACTGCCTGCCGTCCGGTCGGTTCGCCACATAGATCGCACCCAGGATGTCCCCGCGATCCACGACGGGAATGCCGAGAAAAGGCCCCATGTCCGGATGTGCGCTGGGCCAGCCGGAGAACCGAGCGTCTGCACGGACGTCGGCCGTGCGGTGAGGTTTGGTCTGGCGGAGCAACAGACCGAGCAAGCCGTGAGCCCGCGGCACCGGGCCGATCGCCGTCCACTGCTCGCTTGTGATGCCGGACGCGTAGAACTCGGCGAACCGGGCTTGTTCATCGCGCAGACCGAGCGCGGCGTAGTCGGCGCGAACCAGGTTCCGCGCGGACTCGACGATCATCTGCAGGACCTCGTGGATCGACGTCTGCTCGGTGATCGCGAGCACCGCCCGTGACAACGCATCGAAGTCGGCACGGCACTGGGACGGGCTTACCACGCCTGACACGGTACCTACCGGTCCGCCTCGAGACATCCTGCGCAGGTCGTAGGTCCGACGGCGTACCCAGGTCCGATCCGCGGGTCGATGTCTGGGCTCCTCCTCCTTCCTAGCGTCGAGCTCGGAAGGAGAAACCGATGTTCAACGACCTCATGATCGACGAGTTGGCCCGGGCCCGCCTGACCGATCTGTATCGGCAAGCGGCGGAGGAACGACTCGCCCGCACGGTGGCGAGGTCCAGAACGCCGTCGAGAGTCCGTGGTCTCCTCCGTCGCGTCTTGGGTCGACGCAACGACAGATCCTGCCCCGTCGCCATTCCCCCACAGGGCAAGGCGTCGACGCTGGCCTGACCAGCGGTCGTACCAGCTGTCAGCAACCCGCCCCTGGCTCCCACCACATGCGGTCGACGCAGCTGCAGCGTGGTCACCCAGGTTCGCTCACTCAGCTTTGCCGTCTCGATCCGTCACGATCCCGTCACACAAGGAGGACACCATGTCCGTCGCCCTCGTTACCGGCGCCTCCCGTGGTCTCGGCCTCGCCCTCGCTGGAGGGCTGGCCGACGCCGGATGGTCCCTCATCGTCGATGCCCGGCATGCCGAACCCCTGCAGGAAGCCGTACGCGAGCTGCGCAGCCGTGCAGCGCCGGGCGCTTCGGTCGTGGCACACGTCGGATCCGTCGCCGACCCGCAGCATCGAAGGGAGCTGATCGCCGCCGCCGAGGATCTGGGCGGCCTCGACCTGCTGGTCAACAACGCCGGAATTCTCGGTCCCAGCCCGCTCCCGGCCCTCGAGCGCCTCGAGCTCGCTGCCTACCGGGAGATCCTCGAGATCGGCACGGTCGCTCCCCTGGCGCTCGCCCAGCTCGCGCTGCCGCTGCTTCGGCGCAGCCCACGTGGCGCGCTGATCAACGTGACCAGCGACGCGGCGGTGGAGGCGTACGCCGGTTGGGGCGGCTACGGGTCCGGTAAGGCCGCACTCGAGCAGTGGTCGCGGGTGCTCGCCACCGAGCTCACCGAGGCGGGGAGCGACGTCAAGGTCTGGTGGGTCGACCCGGGTGACCTGCGTACCCAGATGCACCAGGACGCCTTCCCAGGCGAGGACATCTCCGACCGTCCCCTGCCTGACACCGTGGTTCCGGGATTTCTCCGGCTGATCTCCGAACGCCCACCCAGTGGCCGGTTCCGTGCCGCGGCGCTGCTCGAGGGAGCGCCGGCATGAGGACGAGACCCACGAGCGGCAGCGGATCGTCGCCGGCGCTGGCCGCCCCGCCTCCGGCCGCGACGGCGCAGGTAGCCACGCCACCGTCGCTGCAGTTCGTACTCCCAGCCGAGCTGGAAGCTCATGAACCTCCCGAAGCCCGGGGCGTTGCACGTGATGGCGTACGCCTGCTGGTCGGCCGGTACAGATCGGCTGGGGACGAGATCGAGCTCAGCCATCACGTGTTCACCGAGCTGCCGTCGCTGTTGGAACCGGGAGACGTCCTGGTCGTCAACCGTTCGCAGACCCTTCCGGCAGCTGTCGACCTTCCGCGAGACGAGCTCGGCGCACGACGGATGGTGCACTTCTCGACGCCTGCACCTGACGGCTCATGGCTCGTCGAGCTGCGCCGCGGCGACGGTCCGGATCGAGACGGGCGGGCAGGCCAGCGGCTACAGCTTCCGGGAGATGTGGAACTGGTCCTGCTCCGCCCCCACGCGTCCAGGCGCCTGTGGCATGCCGCGCTGTCCGCGACAGACGTACGCGAGTACCTGGAGCGGTTTGGCCGTCCGATCCGGTACCCGTACGTCACGCAGCACTGGCCGCTCGGGCACTACCAGACGGTGTTCGCAACTGTTCCGGGCAGTGCGGAGATGCCCAGTGCCGGCAGGCCGTTCACACCGGAGGTCGTCACACGGTTGGTGTCTCGCGGGATCCTGGTCGTCCCGATCACGTTGCACTGCGGGGTCGCGTCACCGGAGTATCACGAGCCGCCGTACGACGAATGGTTCGAGGTGCCGGTGCCGACCGCGCAGGCCGTGAACGACGCGATCCGACGCGGGTCGCGGGTCGTGGCCGTGGGATCGACGGTCGTACGCGCACTGGAGTCCGCCGTCACACCCGAGGGCTGGGTGGAAGCGCGGCAGGGTTGGACGAACCTCGTGGTGACCCCCGCGCGCGGTGTTCGAGTGGTCTCCGGACTCCTGACCGGCTTTCACGAGCCGATGTCCTCGCACCTTGCCATGCTCGACGCCGTGGCCGGGCCCGAGCTCGTATCCCGCTGCTACACGGTTGCTCTCGAGTCCGGGTACCTGTGGCACGAGTTCGGTGACGTCAACCTCCTGCTGTGACGTGCTGGCGAGGCCGCAGCCGTCTCGTGCAGCGTCGGCCACTACTGGCACACCCGGAAGGGGGAGCACCAGGCGTTTTGGGGGTGTGACATGTGTCGGCACGTGTCACACCCCCAACAGCCCGAGTGCACACGGTCATTCCGGTCGCCGTCACCCGGACGCCGCCCCGGACAGGCGGTATCCGGGTGGTCCTCACCCGGATACCGCCGTCCAGGCACCGGCAGCCCGCTAAGAGCCGACCGCGTAAGCCCGGATGACGGTCTGCTCGACCCCGTTGCCCTTCGAGTCGACCGCCTCAGCCCGCAACGACACATACCGCGTCCCCTCAGGCTGCTCGACCACCGCCACCCAACGGTTCTGCCCCGCCGCCACCGTGCGAGCCTTCCGCCACGTCGCACCATCATCGGTCGACACCTGCACCACCAGCTGACGCAGCACCGCCACCTTCACCCCGATACAACGCCGTCCGCGCCGAATCGGTGCGGGAGAAACCCTCATGCCCAGCAGAGTCGAAGTACAACAGCATGAAGATGGACAACTCGTCACCCACCCGCGATGACAACGGTTCGCTCGTCATCGGAAACGCCGGACCGAAGACGCCATAGTTCCACAGCTGGGTGTACGTCCGCCCACGCTCGTAGCCGAGCGCCGGCGCCTCGAGGTATGTGCGAACTCGCCATCGTGAGTGATCTCACCGAAACTCGCCTCCCACTGCACGGGCTCCGGCTCGAGATAGCTGATCACCGTCGTAGGCACGTCGAGCGGGAAGTCGTGCGAGAGCACGAATGGTGCGCCCGCACCATGTGTCGTCATGGTCCGAAGGGCGCGACGCCCCTCCTTCTGCTGGGCGTACCGGAACCGTCACCTTCGCCAGTTGGTCATCGGTGACATGGCGGTCGTAGCCGTCGAGGAACCGACCCTTCCGCACGTCCATCAAGCCGTAGAAGCACTGGTTGTTCGGTCCCTGACCGGCCCGTTGGCTGGAGACGAACGACACCAGCGGTGACCTGGTCGTCGGCGGGCCGAGTTGTGCTGCATACAGGCCGTCGAAGTCAGTGAGGTCCTCGTTGAAGACCATGAGCCCGATGTCGCTGTTGGGCACGTAGTAGCCGAAGGCTGCCAGCACCGACCGTACTGATCGACGTTCCACCGTTGTGCCGACCGGCTTGGCCTTACGCGCGTCGGCAAGGATCGTCACGTCCTTGTTCAGGCGCATCAATGGATGCACCATCAAGGTCCCTTCAGAGGACGTGGTGACGAAGCTGCCGACGATGTAGCGACCCTTGGGCAGCAGGACCTTGACGACACCCTTGCGGTCCGGCACACACTTTGCCCGCACGTCGTTGTCGAGTCCGAAAAATCCAGCAGTCGCTGCCGTCGTGGGCTTGCCAGCCCGATCGAGGTGCTTGATCGTGATCTCGTACCTTTCACCGCGTGCGGTCTCGACACCGGACTGCTCACACCTGCTCGGCTCACTCGACCCTTCGTCACCAGCCACGAGAATTCGTGATCCTTGGCGGCCTTCGCTGATCGGGGTCGGTCCCGTCGATGGCGAGAGCACTACTCGTTTGCCGTCGGTGAATGTCACGGAAACGTTCGACGGGCGGCTCGCGGATTCCCCGCCTTGCGCTGGAGGACTTCGCAACCCGGTGCTTGTCTGGTTCGTTGTGGGCTCGGCCGCCGACACATGCGTGCTGCTGACGAGGGTGCCGCCGACGAGCACCACGCATGTCACCGTGGCGCCGATCGGGCGTCGACGAATCCGAACCAGCACGTGCGAAAGGGCAGGGTTGATTGGCATCAGACTCCCGGTTTGTTGGATGATCACGCCATGAACGGCACGCGTTCGTCCTGGCGTACGCCACATGACGTACGCCTCGCTGCTAACAGCAGCTGCTAGTCGATCCGGCTGGCTAGTGGAGCTACTCGGTGCGCAGGTTCGCAGGCGTGGTCGCTCGGCGCAGCCATGGACGTACGGCTGTGGTCACCACACCGATCGCAAGCCAGATCAGAAGGACGGTCAGGACCGCTTGGATCAGGATCAGACCGAACGCGGACGAGGGCATGACCCCGTTTTGGATGCTGTACAAACCAACCAAGGTCACGATTCCGAGCAGCATTCCCATGACCGCGAGCGGGATGGCCGCGAGCAACGCCTCACGACGCAAGGCTGCGACGAGCGTGTCGATGGTGACGCCGCTGGCGTGCAGGCTCGCGAGCGGTCGCTTGCGATCGAGCAGTGCCTCGACCGCGCATACCGCGATGCTGCTTGCGGCGGCGACCAGGGCCACCAGGACGGCAAGACCAAGAAGCCCGAACGAGATGATGTAGAACGAATCACCTGTTTCAGATTGGTCGAGGATGAAGTCGGCTATGACGACACTCGCACCACCGGACACCAGGCCGATCGCGCCGAGAGCCGCGGCCGCCCGCCCAACCGACCGAGGATCGGTGACCAGACGCCTCGCCGCCAGCAGGGTGGCCGCTGAACGGGCATGACGCTGCGCGATGTGACCGACTCGGTGCGCTGTCCACGAGCCAAGAGCGAGGACACCGACGATGGCCAGACTGACGCATGCCAAGCCAACGGCCTGAGCGGACTCGTCGTTCTCGTTGAACAGCTCGGGCACGCCGAGCACCGGCAGGCCCAGCAGCAGCAGCATGCCCCATGGTCGCGGTGGTCGACGCCGTTGCCGCCGGGTGACACCGAGCGGAGTCGCGATGACGTGACCGGAAGCCCACCAGCCGGTGACCACACCGGCAAGGCTCACGAGGGCGACGACACCAACCACCTGCCACCAGGCTGGAGTCACGGTGGTGGGCACGAGCTCGGGCGTCCAGTCCAGTTGCGCCGCAAGGGTCCGCTCGCCACC
>DATCKU010000036.1:0-50356 GCA_036564245.1 Actinopolymorphaceae bacterium
CCGCGACAAGTACTGGATCGGCTCCGACTCCGACCTGCACTTCGAGCTCGACCTGCTCGAGCACCTCGCCTCCGCTGGCCTCGGAGTGGCGCGGCCGTACCAGCGAGCCGACGGCACCAGGCTCGGCCGGCTCACCGCGCCCGAAGGCGAGCGCTGCTTCACGCTCCTCACGTACGCCGACGGCGTGGCGTCGTACGACCGCGAGCTGAGCGCCAGCGACTGGGAGCGGCTCGGCGCTCACGTCGCGCGGATGCACGAGGAGATGGACCGCTTCGAGACAGCCCACGACCGCTACCACCTCGACGAGCGGATCCTCGTCGAGCGGCCGCTGACGAGCCTCGCGGCGTACGCCGAGTCGGCGAAGGCGGTCGACGACCTCGCCGAGCTCGGCCGGATCGGTGAGCAGCTCACCGCGGCGATCCGGCGGCTGCGCGAGATCCCAGGCGCGTACGGCGTCATCCACGCCGACCTGCACCGCGGCAACATCAACGTCGACGAGGACGGCCGGTTCGTGCTGTACGACTTCGACCACTGCGGATACGGCCTGCGGGCGTACGACCTCGCCAGCCTTTACCGCGGCGTTGACGCGCCGGACGGGGATCGCGAGCGCTGGGACGCGATTCTCGCTGGCTACCTCGGCGTCCGCCGGCTCAGCACCGCTGAGATCGACAGTTTCCCGCTCATGGCAGCCTGCCGTCGGCTGTGGGACGTCGGCGACTGGGCGGGCGCCACCGACCGGGCCGGTGACGGGTGGATCAACGAGACCCTGATCGAACGCCTGCTCGCCGACGTCCGCAAGAATGTGACGGCGGCCGCCGGATCGGCAATGATCGAGACGTGAGTCAGGTCGACGACCGTGGGTTCGCCCGGTGAAGTCTCGTCGACCGAAACTCAGCTAATAGCACGCAGATGGCGCGGCGACGGCGGCGCATGCTTCCGTGGTGAAGCGAGTCAGCGCGTCAGTAGGGTGCAGCGGTGGATACGACAGAGCCTGACCAGGTGGACTTCAGGGCGTCGCTCCTCGTAAGCGGATGGCGGCAGGGGCGCTTCTCTTCGATGCAGCAGACCGGATCCTCCTTGTCCAGCCTACGTACAAGCGATCTCGGGAGATCCCTGGCGGAGTGGTGGAGGCTGACGATTCGCCGCATACGGCTGTGTGCCGGGACCTGAAGGAAGAGCTTGGCCTGCACCGTGCGCGGCTCCAGCTACTGGCCGTCGACTGGGTGTCTGCGCACGACGGGAAACCTGAGGCCGTGATGTTCGTGTTCGACGGTGGTCTAGTACGGCCGGATGAGGTATCCGCGATCATTCTGCCCGAGGACGAGCTGCGCGGTTGGTCGTTCTGTACTCGCGCGGAGGCAGAAGGGCTGTTGTCTTCGAGGCTCGCGCGCCGGGTCCTGGCTTCCCTCGACGCACGGTCCGTCGGCAGTGTCGCGTACTTGGAGAACGCGTATCCGCTCGACCGGCACGGCGCGTTCACCTCATAGCACCTTCCTGAGGCCTTTCTCGCCCCCGTTCGGACAGCTTGCCCGCACCCGGGGTGCCACTCCTCCCCTGAGGTGTCTCGCGAGGCGGCGGCTCGGCTGGAGTCGGCGTTGTGGTCAGGGGCTGCCGGCTCCGACGACGATCATCGGTCGGCCTGCCTGCGCGGGCCGTCGTCCTGACCTTTGGCTGCTGCTTGGCTGCTCTGCTCGGCTCGATGAGCAAATGCCCAGGCCGGGAGGGGGACGTACCGCTCGTGACCTGGGCCTTAGCGGAGCCGCCTCGGGGATTCGAACCCCGGACCTACGCATTACGAGTGCGTTGCTCTGCCGGCTGAGCTAAGGCGGCACGGACCAACATCCGACCGGTGAGCATACCTGGCTGCGGCAATGATCGCGTAACCACCCCGAACCCGTACGGTCGGCAGGCTCCGCGCCCTCCCGTCGCGTCTCACCAGCCACGGGAGAGCGACGGCGGACGCGCTGTCCGAAGATCATCGGGATAGATCAGCGGCGCCGCCAGCCCGGCACACATCACGGCCGGCGCGGGACAAGATCAAGCCTATCCCGCCGCGGGACGTTGGGTCCCACAAGATCGCTACGGCACCCGAGGCCAAGAGGCCTAGGTGGTTGATCCCGTTATGCGGTGATCGTCCACTTGCCAACCTCACGGTAGGCGGAGTCGTAGATCGCGCACCCGTCGCCCGGGACCAGTTGGTAGTGGTGAAGGTTTCCGCCCCAGTACCGAAGAATGCGGCCGAGTTCCTTCGCAGCCTGACCATCAAACGCGTCGTCGCCCATATCGACTTCGAGTACGAACTTCATTCAGGTCCTTCCACACCGATGTCGTGAACGTCTCGCCTGCATTCAAGTTTCTCATTCACCACCTATTAGAGACTTCACGCGAGAGTCATGCAGAAGGGATGGGCAATAGTCTCAAATCACTCAGGAAGGCTCTGACCAACCAGCTGGGACCTGAGGGTCAGAGTCGCTGTTCGTCGACCGCCCGTCGGACGGTGCGTGGCCTCAATGGTGACGCCGCCGACGTTGTTCCATCAGCTGGCGGAGCCGCCGCTTGTTCTCCGGCCGGCGCAGCTGCTCCCGCGCCTGACGCACCAAGCGACTCCTCTCCGGGTTGCGAATCAGCTCGCGAATCCGCTCCGAGACCTTTGCCATGATCGTTCACCTCTCGAGATGGCGAGGGGTCGAGCCACGTGTCGCACACACTTTCGCAACATCCGGCGCCTTCGACCGTGTCGACGAACGCACGGTCCGGATCGTTCCGTGCGCTGATCATTTGAGGTTTGATACCCGGTCGTTCGGGCAGAAGCTTGGGCATATGCCGCGGCACGACCCGTGTGATTCCACGAGAGCAACGGCGAGAGGTCATGGCCACACGACATTCCGACAGGCACACGCGGTCGTACCTGTTCGTTTTCGGCTTGTCGCGATCTGGCACCACCGCACTGGTTCGCTTGCTGACCGGGCATGACGATATCGCGTTGGGAATGGAGCGATTCAAACGGCTCTGGACGCCCGAGCGCATCAAGCATCTGACCTCTGAGCTCTTTACAGCCACACGATTCTTCGACTTCGCCGACGGGCTGACGAACATCACACCAGATGCAGGGCCAGGTTGGGCGGCCTATTACGAGAAGCTGCGTGAGAAGTACGACGCGGCACGGTACGTCGGGGACAAGGCTGGCCGGCTCTGGCTCGACGTACTGCAGCGGAGCTTCCCTGAATCAAAGGTTGTCTGTGTGGTGCGCAACGTGTTCGACACGGCGCATTCCTGGCAGGCGCGCGCGGACGATTCGGCCGACGTCAACTGGCCTTCGGAGCGTGGTGCACGGGCGGCGGTGGCCCACTGGAACCGTGCGCTGGAGCGTGTTCACGACGCCCAGGTCAAGCATCCGGATTCGGTTCGTACGTTGGAATATCAATCGTTCTTCGGCGCCGAGGACGAGAAGCCGCTGCTCGCCGTGCTCGACTTCCTCGGGTTGCCATGGGATGCGAACGTCGAGGCCGCATGGTCGGACTGCAGACGAACCTACCGGCACCGAGTGGTCCGCAAGTCGCGGGTACTCGACGAGGCCGACCGCCTGTTCATCGAGGAGAATGCCGACTGGGGTTTGTGGGATCGGGTACGTACGCTGGCCATCTGAGATGGCCGCCCGCAAACCCGTTGTAGGTGCAGCGAGGTCTCACCGTGGCACTAGGCCGGTCGGACATGTGACACGTGTCGGCACGTAGTGCAGCTCCGAGGGGCGTAGTGCACATGGTCATTTTCCCAGGATCTCGTCGCACCAGAGATCGATGTCTGCGTCAGACAGCATCCGGTGGGAGACGACCCGCTCACGAGCTCGCTTGGCCGACACCTGCATCTCCTCCGGATCCTGCAGCAGAAGCGCCAACGCTCGTGCGAATCGGGCCGTGTCGTTGTCTGTGAGCCGAGCCAGATGCCCAGCATGCGCGTAGGGCCCAAACCGGGAGGCGATCGTCGACAACCCCAGCATGGCGTACTCGAGAAGCTTGAGGTCGCTCTTCACGCTGTTGATCGCATCGTCTGCCAGCGGTGCCACGGCGGCATTCCAGCGATGGGCATGAGTGCGAAGCCACCGTACGAAGTCTGGATAGCCGCCCCCACCTGCAGGGACCGGAAGCCGGCGTAGCCAGCTCCCACCACACGGCTCGTCGGTCACCCCCACGACTTCGACCACGATCCGCTGCCGCACCAGGCGGCTCGCTGCGGGAACGACGTCACGTAACAGCGCGAGATCGCGTTGATGGGTCCGGGTTCCCATGTAGAGCAGGCGAATCTCGTCATCTGGCAGGTTGCCTGTGACCGTGGGGACCCGGATACACCAGAGCCGCGGATCGAGCTGGTTGGGCACGACGGTGACACGGCGGCTGAACGTTTGCAGCCGAGCCGCCAGCGGCTCACAGCTTGTGAGGACGCCATCGGCGGCGCTCAGCAGAAGACGCACACCGTCGAGACGCCCCGGGTCGTAGCCCTGCTCGATCAAGCGGGTGCGAGCCTCGGGGGTCACCAGATCGTCGTCGACCTCGACCACGAGCCTGGCTCCACGCTCGGAAAGCCTCTCCAGGAAGGGCTTCACGAGCTGGCTCGGGATCGCATCACGTTGGACAAGAACCGCGTCGTACGGTGTCGTGTCGGCGCCGCTGACAAGGTCGTGCGGATCGACAAGCCGCCAGAACGCGCGCTGGTCGGTCCGGGGGTGCGCGAGCCGGCGGAGGATCCGCACGTGGGTGGATGCCGGATATCCGGCCACGTCGCCAGGTACGAGACAGCCGACTGTCGGCAACGCTCGACTGGCACGGCCGATCTCGTCGTAGAGCTGCCGGTAGTCCTCTGCCATCGTCTGTCGAGCCCGAATGCCGCTGGGTCGCGATGGCGTGACCGGCGTCGACTTGGTGCGAGCCAGGGATTCCACGACCCGGGCGGCGGTGTCGAGGTCGTCGTGTGGAAGCAGGACGCCGCCGCCGTGGGCTCGCACGCGGTCACCGACCGCCCCGATGTCGGTCGCGAGCACCGGGATGCCAAGCGCCCAGGCTTCCGTGAGCGTGTGTGAGTAGGTTTCGGGCGAGATCGAGAACAGTCCGATGAAGTCCGGATCGATCTCGCGCGCTAGGCGTGGGAAGTTGTCTCGTTCGTAACGGCCGTGCACGATCGCGACATCGGCGAGCGTGTCTCCATCCCGACCGACCACGTGCCATTCGACAAGGGGCCCCACGCGGCGGGCGAGCTCGCGAAGGTAGGCGACACCCTTCTGCGGGGACCATTGGGCCGGGGCGAGCACGCGAAGCGGTCCAGCGGCGCGTCTTCCGTCGGACCGGACCTCTGCCCAGCTCGCTGCGAACGTCCGGCCGTGCTCGATGATCCGTGCCTTACGTCGGAACGCCTCGCCGAACACCGTGTCGTACACCGCAGCGGCACTCGGCGTCGTCGCCACGATCGCATCGGCGGCGCGCAGCACGTGATGGGCCCGGCGTCGCCACTCGTGGACCCAACGGTGCTTCAACGGTGGGACGTCGCGGACGAACTCGGTGGGAAGCCGACACTCCGCCTCACCCGCGGTGCAGGTGCCGCCGCAGAAGCGGTCGCGCTCATCGAGCAGGTGCACAGTAGGGCACACGTAGTAGAAGTCGTGCGTGGACAGGACGAGTGGGATGCCAAGGAGCCCGGCCACCCGCGGCAGGGTGCCGAGCGGCTGCTTGAGCAAGTGGCGGACGTGAATCGTCTCGAAGGCGTATCCGACGAACAGCTCGGTGAGGAACCTGGCATAGTCCTCCCGCCAGTCGTCGACGATTGTGAAGGGTGTCTCCGGCCGCCAGCTCGCGACAGATCGGGCAGCGCCGCCGGACCAGCGGAAGAGTGTGACCGAGTGCCGGTCGCATTCCAACAGGAACGACTCCTGTCGCGAATCCAGCTCGGTGAGGAGGTCACGGTTGGTGGCCGGCGTGCCGCCACTTCCGCGATGGACGACAGAAAGCCTGCGCGGCAACACGTGCGGCCGCTTGGCCAAGGCATCGCGCACCTTCTCGGCCTGGCTTCGCATGAGCGCCATCTCCGGTCCATCCATCCAGTCGTGGATGCGCTGGGTGTACGACGGGTGCCGGTCGTCCACGATGCGCCGGCCGGCCCGCACCAGCTCGTCACGGAACTGGCCGAACGACTGACCGCGAGCGTGTCGTACCAACACATGTGGCGCCAACAGGTTGCGAAACCCGGTTCCGAGGGCGCGCATGCACCAGTCGTTCTCCTCGCCGTAGCCACGGGGGAAACCGACCTCGTCGAAGTACCCGACCGTGTCGATGGCGGCACGCCGCAGGTAGAGGCAGAAACCGTTACCGGTAGGACAGTCGATCGCCCATGGCATCATCGTGCGCGCGGCGAATCGAGCGATCTCGCCCCAGGCAAGGTGTTCTGGCCACTTGTTGGCGATCCCGGTCGTGGGCACGGCCATCGCCCCGGCGTTGTCGGAGACCGCGGTGACGCTTGCCACTCGATCGGAGGAGTACGCCACCCACCGCAGCCGTTCCAGCCAGCCGGGTCCCACCTCGGTATCGCTGTTCAACAACACCACGTCGTCCGGCGCGGCGATGTCCAGAGCGTGGTTGGCGGTTCGGGTGTAGCCCAGGTTGCGATCGTGCCGGACCAGCTCCACGTCACCGGAATCGGCCAGCCGGTCGAGTAGATCGACGACGTGGGCGTCGGTACTGGCGTCGTCGATGACGACCAGCCTCGCCTTGGGCGTGTGCCGCAGCAACGCGTTCAGGCAGCGGTCGACAGTCTCACCGCCGTTGTGGACGGGTACGACGACAGTCACCTTCGGTGCTGCGCTGAGCCGCGACAGCAGCGCTCCCGCATCGAAGCCACATGGTGTCGCCACGATGCCTCAACCCCGTGTGGTGGACGACCGTGTGGCGCGCATGGAGCGCACGAGTCTCACGATGGACGCGAGCAGGATCACAGCTCTCACGCTTCGCCGGCGGCTCAACTGCTGATAGCGCTGCTCGGCGGCCTTGAGCCGCTCCTTGTACTTCCGCTCGAGGTCTCGATTCTGCTGCTCCAGCTGCCGCAGCTTCGCGTCGCGATCGTTCAGCTTGGTTACCAGTTGTGTGATGCGTAGTGCTCGTTCCGCCGCCGCATCACGGTAGCCCTGGTAGAGCTCGATCGAATCCTCCAAACGCTGGCGCAGTTTCTCGAGCTCGATCGCGACCGGATCGGGCAGTGACCGGTGCATCTCGTCCGTACCGCTCGGCATCTTGCGCATCAATCCCCAAGCTCTCAACGTAGTCCCGCCGGATCACCACGCGATGACGGCGAGATGAGGACGAGGTGAACGTTCCCGGCGTCTGGGGTGGATACGCTCCACTGGCCGTTACGGTCTGTCCATCGCCCGCACGAGGATGCGGGGGTCGACCGGGTTCACGGGCTTGTATGGCGGGCTCCACGCTGTAGGCATTGCCGATTTGGCTGGGGCATCACGAGATCGCCTGAGTGCAGGTCAATTCGGGTCGAAACGGACCCTTGACGAGGCTTTGTGTTTCGCGTAGGGAGCCGCGGCCCATCCCGGCGGCGTGGTGCCTATTGCTGCGGCCCGTGAGCGGGGTCGTGTGGCCAGTTCGAGGCGAAACGGCGACACATTACGGACGTGACGGTGCATGTGCCATATCCAGATGTCATTGTTGTACTTGCGGAGTTAGAATCACGCCCGCCGCTCCACGTACCATCTAATCGGCGTCCGGCCACGGCAGGACCCAGAGAGGAGGCCCTGGAGTGGACACAGTTCTCGTCGTCAACGCTGACCTGGGTCCGCTTCACCGGGTCAGCCTTCGTCATGCAGTCGGCATGCTGGTACGCCGTGTCGCCGAGGTCCACGAGGCAGTGCCTGACCGTCTCATCGGCATGTGGCCAGTTCCCAAGGTCGTACGCCTTGTGCGCTACGTCGTGACGCGATGGCGCTACACCCGCGGCCCACGGTGGTCCAGGCGTGGCGTCCTTGCTCGTGACCGGGGACGCTGTGGCTACTGCGGTGGCGTTGCGAATACGATCGATCACATTCTGCCACGATGTCGTGGGGGATCGAACACGTGGACGAACACCGTCGCGGCGTGCAGCGCCTGCAACGGTGCCAAGGGCAACCGTACGCCGGCTGAGGCGGGCATGACCTTACGGTGGGAGCCGATAGCTCCTAGCTGGGCTGCGCTCGCCGGACGACTTGCGAAGTGATCGTCCGGCTTTTTTGATCCCAGAGCCTCGAGCGATCGGCACTCTGCGCCACGGGATCCGACTGCGGTGGGTGTGGTGAGCCCAAAATGCGCTGACAATCCGGTCGTTAGACGTCCGGAATTGCTGTTACGTTGCCCGACATGGCCGAATTCGCGAACAAGGACCTTCGAGCATCCCGTTTCGACCGCGTCGACCTCAGTGGATCGCTGTTTCGGGCGAGCAACCTGAGCGAGGCGCGGTTCCGCGGTGTCTACATGGAGGGCGTCGTGATGCGCGGTGTCGAGCTGGTCGACGTCGACATCAACGGCGAGCTCCAGAACGTGCGGATCAACGGCGTGGATGTCGGGCCGCTGGTCGAAGCCGAGCTCGACAGACGGTATCCGGACCGCGCCAAGATGCGGCCCACGGACCCGGCAGGTTTCCGTGAGGCGTGGCAGATCCTCGAACGGCTCTGGGATCAGACCGTCGAGCGCGCCAGGCGTTTGCAGCCGAGCCTGCTTCATGAGTCAGTCGACGGCGAGTGGTCGTTCATCGAGACCTTGCGCCACCTCGTGTTCGCCACCGAGTCGTGGGTCTGTCGCGCCATATTGGGCGATCCCTCGCCCTGGCATGCGCTCAGCCTGCCGTGGGACGAGATGCCCGACACCCCAGGCGTACCACGAGATCGTGAGGTGCGTCCCTCGCTCGAGACGGTGCTCGAGCTGCGTCGCGACAGGATGGCGATCGTACGCACCTTCCTCGCCGGGTTGACCGACGAACAGCTGAACGACCACACCAAGCCGGTCGAACGTCCGGGATGGCCACCGGCGGAGAGCTTTCCCGTCCGCGAGTGCCTGTCGATCGTCCTGAACGAGGAATGGTGCCATCGGTTGTATGCAGAGCGGGACCTGGCCATCCTCGAAGCGGGGCGCTAGGTCAAACAGGCGAATGGCCGGGATCGGACCTCGGCTCGATCGCGCGCCGGGCCTCGGCAGCAAAGTACAGCATGGTTGAATATTTTCGGACGACGCAGTCGGTCAAGCAGTGTCGCTGGCCGCATGTCCGTGGGTGATCGCCGACACTTGCGAGAGACTCCATGAGGATCGAAGCTGTCGAGACCGAACTCGTCGACGTTCCGGCCGCGTCGCCACCGTTCGTGTGGCGTGCCGGCCTGCCCGGGTCCGAACCCCGACACACCGGTGGTGTGCTTCGTATTCGTACCAGCGAAGGAATCGACGGGATCGCCTACACGCGACGGGGTGTGATTCTCGCCGACATCGTCGACCGCAGGTTGCGTGAGGAGCTCGTCGGAGCCGATCCCTTGGCTCGCGAGTGGCTCTGGCATCGGATGTGGGAGCTGGACCGGCTGGAGGAGTTCCCCATCTACGTGTTCGGCCTGGTCGACGAGGCGCTGTGGGACATCGCCGGCAAGGTCGCTGGCCTGCCAGTGCATCAACTACTCGGCACGTTCCGTCAGTCGATTCCGGCGTACGCGAGCACGGTGACGTTCAGTTCCACGAAGGAGTATCTCGACGTCGCCGACCAATGCCTGGAGCTTGGTTATCGAGCGATCAAGCTTCACGCGTGGGGCGACGCGCGTCGGGACGCGGAGCTCTGTCTCGCCCTCCGGGAGCACGTCGGACCGGATGTCGACCTCATGTACGACGGCTCGGCTGGTTTCGACCTGCCCGACGCGATCTACCTGGGGCACGCCCTCGCAGAGGCGAAGTACCGTTGGTACGAAGAGCCGATGCGTGAGTTCAGCGTCACGTCGTACAAGCTCCTCGCCGAACGCGTCGACGTTCCATTGCTGGTCGCGGAGACGTCCGACGGCGCACACTTCAACACCGGAGACTTCATCCGCTCCGGCTGTGCGACGTACGTGCGTACCAGCGCGATGTTCAAAGGCGGCATCACAGGAGCGATGCGAATCGCGCACCTTGCCGAGGCTTATGGGCTTCGCGCCGAGGTGCACGGAATGGGCGCGGCGAATCGCCATCTCTGCATGGCGATCCCGAACACGACGTACTACGAGTCGCTGATCACGTCCAACCCGGTCGTGCGGGAGAACTGCGTCGACGACGATGGACTGGTGCATGCTCCGACGGAGCCTGGCATCGGGCCACTCGACGAGCTTCGGCACCTTCAAGGCTGAGTCCGTTCGAGGCAGTGAGGCGGCAGCCAACCTCCATGGCTGGAACCTAGGCCGGCTGCTGCGCGATGTTGACCATCCACGAGATCCCGAACTGGTCGACGCAGGCGCCGAACTCGTCTTCCCACATCTGTTTCTCCAACGGCACCGACACCGTGCCGCTCTCCGACAGCTTCTCCCAGTAGCGGTGTAGGGAGTCGGCGTCGTCGCCACTGAGAGAGATGGAGATGTTGTTGCCGGGAGTGTGCTCCATGCCAGGTGCAGTGTCTGAGGCCATCAGGGTGAACCCGCTCGCGGTCTCCAGCATGCCGTGCATGATCTTGTCGGCCTGGCTCGGATCCTGGGCACCGAACTCACCGAACGTCGCCAGGGTGAGCTCGCCGCCAAAGACAGTCTGATAGAACTGCATGGCCTGCCGTGCGTTCCCTGGAAAGTTGATGTAAGGGTTGAGCCGAGAGGACATGGGGGGAGACTCCTTCGTCGAACGTGGCCATCGCAGGGGATGGTGGAGTTCACCCTAGTTCATCAACCGACCGGCTTCAGGAAAATGCGGTGACACAACGCCTCGGCGTACCTTGCCAGTGAATTCGTGCCCTCGAGAGGCATACATGCCCCTGAATGCAGCCGAAAGCCCACGTAACGTGGTCATTTTGGCGCGGGGGCAGGCCTGGTCTGTGCGAGGCCGCGTGGTCGTCTACTCGGGTCCGCTGCGTTGGTCTGGAACGCTTGCCGCACCACACCGTAGATGCTCGGCTATCCGCTCCAGCAGGTGGTCGATGTCGATCGGCTTGGTGATGTAGTCGCTGGCACCCCAGGCAAGGCATTCCTCCCGGTCGCCCTTCATCGCCTTGGCCGTCACCGCGATCAACGGGAGGTCGCGGAACTTCGGCGTCCGCCGGATGGCTGCGATGGTGGCGTTCCCGTCGAGCTCGGGCATCATGATGTCCATCAGCACGAGCCGGATGTCGGGGTTCTGCTCGAGGACCCGAATTCCGGCCACGCCGTTGTCGACGCACATCACGTTCAGTCCGTGCTGCTCGAGCGCTGTCGTGATCGCGTAGACATAGCGTGGGTCGTCGTCGACGACGAGGATCCGCTCGCCGTTGAACCGGACCGTGCTGCGCGGCGGGAGCTCGGACTTTGCCCCCGACTCAGGTGTGGAGACGAGTTCCTTCCGCCACGAGGAAACCCCCTTGACGGTCTCCTGTGCCTCACCTGGCTTGACGTCGGCACCGGTCGCAAGAGTGTCCATCCGGTCGGACGTCGACACCGACTCCAGCCGGTCGGGCGTCGCCGACACAGAGCCCACTCGGTCGGACGCCAGAGCCGCTTGGCTCGAGCAGTGCTCGGCCGGCAGGTACAAGGTGAACGTGCTTCCCTGCCCAAGTACGCTGGAGACCTGCAGCTCTCCGCCGAGCAGTCGGGTGAGCTCGCGGCAGATCGACAGGCCGAGTCCAGTTCCGCCGTACTTTCGGCTCGTGGTCCCGTCGGCCTGTTGGAACGCCTCGAAGATCAACGTGAGCTTGTCGGCGGGGATGCCGATGCCGGTGTCCTCGACGACGAACGCGACACGCATGGGCGCCTCTTTGAGTGCCGGGTTCTTGACCTCCGAAGCGTCGGCCGGACGAATCCGGAGCCGGACCCGACCTTCGTGCGTGAACTTCATCGCGTTCGACAAGAGGTTCCGCAGGATCTGCTGGAGACGCTGTCGGTCGGTGTAGAGCGACTGGGGCAGGTCGGGCGACACGTCGACGGTGAACTCCAAGCCCTTGTCGGTCGCGATCGGCTGGTACAGCGATTCGACGTACGCCGCCAGATCCTCGATCGGGACCACAAGGGGGAACAGCTCCATGCGGCCGGCCTCGACCTTCGCGAGGTCCAGGACGTCGTTGATCATCTGCAGCAGGTCGGTGCAGGCCGAGTGGATCGTCCGTGCGAACTCGACCTGTTGAGGCGTCAAGTTGCCTTCGCGGTTGTCGGCGAGCAGCTTGGACAGGATGAGAGTGCTGTTGAGCGGCGTACGCAGCTCGTGCGACATGTTGGCCAGGAACTCCGACTTGTAGGTCGAGGCCAGGGCGAGCTGTCGAGCGCGCTCCTCGAGCTCCCGGCTCGCCTGCTCGATCGCGGTGTTCTTGATCTCGATGTCGCGGTTCTGGCTCGCCAACAGTGCCGCCTTCTCGGCGAGCTCGGTGTTCGAGCGCTGCAGCTCTTCCTGCTGCTGTTGCAGCTCCTCGGAGCGCGCCTGGAGTTCCTGCGCCAGGCGCTGGGACTCGGCGAGCAGCGCCTCGGTTCGGGAGTTGGCGACGATGGTGTTGACGTTGACGCCGATGGTTTCCTTGAGCTGCTCGAGCAGATCCCGTTGCACCTCGGTGAACTCGTTCACCGATGCCAGCTCGATCACGCCGAGCGTCTGGCCCTCGAAGAGGACGGGTACGAGGATCACGTTGACCGGCGTGACCGATCCCAAGCCGGACGAGATCCTGATGTAGTTCGGTGCGCCGAGCATCAGGATGGTCTTCTTGTCGGCTGCCGCCTGGCCGACCAGCGACTCGCCGAGCTTGAACCTCGTGCCGTGGCCGTTCACGAGCTCCGCGGAGGGCATCCCGTAGCTCGCTGTCCGTTCCAGCACGACATCGCCGGTCTCCGTCGTGTTGGCGAGGTAGAACGCTCCCGCCTGCGCTGAGACCAAAGGCGCCAGCTCGCTCATGATGAGCGAGGCAAGGGCCTTGAGATCGTGATGACCCTGCATCAGACCGGAGATCCGGGCCAGGTTGGTCTTCAGCCAGTCCTGCTCGCGGTTGGCCCGCGTGGTCTCACGCAGGTTGGCGATCATCTGGTTGATGTTGTCCTTGAGCTCCGCGACCTCACCAGAGGCATCGACGGTGATCTGGCGTGTGAGGTCGCCTGCCGTCACGGCGGTCGCGACGGCAGCGATCGCGCGGACCTGCGTCGTGAGGTTCCCAGCCAGGTGGTTCACGCTCTCGGTGAGGCGTTGCCACATGCCGGAGACGCCGGCCACCTCGGCCTGACCGCCGAGCTTGCCTTCCGTACCGACCTCGCGGGCGACTCGCGTGACCTCTGAAGCGAACGCCGAGAGCTGGTCGACCATCGTGTTGATGGTGTTCTTGAGCTCCAGCATCTCGCCGCGGGCGTCGACGTCGATCTTCTTCGAAAGGTCGCCCTGCGCGACAGCGGTGGTGACCTGGGCGATGTTGCGCACCTGGCTCGTCAGGTTGTGCGCCATGTAGTTGACGTTGTCGGTGAGGTCTTTCCAGGTTCCGGCCACGTTGGGTACGCGTGCCTGGCCCCCGAGAATTCCTTCCGTACCGACCTCGCGAGCGACCCGGGTTACCTCGTCGGCGAACGCGCGCAGCGTGTCGACCATTCCGTTGATGGTCTCGGCGAGCGCAGCGACCTCACCCTTGGCCTCGACGGTGATCTTCTTGCTCATGTCGCCGCCGGCGACCGCGCTTGCGACGGTCGCAATGCTCCTCACCTGGCTCGTGAGGTTCTCGGCCATGATGTTGACGTTGTCGGTGAGGTCCTTCCAGGTGCCGGCGACACCGCGCACCCGGGCACGGCCGCCGAGCTTGCCTTCCGTGCCGACCTCGCGGGCGACTCGGGTCACTTCGTCGGCGAACGCCGAGAGTCGGTCGACCATACGGTTGATGGTCTCCTTGAGCTCGAGGATCTCACCGCGGGCGTCGACCGTGATCATCTGCGTCAGGTCGCCGTTCGCGACCGCCGTGGTGACCTGGGCGATGTTGCGCACCTGCGCGGTCAGGTTGGCGGCCATGAAGTTCACCGAGTCGGTGAGGTCGCGCCACGTTCCGGCGACACCGGGTACCTGGGCCTGACCGCCGAGCTTGCCTTCCGTGCCGACCTCGCGGGCGACTCGGGTCACTTCGTCGGCGAACGCAGACAACTGGTCGACCATCGTGTTGATGGTGTTCTTGAGCGCGAGGATCTCGCCGCGGGCGTCGACCTCGATCTTCTGGGAGAGATCGCCCCGGGCTACCGCCGTCGTGACCTGAGCGATGCTGCGCACCTGGCTCGTGAGGTTGGCGGCCATGAAGTTCACCGAATCGGTGAGATCACGCCACGTCCCCGCCACACCGGGCACCTGAGCTTGGCCACCGAGTCGTCCCTCGGTGCCGACCTCGCGGGCGACTCGGGTCACTTCGTCGGCGAACGCGGAGAGTTGGTCGACCATCGTGTTGATCGTGGACTTTAGTTCGAGGATCTCGCCGCGGGCGTCGACCTCGATCTTCTGCGAGAGGTCGCCGCGGGCGACCGCGGTGGCCACCTGGGCGATGTTCCGCACCTGATCGGTCAGGTTGGCGGCCATGAAGTTCACCGAGTCCGTGAGGTCGCGCCAGGTACCGGCAACGCCCGGAACCCGGGCCTGACCGCCGAGTCGTCCGTCGCTACCGACCTCGCGGGCGACCCGCGTGACCTCGTCGGCGAACGCCGAGAGCTGGTCGACCATCGTGTTGATCGTCGACTTGAGCTCCAGCATCTCGCCGGATACCTCGACCGAGATCTTCGCGCTGAGGTCGCCCTGCGCCACTGCCTTGGCCACTCGCGAGACGTCGCGTACCTGGTCGGTGAGGTTGGCGGCCATGAAGTTCACCGAGTCGGTGAGGTCCTGCCAGGTTCCTGCGACTCCGGGGACCACGGCCTGACCGCCAAGCCGACCTTCCGTCCCGATCTCCCGGGCGACCCGGGTGACCTCCTCTGCGAAGAGAGACAGCTTGTCGAGGAGATCGTTGACGGTGGTGCTCAGGCTGTCGAGCTCACCCTCTCCGTCGGGTTTGCCCATGGAGCCACGAGTGCTGGGGCGTGGCATCCGAACGGAGAGGTCCCCGTCGGCGACCGCGGCGAGCACCCGGCTGAGCTCGGTGACAGGTCGCTGCAAGTCGTCGATCATGTCGTTCACCGAGCTGACGCCCAGTGCCCACCCGCCGCGCTCGCCGTTGAGGGAGATGCGTTCGCTGGTTTGGCCGTCGAGACTGGTGATCTCGTGCAGTCGGATGAGCTGGCCAGTAAATGACTGGTTGCGCTCGGCGATCTCGTTGAAGACTTCCGACAGTCGGCAGGACAGTTCGTCTCCGGTGACCGGGAGCCGCCGCCGGAAGTTCCCATCCCGCAAGTCCTCGAGCGCTGCCAGGAGGCGCTCGAGGACTACTCGATCCGCCCCGTTACCACCGGCTCTGGCCGTGCCCGTTCTCTCTGCTTCTGTAACAGGCGCTCGTTGGGACGCGCTCACATCAATCGTCACAGCCGCCTACCGAAGCTCTTGTCATTGTTTCAGGCCTGATGACAACCACGTGCCTGCACAAGACCCGCGTAGGGGTCCTTGACACCGTCGGGGACAAAGGACCCCATGCTGTGCATACGGACGTGCGCTTGCATCGCTCCCGCTCAGTGGTCCAAAGTCCTGGTTGCAAGTTCCGACGAAACCGGACCGACTACTCCGCGTGACAGGGTCCAAAGTCCTGTGTGTTGCGGGCCCTTCGGCGACATGACGTTCCGCGACGATGCGTCAACCCGGGCGCCAGCCGTGCGAGTCGCGGACACCTGACCGACCCAGGCGTGTTCTACGTATTGTTCGACGTGGCCGGCATTCTTGCGGACCCACGACGTTTCGCACGTTACGGGTTGCTGATCGCGTCCGCCCCGCCAGTCTCGCGATCGTCATGCTGATGGCCTCCGCGATGGGCGCCGTGGCGACAACTCCGCCCGATTGGGAACCGCTGCTCGAGCAGGCATCCTGGCAGTGTGCCGGCTGTGCGGTGGCGCAGTCGCCGTGTTGGGGGGTGAGGCCGGTGCGAACCGGACAAGACGTGAGCACGCGCCCTCATCACCACGACGGTTCTCGCGACATCCGTGACGATCCGACACGCTACGACGAGCTTGCCCACCTGTGGTGGGATCGGCGCGGACCGTTCGCGATGCTGCAGTGGATCGTCGGAGCCCGATCTACCTTCATACCTCCGGCCACGCGTCCGGCCGCAGTGCTGCTCGACGTGGCGTGTGGTGGAGGTCTTCTCGCGCCGCACATCTGCGGGCTGGGCTACCGCCATGTGGGTGTGGACCTCTCCATGCCCAGCCTCACCGTGGCTCGCCACCACGCCGTCCACGCGGTGTGCGGCGATGCGCGCACATTGCCGGTGCCCGACGAGACGGTCGATGTGGTCGTCGCCGGTGAATGCCTCGAGCACGTCTCCGATCCAGCCGGTGTCGTCGCCGAGTTGTGTCGCGTGCTGCGCCCGCACGGCATTCTCGTGCTGGACACGATCGCCTCGACGCTCCTGGCTCGCTTCGTTGCGGGCTACCTCGTCGAGCGGCTCCCCGGTGGTCCTCCGCGCGGACTGCACGATCCCGAGCTGTTCGTCGACCGACGCTGGCTGATCGAGGAATGCCAGCGGCACGGTGTCGCTCTACGTCTTTTCGGACTGCGGCCGTCGGTGTCGGCCTGGCTTGCCTGGCTGGTCGGGCGTCGGAGCACAGCGCGCATGGTGACCACGCGGTCGACCGCAGTGCTCTTTGGTGGTGTCGGCGTCAAGTCTGGCTAGTCGAGGGGGGATCATCTCATGGGTACGAAGGTGGCGCCGCGCACTGATACGAGGTCGGCGCCGGTCGAGGTCGCTCGCCAGCTGGCGCCCGCCATGGCGAGTCGTGCTGAGGCGTACGACCGGGAGGGCGCGTTCCCGGTCGAGGACTTCACCGCGATTCGCAACGCCGGCTTGCTCGGTCTGTTCACACCAGAGCCACTCGGCGGGTACGGAGCCAGTTTCGCCGACTACGCCGAGGTTGCGATGGCGCTGGCCAAAGGCAACGGCGCGACTGCGTTGATCTTCAACATGCACGCCTGTGTGACAGGGAGTCTGGCACTTCTACCGGACGAGCTCCCACGCGTGCTCGGCCTGCCTGAAAGCTTCTTCGTCACACGTGATCGCCTGCTGGCCGATGCGGCGCGAGGCGCGTTGTTCGCGGTCGCCATGTCCGAGCGCGGTGCGGGCTCGCGTCTTTCGCAGCTGTCCACCCGCTATACGCGGACGTCTAATGGCTTCCGGATCATCGGTTCCAAGACGTTCTGCTCCGGGGCAGGACATGTGGACGGCTACGTCGTCGCGGCACGGTCGGCGCAAGACTCGACCAAGCTGTCGCAGTTCTTCGTCGAGGCGTGGCGTCCGGGTCTCGAGGTGGAGCAGACCTGGGACTCGCTGGGCATGCGGGCGACGGTGAGCAACGACCTGCACCTCGACGTGGAGGTGCCGACGCAGGCACTGCTTGGTGGCGTCGAAGGGCTCGGCCTCGCCATCGCGTACGCGATGCCGCAGTGGCTCGTCGCGTCGTACGCCGCCGTGTACGCCGGTGTCGCCCAGGCCAGCGTCGACGCTGCGGCCGAGTTCGTACGACGACGTGGGCTCGAGCGTCTGCCCGCGGTGCGGGCGAGGATCGGGCGTGCGGAGGCGGCGGTAGCCAGCGCCATCGCGGTCGTTCGGGAGGCCGCACGCAGGGTCGACTCTGCACCGGGCGATGCCGAGACGAACCGCTGGGTGTGGCGAGCCAAGCTCGTCGCGGGTGACACGGCGACGGACGTGGCGGCGTCCATGCTGGAAGCGTGCGGTGCAAGCGCGACCCGACGGGGAACCGACGTCGAACGGCTCTACAGGGACGCCCGTTGTGGTGCGCTGCAACCGGCAACGAGCGATGTGTGCGCCGACTGGCTCGGACTTGCAGCGTTAGGACTGGACCCCATGGCCGATGCCGAGGTGCCGCGATGGTGAGCCCACGCATCGCTGCGGTGGGGTACGCCGTGCCGCCGCTCGCGATGGATCAGCAGGAGCTGTGGGACGGCTACTTCGCCACAGTGTACGGAGACGATCCGCGGGCAGAGCGCATGTGGCGGTCGGCGGGCGTTGTCACGAGGTACGCCGTCGTCGATCCTCGGGTCGAGGACGTCGCGTCCTGGAGCACCGGCATGCGGATGCGACGGTTCGCGACGGAGGCGCCGCCGCTTGCGAAGCAGGCTGTCTCGTCCGCTCTCACCTCGGCAGGTCTGCATCCCGCCGACATCGGGGCGCTCGCCGTGGTCTCCTGCACGGGGTATCCCACGCCTGGGCTGGACATCGTGCTCGCGAGGGACCTGGGGATGTCGCACGCGGTCCGACGCTTGATGATCGGGCACATGGGCTGCTACGCGGCCCTTCCCGGCTTGGGCGCGGTTGCCGACTACGTCGCGGTGCACGGGCGAGCCGGGGTTCTGCTCTGCTGTGAGCTGACCAGCCTCCACCTCCAACCTCCACTGCCACGACAGCAGAGTCGGCACCGGGACGACGAGATGGAGCAGCTCGTCACCCATGCGTTGTTCGGGGACGCGGCGGCCGCGGTCGTCGTCGTACCGGACACCGGGCCCAGCCTCGAGGGGAGCCGGGTGGTGGACCTCGAGTCGGGTACGGATCTTGCGACCAGCGACTACATGACCTGGCAGATCACCGACCACGGTTTCCGCATGGGGCTGTCCGCGCTCGTGCCCGATGTGGTTGCCCGACACGTACGACCCGTCGTCCGCGCGCTCCTCGGCCGGCACGGGATGACGATCGACGACGTCACAGGGTGGGCGGTCCACCCGGGAGGTCCTCGGATCTTGCAGGCTGTACGAGAAGGGCTGGGCCTGACGGCCGACTCACTGGCCGCGTCGTACGCCGTGCTGCGCGACCATGGCAACTGCTCGTCGCCTACCGTGCTGATGGTTCTCAGGCGGCTGCTCGAGGAGGGCCGTGGCCGCGCCATCGTCATGCTCGCGTTCGGTCCAGGGCTCACCCTGTATGCGGGACTTCTGGTCCAGGCTCAGCCAGGCGGCGCCTCGCGAACCTGACCCGACTGCAGGCGTTCGGCCAAACTTTGTGCCCGGGCCGCCAAGACGACGACCCCCGCAGTCATCAAGGTGAGCGCGATGCCTTGCAGTGCTGCGGATACCGCTCCGGTGTCGATCCTCTCGTCCAGCCACAGGACACCGATCCCGATCGAGACCAGCGGATCGCCAACCGTCATGATGGCGAGCGCAACGGACCCGTAGAGCCCGGTCTGATAGGCATTTTGGCTGAGCAGAAAGCCCATGGGGCCAACGACGATGACGGCGTACAACTCCCACTTCTGCCAGATCACACCGCCGTCCGAGCTGGACACCGAGACCAGGCTGCTGATGAGACCCGCCGTGACGCCATAGAACACGGCGGTCGCCGCCGCCAGTGGCACCGTGCGTGCCTCGTGTCCGAGCCGCGATGACACGGCGAGACAGACCGCCACGGCGGCGGCGAGTGCCAACCCGAGGGGGAAGGCGTCGTCAGAGTCCAGGCTGCCGGTGCCGGGCTTGGGCTCCGCTGCCAGGAGAAAGCCGGACAATCCCATGAGGGTCATGACGGCGCCCAAGAGCAGCCAATGGTCAGGCCATTGTTTGCGCATCGCAGATGCGATGCCGAGGTAGAAGAGCAAGCCCGTGACCAGAATTGGTTGCACCAGGGTCAGAGGTCCGAACCGCAGGGCGACCACCTGCAGGATGAAGCCCAGAGCGGCGAGAACCGCACCGGAGCGAAATGCCCGCAGTCCGATCAGGTCCAGCAGCAGTCGCGGTCGAAGTGGTGGTCGTTCCGGGGCCTGGTGCGTCGCCCGATGCTGCAGCACTCCGGCGCTGCCGTACGACAGCGCGGCACACAGAGCGGCTGGAATCGCGATCCAGACGTCGTGGTTCTCGCTGATCACGAGCACGTCCTCGACGATGGTGTTGGTGTCCGGTTGAAGTTCGATACCCAGAATCGCTGCTATTCGATCGCGGATCCTTCGAGTGATTCGTACGGGATGCAAGCATCGTCGCCGTCGTCGAAGCGGGTGGCCGCTTGCGGCCATCCCGATCTCGTCTTACACCGGCCGGTTGCTCCGGCAAACCGGGGAGCCTATACAGAGATCCAGGAAAGCGCTGTCCGACATGTGATCGTGCCCCGCCTCTTTTGAATCGGTGTTTTCCGTCGTGCGTACGGGTGGGGCACAGGTGCCCTGTGGATACGTACGGAGGCGCGTCATGAGCCGTGGCTGGTGGTCTGGTCGGAAATCGAAGCTGCAGCTGCCGTCTCTCACCGGGTCGGCCCGACGTGATGTGCTCCGGGCGCGACAACACCTGCTTTCCCGGCGTGACGCGCTGCTCGCCGGCGGCTCGCTCGTGTTGACGGCGGCGGCCCTGTCGGGATGCGAGACGCTGTCGATGGACCCGGCCGGGAAGGACGATGACGGCAAGGCGCGCAGCACCCGAAAGGGCAAGGAAGCACCGATGCTCGCCCGTCTGGTGAAGGCCGGCGATCTGCCTCCCGTCGAGCAGCGGCTGCCCAAGGAGCCGTTGGTGGTGCAGCCGGTCGCAAGGATCGGTCAGTACGGCGGAGTGTGGCGGACGGCGCTCCTCGGAGCGGCCGACGCTGCATGGCTCGACCGTACGATCGGCTACGACTACCTGATGCGGTGGAATCCCGAATGGACCGCGACGATTCCCAACGTCGCGCTGTCGATCGAGGTCGCTCGTGGTGGACGGGAGTACGTCATCACGCTGCGCGAGGGGATGAGGTGGTCCGACGGTAAGCCGTTCACCGCAGACGACCTGGTCTTCGCCTACAACGACGTCACCGCCGACACCGAGCTCACTCCCAATCCACCGCCGCTTCTGGCTCACTTCGAGAAGATCGACGAGGTCACGGTTCGCGTCACGTACGAGTCGCCGTACGGCTTCTTTCTGCTCGACCAGGCTCAGGCCGGTGGCTCGGGCCTTGTGTCCAGGCCGTTCCACTACCTGAAGCAGTTCCACAACAAGTACAACCCCGACGTGGACTCGCTCGTCGAAAAGGAAGGCGCCGCCGACTGGGTGGAGCTGTTCCAGCGCAAGGGCGGGGTGATCGAGGGCACGACGTACAACGCGCGGTTCATGAACCCTGAGCTCCCCACCTTGTGCGCGTGGCGGATCACGACGCCGCTCGGCGAGGGCTCTCGCGTGGTTGCCGAACGCAATCCGTACTACTGGAAGGTCGATCCCGAGGGCAGCCAGCTGCCATACCTCGACGAGGTTCGGTTCGACGTGATCAGCGATCCGGAAGTGATGCTGGCCCGGGCGACCAACGGTGACTTCGACATGCACGACCGGCACATCACGACGTCGGTGAACAAGCCGGTGCTGGCGCGAAGTCGCGAGAAGGGCAACTACGACTTCTTCAACCACGTCACCTCGAGCATGAACGCCGTCGCCATCGCATTGAACCTCACGTGTCGGGATCCGGTGAAGCGGGAGATCTTCAACAACAAGGACTTCCGGATCGGCCTGTCACACGCGATCAATCGTGAGGAGCTGATCGACGCGGTCTTCCAGCGCCAGGGTCGACCGTGGCAGCTCGCGCCACGAGAGGAGTCGGAGTTCTACCTCGAGGAGCTCGCCACACAATATCTCGAGTACGACGTCGACCTCGCAAGCCAGCACCTCGACAAGGCCGGCTACGCCGAACGTGACGACCAGGGGAGGCGCCTCGGGCCGGACGGGAAGCCGATCCAGTTCACCGTCGAGGTCGCGTCCGGCATCAGCGATACGGCGATCGACGCCATGGACCTCATCAAGAAGTACTGGGCCGAGGTCGGCATCACCATCCAGGTGAGGACGGAGGACCGGGCGCTGTTCTACACCCGCAAGGAAGCCAACCAGCACGACGCCAACGTCTGGGGCGGCGACGGTGGGCTGACCGACGCCATCATCGACCCGCGGTGGTACTTCCCGTTCAGCACCGAGTCCAACTACGCCATCCCGTGGGCGAACTGGTACAACGGCAACACCCCGGCGATGGAGCCGCCAGCGCACGTCAAACAGCAGATGAGGCTGTACGACCAGATCAAGGCAAGCCCGGACCCCGAGGAACGTCGCAACCTCTTCATGCAGATCCTCGAGATCGCGAAGGACCAGTTCTACGCCATCGGTTGTGTCCTACCCGAGCCTGGGTACGGCATTGTCAAGAACAACTTCCACAACGTTCCCAAGTCCTTCCCCAGTGCCTGGGTCTATCCCAATCCCGGGCCGACGAATCCCGAGCAGTACTTCATCAGTTCCTGAGACGACACGTGAAACGACCACCTGAGAAGGGCTCGACGAAAGGCCTGCCCAAAAGTCCGTCCTGACGAAATGTGTGATGCCATGGTGAGCTCTACTGGCCTCAGCCGACACAACCCCATCGACCTGGAACGCATCCTGCGCGAGGTTTCGCCGCCCCCGCCGTTTCCGCCGGCCGCGGACCGGGCGGCCTGGGAGAAGCTGCGAGACGAGCTCGAGCCGGAACGCTGTGCCGGCATTCTCGCCCACGCACAGCGGTACGCCCGCACCCCGGTGCCGGCGCTTCCGGCCACGCTGTATCTCGAGTACGCGCGGACCGGTCGCCGGGAGGGCTACCAGGACCCGATGCGGGTCCGCCGGGCGATGCTCGCCAGCTTGGCGCTTGCCGAGTGCCTCGAGCACGAGGGCCGGTACCTCGACCCGATCCTGGACGTCGCGTGGGCGATCTGTGAGGAGAGCAGCTGGTCGATGCCTGCCCACCAGACCGTGCTCGCCGACGTGACGCATCCGGTCATCGACCTCGCGGCCGCCGCGACCGCACTGTCGCTGGCCGAGCTCGACCTGCTGCTCGGCGACGAGCTCGATCCGGCTCTGGGCAAGCGGATACGGGACGAGCTCGACAGACGCTGCTTCACGCCGTACCTCACCCGGCACGACCACTGGTGGCTGTACAACACCGCGCTGCGAAATGTGAACAACTGGACGGCGGTGTGCACGGCCGGCGTGGTCGGTGCGGCGATTTACGTGGAGCCGGACCCCGCCCGGCTCGCGGAGATCCTCGCGCGGGCCGCCCGCTCGCTGGACGACTACCTGGACACCTTCGACCCGGACGGCGGATCGTCGGAGGGGCCGGGCTACTGGTCGTACGGCTTCGGCCACTACACCCTGCTTGCCCACCTCGTCGAGCATCGCACCGACGGCCAGGTGAGCTTCTTCCCCGACGACAGGCTCCGGAAGATCGCCGAGTACCCACTGCGTACCCAGCTGAGCCCGGGACGCTACGTACCCTTCTCCGACTGTGATCCCGACGTCCGCTTCATCCCTGCCCAGCTGGCGTACCTTTCGCGCCGGCTCGACATCCCCGACCTGATGTCGCTGGCGCACGACCAGCTGCGGCCGCCAGCCGGGGGAGAGGAAGGTAACGGCGCGCGGTCGGGCGAGCTGCCGTGGGCCTTGCGAGGACTGTTCTGGCGGGTGGATCCGGCGCCGAGGTTCGTACCACGTCGCCACGACTGGTTCTCCGGCATGGCGTGGATGCTCGCCCGCCTCGATCCCGCGGATCCGGATGCGCTGACGCTCGCGGTGAAAGGCGGCCACAACGCCGAGATGCACAACCAGAACGACGTGGGCTCGCTGGTCGTGCACCTGCGCGGCGAGTCGCTCCTCACCGACCCGGGGCGCGGTCGCTACACCAAGGCGTACTTCGGCCCGCAACGCTACGAGCACGTCGTGAACTCCTCGCGCGGACACTCGGTGCCCTTGCCGAACGGCCAGGAGCAGTTGCCCGGTCCCGAGCACGGCGCCACGGTGATCGAGCACCGCGCCGACGACACGGTGGACCTGCTCGCCCTCGAGATGCGGGACGCCTACCCGCCTGAAGCCGACCTGGAGTCGCTGCGACGTGTCGTGGCCTTGCACCGCGAGGCGGCCGGATGGGTGGAGCTCGTCGACGAGGTGCGGTTCGGCTCGGGGCCGGGGGAGTTTCAGTCGGCTCTGATCACGTTCGGTGAGGCCGAGGTCGACGGCAGCTCGGTCGTCGTTCGAGGCGAACGTGCGGACGGCGGACAACCTGCCGCGCTGCGGATCGGTTTCGATCCGGCCGCCGTGGTGGCGCGAGTGGACACGATCCCGGACGTGGACTTGAGCGGCGGACGCCGGGACCTGCGACGGATCGTCTTCTCGCTCCCGACGCCCGCCGAGTCCGCCACGGTACGACTGCGCATCGAGCCACTGTGATCGCGCCGCTGTGAGACACGCGGGATCCGCGGTCGTCCCGCCAGTTGATCCGCCCCAGGCGGTTTCAGGTCTTTATGGCCGCTCGCGGGCTGGCGTCGTCGGGATCATCCCGATGGTCAGGTGGCATCAGCCGCATGGCCGTGGGGGCGGTACGTCTTCGTCTAGCGATCTCTTTCACGTGCCAGCGCGAGGAGAGCACTCCACCCTACGATCGAGGCATGTCAGAGGGCAGCGGCCGGATCGCTCGACTTGACACGCAGGCCATTCCGCGGGTGGGGCGGGGGACGCAGCCGGAGGCAGGTGTGTCCTCGGGCCAGCCGCTCTCCTGGGAGGTGGTGCAAGACCAGCTGGCTCGCGGTGGTTGGTACTGGCTCTCCTCGGCCGATCCGGGCGGCGCACCCCATGTCACCCCGGTGTTCGCCGTCTGGTGCGACGACGCGGCGTGCGTCGCATCGAACCCGTCGACCCGCAAGAGCCGCAACCTGCTGGCGAGACCTGCCTGTGCTCTTGCAGCCGACAAGGGCAATCTTCATCTCGTCATCGAAGGTCGGGCTCGCCGCCTCGTCGACGCCGCGGCCCTGCAGCGGGTGACGGATGCCTTTCGTACGACCTACGGATGGCCCACCGAGGTCGCCGGTGAGCTCCTCGACGCTCCGTACGGAGCGCCGACATCGCGCGGTGGACCGTTCTTCGTCTTCGCGATCGATCCCACCGTGGCGTACGGATTTCCGAGCGACGACTCATTCGAGCCGACACGCTGGCGTTTCCCCGAAGCCGACCGACGGAAATGACCACGCAACGTCGGCGATTCGCCTCTTTCCGCGGTAGGTATGCGCCTCCAGGGTCACGAAACCCTCGCGTCGTGCCGGCGGCTCACAGGTACGAGGCTGATCGCAAGTGACCGTGTGTCGGTTGCCTCACTCTTCCATGCCAGGACACGGGCCAGCGTCGATTTCCCCTCGCACTCGTGGATCTTCTGCGACGACCAGGCAGACGCTCTGCCCACGTTCCACGCGAGGATCGCGGCGGATCGAGATGTATCCCGTCGCGCTGTAGTCGGAGTCGACCTCGATGTGCTCGTCGTGCCGTAGCGCCGACGTCTCCAGGTCGACGCATAGGCTGCTTCCCTCTTCCTGGGTGTACGACTTCGGCGGTCCGGGCCGACAGATGTAGCGGGCGAAGGCTTCACGCGTCTTGTCGGCTGCCTCGGCTGCGAGCCTCGGGTCCCGTGGGTCGCCTCCGGTCGACCTCGCCAGCTGGCGAATGTGGCGGTCGAGGTACTGAGCCTCCCACCCGGGGGTGCCCATCGCGGTGTCCACGACGGCTGCCCGGGCGCCGTTCACGAGGAGAACCACGCCGATCACCAAGCCGACCAGACAGGACACTCGGATGACGACCAGGACGCAACCGCTTGGCTCCAGCTGATCCGGATTGGCGAACCACCACCGCTTTCCGAACATCTCGATGCGCCAGCCCAGGCGGGGCGAGATGACTCCGAGCGAGCAGACCAGCACCAGGAGCAGACCCAGCGTGGTCAGGGGAGTCCAGAAGGCGTCAAAGTCCATAGCGGCTGCCCCGTCGAAGGTCGTGAAGGGTCACGACGTGATCTGCGTACCAGCTCGAGATCATCGATCAACACCGGGGCAAGTCTTGCATACGTCCCAATTGGGAGGTCGGGCCTCGCACAGTGCGCATGAGCCTCAGCGGGTGCGGACCCCTACCTCGGTGGGCGTAGAGCAGCGGCGCCTGGTCATTGTGGCGCGCGGAGCAGCGGCGCCTGGTCATTGAGGTCGGCGGGTGAACCGGGCGAGTGCGCGGTACGTATATCAGCCAGCGGAACCTCTGAGGGAGGCTACGTGAGCTGGGCACGGCGCAACCTACGCTTGCACGGCGCGAACGGCGGTACGTGGATACGCACGTTGTCGCCGTGGCTGCGCACGGTGGCCGCCCTCGCGATCCTGGGTGCCCTGGCGTGGCGTCTGGGAAGCGAGCCGTTCCTCGACGGTCTGCGGGTGCTCAACGGGTGGGCGCTCGCCGCGGCGGTCGGCCTTGGGGCCCTCACCACGATGTGTTCGGCCTGGCGGTGGAGCTTGGTGGCGGAAGGTCTGGGCATCCGAGTGCGACTGCCGTTGGCCATCGCCCACTGCTACCGGTCGGTGTTCTTGAACGCTGTACTACCGGGCGGGGTGCTGGGTGACGTGGATCGTGCGGTACGACACGGGAGCGATGCGGGGGATCTTGGTCGCGGCGCCCGGACCGTGTTCTGGGAACGCTCGGCTGGCCAGGCGGTCCAGATCGGCATCGCGTTAGTCGTGCTGTCGGTGTTCGCCTCGCCGATCCAGTGGGTCGTACCGCTGCTCGCCGGAGGTGTCCTGGCCGCAGCACTCACGTTGCTCCTGCTTCGCCGAGCCCTGCGTAGTGGCGTCCTGAGCGGTCGGATCCGGCCCACCCTTCCGCCGCCGGGCTTGCCCGGCCGTCACATGGCCCGCTGGAGGCGAGCGATCCTCACGGCTCGGGCCGACATTCGCAACGGCGTGTTGGCCCGCCGCACATGGCTGGGAATCGTGCTCGCCTCCGCGATCGCCGTCACCGGTCACCTGGCGATGTTCGTCGTCGCCGCTCGAGCGACCCACGTGACGGCGCCTCTCACCCAGGTGGTCCCGCTCGTGCTGCTCGCGCTCCTCGCGATGGCGCTGCCCCTGAACATCGGGGGCTGGGGACCGCGGGAAGGCGTCGCAGCGTGGGCCTTCGCAGCCGGAGGGCTGGGGGCGGACCAAGGGATCACGACCGCTGTGGCGTACGGGGCCCTGGTGTTGGTCGCCAGCCTGCCCGGCGCCGTGATCTTGCTCTGCGGGCGCCGCACTAAATGACCATGTGCACTACGCCTGCCGGAGGTGCACTACGTGCCGACACGTGTCACACCTCCGAATCGGCTGCACGGTGGCTCACATCTGCTCGAGCAGGGCTTCGCAGCGGGCGAGTTGATCGAGTTCACCGAGCTCCCGACAGGTGGCGATCATGACCTGCAGCCGGGCCTTGGCCTGGTCGGGTCGTCCGAGCGTGATCTCGACCCGAGCGGCTGTGATCGCGGCCGTGACTCGCTCGGCGAAGGCCTCGCGACCGCAGGCGGCAAACCCCGTTTCGGCGCGAGACGCGAGGTCCGAAGCCGTGCGGAGGAACGTCATGCGCCTCTCATCCGGGGCACCGTCGTCGGCTTGCGACGTACCTGCCTGCCAGTGGATGCGGGCGGCCTGCAGGTGGGTTTCGGCGAGTTCCTGCTGGTACGTCGAGGGATGGTCGCCACCGTCCTCGGCGGTCAGCGCGGAGCGTAGGCGCTGCTCTGCCTCGGTCATGAGGCTAAGCGCTTGTCCAACCGCTTCTGGGCCAAGCACGTGAGACCCTGATCCGATGGCGACCCACGCGCGGGCGCGCAGGGTCCGGACGAGAGGCACGACCTCGCCAAGCTTCTGCCACAGCTCTGCGGCTCGCCGATAGGCCTGATCCGCGTGGTCGAGCATGCCAGCTGCATGCAGCGCCTCGGCTGCCGACGAAGCCAGACCCGCGTGAGCAAGCTGGTGTGGCCAGTGTTGTGCGATGTCGGCCGCTTGGAGAAAGTGTTCGGCGGCGGCCAGCGGTTCGCCGAGACGTTGCAGGCTCGTTCCGAGGATCTGACGCACCTGGACGATGGCTTCATCATCGTCGGCAGAAAGGTCCGGCAGAGCAGCCTCAGCGATCGTTGCTGCTTCGTCGAATCGTTCGAGTGCCAGGTACGCCATGGCCAGGGTGAGCCGGGCACGCGCGGCTGACGCCAGATCGCCGGCGGTATCCCAGTGGAGAACGGAGGTGAGAGCGTGCTGCGCAGCGGCTTCGTACCGACCTGTGTGCTGGGCGATGTCCGCCAGCAGGAGGTGCGCACCTCCCGCGACCTCAGGCTCCACATCGTCACCAGCTCGCTCGAGCACCTCGGTGAGCAGGCGGGCGGCGGAGTCCGGCGCACCTGAGTTTGCCCGAAGCTGGGCCAGGAGGATGGCGGGTTCGACTGCGTACGCGTGGTGTTCGACTGAGCGAAGCAGGTCGACAGCGTGGTTCAGCAGCTGCTCCGCAGTCACCGGGTCCCCGCGACGCAACGCGAGCATGGCGCGCAGCCATTCGGCATCGGCCACTTGCCGGGTGAGCCGAGGGTGAGGGTCGGCTGATGCGGCGAACTCGACGAGTTCGGCGAGCGCCGTCTCGAGCTGGTCAGCGGTCTCGTCGCTGGACTCGGCAGCATGCTCTTCGGGGACCGCCGCCGGTGTCAGGACGGCGACCGCATCGACCTTGAGCTTGCTCAGGCGTGCCATGACGACGCGTGATACGGAGACCTCGCCAGCAGCGTGCATGCGCTCGACGTCCTAGAGTACGGAATCGGCGGTCTCGTGCGCTTGCTCCAGCTGGCCGACCACAGCGAGGGCGACGGCGGTGGCCGCCCGGGCACTTGCCACCCGTTCCGGAAGGTTGGCGTGCCCATAGGCCTCGGCAGCTGCCTCGAACTCCGTCGCGGCCTTGGCGGCCTGGGCCTGGCCATGCATCAAACCGCGCCAGAAGGCGAGGTCTCCTTGCAGCTCCGGGTCGGTTGCGGCACCGGTCGCTTCGACCATGGCGGCGACCTTGGCCCATACTTGGTCTTCCTTCGGGTCGCCGGCCTCTCGTAACTGGCGAGCGTGCATCACCAGCTGGTCGAGATCGTGGGTCGACGCCTTGCTGGGCGCCCGGCTCGCCTCAGGACTGCTCCCGCCGCGCGCGACCGAGCCGGACGACGTGGCGGGCAGCACATTCCTGAGACCGAGCGGCAGCGAATCCAGCACGGGTTCCTGCTCTGTGCGCTGGCGGATCCACGTCGAGACGGCCGAGTTGCCGTTGCGCTTGTCGAAGGCGTGGTACGACGCCGCGAGGTCGGCTTCGAGCCTCTGGAGCAACGTGGATGCGCTCTGCGTACGTCCACCCGGCAGCGCTACCGGAAGCTCACCGTGACCGATGGCCTGCAACCGACGCAGAAGCAAGCATCCGGCGCCGAGCATGCGCATGCGGTTCCACGAGTTGACGTCACCCTCGAGATATGTCCCGTGCTCGGCGAGGATCTCGACACCGCGCGCCTCGTTTCCGGTGAGGGCGCAGAACTCGATGTGGCTGGCGATCGCAGCTTGCAAGCTCTCGTTGCCACGAGCCATCCGATAGCCCCGGAGGTGATGGGAGCGGGCCGTGTCGTGCTGGCCGAGCCGCAGCAGGGGAAGCAAGGACTTCGCGAGGACGCGATGCGGCTCCTCCAGACACACCAACTCGCCCTCGATCACCGCCGCCAGGCTCCCAGGGCCCCCGCGTCGTCGCCCTGTTCGGCAAGCCACGTCCCCTGACCGTTGCTTTCGCAAGCCTGGCAGTCACTCATCTCGTCACGGTCCGCGGCGAGCCAGGCGTGATGGGACTTCCAGGCGCGGTCGACGTCACCGATGTGGCGGGCGAGCGCGTGCTCTGCCGCGTAGACGGGTCGCAGAGAGTACCCCGCCACCAGGTAGCGTTGCCTCATCTCGGCGAGCCAGTGCTCGATGGTGGCGAGCGGGATCGCAGCATGGCCGACCATCCCGGACGTGACCCACTTGAACACCCAATGAAGCCTGCTGGCCTGATCGGGGGAGAATGCGGTCGGTTGCTCGTCCCAGAGGCGCAACGCCTGTGCGAACGGGACGAACATCTTGGCGCGTTCAGTGCTGGATTCGTACGCCAGGATCAGGGTCAACAGCGCCTCGATCAATAGGCCGGTGTCGCCGGTCTGCGCGGCACGGTCGACGAGCTGCTCTGCCGCAGCGTTGCGCGCCGGCCCGTTGGGCATGTCGTGGGTTCGACAGAGCGCATTCCTGATCGCTTCGATCTCACTCATGGTCTGCCTTCTCGCCTGGTTGGTGCCGGTTGCCCCGCGCGGCCGAATCTCGGGTGGCCCATTCGAGCAGGTTCAGGAACGCGCGATTGAGCAGAGACTGGTTTCAAGGTTCGCCCGGCCATGAGCAAGGACTGGCCGTACAGTGATTCGATCGCCGTGCCGGTGAGCTCGTCGCCGTCGAGAGCCGCGATGCGGCGTACCAAGGGGTTGAGATAGTTGAGCACGAGGCGGGCTCGCGCTGAGGTATCCCGTAACGAGCTCAGGATGCCCGCCCACAGGTCGTTTGCCTGCGCTTCAGCTTCGGCTCGGGCACGCTCGTGGCGCGCTGCGCGGTCGTCGAGATGGAGGGCGGGGACCGAGACCGGATGGAAGGCGCGCACGACGACGTCACAACCGAGCGGATCGAGCCGTGACCGCGCCATTGCCAACAGAGGAGCCAGCGCAAGCTCGTCGGCGGAGTCGATCGGGTCGAGGTGAGCGGTCACCACGCTGGCATCAAGCTCGGCGACCACGATCTCCGGCTCGAGCTCGGGCAGCCGCGCGATGTCGGCGCTCAGTCCTCCCGATGCGTGGGCCCGCATGGTCGTCCCCGATGCCGAATGGGTCACCAGGCACCGTCCAACCCGCAGGCTTAACCAGATGCCCGGCTGCGGCTGGGTCTTCCGGCACTTGTGATGACGCCAGGCGCGCGGGGACGGTGGCATCGTGTTCGTCAGGCCGGATCTTCGTCTCCATGCCAAGGATCTCGTCGACAAGGCGCGGATGGCACCGTCGTTGCATAACGCGCAACCGTGGGCATTTCGGGTACAGCGCGAGATGGTCGAGGTGTACGCCGACCGCGACCGCGCGGTGCGCGTCCTCGATCCATACGACCGGCAGCTCTTCATCGGGGTCGGTGCGGCGCTGTTCGTCGTACGCCTCGGCATCAAGGTGCTGGGCGCCAAACCGGTCGTCACGCTGTTTCCCCAAGGCGAGCCTGAGGTCGAAGAACCTGAGGTCAAAAAGGGTATGGTCCTTGCCGCACGACTGTGGGTTGAGGGGGAGCACATGCCCGAGCCTGCGGAGGTGCGGCTTCTGGAGCAGGTGGAGAAGCGCCGGACCATCCGAGAACGCATGGACCCGGCCCTGCCGGAGAAGACCAGGGAGGCTCTTGCAAGCGCCGCGTCTGCCGAGAACGCAGATCTGCGGTGGGTGCAGCGTCCTGAGGAGCGAGCGGCGCTTGCCCATCTCGTCAGCATCGGCGAGAGCCGGGAGCAAGCTGACGCGAAGATTCAAGCCGAGCTGACCCAGTGGGTAGGAGGCCAGACGGTCCGGCATGGGTCCGGTGTGCCGGAGGAAGCGCTTGGCGCGTCGGGCGAGCTCGCTCGTACGGCGATGTTCGTGCCGCGCGACTTTGCCGGCGGCAGGCCGCGACTCGCACCCGATCTGGAGGGGCAGGAGGAACAGCCGACCGTCGCGGTGCTGACCACCCCGGGTGATCGACCGGTCAACTGGTTGTGTGCCGGTCAGGCGATGATGCGCGTGCTCCTCACCGCTACCGCCGACGGCCTCGGTGCGTCGTACTACAACCAGCCGTTGGAGATGCCCGACCTGAGGCAGCGGGTGCAAGACGACTTGAAGCTCACGGGCATCCCTCAGCTCGTGCTCCGATTCGGCCGCCCGGTGGGGAGGTGGCCGGTGCCCACCCCGCGGCGACCGGTGGACGAGCTTTTGCTCCCGTGAGCGAGCGGTTCCGTCAGGACCTTCGCCCCTACGGAGCACGGACTGTCACCGCACACAGTGAGAGTGTCCACCACGCACTCGCGAGGTGAGGAGACAGCATGCACGCCGTTGCTGGTGATCAGATCGTGATCCGTAGTGCCTCGCTCGACGAGCCACCCCGGCGGGGAGTCATCCGACAAGTCCTCGGTAGCGGCGAGACCGAGCACTTCCAGGTCCAATGGGACGACGGGCACGAGTCGCTGTTCTATCCGGGCCCGGATGCCATGATCTTGCCCGCGCAGGTCCGGCGTGAGCCGGTACCGGAGCAGAGGGCGAAGCCGTCGGAGGAGCTCGTCCCTACGGCACCGCAGATTGATGATCCCGTCGAGCGGATCATGAGCACACCGGTCACCACGGTCGACGCGGAAGACTCGCTGCGGGTCACCGCCGTGACGCTGGCCGACGCCGAAGTCGGCGCGCTGGTCGTGGTGAGCGGCACGACACCCATCGGGATCGTCTCCGAGCGCGACATCATCCACGCCTTGGCGGCAGGCGGGGATCCGGATCAGGTCACTGCCTCAGCCGTGACCGGGGTCAGCACCGTCTGGGCGAGCCCGTCGGACACGATCCGGCATGTCGCGGAGCTGATGCGAGACGCCGACATCCGCCACGTCCCGATCCGGGTCCAGGATGCTCTGGTCGGGATCGTCTCGATGCGCGATGTCCATAAGGTCCTCCTCGCCTGAACCAGGTGAGGTCGACGAGGGCGACCGACGCCGTTGGTGCAGGTGTGCGCGACGATCGGGTGAGTCTGCTCGTCAGCTCGGGCCGAGTAGGAACTGCGTCGCCTCGCCCGACTTCAGCGTCCTGGCCTGGCCTTTGACGACGATGGTGAGCGCAGGGGCGTTGGAGGGCGGCAGCTCGATCGAGATGCGGTCTTGTGTGCATCGGATGTCGATGTCGTCGTGCCCGCCGTACCGGACGGTCATGGCGACCTCGTCCAGCTCGGATGGGAGCTTGGGGTTGAGCCGGAGTTCGCGATCGCCGACTTCCAGACCGAGGTAGCAGCGCTGGAGCAGGTCGACGCATCCGGCCATCGCGCCGAGGTGGATGCCTTCGCGTGTGGTGGCGTTGGGTGCGTGCGGGTCGGAGATGTCGCTTGCGAGGGCGTCGCAGAAGAAGCGCCAGGACGCGCGCCGGTCCGTTCGGGAGAGCACCCAGGCGTGAACGACGGCGCTCAAGCTGGACCCGTGTGCGGTCCGCGCGAGGTAGTAGTCGACGGTACGCTGCATCGCCTCGGTCGTGAGCTCGTATCCGAGATCGTGGAACAGCTGGGTGAGTTCGTTCTTGTCCAGCAGGAAGAACAGCATCAAGACGTCAGCCTGCTTGGACACCTGGTAGCGGTTGACGTCGTCGCCTTCTGCTTCCAGGATCCGGTCGAGTCGGCGGATGTCGCCATAGCGGTCGCGGTACGCCTCCCAGTCGAGTTCGGCGAGGCGGTCGTATCCCTCGAACTGGCTGATGATCTGGTCGCCGTGGAAGACGACCCGCATGGAGCGGCTGATGGCACGCCACCGGTCCAGTTCGTCACCGCTTAGTCCGAGCCGCTCGAACAGGTGGTCGCGACGACGCGGCGGCAGGACGACAAGGGCGTCGAGGACTCGGCGGAGCATCCAGCTCGTCATGACGTTGGTGTAGGCGTTGTTGTCGATGCCGGGAGTCTTGGCCCCGGGGTAGCGCTCGTGATACTCGTCCGGACCGACGACCCCGCGGATGTCGAAGCGTCGCGAGCGGTCGTCGTACGTCGCGAGGCTGGCGAAGAAGCGGGCGATCTCCACCAGCATCTCGATCCCATGGCTGACGAGGAACGCCTCGTCCCTGGTCACCTGCCAGTACTGCCAGATGTTGTACGCGATCGCCAAGCCGACATGGCGCTGCAGGTACGTATTGTCGGGAATCCACCGGCCTGACAGGGGATTGAGGTGCAGCCGTTGGCTCTCCTCGCGTCCGTCGCTGCCGCTTTGCCACGGATACATGGCTCCGCGAAAGCCCTCGACCGAAGCGGCCCACCGGGCCTCGGGTAACCGCCGCCAGCGATACATGAGGAGCGCCCGGGCGAGGTCGGGAAGCCGATACAGCAGGAACGGGAAGACGAACAACTCGTCCCAGAACACGTGGCCGCGATAGGCCTCCCCGTGCAACCCACGTGCTGGCACACCGACATCTCGTTCCGCTGTGTGCTCGGAAAGCGTCTGCAGCAGATGGAACACGTAAAGGTCGATCGTCTTCTGCGCGACGTCGCTCCAGTGCGTACCCTGCGTTCTCGGCACGATGGTGATCCGGCTGCGAGACCACAGCCGTGCCCAGGCACCCGCGTGGGCAGCAAGGAGGTCGTCGAAACCCGGTGCGCGCTTGACGGTGGTTCGCGCAGCTACCAGGCTTTCCGAGATCGCGTGGTCCTTCGAGGTGTAGGTGGCGACCACCTTCTCCACGCGTACCGGCATGCCGCGGGACACCTCGATGTCGAGCTCGGCAGCCACACGTCCGGGACTGTGGTCGAACCTCACCGACACCAAACTCTGCTCACCATCGACTTGCACACGGGCGGCCTGGGCGATCCGAATTCGTGAGCTCGAGGTCTCGACCTGCAGCCACACCATCTGGTCGCGGTCGTCCCCCGTGACGATCGGCATCAGGTGATGGCAGGCGAGCCCGCGATACCGCTCGACACCGGTATTGCTGACCTGGCCGTCGAGCCCGGCCCGCACCCGAACCCGGCCCGACCAGTCCTCGGCGATGAGGACCGTCTCCAGTGCGGCAAGCTGCGGGGCATCCAGGGAGACCAGCCGCCGCTGGACGAGTCGGGTCGTTCGCTCCCGGGAGTCGACAAATCTCAGATGGCGGTTCAGGACGCCGCGGTGCACATCGAGCTCGTGGCGGTGTTCGAGCACCGTGACCCGCGCGAGATCGAGCCACTCGCCGTCCGGCAGGCACACGGTGAGGGTCAGCCAGTTGGGAACGTTGACGAGGTCCTCGTTCTCCACGACCGCACCGGCGACACGTGACAGCAGCCGGTTGTAGCACCCTGCGATGTAGGTCCCCGGATAGTGCACGCCATCGGCTGGACACTCGGGTAGGGCTCCACGAGTGGCGAGAACGCCGTTGCCCACGGTGCAGAGAGCCTCGCGTAGCCCTTCCTCGGCAGGGTCGGCGGTTCCGTCGTCGGTCCACACCCACAGCTCCACATGTGCTGCCTACCCATCGCAGTTACGGAGTACGAGCAGCAGGCGTGCACCTTCCGACCGACCCGGCGGACGAAGGTCATCCGAGCTGCGACGGTTGGAGATTCCTCTGGCGACGTCGCCGGACGATGACGACACCGGTCACGCCTACGATCGCCAAGGAGATGACCACGACGGCGACAGCCTTCATGCTCGACACCTGCCTGACACAATTCGAGATTCCGTCAGCTTCTTTCGTTCGACTGGACAGTCACCACCCATACCCCCGATGCCGGGGCTCTCTCACGTCTGTTGCATAACAACCGTCGACGTCACCAGATCATCGAGTGGTGTGAAGGTCAGTCGACCCATCGGTCGACGCCGGACCATCCCTGACGCGGTAGGCGATTCGTCGACGACAGGCAGACGCTCAAGGGTCCTTGCGCGGGCGGACGCCGCGAGCGGTCAGAGCTAGCAAGCGATCGAGCGGGCTAGCTCAAGACGATGCGGGCGATCCCGAGATAGACACCGATGGACAGCAGGTCCTGTACGACCGTGGCCAGCGGGCCGGAACCGAAAGCGGGGTCGCGCCCGATCCGGTGGAACAGCCACGGGAGCGCCATCGCCACGACCGTCGCGATCGAGCAGGCGCCGAGCAACGCGAGCGCCACCACGACAGCAACCTCGGCATTGCCCCAGATGACGAACGTCACCGGCAGCGTGATCGCTGCCAAGAGCGTGCCGATCAAAAGGCCCGTCACGACCTCGCCGAGGGCTGCCCGCCCGACGCTCACGCCGACCGACAGGCCGCGGATCACCACCGTCTCGGTCTGCGTGCCCACGGCGTCAGCCAGGTAGACCAGGCCGGGGACGAAGAATGCCAGCAGGACCTGGCGCTCCAGGTCCTGCTCGAACGCTCCCACCAGACCGGCAGCGAGCATCGCGCCCACGAAACCGAGCAACAGCCACGGCAGTCGATGCCACAGGCGGCGTCGCACCGGCTCCTGGCTTGCGGTGCGTGCGGTGGCCGCCGTGGCGAGGTAGCCGCCAAGCCTGGCGAGGTCCTGGTCGTGCTCGGTCAGGAGCACGGCGAGCAGGCGCTGCGGTGAAATCAGCCCCACGAAGCGTCCTGTCGCGTCGACGACGGCGAGCCCAGGCTCGTCATGCCGTACCGCGGTCCACGCGGCATGCTCCTGGTCGGCATCGGGCGTGACGACCGGTGGCTTGCGGTCGGCGACGTCGATGATGGGCAGGTCATCCGGCGCAGCCAGCAGCCGTTCGATCGTGACCAGGCCCACCAGCCGTTCGTCCTCGCACACCGCGATGACCGACGCGCTGGCGAACCGTGAACCCCGCATCGACCGCAACACGTCGGCCACGCGGTCACGCGGTCGGGCAAGGGGAACGTCCCGTGCGGCGTGCGCCTCGGCCGTCTCGAGCAAGGCTTTCCCGGTATCGCCATAAGACACCTGCTGGTCAGGCACTACCTCACCTCCGTGGCCGTTTGACGGGGTGCACCAACCGGTCAAGTCGTACGGCCAGATATCCGACGACCGCACAACCACCACACACGGCCAGCTCGGCCGGCGACAGGGCGACCGTGCCCAGGACCTGTTGCAGAGCCGAGACGTACACAGCCGCGATCAGAAGACCGAGCGCTCCGACGACGCCGAGCAACAGGAACGGGTTGGCGAGCGTTCCAGGGCGAGCGCGCGAACCCACAGCAACCCCGAGTTGTGTCGTGGCCAACGCGAGGAACGTCACCGTCTGCCACGGCCGACCCGCGTTCGCCGCCCAGACCGCTGCCCCGAGTGTCACGGCGGTGATCGCTACCGCGATCCGCACGATGCGCTGCCAGAGGCCAGCGCCGAGGATTCGCTCGGCGGGGGACCGTGGTGGGACACGCATGAGGTCGCCGGCCGCGGGCTCGGCGCCCAGCGCCACGCCGACCGGGCCGTGTGTCAGCAGGTTGATCCACAGGATCTGGGCCGGCAGCAACGGCAGTGCGAACCCCAGGAACGGACCCGCCAGCATGACGAGGATCTCCGCGGCCCCACCGGAGAGACCGAAGAGGAGAAACCTTCGCACGTTCGCGTAGATCCGCCGACCCTCTTCGACGGCACCGACCAGGGTGGCGAGCTCGTCGTCGGCGAGGACGAGATCCGCGGCCTCGCGCGCCACCTCGGTGCCACGCAGCCCCATCGCGACGCCGATGTCCGCACGACGCAAGGCCGGGGCGTCGTTGACGCCGTCACCGGTCATGGCGACGACGTGGGACTCGCGTTGGTACCCCCGGATGATGTCGAGCTTCTGCTCTGGTGAGGTGCGGGCGAACACCTGCGTGGTGCGAACGTCCGGGACCCCGCCGGAGGCCAGGTCGGCTCCGTCGACGACGCGTGGATCGTCACCGCCGATGCCGACCTGTCGCGCGATCGACCGGGCCGTCGCCCGGTGGTCGCCGGTGACCAGGACCGGTGTGATGCCGGCGGCTCGACAGGCGTCGATGGTGTGCTTCGCCGAAGCGCGTGGCGGATCGGCAATCGCAATGAGGCCCAGCAGCCGCAGGCCTCTCTCCAGCTGTGCGGGTTCGCGTGATGGCAGCTCGCCCCTTTGCGGGTCGTGCTGTCTGGCTGCGACGGCGAGAACGCGGAAACCATCCCGCGCGAGCTCCTCGGTACGCTGTCGCGCCCGCATCACGAGGTCAGGCTCGTCAGCGAGAAACGGTGGCTGCAGCAGTACTTCTGGTGCGCCCTTGCAGATCACCAAAGCCGATCCGTCCGCGGCCCGGTGCAGCGTGGTCATCCGCTTGCGCGCATTGTCGAACGGAACCTCGTCGATCCGCGGCAGCTCCGCCTCCAGGTCGGTTCGGGTCAGACCGATCTTGGCGCCGGCGACGAGGATCGCGGCCTCGGTCGGGTCGCCGATCGCGGTCCACCTCCCGCCAGAGCGTTCGGTGGGCGAGCCGATGGCGGCATCGGTGCAGAGTACGCCCGCGCGAAGCAGGTGCCCGACCTCTGCAACGTCGTGGGGAGAGACCTTCCGCCCGGCGCACAGCACGTCGCCGTGTGGTTCGTACCCCTCGCCTGTCACCGTCGCCTCGGTGCCCGGCGTCCACAGCCGCTGGACGACCATGGTTCCTTCGGTCAGAGTGCCGGTCTTGTCCGTGGCGATGAGGGTCACCGATCCGAGCGTCTCCACCGCCGGCAGGTTGCGGACGATCGCGCGACGCCCCGCCATCCTGCGGGCTCCCAGGGCCAAGCTCAGCGTGATGACCGCAGGCAGCGACTCGGGCACCGCCGCGACCATGAGGCTGATCGCGGTGAGCACCATCAGCTGCCAGGGTTGACCGCCGGCGACCCCGAGGACGAACACCACGAGACAGAGAACGCCCGCACTGATCGCGAGGACCCGGGCCAAGCCGCTCAGACGGCGCTGCAGCGGCGTCTGAACCAGCTCGGTGGTGAGCAGACCGGCGATCCGACCCATCGCGCTCTGGGCACCGGTCGCCGTCACCACCGCTTTGCCCCTGCCGCGGACGACGACAGTTCCCGCGGCCACCTGGTCGCCGGCGTGCTCGCTCGCGGCGGCGCTTTTGTCCACCGGAACGGCCTCACCGGTGAGCATCGACTCGTCAGTTGCCAGCGCGACCGACTCGACCAACTCGGCGTCGGCGGGAACGATCTCGCCTTCGGTGAGAACGACCAGATCGCCTGGCACCACCTCCGACGCCGGGATCTCCCGCTCGACACCCTCGCGGATCACCCGAGCGGCCGGTGCGGAGAGCGCGGCGAGCTGCTCGATCGCGCGGTTCGCGCGGACCTCCTGGGTGACGCCGACGGTGGTGTTGGCCGCGATCACCAGCAGGATCACCACGGCATTGGGGAAGTCGCGGGTCGCGATCGTGAGCACGGCCGCCGCGAGCAGGACGATGATCAGCGGATCGCCCAGCTGGTTCAGCACCCGTCCGGTGAGTCGGACGCGCCGTCGTACTGGTGGGGCGTTCGGTCCATACCGCTCCAGCCGGACGGCGGCCTCGCGCTCGGACAGCCCGACCGCGGTTGGCGCCGCCTTGCCGGCCGCCGGCGGGCCGCCGTCGCCTGCGGGCGTACGGTCCCCGTGTGGCGACTGCATCCTCGCCTCCAGCCTGACCAGACGCTCCCTCTCGTCGGCCCTCCTACCCGGTGCGTGTGGGACAACGACCCGTAGCGGCGGATGCCGTCGTCGGCAAGGCAGAGGCGAGCAGCAGGTCGGCGCTACCACACCACGGTCATGCACGCTGGCCGTACGAGTCATGCACGCTGGCCGTACGATCTGTCAGCTCACGGCCGAGCCGCGCAGCTTGACAACCCGGTGACCGAACTCACAAAGCGGATCACATGCTGAACGTCGAGCCGGGCAAATGTCGAGCGGGATAATGAATTCGGACCGACGGCTCGGCGGGTGCCGAGCACAGATACGGGATGCGAGACGGCCGATGAGCGAGCCATCTGTCAAGGTTCGGGAGATCCCGGCGAGGCGCGCCATCCTCACCGACGGCCGGATCGTCGAGATCCGCCCGCTCACTCCAGACGATCTCGACCGGCTGATCCAGCTCCACGCCGACCTTCCCGAACGCGACCGATATTTCAGGTTCTTCACGGCACACCCGGCCGGCCTCTCCCGGCTGTTAGGGCGCTTCGTTCGGGGTGATGCACACCGCCTGGCGCTCGGTGGCTTTCTCGGAACCTCCCTTGTCGGTGTCGCGCATTTCGAGGTGCTCGCCAATCCTGCCGAGGCGGAGGTCGCGCTGGCGGTGGACCATCGGCACCAGGCTCATGGCCTTGGCACGCTGCTCCTCGAGCATCTCGCCTCCGAAGCCCGGCATCGCGGGGTGCGACGGTTCGTCGCCGAGGTGCTGCCGGAGAACGCCGCGATGGTCAAGGTGTTCCGTGATGCCGGGTGGCCGTTGCACATGCGCCTGCAGGACCAGACCTACCTGGTCACGCTGCAGTTGGTGAGCGGGTACGTGCCCGCAGTCGGTGAGCGGGAGCGGGCGGCCGAGCTGGCGAGCCTGTCGGCGATCCTTCGTCCGCGTTCGGTGGCCGTCGTGGGAGCGAGCCGGCGGGCCGACGCCATCGGCCGTGCGGTGTTGGAGAACCTCCTCGGAGCCGGGTTCACCGGTACGTGCTGGCCGGTGAACCCGCGAGCAGAAACCATTGCAGGCGTACGATCCGTCGCTCGTGCGGCCGACTTGCCGACCGGCGTCGACCTCGCCGTGCTGTGCGTGCCGGCACCTGCGGTGCCCGAGGTTGCCGAGGAGTGCGGCAAGCGTGGAGTACGCGCACTGGTCGTCATCACCGCCGGACTGACCGGCAATGCCGAGCTCGCCAACGGCCTCCTCGAGGCGGCACGCCGGCATGGCATGCGGATCGTAGGGCCCAACTGTCTCGGCGTCATCAACACCGCCTCGTCCGTACGTCTGAACGCAAGCTTCGCCCGCCCACCGGTGCCCAGCGGACGCATAGGCGTCGTCACGCAGTCCGGCGGGGTGGGGATCTCGCTGCTGGAGCAGTTCGCGACGGCTGGGCTCGGTGTCTCCAGCCTGGTGTCGACCGGCGACAAGTACGACGTCTCCAGCAACGACCTGTTGATGTGGTGGTACGACGACGACGCCACCGACCTGGGCGTGATCTACGTCGAGTCGTTCGGGAACCCACGGAAGTTCTCCGTACTCGCGAGGATGCTCGCGGAGCAGAAGCCGATCATTGCCGTTCGCGCGGCCACCACGGAGGCAGCACAGCGTGCCGCGGCCTCGCACACTGCCGCGGCGGCGACACCGGGCGTGACCCGGGATGCGCTGTTCGCCCAAGCCGGCGTCATCGCCGTGGACTCCCTGACCGATGCGGTGTCGGTGGCCGCCGTTCTGAGCTGGCAGCCCGTGCCGGCTGGTGACCGGGTGGCGATCGTCGGCAACGTCGGCGGGATCGGTGTGCTCGCTGCTGACGCATGTGCGAGCCAAGGGCTGCAGCTGTCGGAGCTGTCCGAGACGACCCGAGCGCAGCTTGCGGCCCTCTTGCCCGCGACCGCGGCGCTGCAGAATCCCGTCGACACCACCGCCGGCGTGCGTGACGACACCTTCCATGAGTGCGTACGCACGGTTGTGGCCGACGAGTCGGTCGACGTCGTCATCGTGCTCACCGCGCCGACTGCCGTGACGGACCCTGCGCGGGGCATAGCCGAGGCGCTCGCGACGGTGGACAGCGCAAAGCCCGTGGTGGTCGTGCGCGTCGAGCAGCAGACGACGGTTGCTCCACTGCACCCGGCCGACGAGAACGGCCGAACACTACCGTCGTTCGCCGATCCGGTGACCGCCGCGACCGCGGTCTCGGCAGCCTGTCGCTACGGGCGATGGCGGACCAGGCCGACCGGAACCGTCCCTGATCTGCCCGACATCGACATCGCCGCGGCGCGAGACCTCGTGGCAGGCGAGCTCAAAACCCACCCGGGCGGCGGATGGCTGGCCCCGTCCGCCACGCTCAGCTTGCTCCATCACTTCGGCCTGCCGGTGCTCGACGGCACGGTCGTCACCGACGTCGAGCAGGCCGTCGCGGCATTCCACGAGATCGGCAGGCCGATCGTGATGAAGGCGCTGGCCGAGCGGCTGCTGCACAAGAGTCGGGCTGGTGGGGTCGCTGTGGACCTCCGCGACGAGACCGACGTGCGGGCGACCTTCGCCGCGTTCCAGCACCGGTTCGGGTCCTGGCTGAACGGCGTGTTCATCCAGCCGATGGCAGAGCCCGGCCGGGAGTTCCTGATCGGCGTACACAACGACCCGACGTTCGGCCCCCTGATCGCCTTCGGGATGGGTGGCGTGGACACCGACCTGATCGCTGATCGCATCTATCGGCTGGTTCCGCTCACCGACCAGGACGCCGACGAGATGCTGCACTCGTTGCGGGCCTCGCCGGCCCTCTTCGGCCCGGACGCCGAGCCGCGCCTGGACACCGACGCGATCCGCGACTCCCTGCTTCGCATCGGAAGGCTTGCCGAACTGGTCCCCGAAATCGCCGAGCTCGACCTGAACCCGCTGATCGCCAGCGAAACCGGGTGCAGCATCGTCGACGCGCGGATCCGTCTCGAACCCGTCCAGCCTGTCGATCCTTACCTGCGCAGCCTCCGCGCGTGAGCCGTGCCGGCCCCCGCAGCTGTCGAAGTTTCGGTCGCTTTGAGTCCAGCTCGCGAAGAGCGGCCTCGGTAGAGTGACCGGCGACCTCGGCTTTGACGAGTTCTCGAAGAGGGCGGGGCGAGATGAACGAGCGCCGTACTGGCCGACGCTCCTGTCTGCCGGGTGCATTCCGTACGGCGCCGACCACTCCCGCGAGATGCTTGCGAGGGCGCGGGCCAAGCATCCAGAAGTGCAGACCATCGCCTGTGCCCTTCAGGAGCTCGCGGACGTCCCCCGAGCTGCGGCATCGGTTCGACGGCGTCCTCTGCATCGACACGTTGGAGAACGTCGGCCCCGAAGACTGGCCCACTGCGCTTCATTCCCTTCGCTCGACGTGTAAGACTCGTGCGTACGCGTACCTCACCGTCGAGATTCCCGAAGGAGACGCACAGTCGAACTGTGCCGACGAGATCCGTGCACTGCTCGTACCGGGTGAGGTTTTAAGGGACGGCGCCTACCACTACTTTCCTTCGAGGTCAGACGTCGAGGCGTGGCTGGCGGACTCGGGCTTTCAGGTGCTCGAGACTGCAGACGGCGATGGCTACATGCACTTCCTGTGCCAGGTGACGCATGCCTAGTCAGCCCAGTGCAGGCGCGTAGCAGATGGACGTCGGGCCTCATGTGGTCAACCGGAGCCGGAACGTGCTCGGGGATACGGGTGAGCACTCATACCAAACGAGGCCGAGGGTCGATGGCGGGCCCCGACCTGGTTCCTTGTCTTGACCTGGGGGAGCGGTGAGATGGGCAATCCCGGTGTAAGCGTCATCCGCGCTCGCCGCCATGCCGCCACGCCAGCCAGCCCATGGCAACGAACCAGATGTGCATCTCGACGACGCCGATGCGCTGCACCAGTCCGGCGATCCCGTGCTCGGCGCCGTCGGCCGTCGGTGTGAACGTCACGAAGTACAGGATCAGCAACAGCAACGTCAGCGGACCTGCCCAACGTAGCCAGCTGCCGAAGCGCCGCCAGCCAGCCCACGGAGGTACCACGCCGCGACACCGAACCCGACCACCGGGCTTCCTAGTGCGAGAAGAAAGCCGATCAGGTGCGGCATCATCGCCTCGAGATCGAAGACGCCGTCGACGAGCATGCCGAACCCGGACAGCGCGAACAGTACAGTGCAGATCTTGCGAGCCGTCGGCTGATGGTCAGGTGCTGGTACCCGGAAGGCTCCAACGGCGCCGGCCATGACCCAGACCGCCAAGGACGAACGCCGCGTTCATGATCGGTGCGGTCTCACCCATGCCAAGGCCGCTGATCGGGCTGATCGGCGAGTAGCTAGTGAACGTGTGACCGACCAGCGTATAACCGTCGCTGACGAAACCGAGGACGAGCCAGACGGACTCGAACAGCACAGGCCCGGCGACAAGCCGAGCCCGAGCAGCCGATCTGTGCGCGCGGACTGTCGGGTGTGGACCGGAACAGCAAGGTCGTGCGACATCGTTCTCTCCCTGAGGTGTGTCGGTCGTGCCGAACCGGCGCGGGAGAGACGCGGCTATCGCGTGCCGATTGCCACCTCGTGGCCGGGTCTGTTCCGCGGGTTCGATTCCAGTTCGAGCCCCTAGGTGGTGTTGGCGCACCCCCAGGGAATCGCGTTCAGTCGTCGTGTTCAGGCGTCGTCCGCAGCGGTCTCCCGATTGTGAAACTTGGCCCACTCCGGACCCCATCCGCCAGCGGGATCGGTGATCTGTCCCACGAACCGCTCGATGAACGACAGCTCGGCGTCGAGCAGGGCGAGCCGGTAGTCCTCCTCGACCACGAACAGCGGATGTACGCCGGCCGCCAGTGTCTCCGCCATCAACTCCCGGATTCCCGTGCGTTGCTCGACAAGCCTGCGCCGGCGCTTCTCGAGGAGGTCGACAACCTCGTCCGGCGGAAGCGCGGCGATCAGCGACAACGCAGCGACGAAGTGCGGGTACTCATGCTGGGGCTCCTCAACCAACTCTCGTAGCCAGTCGCGGAGCTCCCGCCGGCCGGCTTCGGTGATCGCATAGACCGTACGTTCCGGCATCTGACCCTCGCGGCGGGACTCCACCTCCGCGATGAAACCGGCCTTGGCCAGCTGTCCGACGACCATGTAGAGCGACCCATGGTTGTACTTGATGCTGCGAGCGTCTCCGTGCTCCCGCAGCATCCGGCCCAGCTCATAGGGATGCATCGGCCCGTTGGCCAAATACGACAACACCGCGAGCCCCAGCAGGTTGCCGACCTTCCGCCGCTTCGCCACGATCACTCTCCGACATGCTCATGAGCGAGTATTCAGAACTGACTAGTCAATGTCAACTAGGACAATTCGCCCGGGTCACTCCACCGGCTTCTCACTCAGTCGCTGGAGTACGCCCGACTTTGGGATGCCGCAGCGAGAAAGGGGGAGCGGAAGTGACTAAGCCAGTCGTGGTCTGGAACTGTCGAGCGAGCAAGAAGGGCGTGGCACAACCCGACGAGCGAGTGGACCTGGTAGCCGCAGCTGACGCATGAGCCGCTGGTCACCCGCGACCAGTCCGAGGGGGACGGCGAGATTGCCAAGGAGCGAGAGCGGACCCGTTCGGGTACGCCACCCGCACCCGGAGACAAGACACGCGTACCTGCTGCGCCCCTACGTCATACACGAGGACTGCGGTCGGCGGATGAACGGCGAGGCCGAGCAGGCCATGCCAAGGAGGTTCGAGGCGAGATGCCGAAAGATCTCGCCCCGCAGATCCCGCGGGCGACCTACCGACCGCCGACAGTGTCACCCGACCCATGCGGCGACGCAGATCTGTTGGGCGCCCCCGGCAGGGGACACAACAGATGGGAACAGCTCCGACCAGGGGTTTCTTGAGGGGATGTCTGGTCGTTGAGCACCGGGTGTCACTCGATCGGAGTAGCGGGCCAGTAGTCCCGGCTCAACTTGCCGCAGGAGACGAGCCGACGTCAGGGGCGCGCTCGTGATCACGCGTTCCCGTCTCTGCCGCATCACGTCCGCGTGGTCGGAACTCCGCGGTCGACCACCCTGCTCCGTTTCCAAGATCACGTTTCGTACTAGTTCAGCTCGAACACGTCGTGCTGCACGACGTGCCCGGCCAAACCTGCCGCTGTGAAGGCGGCCTCGCCGGGTGCGTCACCACCACGGCGGGGCCTTGACCCCCACCCTGTAAGGAGGGCGAGGACCCAATGAGCGACGCTACAGAAACCGCACGTTCAGTCACGGCTGAGCACCCACCAGACGCCGGACTGGCCCATGCCCCCGAGGCGGCAACGGTCGTTCGTGCTGTTACTGCGATCATGGGAACCGTCGTCGGGCTTACGTTCCTGTTCGGCTTCGGCAACGTCCTCAACCTCGCCCTCCGCCTGGGAGTGCCGGTCTGGGTCGCGCCGCTCGTCGCACCTGCGGTCGACCTCTCGATCCTCGGGCTCCTGCTGGGGACTCGGCACCTTGCACTCACTGGAGCCTCCCCGGATGTGTTGCGTCCGGCCCGTCGGCTGCTGATCTTCGCGAGTGTGGTCACGTTGGCGTTGAACGTCGCGGATCCGCTTGTTTCGGGTGAGTACGGGAAGGCGGCATTCGATGCTGTTGGCCCGCTCCTCTTGATCGGGTGGGCCGAGGTGGGCCCCGGCTTCCTGCAGGCGATCGGCGCAAGCCGGTCATCGACGGCTGTTCACAGCGTCGTCGGCGGTGAGGAGCCGAGTGTGCAGGTCGCGGAGCAGTCGGAGGCCCGGTGGGTGGGCCGTGATGCCGACCAGGATGAGGCGGCCGTGCGGGAAGGCGTTCGATTGACGAGGCAGAAGCGATCACCAGAAGTGCTCCTGGAACAGGCGCGGCGGGAGGACGTGGCGCATCGCGCGGCTCACCAGAAGCCGATTTCGGCTGACACGTTGCGTGTGCGATTGGGTGTGGGTGCCGCCCAGGCGCGACGGCTCGTCAAGGTCGTTCGCGCCGAGTTTCAGGCGCAGGCTGCGAGCGATCCACTGCCGACTGATGCGGCAGGGGAGGTCCGGCGCGTCGATGCGGTGGCGGCCTGAACCAGGCTGAGTGAGGTTGTCTCGGGGTCGAGTTCGGGGTCGTGCCCGATGCGGGCGGCATGTGATGGATGTTGACTTGGGTGAGGAACGACGGGACGGGGGTCGTCGACATGGCGAAGGGACCGGAACGGACTGCTCGGTGGCATCGGTACTGGGACCGCAAGTCCGTCAGCTACGACAAGGAGATGGGGTTCTGGGACCGCAGGCTGTTCGGTGATTCACGGGAATGGGCCTGCTCGCAGGCCGTCGGCGAGGTCCTCGAAGTTGCCGTGGGCACGGGCCTGAACCTGCCGTTCTACCCCGACGATGTCACGGTCACCGGCATCGACCTCAGCGAGCGGATGCTCGACATCGCCCGGACCCGCGCATTCGTGCTTGGCCGTGCAGCGACCTTGCAGGAAGGCAACGCGCACGCCCTGCCCTTCGATGACGCATCCTTCGACACGGTGGTGTGCACGTTCGGCCTATGCGCCATCCCGGACATCGACGCCGCCGTCGGTGAGATGGTGCGAGTGTTGCGTCCGGGTGGGCGGCTGATCCTGGTTGATCACATCGCGAGTTCGTCCCGCCTGGTCCGCGGCGTGCAGCGGCTCCTGGAACTGGCCACGGTTCCGCTGGCCGGCGAGCACTTCCTGCGTCGACCGCTGCACCACTTGCAAGCGCGTCAAGTCGAAGTGCAGCAGCGACAACGCTTCAAGTTGGGGCTGGTGGAACGGCTCGTTGTGCGCAAGCCCACGACGGCCTGATCCGGGACACCGGACGCGGGATCCGGACGTAGGCGTGCCGTCAACTGCTCGTACTATCACCGCCATGACGGGTACGGCCGGTCACGCGCGCGCCGTGCGAGGACGCCTCGTACGGCTTGTTGCTGTGCTGGCCGTGCTCGCGGGTGTAGCGCTCGCGGTCGGGCTGCAATGCACCGACGGGATGGCCATGCCCATGGCACACGGTGCATCGGCCGATGCCGCGATGGCCTGCAGTTCGTCCCCGTCGGCCATGGCCGAGAGGCATGTCCCCGAGCGCGTCACATCTGCAGACTCCGGCGGGCTCACCGCTGCGGCATGCCCGACTCCTGGCGCCGCCGAGTCGTTCGTTCTCGCGGAGAACGGTTCGCCAGGCTCCGGTGGCATGGGCGGCGTACTGGCCACTTGTCTGGCGTTCATCCTCGCCGTTGTTGTCGCCGTCGCATCCCTGCGCCCAGGTCCGTCCTGGGGCGTTGTTCGGCTGCTCCGCCCAGCCCGTGCAGTGGCGACTCGCGCTGTTCAGCCATTGGCGCCAAGTCTTGCGGAACTCTGCTTGTTGCGGACGTAGGAAGAGGTCTGCCCGCTTCACGGCCCGTCGCGAGCTGCGGGCATTGCCGCGCACTCCAGCTCTGCCTGGAGGCGTTCGTCGCCCTCTTCTTCTCGATCTCCGCAGGAGGCTTTCGTGAATCTTGGTGCTGTCCTGGTGACCGGTCTGTTCGCCGGTGGCGTGTCGTGTGCCGCTGTGCAGGGCGGCCTGCTGACTGGGTTGATTACCCGGCAGAAGGCCGCACTCGCCGGACCCGTCGACTCGCTACGTCGCGCGCAAGGTCGCGCCCGTGTCGGCGCGGCAACCGCGGTCCCACGAGGTAAGCAGGCCGTGGCTGGCGCCGATCGGCGTGGGTGGCGGGCTCAGCTCGGTGATGACCTGGCGCCGGTCGGTGGGTTTCTGGCCGGCAAGCTCGTGTCGCACACTGTGCTCGGCGCGCTGCTGGGTGCGCTCGGGAGCGTGGTGGAGCTCTCGGTCGGCCTGCGCACGTGGCTGCAGATCGGCGCTGGCCTGTTGATCATCGTATTTGGTCTGGCGCAGCTCGGCGTGCCGGGCTTTCGCCGGATCGTCGTCGAACCGCCGATCTCCTGGATGAAGATCGTGCGCAACCGCGCCCGCTCGCAGGCCGCGCTGGCCCCGGCGGTGCTCGGCCTGGCCGCGGTGCTCATCCCGTGTGGGGTGACGCTGTCGGTGGAGGCACTCGCATTGACCTCCGGGTCCGCCCTGGCTGGCGCGGCCACGATGGCGGTGTTCGTGCTCGGCACCGGTCCGCTGTTCGCGATCCTGGGCTACGCCGCTCGCAAGGCGGCTACCGCGTGGCGCGGTCGGCTGGCTGTGGTCACCGGGTTGGTGGTGCTGGCCATGGGGCTCTACACCTTCAACGGTGCCCTGGAGTTGGCAGGTTCGCCGTTGGCGGCCAGCCGGATCGCCCAGACCGTCGGTGCCGCCGAAGCACCGGCCGACACCACGAGCGCCTCCACTGTGGAGGGACAGCAGACGGTGGTGATCACCGCGCGGACGGGCTCGTACAGCCCGGAAAACGTGCAGGTGCGCTCCGGTGTGCCGACTACGTTGGTGGTGCGCTCGGACGGCGCGCAGGGCTGTGTGCGCTCGTTCGTGATTCGCGACGAGCAGAAGATCCTGCCGGTCAAGGGCGAGACCCGGATCGACCTCGGTGTGCTCCAACCGGGGCGGCTGGACTACGCGTGCGGCATGGGCATGTACACCGGCGTGATCACCATCGTCTGACCCCGAGGGAAGAGTCCACTGTGGCCACCACGACATACGTGTTCCGCATCGAGGGCATGCACTGCGGTAGCTGCGCGCTGCTCATCGACGACACCTTGGAAGATCTGCCGGGAGTGTTCAGCACCCAGACCACGATGAAGCAGGGGCGCAGCACCGTGGAGCTGGACGCGAGCCAGAGCACTCCCGACGACGTGATCGCCGCGATCGCAGAACTCGGTTACCGCGCGTCACCAGTAGCGTGACGGCGCGAACCACCGTCCGCGCCGTCACATGTCGAGCAGCACCGCGGCGAGGTCCCGGTCAGGTCAACGGGATCACCGCGCGGAATTTCCCACCGGAGGTCTGCTGCGGGGGCTCGGCGGCGCGGTTCACGGTGACGTGGTCGAGTTTGTGGTCGATAAGCAGCCGGCTGATCTCAGCGTGCACCGTCTGCCAGACGCGCTCGGGGTCGGCGCCCGGCGTGGATTGCAGACGGATGCTGAGGTCGGTCGGTGCGGTGTGCACGATCTGGAACAGCTCGACTCCGGGGAGGCGTTCGAGGGCCAGGCTGATGGCCAGGGGTGCGATGGTGACTGGTTCGCCGCTGCGGGTGGGGAAGGTGAGCAGGTCGGCGGTGCGGCCCTGAACCTGGATCGCGGGGAGCCGGTCGCCGCACGGGCACGGGTCGGGCCGGACTATGACGGCGTCGCCGAGGTCGTAGCGCAGGATGGGTTGGGTGCGGTTGGCGAGGTTGGTCAGCAGCGCGGTGTGGGAGCGTTGGCCGGGCGGTGCTGGTTGGTGGTCGGCGTCGACCGGTTCGAGGATGACCCAGTCGCTGTTGACGTGCAGCCAACCGTGTGGGCAGCTGTAGCTGAGGAAGGGGCATTCGTTCGCCGCGTAGCCCTGCCGCACCTTGGCGCCGAACGCGGTGGCGATCCGGTTGTACTCGCCCGGCGGGAGGCCCTCGGCGGACAGGACCACTAGAGCCGGGTCGATGTGCAGGCGGCCGGCGTGTTGTTCGGTGGCCAGCAGCGCGGCCATGCTGGCGTAGGGGGCGAGGATGGCCGGGCGGAAGGCGTTGAGCGCCTCGACCAGTTCGGGCATCGGGGTGTGCACGCCGAAGACCCCGATCCTATTGCGGCGCAAGCGGTTCTTGCGCAGCGCCGCGGCGGCGGTGGCGGACGCGAAGTGGCCGCCGGTGGCGATCACCATGGCGATGCGCCCACCGCGAGCCGCGACACGGGCGACGTCTGTGGGGGTGAGCCAGGAGCCCAGCATGCGGGCGCTCAGCGCGGTGGTGACGGCGACCGCCTGCTGGTCGGCCAGGAAGATCCC
>DATCKU010000037.1:0-1559 GCA_036564245.1 Actinopolymorphaceae bacterium
GCCGTCCGTCCAGGGGATCGGGTTCCGGCACATCGCATCGGTGAGAGCCCAGAAGATGTTGCGCCAGGCGATCACCTCGCCGACCTGGGCCTGGACGCCGCGGTATTCCTTGACGCCGGTCGTCGCGATCGCCTTGAGGAGAACCCCAGCGATGAAGTCGAGCTTGACGGCGAAGCGCGTGCACCCGTGGAGCGTGAAGCGCGGGATGAAGCCCGACACCGGGAAGAAGTTGTTCACTTTCTCGACGTCCCCGTAGACGAAGATGTTCTCCCAGGGGACGAAGACGTTGTCGAAGATGAAGATGGCGTCGTTCTCGTCCAGGCGGCTGGAGAGCGGATAGTCCCACGGGCTGCCCATGACCGCTGCCGTGTACTCGTAGCTCGGCCGGCTGATGAGCTTGACACCGTGGACATCCATCGGCACCGTGAAGATGAGCGCGCACTTCTTGTCCTTGATCGGCAAGGGGCCGTAATGCGCGATGAAGTTGTAGTGGGTCAGGACCGAACCGGTGGCGACCACCTTGGCGCCGGAGACGTAGATGCCGCCGTCCGTCTCCCGCTCGACGTGCATGTAGACGTCGCCGACCTCGTCGGGTGGTCGGTTCCGGTCGACCGGCGGGTTGATGATGGCATGGTTCCAGTAGAGAACCCGCTCCTGCCCGAGCCGGTACCAGCGGCGTGCGTTCTCGCTGAACGGCTCGTAGAAGGCGGCGTTGGCGCCGAGCGTGCCGAGGAAGCTCGCCTTGTAGTCGGGACTCCGTCCGAGCCACCCGTACGTCATGCGGGCCCATTCGGCGATCGCGTCGCGGGCCTTGAGGAGGTCCTCGACGGAGCGGGGGGCGCGGAAGAAGGGATGGGTGAAGCCGCCGTTGCCCGTATCGGTCTCGACGGTCAGCACGTCCTTCTTCGCCGGGTCGTGCAAGGCGTCGTAGAGGCGTGCCACCATCCGGGCAGCGTTGCGGAAGGCCGGATGCGTGGTGACGTCCTTGACGCGCTCACCGTACACATAGATTTCGCGTCCGTCCCGGAGGCTTTCGAGGTACTCCTCGCCGGTAAACGGCCGCGTTGCCACCGTCTGTGCCATGCTGCACCTCCGCGGCCTACTCGTCCTCTGTCTGCACTCGCTTTTCCGGCGGGTCCCGTTGTGTAGTGTACGAGTGGTCAGATGACTTCCGCAAGTGGAAAGTTCCGATATCCTGAACGTGGGGGCGAAGAGCGTGCCGAAACGACCACAACGACGACTTGAGTGATGAACGAACGGTGTCGCGAACGTTGCGGCAAGTGGCCGAATGGAGCAAGATCGAACAGATTCGGAAGCGGCTGCCCGCCGGGGAAGGGGGTGAAAATGCTCAGCCCTCGCCGAGGTTGGGAGCCAGGCGTCGTTGCAGGGAGGCGATATCGACGGTGGCGAAGTCTCGTCCGCTCAGCAGGGCCAGATCAGCGGCGTGCGCAGCTGCGACGCCCATGGCAGCGCACGGACCCATCACGCGGACGCTCGACAGCGCGACCGGATCGGCATCGATGCACCGGCCGATTGCCAGGACATTGCTGAGTTCCGCC
>DATCKU010000038.1:0-6965 GCA_036564245.1 Actinopolymorphaceae bacterium
GACTCTTCGGGCTGCGGCGGATGCAGGTGGACCTGATTTCACCTGTCCGGCGATGACCCGGTATGCTCGCTGAGCCCGAGCAAGGTGGTCATGGCGTACGTACACTGACCATCGGGTGCGTCCGCGAGTGCTCGCTGACGCGTAGCGGGGCTGTAGCGCAGTCTGGTAGCGCACCTCCATGGCATGGAGGGGGTCACGGGTTCGAGTCCCGTCAGCTCCACCGCAGTCGAAGGCCCTTCTCGATGATCGAGAGGGGCCTTCGACGTCGGCAGGAGATCAGCAAGCCAGCAGTTCTGAGCTCACCGCCTCGGGGCGGCCTGGACCCCAGTCCCGTCATCCGGCCTTGACGACTGTGCCGTACCGACGCGCCGCCTCGAACAACGCATCGAGCTGATCAGCAGTCATCGAGGCCGTGTCGTGCCACCAGACACGGGAAGGTCCGTCGTAGTCTGCGCCGCTCTTCTTGACTAGCGCCACCTGCTCGTCGAACGACTCGGAGTCCTCCGTCGGCGCACAGACGATACGCAGTCGCATGTCGAGTCGGACACCTCCCCGTCACCCGGCACGTACGAAGCCGGCACCGGCTGAGACGTTCACCGTGAGCCGACATTAGGCATGGCTTGGTCCCATGTGGAACCGCACTCGTCGCGGAGCGGGTCGCCCAATGCGAAGCGAAACGCCTCGACGTCGATCCGATCCCTCGCCGTAGTCTCGCCACGACTAAGCAACCAAAGTTGACAAACTTTGCCAAGAAACTAAGGTTGCTTACGTGAACCCTGCGCCGCCGCCCCCACCAGTCGGTGGAGTCGCGGATGAACTGGCTGCGGTAGTCGCTCTGCGCGAGCTCGCGGATCGCCTGGAGGATGCCGCGGTCGAGCGTGCGCTCCGTGAGGGTTGGAGCTGGGGACAAGTCGCCGACGCGCTCGGAGTGACTCGTCAAGCGGTGCACAAGAAGCATCTGCGTCGGGTCGAGGCTGCAGGCATCCGGTTGAGGAGGCGCAATGGTTGAGTGGAAGCCTCTGCCGAACGTGTCGGCCTCGATGCGCGACATCTTGCTCGCAGCGATCGTGGAGGCACAGCGTCTGGGCTCCTCGACCGTGGAGGCTGAGCACATCCTGCTGGCAGTTGCCGCTGACTCTCACAGCAGTGTCGGCGCATTCCTGGCGGAGGAGGGTCTCGATCACGCCGCCGTCCTCGCCGCCCTGCGGCACGAGCGGGAGCAGGCGTTGCAGTCCGTGGGCGTCGCACCTCGGGATCCGAGCACGCTCGTGGCCACACGAATCGGCAGGCCGAAGTGGGGCCAGAGCGCGCGCCTCGCATTGCGGCACGCACAGCACGCCGCTCTCGGGCAGCCGATGAGCCGGCATCACGGGCGGCAGCGGATCCGCCATCGCTTGGCAGGGGAGAACCTTCTCTACGGAATCCTCTCCCTCGAGCTCGGGACGGTACCGCGAGCACTTGCGCTCGCCGGTCACGATCGGCAAGCGCTTCTCGCGCGGCTGGTGGAACGTGCCGGGATGCTGCCGCCGCGGTCACGGGGGAGGCCGAACCGCGAGTAAACCCACCGGCCCATCCATCCAGTCGTCCTCAGCCAACCCGAAGCCTTCACATCGGAAGGGGCATCGTCGTGTCCAAATCACGGCCCGAATGGGCGATCGAGGCCGACGGCCTCGTCAAGGTCTTCGGAACGACTCGCGCCGTGGACGGGATCGACCTGCGGGTGCGTTCGGGCACCGTGTACGGCGTGCTCGGTCCGAACGGGGCAGGGAAGACAACGATGATCTCGATGCTCGCGACCCTGCTCAAGCCGGATGCCGGCACGGCAAGAGTGCTGGGTCACGACGTCGTCCGAGAAGCCCACGTCGTGCGTCAGCTCATCGGGTTGACGGGCCAGTACGCGAGCGTCGACGAGACGCTCAGCGGGTTGGAGAACCTCGTCGTGTTCGGCCGGCTTCTCGGCCTCGGCCATCGCGCGGCCAAGGCGAAGGCGCTCGAGCTGCTCGCGGCATTTGCCCTCGCCGACGCCGCGAAGCGCCCGGTCGCGAAGTACTCGGGTGGAATGCGGCGCCGGCTCGACCTCGCCGCATCGCTCATCGCTCGTCCGCCGCTCATCTTCCTCGACGAGCCGACGACCGGGCTCGACCCGCGTACGCGTGGACAGATGTGGGACGTCATCCGCGACCTCGTCGCGAGTGGCTCGACGGTGCTGCTCACCACCCAGTACCTGGACGAGGCAGATCAGCTGGCAGACCGGATCGCCGTCATCGACCATGGCCGCGTCGTCGCCGAGGGACCGCTGACGATCTCAAGGCGTCGGTGGGTACCGCTGCACTCCAGTTGCGGCTGGGCGACTCGGCGCGCATCGAGGATGCGCTCGCAGCGATCGAGTCCGTGCTCGGCAGCCGGGGCACGGTCACGCCGGAGGCAGCACGCATCACCGCTCCGATGACCGACCCCTACCGGGTCACCGACCTGCTCGTCGCACTCCGCGAGCGCGGCATCCAGCTCACCGAGCTGAGCGTGCAGAAGCCGACGCTCGACGAGGTGTTCCTCACCCTCACCGGTCACGGAGTAGAGCCGGAAGTCGACGCCCAGGAGGCCGCATGACCACCACCACCACCATCGATGTTCCCAGCACCGACCGCGACCAGGTGCTGCGTACCCGTCCCGGACTGCGTACGACCATCTCGCAGTCGTCCACCATGGCGTACCGGGCGCTGCTGAAGATCCGCCGCACACCCGAGCAGTGGGTCGACGTCCTGCTCCAGCCGATCCTGTTCACGGTGATGTTCGCCTACATCTTCGGCGGCGCGATCTCTGGCAGCGTGGAGCGCTACCTCCCGGTGCTCGTGCCCGGCATTCTCGTGCAGAGCGTCATCACCACCTCCGTGGTCACCGGCACTCAACTGCGCGAAGACATGGAGAAGGGCGTATTCGACCGGTTCCGCTCCCTGCCGATCGCCCGCAGCGCGCCGCTAGCCGGAGCGCTCCTCACCGACACCATCCGCTACGGCATCGCGACCGCGATGACGTTCCTCGTCGGCCTCGCCATCGGTTGGCGACCCGAAGGCGGCTGGTGGCTCGTGCTTGCCGGACTGCTCGTCGTCATCACCTCGTGGGCGGTGAGCTGGATCTGGGCGCTGCTCGGCGTCCTCCTGCGTACGGCCGGCGCGGTGCAAGGCATTGGGATCCTGATCTTGTTCCCGCTCACGTTCCTGTCCAACGCGTACGTGCCCGTCGACACCCTCCCGTCCTGGCTCGCGTGGTTCGCCTCGGTGAATCCGATCTCGCATCTGGTCACGGCGGTCCGCGAGCTGGCGAACCAGGGCACCGTCGGCGGGGACGTCGGCTGGACGCTGCTGGGAGCCCTCGTCATCGTCGCGGTCTTCGCCCCGCTCACCGTCCGTGCCTACATGCGCAAGGCGTGACGCGGAGCCGGGCCAGCGCGGTGACTCAGGCCGACCCGGCGACCGTACGAGTCGGTGTCGATCGTCGCGTGGATCGGACGCCACCTGCGACGAGCGCCGCAGCGCCTGCCGTGAGGAGAAGTACACCGACGGAAACAGCGTTCTCGAAGGTGGTGACACGCTCAGCGGTCCAGGCTGCACCGGTCAAGTCGCCTCCGAGTGAGGCAGCGATGACCAAGCCGACGAGAGCGATGCCGATGCCGGCCGCGACCTCCTGAGCGGTGTCGTTCAGTGCCGCGCCGATCGACGTGCGCTCGGGTGGGAGGCCGCGCATGACGTTGATCGTGGCGGTGATCAGCGTGATCCGCATGCCCGCCGCGATGAGCACGATCGCAGTCGCGATGAACCCGTAGTGGTAGCGGCCGAGTAAGGCGTAGTCGAGGAGTCCGGCAGCAGCGGCAGCTGAGCCGATCATTCCGGCGCGATCCAGGCCGACCTTCTTGACGATGCGTTCCACGAAGGGCGCGATGGCGATCATGGTGAGCACCTGGGGGACGACACCGAGGGCGGCGAGCGCCGGGGGCCAGCCCCATGCGAGCTGCAGCTGGAGAGTGACGGTGTATCCGATGCCCGCGGTGGCGAGTCCGAGGGCGGCCTGAAGGCTCAGCCCGCGTGTGACCGGGGCGCGACGCAGCAGCGACAGGTCGAGGAGTGGGTGGGTGGCCAGGCGTTGACGGAGGAGAAAGCCCGCGATGACGCCGCCAGCTGCGACAAGCGCGATCCAGGGCAGCGGGTCGCTCCACCCGAGGTCGACGAACAACGTCGGGGCCAGCAGAGCGAGCACGACCGCCACCGTGCCGAGCAACGCTCCGAGCAGGTCGATGGGTGCGCGGTGCAGTTCCTCAGGCCGGTCGGGTCGGATGCCGAACCGGATCCCGAGTGCGGCGAGCAGTGCGATTGGCACGTTCACCAACAGCAGCGCCTGCCAGGGGGCGACCGAGAGAACGAGACCGCCCACGGTAGGGCCCACTGCGAGGCCAACGAATCCGACCGTGGAGATCAGGGCAGTCGCCCTCACCCGCAGCGCATCGTCGTCGAACAGGCGGAACGAGAGCGCCATGGACCCGGGTGCGGTCATCGCCGCGGCGAGGCCCACGAGAACCCGGATGACGATGAGGCCGATCGGATCGGCTACCAGTACGACGGACAGGTTCGCCAGGCCGAACAGCACGAGCCCGATCAGCATGATCCGGCGACGCCCGAACCGGTCTGCGACCGCACCGAACGCGAGCATGAATCCGCCGAAGACCAGCGCGTAGGCACCGCTTGCCCACTGCAACTCCGTAGCCGACGCGGACAAGTCACGTGCGATCGTCGGCAACGCGACGTTCAGCACCGACGTGTCGACCATCTCGATCAAGAACACAGCGGCCAGGCCCGCGATCGCTACCCATGCCGCACGAAGCGAACGCGGACGGTCCGGTCGATCAACCGGCGGATCGGAGAGATTGGAGCGCTGTTCCATAACGTGCAGAATATTGGAACGGCATTCCATTCATGTCAAGATTGTTCCGTGGGTGCGCAGCGAACCAGTGGGCGTCGCCCGAAAGGCGAGTCCCTCACACGCGAAGCCGTCGTACGGGAGGCGGTCCGGATCCTCGACGAGAGCGGCGAGCGAGGTCTCACCGTCCGCGCGTTGGCGGAACGCCTGCGCACCGGCGCAGGGTCGATCTACTGGCATGTGAACAATCGCGATGCCCTGCTCGACCTCGCCTGCGACACGATCCTCTCCGAGTGCGAGTCCGGCGAAGCGGATGCCGACGGTGACGAGCTGGATGCCATCCGATCCCTCGCGCTCTCCCTGTTCGACACCCTCGACCGGCATCCGTGGATCGGCCTGCACTTGCCTCGGAGCACGGGCGTACCGAGTGCGATGCGACTGCTTGACCGCATCGGCACGTTGCTTGCGTCGTACGGCGTCCCTGCCGACCGCCAGTTCTTCGTGGCGACAGCGATCTTCACCTACGTCCTCGGCGTCGCCGCCCAGATGACGAGAAGCGCGTTGACAGTCGCCGCGACCCGCACCCGGGACGAGTGGCTGGCCGAACGGTCAGTACGACTGGCCGAACTCGACCCGAAGACCTACCCCTTCCTGCACGGCATCGCCGGCCAGCTTCGTACCCATGACGATCGCGAGCAGTTCGTCACCGGGCTGGACCTGCTCCTCGCCGGCATCCGGTCGCAGGCGACATCCTGAGCCTCCGGGCTACGGCCTGTCCCGGCGGCCACGTATGCAGGACGCGTCGTGCATACATGCCGTCTTGAGCGATCGATGCGCTACCGATCAGAAGTCCGGCCGGCACACATCCCACCATCGAGCAGGTCGTCCGCTCGGACCAGCGACTCGGTCTTCTCGGGGAGTGTCACTCTGGGCTCTCGGGGCCTAGCCGCTGTGGTGCGACAGCGCGGCGGACGCTGACGCTGATCGCGAGCAGCCAGATGATGAACGTCGCCGCCATGAGCCGTTCACCGAGACCCGTGGCGGAGCGGCTGTTGAACAGGCCGCCGAGTTGGCTGTCCAGGATGCCGGTCGCCCAGAACAGCACGTAACCGATCAGGGGTACGACCGCGAGCCGGCACAGCGCTGGGGTGTTCGTTGCTCGGGCGGTGGATCGGGCGAGCAGCGGGGCGGCGAGAGCGAAGCAGGTGAACGACAAGATGCCGGCCGCGGCGTGGATGGTGCCGGCCGTGGTGACGAAGTGTGGATCGGTGGGGTCGATGGGATCGGTCGGGAACGCACCGACCACCACCATGCCGAGTCCAGCGAGGGCGAGCGCGGTGAGGCCGACGCGGGGGCGAGGGGACGGCAAGATCCCGGCGAGGGCCACGGTGATGGCGAGTATGCCGAGCCCGAACGCCAGCGCGGCGAAGCTGAGCAGCCAGCCGTACGGTCCGAGAACGTACTCGCTGACCGTGATGCTGACCGGATCCCGGTCGGGGTCGAGAACGTGCAAGGCCGCGACCAGCACCACGAATGCGGCGACACCCAGGCTTCCGATGGTCGCGAGCCTCGTGGCGTCCCGGTGTCCACCAGTGGAAGGCATCTGCATGATCTACAGTGTAGACGTATTCCTACAGCGTAGACAATCGCGTCACCGGCATCGGGCTCGTCCAGTGCAAGTGACGGATCGACGGTGACCGCGAAGAAGATCTGCGGATTCCCGATCACGTTCGAGTGGTAGCTGCAGGAGCCTGGCAGTGTGTTCGGCGACGACGCCACGCCGTCGAGATCACGATGCAGGCGTTGTCCGCGGTCGGGACAGCGTGGGACCGCACGCCTACGTCCTCGTGGTGAGAGACTCGGTGTGCCTTCGGAGAGGTCCGGGCGGGCACACCGGCCTCCCCGTAGCCCCGAGAAGTTTGCTTGTCGTCTGACTGAACTCTGCACTCATGAACGACCACCGACGCCGGACGCGACCGGTCCCGCCGACCAGGCCGACGCTGAGTCGCGAGTACATCGCCGCCATGGCTCTGGCGCTCGTGGACGACATCGGGCTG
>DATCKU010000039.1:0-44626 GCA_036564245.1 Actinopolymorphaceae bacterium
AAGCGCAGGGTGCTTCAGCTCACCCAGTTCAGCATGGGGGTCACGGCGGCCGGCCTCGCCGTTCTCGACCTGACCAACGTCGTCGAGGTCTGGCACGTCTATGCCTTGACCTTCCTCTTCGGCGTCGCCAGCGCTATCGACAACCCGGCCCGGCAGTCGTTCGTCGTGGAGATGGTCGGCCGAGAGGACCTGCCCAACGCCGTCGGACTCAACTCCGCATCCTTCAACACCGCACGGGTGCTGGGACCGGCGATCGCGGGGTTCCTCATCGTCCTGGTCGGCACCGGATGGGTGATCATGCTCAATGCGGTGAGCTACGGCGCGACCATCTGGGCCCTGCACAAGATGCGCCCGGCCGAGCTTCACTCGCCCGATCCGGCGCCGCGCAAGCCCGGCATGTTGGTCGATGGCCTGACGTACGTACGCAACCGACCAGACCTCGTCCTGATCCTCGCGGTCGTCTTCTTCGTGGGCAGCTTCGGGCTGAACTTCCAGATGACGAGCGCCCTCATGGCCACCGAGGTCTTCGGCAAGGGCGCGGGAGAGTACGGCGTGCTCGGGACCCTTCTCGCGGTCGGTGCCGTGGTGGGCTCGCTTGCTGCTGCGAAACGCGGGACGACCGGGCTGCGCCTCGTCATGGTGCCGGCAATCGCGTTCGGTGTGCTCGAGATCGGCGCGGGAATGCTGCCCAGCTACACAAGCTACGCACTCTCGCTACCTGTGCTGGGCTTCATCCAACTGACGTTCATCACAGCGGCGAACGCGATGATGCAGCTCACCGTGGCACCGGAGATGCGTGGTCGCGTGCTCGCCCTCTACAGCATGGTGTTCATCGGGAGCAAGCCACTCGGTGCGCCCTTGCTGGGTTGGGTCGGTGAGGCGTTCGGTGCCCGATGGACGGTCATCGGCGGAGGTCTCGTGAGTCTCTTCGGCACGCTGCTGGCGGGGTACCTGGTCCTGCGGTGGCGCCGGATGCGTGTCCGGGTCAGCCTGCGGCCGCGGCCGCGGATCCACGTCCTCCGGCATCGTGAGATGGCGGACCACCCCGCACCACCCCACGAAACGGTGCCTGCCGCACCTGCAACGCGGGACCCGGCCGGAACTCCGGATCCGGTGTCGACGCCACACGCGGCGACGACACCAGAGCCAGATGCAACGCCGGGCACGGTCGTCGCATCTCACTCGAGCGCGACACCACGGCCGAACGGCGCATCCCAGACGACACCAGGGAACGACGCGACACAAGGGCCACCACAGAAGGACGCGGCACTGGCGCCATCAGACAAGGCGGCCAGCGAGCCTCAGGCGCAGGTCCCGGCGGCGCGGGAAGCTGACGTCCCGGCCGTTCCGGCTACCAACATGTCGGCACCCGGTGACAAACTGCCAGCGTGGAAGCTGAACGCTACCTCACGCTGCTCGAAGCCGATTCCAGCCGACTCCTCGAGGCGGCGAGCAAAGGGCTTGCCGCACCTGTCCCCTCGTGCCCACCCTGGACGGTCGAGGACGTCCTGACACACCTGGCGCGGGTCTACCTCCACAAGGTGGAGTGCATGCGACAGCAGCGCTCTCCGGAGCCCTGGCCGCCCGACCTGTCTCACCGTGAGCCGATCGGCCTGGTGCGTGACTCGCTTGGCACCTTGGTGGGTGAGCTACGCAGTCGCGGGCCGAGCGCACCGTCGTACACCTGGTATCCGCCGGATCAGACCGTCGGCTTCTGGTATCGCCGGATGGCGCAGGAGACCGTCATCCATCGGGTCGACGTCGAGCTCGCCCACGACTGTGTGACGCCGGTCGATCCTGAGCTCGCCGTCGACGGCGTCGACGAGGTCCTCACGATCATGTTGGCGGGCGACTGGTCGGACGAGCCGGTCGACGAGGCCGCCGGTCGGTCCGTCGTCCTCACCACAGGAGGTCGCTCGTGGCGGGTGGGACTCGACCGGACGCAGGTGGAGGTCGTGGCCAGACCCGCCGGTGCAGCGGCACCAAGCGCCGATGCGACCGTCGAGGGAGACCCTCACGATGTCCTGCTCTGGACGTGGGGGCGGGCTCCGGTGGAAAGGCTCGCCGTCACGGGCGACCATGGGGCCGTGCAGGCGTTGCGCCGACGACTGGCGCTCGCCACCCAGTAGTGCCCACGTGACCTTCGGGGGGTCCGGTTCACCGTGAGACTGTTCGTCGCAGTCGTTCCACCACCGGCCGTCCTCGACGATCTAGCGGCGGCCATCGATCGCATGCGTCCTACGGTCGATCCGGCGCTGCGGCTGCGCTGGACGGAGCGGCCCCAATGGCATCTCACCCTGTCCTTCCTGGGCGAGGTGGACGCCGGCGTGCTTCCTGACCTTCGTCGACGGCTCGCGCGCGCGGCACGCCGGCACGAGCCGATGCGGCTGGTCATCCAAGGGGGTGGTGGATTCAGCTCGGCTCGTCGTGCCCGTGTGTTATGGGCCGGGATCCAGGGCGACGTCGTACGCCTGTCCCGGCTCGCCGGCTCGGTGACCGCGGCGGCCCAACGCTGCGGGCTCGACGTCGCAAGCGGCCGGTTCCGACCGCACCTCACGTTGGCGAGACTTCGCGAGCCGGCGGACCTTCGGACGCAGGTTGCCTGGTGGGCGTCGTACACCGGTCCGGCGTGGGAGGTCACGCAGTTCGAGCTCGTCCGTTCGTACCTTCCCGAAGCCGGACAGGCACGCCCACGCTACGAGTCACTCGACTCCTGGTCGCTCGGCCGGGACGCGCAACGTGCGGAGAAGCGGGTGTCACCCGGCTAGCTCTTTCCAGCACGAGCTGGGACACTTGCGTTTCGTGTTCTACGTCTTACTCGTTGCAGCCGGGATCATCTTGCTGTGGGGCGCCATCTCGCCACGTTCGCAGTGGTGGGCGTTCAACGGGTGGGCGTTCCGCAATCCCGATGCCAACGAACCCAGCGACGCCGCCTACACAGTCCTGCGCGTCGCCTCGATCGCCCTGCTTCTGCTGGTCATCTTGCTGGGATACAAGGCATGTTCCTGGCAGGCGGAAGACCAGGAGCAGTCGAGCACGGCAATCGGGCCGGTCGGCCACCTCGACGCGAGGGCGGCGGAGTAACCTCCGGCTTGTGCCGGCCTTGCACCCAAAGTATCGCCGCCTGATCATCCCAGGTGCGTTGATCTTGCTGCTCGCGATCGTCGTCATCGCGGCCCTGCTCGAGCAGTAACGCACAACGGACGCAGGTCTGGCAGAGTGAGTCGCCGCGCTTCTTTCTTCACCGCCCGCTTCGGGTTCCTCCTCTGGGGCGTCATCTCCCACGGCCGCAATGGAGAGTGCTAGGTACCTGGGCGTTCCGCCATCCGGAAGGCAACGAACCCAGCGAGGCCGCGCGCTGCACCGCATCCCGTCCGCCTGCTGCCAGTCGACCTGCGCGAACTGGTCGGCGACCGCGAGGTCATGGGCCTCGCCATTCGGCGAACCGCTGCGGGAGGTCGGATCCTCCTGATCAGGCCGGCCGGTCCTCGCGCCATCGGAACGTCCCTTCCGCCGCGCCATGCAGCCCCGACCATGACGGAACGATGACATCGGGCGGCGAGGCCTACCTCTTCGTGCGTCAGGCGAGCGAGCATGGCTATGTGCCCCCATCGATCTCGAAACCGGCGACAGCCTCGAAGGCAGTGCCTGCTGCCGCCGGGATTCTCTCCGCCGCGGCCGGCCTCGCGGCCGCCGAGCTCGCCGCCGGTCTCTTCGGCACGACCGCCACGCCCGTTGTCGTCGTCGGCGCCACCTTCATCGACGTCATCCCGACATCGGTCCGCGAGTTCGGGATCGAGCTGCTCGGTACCGCTGACAAACCGGTCCTGATCGCGGGAATCCTCGCCATCCTGGGCGGACTGGCCGCCTGGTCCGGGATCGCCGGCGCCCGTTCGCTGCGCACCGGGCTCGGCATCCTCGGCGTGCTCGCACTGGTCGGCGTGCTCGCGGCGGTGTTCCGCCCGGGTGCGTCGGTCGTCACGGTCCTGCCATCGGTCACCGCCGGCGTCGTCGCATGTGGCGTGCTGGCATGGCTCCTTCGTACGTACGAACGACATGCGCCCGTCCCATCACGAGAAGAAGGCAGCGACACCGCGACCGAGGACTCCACCGTCGCCGGAGCGCAGCGGCGTGCTCTGCTGCGAGCCGGCGGTGTCGTCGTCGCCGGCTCACTGGCCGCCGGACTAGTCGGCCGAGGAATCGCCGGAGTCACGAGCCACAGGACAGCCGTCAGGGACGCCCGGGAGAAGCTGCGACTGCCACCGATCCCACGGACCACGCCTCCGGCTGGGGTCGACGTGAGCGTGTCGGGGTCGACGCCATGGCTTACTCCGAACGGTGAGTTCTACCGGATCGACACCGCACTCAGCGTGCCGCTGCTCGAGGTCGCGGACTGGCAGCTGCGGGTCCACGGGATGGTCGAACGAGAGCTCACGTTGAGCTTCGCCGACCTGCTCCGGCGTCCGATCATCCACCGGTACGTCACCTTGGCCTGCGTGAGCAATCCCGTGGGTGGCAACCTGGCCGGGAACGCACTCTGGTCCGGCGTCCCTCTCGCCGAGATCCTCGCCGAAGCCAAGGTGAAGCCCGGTGCGGACGCGGTGAAGTCCACCTCGCAGGACGGCTGGACCTGTGGCACGCCGCTCAGTGCGCTGACCGACGGTCGTCCCGCGATGCTCGCGTTCGCGATGAACGGACAGCCGCTGCCGTTCGAGCACGGCTTCCCGGTCCGCATGGTCGTGCCAGGGCTCTACGGCTATGTGTCGGCGACGAAGTGGGTGGTCGACATCGAGATCACCCGGTTCGACCAGTTCGATGCGTACTGGACGACGCGCGGGTGGGCCGAGCAGGGACCGATCAAGACTGCGTCACGCATCGACGTACCCCGACCTGGCGGGACGGTTCCGGCCGGTGAGGTCGTGGTCGCCGGGGTCGCGTGGGCGCAGCATCGAGGGATCTCGCGGGTCGAGGTACGAGTGGATGAGGGTCCGTGGCACACGGCGCTGCTCGCTGCCCAGCCGACCAAAGACTCGTGGCGGATGTGGACCTGGACCTGGCAGGCGCGTCCGGGACGGCACCAACTGCAAGTACGTGCGACCGACGGGACTGGTGAGACGCAGACCGGCGCTTTCGCGCCACCGGCGCCGGACGGCGCGACGGGCTGGCACACCGTGGAGGTCACGGTCGCCGACCCTGCATGACCCGCTGAACCTCGACGACGTTCCTGAACCTCACCCTGGTCACCCGGGTCCACTACGGCAGGGTGAGGATCTGCGGACCGTCCTCGGTGATGGCGACGCTGTGCTCCACGTGAGCAGCGCGACTGCCGTCCGTCGTCACGACCGACCATCCGTCGGCGTCGATGAAGTAGTCGTCGCTGCCCCCTGCCATGAACATCGGCTCCAGCGCCAGCACGAGCCCGGGCTTCAGCCGAAGACCTCGTCCCGGCCGACCCTCGTTCGGCACCTGAGGATCCTCGTGCATCCGACGGCCGATCCCGTGGCCGCCGAAGTCGCGCGGGATGCCGTACCCCGCCTTCCGGCCGACCGTGCCGATGGCATGGGCGATGTCGCCCAGCCGTCCCCCGGGCTGGGCCGCAGCGATCCCCGCATCCAGCGCCTGACGTGCCGTGGCGATCAGCTCCTCGTCGGCCGGGTCGGGCGTACCCACGATGAAGCTGATCGCGGCATCGGCGTGCAGACCATCCACCTCGGCACCGAAGTCGACGCTCAGAAGATCACCGTCGCGCAGCCGGTAGGAACCCGGGATGCCGTGAACGATGACCTCGTTGACCGACGCGCAGATCACCGCGGGGTAAGGGGTCGACGCGAACTGCGGCAGATAGTGCAGAAAGGACGAGCGAGCCCCTGCGTCGGCGAGCACACCGCGCGCGACCTCGTCCAGCTCCTTCAGCGACGTGCCGACCGTGGCCGCGTCCCGGCAGGCTGCGAGGGCCCGCGCCACTACGCGTCCGGCCTCCCGCATCGTCGCGATCTCGGTCGCGGTTTTGATCTCGACCACTCGTCCTCGCTCCTCGTGCTCGCGTTGTGCTACCTACCCCGCCATGGTGACCCGACGCTGGGTGTGCGGTCGCGTCCGAGGGTGCCGAGCCCTGGCGTGGGCGGCGAGCATTCGCCACGCCTGGTCATTGCTCGGGCGACCAATAACTATCCGGTATTAGTATCACGGCATGGTGCGACCACCGCTGGGACCGCTCGACCGCCGCCGCGGCGAGGCGCTCGGTGCGGCACTGCGCGCGGCTCGTGGCCAACGGAGCATGGTCGAGATCGCCGCACGTGCGGGCGTCTCCATCGAGACCGTGCGCAAGATCGAGGCGGGGCGGGTGCCGACACCCGCGTTCTTCACGGTCGCCGCTTTGGCAGATGCGGTCGGACTCTCGCTCGACGAGCTGTCCCGTTCGATCGCTGCTGCGACGACGCGTCCCGACGCGACCAAGGCCGCCAGCTAGAGCGTTCCCTACCGTTGATTCCCTACCGTTGACTGGCCCCTGGCGAGGACTGCGCCACCACCAGCGCGGCTTGGACGAGCGCCACGTTGTGGGGAGCGTACGAGCCGTCAGGAAGCACGAGCGTGTCCTCGAAGCCGATGCGCATACCCAGCCCGAGCTGGCACGCACGTCGTAGCAGCGGCCACGCATTCGGCCCGTCGCCATGCAGGATCCGCGGGAGACCCACGTCGTACCGGTCCAGCATGGCCAGGATCCGGTTGGCGTCCTCCATGGCGAGCAGCGACGGTCGGTCCACCGGCTCGATCACGACCCGGCTTGCGAGCTTGCGCAATGGAGTACGGACGAAGAGCTCGGCCGCGAGCACGGTGAAGAGGCCGGCCTCCACCGCGACACCTCGTTCCCGCAGCACGTGCGCTACCTCGACGGCGCCTTCCTCGTGCGCGTTGACCAAGGCGTACGCGGGGAGGACCGGCCACTGTGACACCAACGCCACCCGGCGGCGCGGGTCGGCCTCGATCCACTGGGCCGTCGTCACGCTCACCGGCACACCCGGGGCCGCTGATCCGATCGCCTCGACCACCCGAGCGACGTCGTCCGGATCCAGGGACTCACTACCGTCCCGGCGACGCGGGTGCACGTGAACCTCGGTCGCGCCGGTCGCGACAACCCGTACCGCGTCCGCCGCCAGCTCGTCCGACGTCACGGGTACGCCAGGGTGGCCCGCCCGGCCTCCGTTCAGCGCACAGACGAGCACGCGGTCCACGGGTGTCTCCTGACTACCAGGCGTACGCTTCCGGTGCCGGACCACCCGGCCCTGGGAACAGCTCGTCGAGCTTCGCGAGCGTCTTCTCCTCGAGGCTGATCTCGACGGCGGCGAGGGCACCGTTGAGTTGGTCCAGCGTACGCGGACCGATGATGGGTGCCGTCACGCCCGGCTGGTGAAGCAGCCACGCAAGTGCGAGGTTCGCAGGGTCGACATCGAGCTCGCCGGCCAGGGCTTCGTACGCCTCGATCTGCTCGCGATGCTCGGAGATGAACTTCGCCGACCGCCCCTCGTCGGAGCGCTTCCGGTCCTGCCGCGACAGCACACCGCCGAGCACACCACCGTGCAGCGGGCTCCACGGGATGACGCCAAGACCGTACGCCTGGCATGCGGGCAGCACCTCGAGCTCGATGCTGCGCTCGACCAGGTTGTACAGGGACTGTTCGGAGACCAGGCCGAGGAAGTTGCGCTGCCGAGCCGCCTCCTGGGCTTGCGCGATGTGCCACCCAGCGAAGTTGGAGCTACCGGCGTAGAGCACCTTGCCTTGGGCGACGAGCGTTTCGTACGCCTGCCAGATCTCCTCCCACGGCGTGTTCCGGTCGATGTGGTGCATCTGGTAGAGGTCGATCCGGTCGGTCTGGAGCCGACGCAGTGACGCTTCACACTCCCGGATGATGTTGCGAGCCGAGACGCCCTTGGCGTCCGGGGCGTCGCTCATGGCGCCGTACACCTTGGTGGCGAGCACGACGCGATCGCGTCGGCTCTGGTCGGCCGCGAACCAGCGTCCGATGATCTCTTCGGTGAGGCCACGCTGATCCCACCCGTAGACGTTGGCGGTGTCGAAGAAGTTGATGCCCGCGTCGAGGGCGGCACTCATGATCGTGTGGGAGTCGTCCTCGTCGGTGACCGGACCGAAGTTCATGGTCCCGAGACAGAGCTTGCTGACGAGCAGGCCGGAACGGCCAAGGTAGGTGTACTCCATCCCGCCAGCCTTGCCGGTCTCGGCCATCCAGAGCAAGTCCGACGCCGGTAAATGACACGTCCTCTCTGGGTGACTGCGCACCTCGCGCTGTGCGAGCACCTCAGCCAAGGCCAGCCATGCAAAAAAGGTACGACCTCGGCCACCCAATTCGCGTCTTCGTCGTACCAAACAAGATCATGAGCTCCCGCGTGTCGGGCGACTAGTTGTCCGTGAGCCGGTCGATTTCGCTTCGTCCGGGCTCACAGCTCGGACGGCCCGGCCCGGTTCAGACCTCGGCTCGAATGGCTCGCTTCGGCTTGACCCTGAGGTCGGACGGGGAAACCGCGATCAGGACGGCGACCAACGTCAGCGCGGTCCCGAGGATCGTGACGGCGTTGAGCTCGGCACCCGGCGCGGGAACGAACGCATCGAGGAGCAGTGCACCGCCCAGCTGTCCGGCGACGCTGCCGAGGCTGAGGAGGAGAACACCGGTGAACCGGACGATGAGCGCCGCCGCGCTGATGAACGCCACGCCGCACAACCCACCGAGGTAGAGCACCGGCTCGGCCGGCCAGAAGTCCGGATGTCCCCGCAGCGCAACGTCCACGAGGGCGGCGAGCGCGAGGACCACCGTCCCCACCGAGAAGTTGACCAGAGCAGCCGTGAGCGCACCCATGGCCCCGCTGACCTCGCGTGGTGAGCTCGGCGGCGCCAGCGCCACACGGGTGCCTGAGTCGTGCCCTGCGCCTGCAGCGCCGGAGAACCGAGCCGGGTCATCGGTCCGCGGAGGTGGCAACGTCGCGGCCAGACCGACGCGGCCGTTCACCGCCTGCTGCCAGGCGGTGCCCACACCGCCCAGCGCAGGCAACAAGGCGAGCACGAGGACTGACGGTGCAGCGAGGTCGTCGGACACCGCGAGGACGACAGCGGCAAGGGCGAGGACCGCTCCCACCACACGCCTGCGTGTGATCGCCTGTTTCCCGGCCGGGCCGACACCGGCTCGGTCGACGGCGAGACTGCTCGCCGCCTGCCCGGCCACCACGGCAACCGTGAACACCGCAACGCCGAGTGCCGGAACCGTCGTCGCCTGCATGAGCACGACGAAGGCGCCACAGCTGCCGCCGAGACACTGCCACCATCGCAGCCGACGCACGCTGGCTGGCTCGCCGGACTGGTCTCCTGCTGGTCGGCCGCCGCGAGTGATGGCAGCCGCGACCCGCCGCGCGCCCGTCCGCATCCCGGGCAGCAATGCACACAGCACAAGCAGGATGCCGAGCCCGGAACCGAACGACCACAAGGCCGCGAGGATGCCGTCTGCCCACCGGTGACCGAGCTCTCCGTTGATGCGCGACTGGCCAGCGAGGACTACGCCCAGTCCGAACGCCGCGGCGAGCCCGACTACGGTCGCCTTGGAGGTACGCATCACCCTCCGGCGTCCCGGCTGGTCGGGGTCTCGTCGAGCCATCTAGCCCACGATGCAGAGTCCGGATCCGAGTCGTCGTCGGTCTCCTCTGGTCCACCGGACTGCTGCACACCCTGCCGCGCGAGGAAGCGGTCGAACGCCCGCCGGGTCAGTCGACACACCACCCAACCACAGACGCCCGCCACCACAGGAAGTGAGACGGGCAGCACCCACGTGGTCAGGACACCTGCACCAAACAGCAGCAGGCAGGCAAGGGTCGACAACGGATACGCGGCGGCGAAGAGGGCACTGTTGCGCAGCACGACCCGCCAGCCCGCCGGGTAGCGCACCATGACCGGATAGAGGAAGACCATGGTGCCGCCGAGCGCGATGAACCCGAGGATCGCGGCGCCGAGCACGACCACGCGAAGCGGCGCGCCCTCCGCGCGCAGCCCGTACAGCAGGTCGATGGTCAAGAGCAGGCCGACCAGCGTGGCGAGCAGTCCGAACCACAGAGATTGTCGGAGGTGCCGCGCGAACCCTCCCCAGAACGTACGCCAGACGGGAGGCGGACCGTCGACATCCCACGCGTTCATCACCGCGAAAAGCGCGGCGGTCGACGGCCCCAACGTCACAATCGGCACGCTCGCCATCACCCAGAGCAGACCCGCGAACGCAACCGCGAGGATCGCCTCCATCACCCGGGTCAGTAGGGCCATCGCGTCGCCTCCAAAACCGTACGACCAAGGGTACGGGGGTGAGCTACCGTCGCTTTGGTTGGAAGGTCGTACGACATCACGTACGCCACGAGCACGCAGGGAGGTGATCGGCCTGCCGACCCGGCTTGGCGTGACGGCCGTGCCCGCCTGACAGGGGACGACGCCGACGCCGGTGCGACCGGACCCACACCTACCGGTGGCAGCTGGGTGCTTCGAAGTCCGCCTCACCAGCGGATCTGCCTGGCTGACAGTGGCCGGGACAATGCCGTCAACTCCTTGACGCCGTGCGACAGCAGCCGCGCACCAGGCTGGACGTCGGCACGCGCCACGGCAGGCGGCCAAACCCGGTCGTGGTCCTGATCCGCCGACCAGACCGGTCGGTGGTGACGTCGGAACCGGAAGTAATCGCCGCGACAGGAATGCCCGGCGGTGAACAGGTCCCTGCCCGGTCAAGCCCGGGAGCCCTCGATCGGCTTCGCCGTAGCGCGAGCCCATGGGGCGAGAGCGAACGGAACCCTGCGCCCTCGAGTCAATGCCGTCTTCCGCTTCGAGCGGGACCGACTCGGGGAGGTAGCGCACGGGCCGTCGCCGCGCATTCGAGAACTCTGCGTTCACCTGCCTTTTCTGCGCTGCCGACGTACCCGCCTGCACCAATGGCAGCTACCGCAACCACTGCCCGTACTGCCTCTGGTCGTGTCATGTGGACGACCGGCCGGGTGACCGGGCCAGCACCTGCGGTGGGCCGATGGAGCCCGTGGCGGTGGTCAAGCCGCGCGGCAAAGGGCTGGCGATCGTCCATCGCTGTGTGGTCTGTGGCATGCAGCGATCGAATCAGCTTGCCCAGAACACCGTGGCACCCGACGACCTGGACATGGTGATGCGTCTCGTGGGGAGAGATCCAGGCCGCCCCGCCCGGTGACACGCCGAGGACGGGCTGACCGGTTCCGGTCAGCCCGGCGTCCGACCGCTGCCGTCAGGCCTCTCTATCGACAGATGGCGGTCACCAAGCCGATCTGCGGTTCGCCCTCCCCGCGCCAAGATGAGCACTTCGTGAGAGGCTGACCGATGTGTTCGTGGATGAGGGACCTCGCACCGGAAGACACCTTGTGGTCGCCCGGGCCGATGTGATGGAGTGCGTCGGTTCGGGGGTGATACCCACGCGTGCGCGGTCCCCTGAGTCCGACCCCGCGGAGGTGCTGCGGTCGTGATCTCACAACTGAGCCACCTGGCGACGCGTTCGTTCCATGCCCACCGTCCGCGGGATGGGCAGCCGTCCCTCGAACGCCTCACCACCTTTATCTGCTTCCTCGCTGCCCTGCTGGCCTCGACCGTCATCGGCTCGGCCCCGGCACATGCAGACGAGCCCAAGCCGAAAGAAGCGTTCACGATCAACGACGAGCGCATCACGGAGTCGAGCGGGCTCGCCCTGAGCCGCCAGCACGAGGGCATCTTCTACACGCTGAACGATGGCGAAGGCGAGCCGGAGATCTTCGCCCTGGACGAGAACGGCGAGGTGGTCGCCACGATCGTCGCGGGCCAGGCCCCGGCCGTGGACACCGAGGCCATCGCCACCGGTCCACTCGGCATCTACATCGGCGACATCGGCGACAACGAGAAGTCCCACGATGTCGTCACCGTCTTCTACATCGAGGAGCCGGCGGAGCTCACCGACACCCGGCTGGGGTGGAACCGGTTCCGGTTCGAGTACGAGGACGGGCCGCACGACGCCGAGGCGCTCCTGGTCGAGCCGTCGACCGGACAGATCTACGTCGTGACCAAGGACCCAGAAGGCGGGGCGATCTACGCCGCCCCCGAGGAGCCGCTCACCGGTGGCGACAACCTCAACACGCTCACCAGGGTCGCCGACGCACCACCGATGATCACTGACGGCACGTTCCTGCCGGATGGTTCGGCAGCTGTGATCCGTTCGTACGACCGGGCGTACGTCATCGACCCCACGACCGGCGAGGTGTCCCGCACGATCGGCCTCCCTCGGCAGAAGCAGGGCGAGTCGCTCGCCGTGAGCGCGGACGGGAAGCTCTTGTACGCCGGAAGCGAAGGGTCGGGCTCGGTCGTGTACGCCGTGTCGACCAACGCACCGCCGCCCCCGACTCCCAAGCCGAGCAAGAAGCCGTCGCCGCCGGCCGAGACCAGCGAGCCCGAATCCGGAGCGGAAGCGGGTAAGGACTCCGGAGTGAGTGGGTGGTTCAGCGGGATCCCGTGGTGGATACCCGCCCTGGTGATCGGCGGTGCGCTGCTCGCCGGTCTGCTCGCGTTCCCACGGGCGCGGAAGCGGTCCCAGTCGCAGGACCCGGGCGGCCGGGACCGTGTGCCAGCCAGGGTCGGGGGACCTGCCGGTGCGGCTGGGGGCGGCCTCGACCCCGACGCGGAGGTTTCCGACCGGTACGGATATGCGTCGGCCGATCCCCACGACGCGCCCTGGATGACCGACGAGGCCGACCAGGACGGCTGGTCCGACCAGCCCCCGCCGTGGCAGGACGACGGTCCGCCCTGGCAGGGGGGCGACGCTCCGCCCGGGTGGCAGGGCGCCGAGCCGCCGCACGGATGGCAGGACGGCGACCGGCCGTGGCAACCCGAGCCAGCAGATCGCGGCTGGCAGGGCGACGAGAACGCCGCGCCGTGGCCTCCTCCGCCGACGGCGCAGGAGGACTTCGACGGCCCGACGTACCCCGACCAGCGGCCTGCCTACGCGGAGTCGCCACCGCTGTATGCCGATCAGCCCACCGCCCCGGTGGACAAGATCGAGGGGTTCGACGGCCCGCCGCCGCAGTACGAGGGTGGTGGCGCGCCGCCATACGACAGCCCGCCGGACATGTTCGACTACCCGGACGCCCAGGAGGCGGGCATGGACGGGCCGGCGCCCCACCAGCGCGCCGAGTACCCCGCGCCGCCGCCGGCCTGGGAGGACGGTGGATGGGAGCAGCCCACCCAGCCGGCCGGCTGGGACCAGGGACCAGCGGGACCACCGGGATGGGAGCCTGCGCCCGAACCGGGTCTGCCGTGGCGGCAGCCTGGCGGTGCGCCCGGCTGGGACGAGCCTCCTCCTTGGGACCAGCCCGGAGCACGGCCCGGCCCGCAGGGTGCTGGCGCCGACTACCCGCCCGGCGGAGGTCCTGGTGGTGCCGCTCCGCCCAACCAGGGGCCGGCATGGGCTGATCAGCCCGGCGCTGCACAACCCACCGATGCTCCCCCGCCCTGGGCGGCGGATCCGTCGCGCGACGGTCCGGGCGGACCGTCAGCCTGGCGTCCCGAGCCGCACGGCAGGCCGATGCCCCGCCGACTTTTCCGGGACGACGACCCCGCCGACTAGTCCCCCCAAAATGACCATGTGCACTACGTCCGTCGGACCTGTGATACGTGTCGGCACGTGTCACAGGTCCGACTGGCCTTGAGTGAGGTCGTCGTACGGCAGCAGGCGCGATCTGACGATCAGCTGAGGCGTTCCACCACGTAGTCGACGCACGCCGTCAACGCCTCGACGTCCGCGGGATCGACAGCTGGGTACATGCCGACGCGCAGCTGGTTCCGCCCCAACTTGCGGTACGGCTCGACGTCGACGATCCCGTTCTGGCGCAGGACTTTCGCCACCGCCGCCGCGTCGACGGTCTCGGCGAAGTCGATGGTGCCCACGACGTACGAGCGCGCGGCCGGATCCGAGACGAACGGCGTCGCGAACTCCGACTTCTCGGCCCAGGTGTAGAGCCTTTCCGACGACTCTTTCGTACGACCGACAGCGAAGGTCAACCCACCACCGGCGAGCAGCCAGTCCAGTTGCTCGACGAGAAGCACGAGCGTTGCGAGCGCCGGTGTGTTGAGCGTCTGGTCCTTGCGCGAGTTGTCGATCGCCACCGACAGGTCGAGGAACGTCGGCCGGTACCGTCCGGACGCCGCGATCTCGTCGACCCGGGCCAGGGCTCGTGGCGACAGGATGGCGATCCAGAGGCCGCCATCGGAGGCGAAGCACTTCTGCGGTGCGAAGTAGTAGGCGTCGACCTGCGAGATGTCGACTGGCAGGCCGCCGGCACCTGACGTCGCATCGATGAGAAGCAGCGCGTCGTCGCTCGCACCGGCGACCCGCTGCACCGGCGCCATGACACCGGTCGACGTCTCGTTGTGCGGCCAGGCGTACGCATCGACATCCGCTTCGGCGTACGGCGTCGCCAGCGTGCCGGGCTCACTCCTCACGATCGTCGGGTCGGCGAGGAACGGCGCGTTGGCGGTGACGGTGGCGAACTTCGCCGAGAACTCGCCGTACGACAGATGCTGTGCCCGGCGCCGCACCAGACAGTGCGCTGCGATGTCCCAGAATGCCGTCGTCCCTCCGTTGCCGAGCACGACTTCGTACCCATCAGGCAGCTCGAAGAGCGCAGCCAGTCCTTCCCGCACCCTGCGAACCAGGCTCTTGACCGGCGCCTGCCGGTGCGACGTCCCCAGCAGTGTCGAACCGACCGATGCCAAAGCGGCAACCGCCTCCGGGCGGACCTTCGACGGGCCCGACCCGAAGCGACCGTCGGCTGGGCGGAGATCGGGTGGGATGGTGATGGCGTTCGTCTGATCAACGGATCCCGACACGGAGGGCCCCTTCTTTGCGATTCTGCCCGGAGCGCTGGCCCTTCAGCGCACCGTTCGATTCTGCCAGGCTCCCCGCCGCGGGGTGAGCAGTAGCCGCAGCAGGGGTCCTCGCCGAGCGAGGCTTGCGCCCGCCAGGCGTGGCAGAGCCAATAGGGTCAGGTTCGTGACGCACGCAGGGGGAAGCGACGACCTCGAGCCGACCGCCGCTCTGGCCGACATGCGACGGCGTTACGGTGACGCAGCGCTGGACGAAGCCGATCTGTATCCCGACCCGCTGGGACAGTTCCAGCGCTGGTTGGCCGACGCGATCGAGGCCGGCCTCGCCGAGCCCAACGCGATGATCGTCGCGACCAGCACCCGCGACGGCCGACCGTCAGCGCGGACCGTTCTGCTCAAGGGTCTGGACGAGCGTGGCTTCGTCTTCTACACGAACCTCGAGTCGGCGAAGTCCAGCGACCTGGCTGAGAATCCGCGCGCCGCCTTGGTCTTCCCGTGGCATGCGATACAGCGCCAGGTGCGGGTCACCGGTACGGTCACCCCGGTCGATCGCGCGGAAGCCGCTGCGTACTTCGCGACCCGTCCGCGAGAGAGCCAGCTCGGCGCGTGGGCGAGCCGCCAGTCGCACGTGGTGCCCGACCGAGCGACGCTGGACCGTACCTACGCCGAGATGCAGCGACGGTTCCCGCCTGGTTCGGAGGTCCCGCTGCCCGATTTCTGGGGCGGCTACCGCGTACGTCCGGATGTGTACGAGTTCTGGCAGGGGCGGGAAGGGCGGCTCCATGATCGGATCCGGTATCGCCGTTCCGACCCTGCCTCGTCCGAGTGGATCATCGAGCGGCTCGCGCCGTAAGCGGGTCTGCCTCGCTGGCTGTGCAGCACCCTCAGGAGGTACGGACACCCGCTGTGGCGACCGCAACGTCGCTGTACATGGTCATTTGGGGAAATGAGGCGACCCGTGGGCTTGTGAAGCCGGGGGGACTAGTCCTGGCGCCCACGGGTCGGGTGGCTGCCTGGTATTCGCCGGCCGCCGCTCGCACGCCGCACAAGCGTCATCTGCGGCGGATCAACACCAAGAAAGGGGTACGTTCCGCGCCAGAGAGCTCGAGACAGACGTCAGGGACGAGCCGGTGATCGGCAGTCGGTCCTTCGTTTCAGGAACGGCGGCTAACGGACAGCCACCTCACGAGTCCCGAAGCTATGCACTGTTGGACCACCTCCTTTCCCGTGTACGCCCGACCGTACGCAAGAAGTTGGCGGTTGACAACGTGGTTTCCACCGAGGGCGAACACGACTGGCGTCGCGAGGACCCTGCACACCCGCCACCGCTCACACCCGCATCACCTTGACACCGGCCTCTTCGAACCGGCGGATCGCATCCTCGGGCGCATCGAGATCGGTGATCAGCAGGTCGATCTCCTCCGTCGGTGTGATCCGGGCGAACGCCTGGACCCCGATCTTGGAGCTGTCGGTGACCACGACCACCTGTCGGGCCCGCGACGCCATCAACTGGTTGATGACGGCCTCGCCTTCGTGATGCGCGCTCGCCCCCTGGTCCGGCGTCAGCCCGTCGACGCCGAGGATGGCCATGTCGAGGCTCACGTTCTCCAGGATGTGGGTGGCGAGCGGACCGATGAGCTCGTACGACTGGGGCCGCGCCACCCCACCCGTCAAGACGAGCTTGACGTGCGGTCGCACGGTCAGCTCGTTGGCGATGTTGACGGCGTTGGTGACGATCGTGATCGCGCGTGAACGCCCCGACGCCGAGCGAAGATCGCTCCGCATCGCAACGGCACGGGCCACCTCGGTCGCCGTCGTGCCGCCGTTGAGTCCGATGACCATGCCGGCGGTCACGAGGTCGGCGGCAGCCTTCGCGATGCGCTGCTTCTCGCTCGCCTGGCGGGCCGTCTTGTACCGCAGCGGCAGGTCGTACGCGACGCTGTGGGCGACGGCGCCACCCCGGGTGCGGGTCAGGAACTGCTGCTGGGCAAGGTGATCGAGGTCGCGACGTATCGTCGCCGTGGATACCGCCAGCTCCTCGGCCAGCGTCTCGACGTCGATTTGGCCACGCTCGGCAACGAGCTCCACAATCGCGTTAAGCCGCTCGTAACGGTTCATGCGTACCGCCCATCATTCCCCTGTCCGCCCAGGCCAGTTCCCTGGATGCCGTGCACCGTCAAACGAACCAACGGTCGGCCTTTCGTTTCGTCAACTACTCTCGCGAAAGCCGATTCCCGGACGTCCCCGGTTGTAAGAGTGTGACAAACTTCGGCCCGCACGAGGTTAGCGACACCCCAAAATTGTTATCAGACGATCACTCTCCGCGACGACGTTGCGCAACACTGCTCGTGAGTCCGACGGATCACGCACAATCGAACGCTTCGATGCCTTATGCTCGGGCGAATCAATTTGCGGGTTCGAAAGGGTGCAGGGGTGCTCATGCGATTTGTGACAGACGAAATCGCAAGCCAGCCGGAATGTTGGCGCCAAGCCGCGGCGCTCGTCGACAAGGTAGGGCCGATTCTTCCGCAACAAGGCGAGCGGGTCGCGGTCTTCGGATGCGGCACCTCGTGGTTTGTCGCCCAGTCGTACGCCGCATTACGTGAGGCTTCCGGTCACGGCGAGACGGACGCGTTCGCTGCCACGGAGTTCCCCTCCAAACGGACCTACGATCGCGTGCTCGCGCTGAGCCGATCCGGTACCACGACCGAGGTCCTGTCGCAGCTGTCAGCATTGCGCGGTCGGGTTCCGACCGTCGTCGTGACCGCCGACCCCGTGGCACCGGCCGTCGAGCTGGCCGACGAGAGCGTGATCCTCGAGTTCGCCGACGAGCGGGCCGTGGTGCAGACCCGGTTCGCGACGTCGGCGCTGATCCTGCTCCGGGCCCATCTGGGGGGAGACGCCGGCGGCTCGATCGAGACCGCCATCAGTCATGCGGAGGCGGCGGTCGTCGAACCGTTGCCCCCAGGCGCCACCGAACGCACGCAGTTCACCTTCCTCGGGCGGGGCTGGACGGTTGGGCTCGCCAACGAGGCGGCGTTGAAGATGCGGGAGGCGTCGCTCTCGTGGACCGAGTCGTACCCCGCGATGGAGTACCGCCACGGCCCCATCAGCATCACCGACGAGAAGTCCGTCGTGTGGTTCCTGGGTCCGCCGCCGCCCGGCCTGCTCGACGAGGTACGCCAGCTCGGTGCGCTGGCGGTCTCGGAGCCCGCGCGAGACCCGTTGGCTGAGCTGATCCGCGTGCAGCGCCTCGCGGTGGCACTGGGAGAGGCGAAGTCGCTCGACCCGGACCAGCCACGTAACCTCAGCCGTTCGGTGATCTTGTCGCAGGACAACGGAGTCGATGCTCAGTGAGCGAGACCCGTCCTGGTGCCGTATCCGGCCCGGCTGGCTCGACTGTCTCCCCCTCGACACCGGGCTCCACTTCGACAGCGGGCCGCTGTGTGGTCGCACTCGACGTCGGCGGAACGTCGATGAAGGCCGCGCTCGTGGACGAGCACATGGTCGCGCGGTGCCGCCAGTCGTACCCCACACCGGTCGAAGCCGGCACCGACGCCGTCGTCGACCAGATCGGCCACGCCCTCAAGACCATGGCCGCCCAGGCTCCCGCAGTCGGTCTCGCCCCGCCCTCGGCGGCCGGCGTGGTCGTGCCCGGCATCGTGGACGAAGCCGCAGGCGTCGCGGTCGTAGCCGCCAACATCGGCTGGAACGACGTACCGCTCGTCGCGCTGCTCCACGAGCGGCTGGGCATGCCGGTGGCGCTGGGCCATGACGTACGCGCCGGCGGGCTCGCCGAGACCAGGATCGGCGCGGCGCGCGGCGCCGACGACGTGCTTTTCGTCGCGCTCGGCACCGGCATCGCGGCCTGTTGCGTCGTGGACGGCCGTCCGCTGTCGGCCGGCGGATACGCCGGGGAGATCGGCCACATCGTGGTCGAGCCCGATGGTGAGCTCTGCGGATGCGGAGGTCGCGGCTGCCTGGAGCGGGTGGCCTCGGCCGCGGCGATCGCCCGCCACTACGCCGAGCGGAGCGGGACTGCCGTGAGCGGTGCGGCGGAGGTCGCCGAGGCGGTACGCCGGGGAGACGAGATCGCGCGCTCGGTGTGGGATCGGGCGATGGCCGCCCTGCTCGACGTCGTCCACACGTCCGTCACCCTGCTCGGTCCGCAGGTCGTCGTGGTGGGCGGCGGCCTCGCCGAGGCTCACGACCTGGTGCTCCCGCCGCTCGAGACAGGTCTTGCCGCACGGCTCACGTTCCAACGCCGGCCGCGGGTCGTGCGAGCAGCACTCGGCGACCAGGCCGGGTGTCTGGGCGCCGCGTTGCTGGCATGGCAGCGCATTTCACAATGACCAGGCGTGGCAGGTCGTTTGAGGTCGGGACGCGCATCGCCGCCCTCCGACCTTCCTGACCACGCCCCGTGGTCAGCACACTGACGTGCTGGTCGGCACGCAAAGAAGGGCTGAGGTGAATGTGACCGTGCTCCTCACAAATGCGCGCGTCGTGACGACCGACGAGGTGCTCGATCCCGGGTGGATCGAGGTGGCCGGCGACCGGATCCGGGCACTGGGACCGGGGCCTGCGCCTACGGCCGCGGCTGCGGAGGACTCCGAGCAACCGGCCCGCGCCGAGACCGGTGACGTGTGGGACCTGGCCGGAAACGTCGTCGTCCCGGGATTCGTCGACACTCACGTCCACGGTGGCGGCGGTGGGTCGTACCTCTCCGCGACACCTGACGACACGGCGAGAGTCGTACGGTTCCACCGGTCGCACGGCACGACGACCACGTTCGCCAGCCTGATCTCCGCCCCACGCGAGGAGCTGGAACGCCAGGTGGCCGCGCTTGTCGACCTGGTGGGCGACGAGTGGATCGCCGGCATCCACCTCGAGGGTCCCTGGATCAGCGAGGCTCGGCGCGGTGCGCACGACCCGCACGTGCTCCGTCCACCGACTCAAGACGAGGTGTCGCGCCTGCTCTCCCTCGGCACCGGGACGATCACGATGGTGACGTTGGCACCCGAGCTCCCCGGTGGGCTGGAGGCCGTCCGTCAGGTCGTCGACGCGGGTGCCGTTGCTGCCGTGGGGCACAGCGACGCCACGTATGACGTCGTCCTTGCCGCGGTCGAGGCTGGCGCGACGGTCGGCACGCATCTTTTCAACGGCATGCCTCCGCTGCATCACCGCGCGCCTGGTCCGGTCGGCGCACTGCTGCACGACCCGCGGGTCACGGTGGAGCTCATTGCAGACGGCGTGCATCTGCATCCCGGCGCCGTGGAGCTCGCCGTGCGTGCCGCCGGAATCGACCGGGTGTCGCTGGTCACCGACGCGATGGCGGCAGCAGGTGTGGGCGATGGACGTTACGAGCTGGGTGGGCAGGAGGTCGAGGTCGTCGCCGGTGTGGCGAGGTTGGCCGGCAAGGACTCGATCGCTGGTAGTACGTTGACGATGGATGCGGCGTTCCGGTTCGTCGTCCGCGAGGTGGGGTTGAGCCTGCCCGAGGCTGCGCGTATCGCGGCGACCACGCCGGCCCGCACGTTCGGACTCACCGACGTGGGTGCCATTCGGCCCGGATATCTCGCCGACCTGGTGGTGCTGGACTCCGATCTGGCTGTGGCTGCGGTCATGCGCCGCGGCACATGGGAAGCTGAACCGACCGTCGATCGAGAAAGCGAGACCAACTGATGCCCTTGACGCCAACCGCCGAGATCCTGCGTACGGCCGCTGAGGCCGGACGCGGAGTCGGTGCGTTCAACGTCATCCTGCTCGAGCACGCCGAGGCCCTCGTGGCGGGCGCCGAGGCCGCCAACGCTCCGGCGATCTTGCAGATCAGCGAGAACGCCGTGAAGTACCACGGAGCTCTGGAGCCCGTGGCGCTGGCGACGCTTGCAGTGGCCCGGAACGCGTCGGTGCCGGTCGCGGTGCACCTCGACCACGCGACGCGGCCCGAGCTGGTGCATGAGGCGGTTCGCATCGGCATCAGCTCGGTGATGTACGACGCCTCGACCCTTCCGTACGAGGAGAACGTCGCCGCGACCCGGGAGATCGTGGAGTACTGCCACGCCCACGACGTGTTCGTCGAGGCGGAGCTGGGCGAGGTCGGCGGGAAGGACGGCGTCCACGCACCCGGTGCACGGACCGACCCCAAGCAGGCAGCCGCCTACGTGGAAGCGACGGGCGTCGACGCCCTCGCCATCGCGGTCGGCACGTCGCACGCGATGCTGGAGAAGACCGCGTCCCTCGACTTCGACCTCATCGCCCAGCACCGCAAGGAAGTGCCGGTGCCGCTGGTGCTGCACGGCTCGTCGGGCGTGCCCGAGCCGGACCTCACCCGTGCGGTCGAGTCGGGGATGACGAAGATCAACATTGCGACCGCGCTGAACCAGGCGTTCACCAGCGCCATGTGCGGCTACCTGGAGGCCAACCCGAAGGTCGTCGACCCGCGGAAGTACCTCGGGCCGGCTCGCGACGCGGTGGCGCGTGAGGTGTGCCGCCTGCTCGGCGTCCTCAAGGCCAGCTGATTCTGCTCGACACGTCTCTGTTCGCCGCGTGGAACCTTCGCCGTGTGCCGCGTGGCGTTCGTACTACGCCGTTTCGGAGGTACGACACGTGCCGGCACGTGTTGCAGGTCCGGCAGGCGTAGTGCACATGGTCATTTGGGCGGGTCAGAGCACGAGGTCGGTGTAGCGGCGGATCATGGTGGCGACGACCTCGTTCGGGTCTGCGGCCCACACGTCCGCGTTGAAGATCTCCACCTCGATGTCGCCGGCGTAGCCCGCCTCGTCCACCGCCACGCGGAACGGCCGCAGGTCGATCACCCCGTCGCCCATCATGCCGCGGGCGAGGAGCGGGTCCCCCGGTGGCATCGGCACCAGGAAGTCGCTCACCTGGAACGACGCGATCCGCAGCCGCGCGCGATTGATCTCCGCCCAGATCGACGGGTCCCACCACACATGGAAGGTGTCGACCACGACACCCACCTGGTCGAGCGGGAACTGCTCAGCGAGGTCGAGGGCCTGCGCCAGGGTGGACAGCACTGCACGGTCGGCGCAGTACATCGGGTGGAGCGGTTCGAGGGCGAGTCGGACGCCGTGCTCGGCGGCGTACGGCGCGAGCTCTGCGATGGCTTCGGCAACCCGCGCCCGGGCACCCGGCAGGTCGCGGGAGCCTTCCGGCAACCCGCCCACGACCAGGACGAGGCACGCGGCCTCCAGGGTCGCCGCCTCCTCGATCGCCCGACGGTTGTCGTCGAGGGCACGCGCTCGTGCGCCAGGATCGATCGCGGTGAGGAAACCACCGCGGCAGAGCGACGACACCCGCAGGCCGGCTTCCCGGACCAGCTTGGCAGCGCGGGTGAGTCCGGCCTCGTGCACCGGCTCCCGCCAGAGCCCGATCGCCGGGATTCCGGCCCGGGCACATCCGTCGACGGCTTCGGCCAGGCTCCACCGGTTCGTGGTCTTCTGGTTGAGCGACAGCCGAGCAAGATCTGTCATGCTTCCACTCCGCTGATCCGCAGGAACGTACGCATGCGCGAGCACGCGAGCTCAGGATCGCTGAACAGGCCCGCCTGGTCAGCCAGCCGGAACGCCTCGACCAGGTGGAGCACACTTCGCGCGCTCTGCATACCGCCGACCATCGTAAATGCCCTCTGATGACCACGAAGCCAAGCCAGGAAACAGATTCCGGTCTTGTAGTGGTAGGTGGGCGCGCTGAACAGGTGCCGCGACAGCGGTACCGTCGGCCCGAACGCCGCGTCGTATGCCGCCTCGTCGTCTGCGTCCAAAGCGAGCAGGGCGGCCGACGCTGCCGGGGCGATGGCGTCGAAGATGCCCAGCAGGGCATCCGAGCCGGCCTTGATCAGCGCGGGATAGTGGAAGTCGTCGCCGGTGTACAGGTGGACGCCCTCGGGCAGTTGCTCCCGCAACGCGGTCTCGTGTTCGTCGTCGAGCAAGGAGACCTTGACACCATCGACCTTGCTGACGTGGTGCCGTACGACGGCAAGAAACGACTCCGTCGCCGCCGCGATGTCGGTGAAGCCCCAGTAGCCCTCGAGTGCCGGATCGAACATCGGGCCCAACCAGTGGATGATGGCAGGGCTTTGGACCTGCTCGAGCAGTCTCGCGTACACCTTGGCATAGTCGTCGGCGTTTCGCGCCGCTGCCGCAAGGTGCCGGCTGGCCATGATGATGGGCCGCGCACCGGCATCCTCCACCACCGCGAGCTGTTCTTCGTACGCTCCGATGACGACGTCGAGATCCGGCACGCTCGACGTGGGCCACGGGAGCTGGTCGGTGCCGGCACCACAGGCGAGCATCCCGCCACACGCTCTGGCCTCGGCCCCGCTCCGCCTGATGAGTTCGGCTGCGGTCGGCCAGGTGAGGCCCATGCCACGCTGGGCGGTGTCCATCGCGTCGGCGACCCCAAGCCCGTAGTCCCAGATGTGACGGCGATACGCCAGCGTCTCGTCCCAGTCGAGGACGGCATCGGAGCCGGGGACGTTGTCGGCCAGCGGATCGGCGACGACATGCGTGGCGGCGTACGCCAGGCGCTTGGAGAACTTCCGCTCAGGCCGCGGCCAGACGCGTGGCTCGCACATCTGGTACGGCGCGAGCGTGCCATCAGGCTGCGGCAACGAGAGGACCGTGGCACTGCCTGGGCTCCCGGTCACAGCACGACCTCCGGCACCTCGATCCGGCACCCCTCGGCCGAGGACTTAAGACCCAGCTCGGCGAGCTGCACACCTCGGGCCGCGGCGAGGAAGTCGTACTCGAACGGTGTGTCGTCGAAGCAGTGGCGGATGAACTGCTCCCACTCGGTCTTGAAACCGTTGTCGAACGTTCCGTTGTCAGGGACTTCCTGCCACTGGTCGCGGAACTTCACAGGCTCCGGCAGGTCGGGGTTCCACACAGCCCGCGGGGTCATCGCGCGGTGCTGGAACCGGCAGTTCCGCAGCCCGGCCACGGCGCTGCCATGCGTACCGTCGACCTGGAACTCGACCAGCTCGTCACGGTAGACGCGGACACACCACGACGAGTTCATCTGCGCGATGACGCCATTGTCCAGCTCGAAGATGGCGTAGCTCGCGTCGTCGGCCGTCGCCTCGTAGCGCTCTCCGCGTTCGTCCCAGCGATGCGGAATGTGCGTCACCGCGCGAGCCGTCACCGCTCGGACCGGGCCGGCGATGGCCTCGAGGACGTAGTTCCAGTGGCAGAACATGTCGAGCGTGATGCCGCCACCGTCCTCGGCTCGATAGTTCCAGCTCGGGCGTTGGGCAGCCTGCCAGTCACCTTCGAACACCCAGTAGCCGAACTCGCCGCGGATGGACAAGATCCGACCGAAGCAGTTCGCCTCGACCAGCCGCCGGAGCTTGCGCAGTCCGGGGAGGAAGATCTTGTCCATCACGACGCCGTTCTTGCATGCCGCAGCGCGGGCGGCGCGGGCCAGCTCGAGCGAACCGGCCAGCGTGTCGGACAGCGGCTTCTCGCAGTAGATCTGCTTGCCGGCGGCTATGGCGGACAAGACCGCTTTCTCCCGCATGCGGGTCGCCTGGGCGTCGAAGTAGATGACCGCGGCCGGATCGCTCAGCGCAGTGTCCAGCTCGGTGGTCCAGCGGTCGAGGTCGTGCCGCTGGGCGATCTCCCGAAGCTTCTGCGGAGAGCGGCCCACGAGTATCGGCTCGGGCATCACACGTGTGCCGTCCGCCAGCTCGACACCGCCTTGTTCCCGGATGGCGAGGATTGACCGTACGAGATGCTGGTTGTATCCCATCCGGCCGGTGACGCCGTTCATCACGACGCCAATCTTGCGAACGGTCATCCGCCCCTCCACGATCTCTTGAGCTCGCTGACGTGCGCCGGCGTACCGCTGCCCGTCGTTGCGCGCGATGCCACATCGGCTGGAAAACGCTTTCCAGCCTAGCGGTCACAAACCGGTCACAGCAAGGTCCGTCCTCGGACACGACCCCCGCAGGGCGGGGCTACTTCAGGGCCCCGACGACCACCGAGCTGCGCAGCTGCCGCTGGAAGATGATGTAGACGACGAGCACGGGTGCCACCGTGATCACCACCGCGGCGAACAGCGCACCGAAGTCCACCGCGTAGCCCGCCTGGGACTGGAACGACGCCATCCCCTGGGTGAGGACGTAGTTGTCGGTCTGCGTGTTCAGGGCGATCGGCAGCAGGAACTGGTTCCACAGGCCCAGGAAGTTGAAGATCGCCACCGATGCCATGCCGGGGCGGGCCATCGGGAGCATCACCGAGAAGAACGTCCGCCACTCGCCCGCGCCGTCGACCTGCGCCGCTTCGTAGACGTCCTGCGGCAGCGTCTTGAAGAACGCGTGCAGGAAGAACACCGTGAACGGCAGCGCGAACGCGACGTACGTGATGATCAGCCCGGGCAGGGTGTTCAGCAGCCCGAAGTTCTGCAGGATGAAGAACAACGGCACGATCGCGAGGAAGACCGGGAAGGTCAGGCCGGCGAGCATGAGGTAGTAGATGAGCCGGTTGCCGGGGAACTTGAACCTCGCGAGCACGTACGAGCACATCGCGCCCAGCACCATCACGATCACCAGGGCGCTGCCGACCACGATGACCGTGTTGCCGAAGTACCGCCCGATGCCCGACTGCGTCCAGGCGTTGACGTAGTTTCGCCACTCCAAACCCTGCGGCCAGGTCAGCGGATTGCCGAGCACCTCGTCCGTCGTCTTGAACGACGAGACCAGCACCCACAGCAGCGGGAGGACGACCAGCAGCGACCAGAGGATCAACAGCACGTGGGCGAGGACGTTCCACGCGGTCGACCGGTCGCCGCTGACCCGACCGGCATGGGCCGCCCGCCGAGCTGCCGGCTCGACCCGCTTCGTGGTCGTCGCGCTGGGGCTCATCGCCTCACCTCCTGGTCGCGACCTCCGGTGAGGAAGTTGACCGTGAACACGAGCGCCGCGAAGACCAACGTGATGACCGCGAGCATCACGCCCATCGCCGTCGCGTAGCCGAACTGGCCCTTGGTGAACGCGGTGACGAAGAGCTGCTGGGCCATGACCAGCGTGGAGTTGTCCGGTCCGCCCGTCGGGTTCAACGCCGCCATGTAGACGAACGAGTCGAGGGCGCCGATGCCGATGTAGATGTACCCGGTCTGCACGTTGTCCCTGATCAACGGGATGATGATCGACACCGCCGTACGGAAACGGCTTGCACCGTCGATCCGCGCCGCCGCGAAGAGGTCAGGGTCGATGCCTTGGATGGCGGCGACGAACAGCACCATGTAGAAGCCGACGAAACCCCACACGATGGCGAAGATCGACGCCGCCATGGCGGTTCGCTCGTCGCCCAGCCACGCGAAGTTGGCGAACTGGTCGAGCCCTACGGCCGTGAGCAACGCGTTCAGGATGCCGCGGCTCGGGTCGTAGATCTGCGCCCAGATGATGCCGATCACGATGCCGGGAATGGTGTACGGGAAGAACGACACCACCCGGTAGATGCTCGAGTTCTTCAACCCGCGCGCGGCACCGGTGCCAGTGCCGCCCACCGTCACCATCACCGCCAGCACGAGCGCCAGGAAGATGGTGACGAATGGCACGACCAGACCGAGCAGGATGCTGTTGCGCATCGACTTCATGAAAACGTCGTCCTGGAAGAGCCGGACGAAGTTGTCGAAGCCGACGAACCGCATCGTCTCGCTGAAGCCGTTCCAGTCGGTCAGCGAGTAGTACAGCGCCTGCGCGAATGGCGAGATCACGAAGACGAGGAACAGCGCCAACGGCAGGCCGAGGAAGACGACGAAGAAACTCACCCGGTCGAAGGTGAGTGGCCGGCGGCGCCCTCGCGTGGCGGACCGCTCCGACCTCCTGGCCGGGGTGGTCGTACCTCCCATTGCTACTCGGTGACCTTGATCTTCTTGATCGAGTCGTCGGCGGCGACCTTGTCGGTGATCTCCTGCAGGCGACTGGTCAGCTGACCCACGTCCGCCTTACCGGACAGGAACGAGTTCCACACGACCAGCATGTCGGTGTTCATGCCGTAGTAGCTCACGAACTGGTAGTTGAAGACGTTCTCGCCGGCAGCGTCGAGCATCGAGGTCTGGGCGACCAGCGCGCTGGAGCCGAACCCGTCCGCAGGAACCAGGCCCTTGACGATCGTCGGTGCGAGCCGGGTCTTCGAGAAGTTCGTCGCCGCTTCGGCCGAGAGCATCGCGCGCAAGATCTCCTTGCCACCCGCGACGTTCTTGCCCTTGCTCGGCACGATGAACGGCTCGCCCGCCGCACTGCGCAGCGACTCGTACGGCATGGCCGGGCTGTCGGTGACCGTCGGCTCCGGGACGCCGGTCATCTCGAAGCCCTCCTTGGTGGCCTTCTTCATCTCGTTCTCGATCCAGCCACCGGACGGGTAGAGCAGGGCCAGCTGGTCGTTGCTCCACTTCGCCTGCGCGGCGGTGAACTGCGTACCAGCGCCGCCGGGGACGAAGTACCCCTGCTTGACACACGTCTGCAAGGCCTTGAACACGTCCTGCAGCGCAGGGTGCGACCAGCAGTTCGGCTCGAGGTTCTCCAGGGCGATCCGGACCTCGGGGCCGCCCTCCTTGATGGCCGAGTTCATCGCGAGCGTCTGGTAGTAGGTCGCCGCCTCCTTGCCCCAGACGAAGAGGTACTTGCCCTTCTGCTTCGCCTTGGCGCCGAGGTCGATCGCCTCGTCCCAGGTCTTCGGCGGCGTCCAGCCCTCGGCATCGAAGAGCGACTTGGAGTACCAGACGGCGTAGACGGTCATCACGTAGTTCATCGCGACGAACTTGCCGTCGAAGGTCCCGGGGGCCTTCACGCCCGGGTAGAGCGTGTCGAGGATCTTCTTGCCTTCGTAGTTGTTCGCCTCGAACAGGTCGTCCAGCGTCTCGAGGCTGTCCAAGATCGTGTTGAAGCCGATCTGGTTCGCACCGGAGTTGTCCACGAGGTCGGGCGGATTGCCACCGACGAAGCGCGGCTGCAAGGTCTGCGCGATCTGCGTGGCCGGAGTGACCGTGGTCTTGGTCGAGAACTTCTTGTCCACGAGGTCGGCGGCGAACGTCACGTAGTCGTAGCCATAGCCGCCGTTGAAGATGACCGCCTCGATGGAGGAGCCTTCCTCCAGACCGAACGGGTTGTCCGACGACGTGCCACCCTTGGGCTCCTGCTCGTCGTCACCGCCCGGAGCGGTGTTGCCACCGCTCGTAGCACAGGCACCCAACAGCGAGCTGCTTCCGGCGGCCGCGGCGAGCACGCCAGCGCGCCGCAACAACTCCCGGCGGTCGAAAGCTGCCGGCAACCGTCCCCGGCCTGGATGCAACTCGGTCATCTCTCCTCCTGCGTCTACGACTGGTCTCGCACCGATGAGACAGTATTCGATCACCACCGAACACCGTCGCCGGTGGCCCGGCGGTACGTCGTAGGGCATGCCTGTCGGCTTCCGCCGGTCTCGTGGAGTGCGAGCAGACTAGTCCGCTGCGCGGGAGCGCAACAAGCCTTACCGTCCACGTTCGCAAAGATGTAACTTTTATGCAGCTTACGCCAGGCAGCCCGCTCACGTCCCATCGACCGGGCCTGCTCGACCGGGGACGCCACCGCGTGGCGCAGTCTCAGCGGCATCAGGAGCAGCCGCAGGCTCCAGCGGCTCAGTTCCTCGCGGAGCCGGTCGCCCAAGGCCTCGAGGCGTTTCCGTTGCCAGTCCGAGGCCACGGTCCCACGCCCAAGCGGCCGGTCGGGACCAGACGGTGCGCGCGGTGGACCTGGCGGTTACCGAGCGTCGTTTCGGAAGGGTATTCGTCCCCTCGTCGTGGCGGCCTCGTTCCAGCGGCAGCGCAGCGGCGCCGTTCGGCGACACCGCACGGAGACCGAACACGGACCGTACGCCGCGGTTCCCGCTCGTAGCCATACGCTGGAGGCGGACACGAGTAAGACGTCCGAGGTCGAGCGGAGAGTCAGGTGCCTGGTGGAGGACGGCCGGGTCACAGCCGGCCAGGTGACGACCGAGATGCGAGCCGCAGCGGTGTGGTGACGCTCGGCGATGTGGCGCGCCATGCCGGCGTCTCGCTGGCCACGGCGTCGCGGGTGCTCAACGGCAGCACACGGCGGGTGAACGAGGAGCTCCGCACGATCGTGCTCCAGTCGGCCGCCGAGCTCGGCTACACACCCAACGTCCACGCCCAGGCCGTGGCGCGGGGCACCAGCTCGACAGTCGGACTGGTCGTCCACGACATCGCCGACCCGTACTTCTCCGCGATCGCGGCGGGAGTCATGCGGGTCGCCGACGAACGCGGTCTCATCGTCACCCTCGGCACGACGTCACGGGATCCCGGCCGCGAGGTGCAGTACGTCGCGATGCTGCGTGCCCAACGCGCGCGAGCCGTGATCCTCGCTGGCTCCCGGGTGGCAGACAAAGAGCAGACAGAGCGGCTGGCGCGGGAGGTCATGGCGTTCCGCCGTACCGGCGGGCGAGTCGCCTGCGTGAGCCAGCACCGGCTGCCGGCCGACACCGTGCTGCCGGAGAACCGGGCGGGGGCGCGGGAGCTCGCCGTACGCCTTGCCGAGCTCGGACACCGCCGTTTCGGCGTCCTGGCCGGATCCCGCGCCCTCGTGACCGCGCGCGACCGGCTCGCCGGCTTCCGCGCCGGACTCGCCGAGATGGGTATCGAGCTCGCTCCAGAGGCGGTGGTCGAGGGTGCGTTCACCCGGGACGGAGGCTACGAGGCGGCTCAGGTTCTCCTGTCTCGCCGACTCGACATCACGTGTCTCTTCGCCGTCAACGACGTGATGGCGGTCGGCGCCATGGCCGCGTGTCGAGATGCGGGCGTGGCGGTACCAGACGAGCTGTCCATCGCCGGCTTCGACGACATCGCGACGCTGCGCGACCTGGTGCCGTCGCTCACGACCGTACGCCTTCCGCTGGAGGAGATGGGGGTCCGCGCCGGGCAGCTGGCGCTCGAGCTCGACCCACCGGAGCGGGACCGGCTGGTCCGGGTGCGCGGCGAGGTCGTGATCCGGGAGAGCACACGCCCGCTGACCCGGTGAACACCAGGCAGCGCCACCGGCGCGCGGCCAACCACGACGCCCGTGCTGGTCGTCGAACCACCCACGAGGCCAACCACGGCGCCATACCTGTGCAGTTGTCCTCGGGAGCCTGCGTCGCCAGTGTGATCCGGCATCTAAGATCACAACCGGGAAGCGCTTACCACACTGGATAGGCTTCACCCCATGTCGAACCGCCGTCCGTCCGTGGTCCTTGCCATGGCGCCAGGAAATGTCGAGCGTCTCTTCGACGACCACCTGCGACGCCGACTCACCGAGCTGTGCGACCTCGACCTTGGTCTCGTACTCCACGACTTCCACACACCCGAAGCAGCGACGGCACTGGCATCCGCTGAGGTGCTGCTCACCTGCTGGGGCTGCCCACCGCTGACCGAAGACGTCCTGCGCACAGCCCCCGAGCTTCGCGCGGTGATCCACGCGGCAGGATCGGTCAAAGGCTTTGTCACCGACGCATGCTGGCGGCGGGGCCTGCGGGTCTCCTCGGCCGCCGCAGCGAACGCGGTGCCGGTCGCGGAGTACACGGTGGCGATGATCGTCCTCGCTGGCAAACGGGCATTTCCCATCCAGTCCGCCTACCGGGCCGATCCGACCAGTCGTGCGTGGGCAGCGACCTATCCGGACCTCGGCAACTACGGCATCACGGTGGGCGTCGTGGGCGCTTCCCACGTCGGTCGGCGGGTGATCTCCCTGCTTCGTTCGTACGACGTGACGATCCTGCTCGCCGACCCCACGATCGACGAGGCGCACGCCCAGGGCCTGGGGGCGACTCTGGTCGACCTGGACGAGCTGGTGCGTCGCTCCGACGTGGTGAGCATTCACGCACCGAACATTCCTAAGACCCACCGGATGTTCGACTCGCGGCGGCTTGGCCTCATGCGCGACGGGGCGACGCTGATCAACACCGCGCGTGGCCAGCTGGTCGACACCGAGGCCCTGGTCGCTGAGCTCTCGACGGGCCGGATCTTCGCGATCCTGGACGTCACCGATCCCGAGCCGCTGCCTGCCGGTCATCCCCTGCTGGCGCTTCCCAACGTGGTGCTGACCCCACACATCGCGGGTTCGTTGGGCAACGAGATTCGGCGGATGGGTGCGCTGGCCGTCGACGAGCTGGAGCGGTACGTCCGCGGCGAGCCGTTTGCGTATGCCGTGACCGAGAACCGGCTGCCGCTGCTCGCCTGACCCACCGCGGCCGCAACCTGACCGACAGAGGCGGGTGACCTGGCCGATGCGGGCAGGCAACCCGGCCCACCGCGGCAGGCAGTCCTGCAGCAGGCACCTGACACCCACGGCAGGAATCTCACTTCATTGCGGCAGCCATCCTGTCGGCCCACCCCGGTGGGCGGGTCGGTGCCGACCTCGCTCACCCAACGACGACCGCAGTGGGTGCGGCGGGCCGTAGCATGGAAGGTCTTGCGTGACCGAGGAACGGCCTCCACGCCACGCACGGGTCACGACAGCCCCCCACACCTGGTCAATTCGGAGATTTGTGTGAACGACGGTCCGCTCATCGTCCAGTCCGACAAGACGCTGCTGCTCGAGGTCGGTCACCCGGCAGCCGATGAGGCCCGCAAGGCGATCGCGCCGTTCGCCGAGCTGGAGCGGGCGCCGGAGCACGTGCACACGTACCGTCTCACTCCACTGGGTCTGTGGAACGCCCGCGCCGCCGGGCACGACGCCGAGCAGGTCGTCGACACGCTGTTGCGGTACAGCCGGTACGCCGTGCCCCACGCGCTGCTCATCGACATCGCCGAGACGATGGCGCGATACGGCAGACTCCGGTTGGAGAACCATCCCAGCCACGGACTCGTCCTCGTCGCGACCGATCGTCCCGTGCTCGAGGAGGTGCTCCGCAGCGCCAAGCTCAAGCCCATGCTCGGCAAGCGGATCGACCCGGACACGGTCGCCGTCCACCCTTCCGAGCGCGGACACGTCAAGCAGGCGCTGCTCAAGCTCGGCTGGCCTGCCGAGGATGTCGCGGGCTACGTCGACGGCGAGGCCCATCCGATCGAGCTCGTCGAGGACGGGTGGGCGTTGCGGCCCTACCAAGTACAGGCCGCGGAGTCGTTCTGGCACGGCGGATCCGGCGTTGTCGTACTCCCCTGTGGCGCTGGGAAGACGCTGGTCGGCGCCGCCGCGATGGCACGTGCCAAGGCGACCACGCTCATCCTCGTCACCAACACCGTGGCCGCCCGGCAGTGGAAGGACGAGCTCGTCCGTCGTACCTCGCTCACCGTGGACGAGATCGGCGAGTACTCCGGCGCACGCAAGGAGATCCGACCGGTCACCATCGCGACGTACCAGGTGATGACCGCGCGCCGCAAAGGCGCCTACACCCACCTCGAGCTGTTCGGGGCGCGCGACTGGGGACTGATCGTGTACGACGAGGTGCATCTGCTGCCTGCCCCGATCTTCCGGATGACCGCCGATCTGCAGGCCCGGCGCCGGCTCGGACTGACCGCGACGCTCGTGCGGGAGGACGGCCGTGAGGGCGACGTGTTCAGCCTGATCGGGCCGAAGCGGTACGACGCGCCGTGGAAGGACATCGAGGCTCAGGGGTGGATCGCGCCGGCCGATTGCGTCGAGGTACGCGTGACGCTGACCGACGCCGAGCGGCTGCGCTACGCCACGGCCGAGGACGACGAGCGCTACCGCCTCGCCTCGACGACCGACACCAAGTCGCGGGTCGTCGAGCGGCTGGTCGCCCAGCACCGTGGCGAGCCGACCCTGGTGATCGGACAGTACCTCGAGCAGCTCGACGACCTGGCCGCACGGCTCGAGGCGCCCATCATCAAAGGCGAAACGACGGTACGGGAGAGGCAGCGGCTCTTCGACGCCTTCCGCGCCGGCGAGATCTCGTTGCTGGTCGTGTCGAAGGTGGCGAATTTCTCCGTCGACCTGCCAGAGGCCGCCGTGGCGATCCAGGTGTCCGGGACGTTCGGCTCACGACAGGAGGAAGCGCAGCGGCTCGGCCGACTGCTGCGGCCCAAGCGGGATGGTCGTGCGGCTCGGTTCTACGCGGTCGTTGCGCGCGACACCGTCGACCAGGACTTCGCCGCGCACCGGCAGCGGTTCCTCGCCGAGCAGGGCTACGCGTACCGCATCGTCGACGCCGACGACGTGCTCCAGACCTGACCCAAATGACCATGTGCACTACGCCCGCCGGACCTGTGACACGTGTCGGCGCGTGTTGCACCTCCAAAAGGCCTCGACAATCACCTTGGCCACACGGAGTGCTAGTCACTCCTGCATTGCCGATGCAACGACACGAGCCAGCTCAAGACCCCTCATCCGCACTTCCGCTCGCTCGATCGGCTCGTCCGAATAGCTGATGCGGATGATGTCGCGCCCTACGAGGACCGCGATGCGCACCTGGTAGTCATAAAAGTCGCTGTCGCCCTCCAAGACGCCGCAACTTTCGTCACCGATGCCCTCGGTATCAATTTTTCCAAGGATCCTGGCATTCGTTGCGCTGAACTCGCAAGCATGGTTGTCAAACCATTCACGCGCTACACCCTCCGCATTTGTTGCTCGCGGTCTCTGAACGTAAATTGAGATCAAAGCTTTCCGGCTACTATCGACCAACTCCAGATCGCAGCTTTGCTCGAAAGCACTAGACGAAGCACCTAGTTCGCCAGTCTTTACCTTCGCACCCGGAAAGAACCCCTGGAGCCTTTCTGACCCGACCGCCTCACACGGATTCTGGGGTGGGGAGTCATCGTGGAACGGGTTGACATATGGCCAGGCTAGTAGGCCTACACCGGCCCAAAACAGTGCCACGAGGCCCAAAGCGATGACCATCGGCAATCGAGGGGATCGCCTTACCGGTCGAGAGGGCGGTACGAAGGCCGATGGGCCAGCCGGACGCGGAGACGACATGCGCTAGCCATCCTCTCCGTCAGGTATCCAGGCTGGACGCTCAAAAGTGCGGTGCGGTCCAGGCCACCTCTCATTAGGGAAGGCCCGATTATCTGCATCCGAAACCTGTATATCTTGCACGAGCTTTGTGAACTCCTCAGCTTTGGCCCGCACATGATTCCAAAGGTCATCGACGATGTTCAGCAGTCCGGACCAGAAGTTGGCGAGGAACTGCCAGGGCTTCTGCGGATCCAGATTCCCGATTATATCGACCATAGCGGCAACGGCCTTGACAATCTGTGACCGCAATTCATACCAGAACCCGATCACAGCTTGGGCGAACATATTCAGCGCACCGCTGACACCATTTGCCTTCTCGCAGAGCGAGCTCAACGCGGCCTGCTGCATTGGAAGATGATTGGCGTACTCCTCGGCTGCCTTTCCTTTCCACCAATCATCGATGTCCATTCCACTGACGCTGAACAGGGCCACCGTTTCGCTAACCGGCCTCAGAACGTCATCGCGCCAGACAGATGCGACCGCTCGCAGCCGCGATGGACGCCCTGTCCATTCGAGGTACGTCGCAATCTTGTCTATGGCCTCCTGCAGCTTATCCTGAGATTGATCGAGGATCAGGATAGCCGAGCCTGCGTACACCTCGCCGCCGTACAGCCAAGTCACAGGGTTCTTCAGCATCTCCTGCGCGACTGTCCTGGCATAAGACATGAGCTTGCCCAGCTTCTGCATCGCGGCGTCGATCGCCTCGACCTCGTGACGCACAACCTGATCAGCCGCGATGTATCCGGGGCTTTCGAGAAGACTCGTCACGGTCAGGCTCCACCTCTCTCGTTTTCCAGGGTGTGCCGGACGACCTCAAGGCTCGCGCGATTCTCCTCCTCGGTCAGTTCGATGCGGCGACTCACCTCTACGAGCCGGTGTTCGATGTCAGTCATGACCTCGACACCTTCCTCGAGAAGATCAAGAAGCTTGGAGCGATAGTCTGTGTAGACCTTGAGTGCCTCAGTCTGGACCCCAAAGTACGAGAAGTCGTGCGCCGACAGGTGACCACGCTCCAGTACAGCCCGCCTCGCCTTTTGAAGGGCCTCTCGAGCTTGTTTCCACCTTTCGGTGTCCGCTCGGATGGCGGCAGCGGACTCGATACGGACGTCGCGACTCGTCCCGCTCAGATCGACGTGCGGAGGAGGAAGCGGTGGCGGCTGGGAACGAGCACGTGCTTCAGCCATCGCTTCCGTCGCCTTTGATACTCCTTCCCGGAATCGGTGGGCCAGCGCCTCCAGGATTTCCTGCGCCGGGTCCCCTATTGGTCCGCCTACCACGGCGTGCCCCCTTCGAGCCAGCGACGGAGTTCATTTCGATCATAGAGCCGCTCTAACTGCTCAAGCGCTGTGGATCTCGGCTCCGGTACCGCAGCGAGCGCGGCATCGAGCTTCTCATACGCCCGGTCGACTGCTTCTCGGATCGTCGTGACCAACCGCTCCCGAGAGACCGATGCGATCCACTCCTCGTCCACATCTAACGCGGTCAGGGTCCCCGGAGCGACGACAGTTACCTTGACATGCTCACGGTCGTCTGTGCCAACATGGCGAGCCGTTCGAGTCTCAAGCACCCGGTCGAGCCGCTCGAAGGTATCAGCCATAGCGGCGTCGAGGAGCTCCGACATCCGACGGGATGCGCCAGCCACCGACTCCGGCGGCAGCCCAGCGAAGGCATCGATAAGCGTACCGACATTTCGCCGCCACAGTGACGTATACACGCTTTCCGAGGGTTCGCGTTCCATCTGCTCAGCCGCCTTGGTAGCCGCTTCGAGCACTGCGTTAGCAAGCTTGTCGGGTGCGAGCTTGTCACGCCATCGAGCGGACACACGCAGATCCACCACACGATAAGACCCATTCAGCGTGACTGATACTGAGCCGGTCGAATCGCCGGCCACAAAGAGCTCGCTGCTCGCGCTCGAGTCATGCGGCCATGGCACGTAAACCCCCGGATCCAGCTCCCGCGATACGTGATCTCTTCCTCTTATGGCCTGCGTACTGTAGAGGGAACAAGCGAAATGCACAAGATCTCGAGGAGCGGCCCAGCCCAGACCACCTCGACGAACATCGTGTCGCGCCGCCATGCCTCGCTGCGAAAGCTCCTTATTGAACTCGTGGACGCCTGCCACAGCTGAGCCTGTCCAGCGCTGCCGGCCCGAGCCGTCTCACGTGCTGGAGAAAGTCCTTGATGATGGCGAGCGGGACAACGCTCACGTCGCGGTCGGGCGTCGTACTAGCGACGTAGCCGTTGCACACCACCGTGTCAGGATGCTCTGCCTGCACCTTGGCCACATCCACCTCGCCGCCGGGCGCACCGAGGTAGAACTCGGACTGCACCAGGACGAAACTGCGGTCGACTGGCGGGAGGTCCCGCTACGACAGCAGCGAGGCATGACATCGCGCTGAGACCAGAGAAAGTGATCGAGCTCTCCATGCTGATCCCGTTCGCCCAATAGCCGTGCCAGGCCGTGTCACCCGGCTTTGGCGTTCGGCGAGAGCGTGTAGCCGAACTGCTCCAGCCGGCGCCGCGCCACCTCGATCTCGTCGTCGTCGAACAGCTCCGCGAACTGAGGTTGGATGACGATCGCCTCGACCGTCAGGTCGAGTCGACCTCGCTCCCAGAGGGCGGCGAACCCATCGGAGACCGTCGGTGTGCGCAACAGCTTCCGCGCTGTCGCCAACCCGCCATACTCGGCCAGCATCCCGAGGAAGTACGTCGGGTTGTAGCCGGCCTCGTCGCGGGCTCGCTCGTACACCGCCCGCATGGCCCGCTCGAACGCCGCCCGCGGCGAGGCGTCCGCCGAGCCACCGTCGGCGTTCGTAGCCTCGGACGAAATGTTCATCGCCTGCTCCTCGAAAGCCGCCCCCGCCATCTCCTCGTTCCGCCTCGTGACGTAGCCGCGGAGCGCGTCGACCGAGGTGAAGACCTCATACCCCAGCTCCTCGAGCCGAGCGAGGTCCGCGACGTCCGGATCCAGCTCGAGGACGACCGGCTTGCCCTGGCCCGGTTGCAGGCCGTGCGGCCAGAAGGCCTCGGCGACCGCGAGCTCCCGCCCTGTGACGGGGTCCGCGAGACCGCTGTCGAGCTCTGGCTCGACACATCCCATCCTGGTCAGCTCCTCCACCAGGGCCTTGACCTGTGCGGTGCGGACGTCGTACGGGTCGTCGGCGATGACGTGGACGGGTCGGAGCTCCGTCACCGTCGCGGACCCAACACCGCTGGACAGCTCGGCGAGAAAGGACCGAGCGGCGTCGGCCAGGAGCTCCCGCCGCGCTGCCAGGAAGTCGAGGTACCGGTCGGGTGACCACAGCGCGGGGTCGGTGGGGATCCACTGGGAGGCCAGGACGCCGGGGTGCTTCTCCTCGGCTTCGGCGAGGTACTCCGCCGGCAACCGCTTCCCGATCGCCAGGTTGGTCTCCTGGGTCAGGAAACAGAAGTTCGCGATCGCGTTGACTTGGCCGCGCTCGTATCCGTATCGGTAGAGCACGGCCTTCGGGAAGATGTGGTGCAGCTGGAGCGACGCGAGCCGCCCGAGGAGCTCGGCCCTGAGCTCCAGTCCAGTGCCCAGGTCACGCGAGCCGTTCACCCGCGTGAGCATGTAGAGCAACGGGTAGAAACGCGATCCCGTGGTCGCCCCCTCGAAGTCGTGCGGCTGCACGTCCAAGGCGCTGCCGCGCCAGCGCTCGAGGGAGGTGAGAAGGCCCGCCACTCCGTCACGTTCGAGCACTTCGTAGTCGTGGGCAAGCATGGTCTCCGTCGAACCTGTGTACCGACCGCGGAGCGCGGCGTGCGCGTACCAGAACAGCACCAGGTCGCGCTCCGTCGCGTCCCGGAAGGTTCCGCCGCTCAAGTGCAGGAAACGGGATACCACCGGGAAGGCGTACCGCCCCATGAGCACACGGTCGTGGTCGAGCCCGAGCCGGCCCGCGACGGCGTTGAGGAACCGGTCGATGTAGTCAACCGAGGATCGAAGGGCTTTCTGGAACGTCTCGGCGGAGACGCCATCGAGCGCCGCGAAGGGAGCGCGCCCGGTCGCCACAGCGGTCGCGTTACGCAACAGCCACTCGAGGGAGAAGTTGAAGCCGGCGTCCTTCCACCGTCGCAGCTCGGCGCGCATGGTCTGACGGGCCTCAGGCCATTGCGCGCACAGTTTGGCGAGAGCCAGATCACCCTTCGACAGCTCGGTCCCGCCGGAGTTCACCCGGTTGAAGATCTCCACTACGACGTCGACGGTCATGTCACGACCGATGATCTTCTCCTCGTGGAAGTTGCGGTTGAGGATTCCGGTGAGCTTGGAGAGCCGCTCGACGTAGACGCCCAGCTTCGGATCGGTGCTGAATCTCGGGACGAACGCCTGAATTCCTTCGGTGAAGAGCTTCGTGACGTCGATCCAGGTGGGATCATCGCGCATCCGCGTGGGGGCGTAGAACTCGAAAACCTCCCGCTCGACATTGAAGTGCAGGCCGGTGAACGCTCCCGCGTCGCCTTCGAAGAAGACGGGTGGACGTCCGCGGATGACACCGTAGAGCGAGGTGATCCGCTGTTGTCCGTCCAGCAACAGCAGACGCACACCGCCGGTCATCTCGCCCCGCACACTTCGTGGATCAATGTCGGTCTCCCAGAGCAACAGCCCGCCGACCGGAAAGCCTTGGTAGAGCGATCTCATCAGCCCTCGGACCTGATCCCGGTTCCAGACATAGCCGCGCTGGAACTCCGGGAGCAGGAGCGTGCCCGAGTCGATCTGGTCAAGGAGTACCGAAAGCTTCGCCATGCCTGACCTCTGGCGGCCGGCGCACTGGGTGGGAACTCATCCCAGGCGGTGGTGAGGTGATTGGTGGGCGCCCTGGTCCTCGCGGTCAGTCCCGTCTCGCCTCGAGGAACGGGGATGGCGTACCGTGCCACGACACGTAAAGCCGTTCCCGTGCACGCGTGCAGGCCACGAAGAGCAGACAGCGCTCTCGCAGAATATCTTGTTCGTGCGCTGAAAGATCGTCTTTTGCCGGCGTGACGGCGTTGGGTGCGGGAATCTGGTACGCGTTGACACCGACGACGCCCACGCAGCGGAACTCGAGCCCCTTCATTCGATGCATCGTCCCGACCGCGACGGCGTCGTCCTCATGCCCGGTCCTTCTCATCGGGCGCGCGGGGATCGATCGCCTCGTGAGCGCCGCGACCACGTCGTCAACGAGCATGTTCGATCGTGCCGCGACGCCGACCTCGCCTGGTCTCACACCGGCGTCCAACCACTCGCGCACCCGCTCGGCCAGCGCGCCAAGCTCCTCGTTCTTGGTCCGGAAACCCTTCAAGACCGGCGGTGAGCCGTGGACCTCCGACCGGTAGCCCGCGACGGTCTCGAGTCCACCGTTCATGTCGTCGATCCGCTCACCCCGAAGCATGGCGAGGCTCCAGGCGAGGATCTCGGCGGTGGTTCGGTAGTTGATCGTGAGCCGGCTGGACCGTCCGGTGACGCTGACGCCGACATCGCGAAGGCTCACCCGGTTGTTGTAGATGCGCTGGTGCGGGTCTCCGGCGATGAACAGGTCATCGTCCGCCCGCGGCGCGGCGGCCCGCAGCAGCCGCCACTGCATCGGGCTGAGGTCCTGGGCCTCGTCCACGACGATGTGCCGATAGGGAGGCGTGTCCGTCTTCTGGAGCAGGCGCGTCGCCTCCGCGCAGATCGTCTCGTGCGTCCACGCCTTGCGCCGTCGAAGCTCCTCCTGGAACTCGTGGAGCGTCTGCCAGACCTGGGCCCGCTGGCGAAGACCGAGCCGACGCCCACGGCCCTGTCGTTTCGCGACGAGGTACGCGTCGGCGTGCCGGATGTCTTGCGCCAACACCACCTGGCGCCACTCCTCGGCGAGGAAGACCTCCGTGAAGGGCAGCTCCAACCGTGCGATGACCCGCCGCCAGATACGCCGTTGATCCTCATCATCGAGGAGCGTCGGAGAACCATGCCGCTCGCGGAAGATCCTGTGGGCGAGCTGGTCCACGTGTATGACGGTGATTCGGTCACGGACCTCGTCCGAGTCGGCGAGGAGATTCAGGCAGGCCTCGAGAGACGTCGCAAGGTTCGACGTGAACGTCGTGAGCAGGACGGGCCCATCCCCACGTCTGGCGAGCTGCCAGGCCCGATGCACCGCGACGACGGTCTTGCCAGTTCCCGGCCCGCCGGTGACGCGGGCGGGTCCCCGATAGCGCGCGTGGACTGCCTGGTACTGCACCGGATGAAGGTAGATCCGCCACAAGTCGAACGGACGCCGGAAGATCTCCATGAGCTCGTCGGGACCATCGACGAGGACGACTCGCTCCGGGCTGCGCTCGAGAGCGGCCTCGACGTCGTCGGTGTCGTACCGCTCCGCGACCGCCGACGCGCCCACCTCTTTCCAGACCTCCTCTGGCGTCATGCCAGCGGCCAGCCCATACAACGCCTCCCATTGCGCCTGAGGCAGAAAGCTCTTCGCCGCCTCGAGCTGGACGTCGTCGGTGAGCGCTCGAGCGAATTCCAGCACCTGCTCGTCGATGCCGAGCCCTCGCATGTCGGAGTCGCTGACGTGGTCGAACAGCCGAGTCGGGACTTGTTCCGCGTGAGTGACCAAGCCGGGCAGGGTCTCGTCGATCGCCACTACGTCACGAATCTCGATGCCGCCGGTCGCGGCGTTCACTGAGACCTGGTGTCGCTCCGCCCACCTATACGCCTCGTCATGCGGAAGCACCTTCAGCAGCGTGTAGATGTCGCCTTTCTCGGGCGCGAGCACAACGCCCCGCCAAAGCTGGTCGATGCGGATCGAGCGAAGTCGGTCATCCCGTGCGTTGCGGATCTTCTCCAAGTGGATGCCCGCGTGAGTGGCGTTCTGGAACTTCGCGAACGTCTCGCTGATCTTCGTCAGCAGCCCTGGTCCGAGTCGTCGCAGGTCGTGGAAGAAGTCCTTGGCGATGGCGAGTCGGGCCATGCTCACGTCCTCTCTGTCCCAGGGCCGTCGAGAAGCTCGCGAATCTGCATCACGGGTTGGTGGTCTGGACCATGCAGCCGCACCATGTCGTGAAGCAGCTCCCGCAAAGTCGCGTGGGCCTCTTCCCGTAGTCCCGCACCGAGCTGCAGCAGGCCGATCTGCCATCGAATCTCCAGCGGTGCGGGATCGTCGGGACCGTAGAAGGCGATCTCGTCTTGCAACAGGCTCTGCAGCTGGCGTAGCGCGAGGCTCGTCCGGCCGGTCAGGGCGTGACAGGTGGCCTCCTGCAGGCGACAGCGGAAGGCGAGCTCCGTATCGACACCCTCACCGAGGTCCCTGGCGAGCTGGTGGTAGATCGGCGCGGCACGCCGGTAATCAGCACCTTCGAACAGCACGGTCGCCAGCTCCATCCGCAGGCTGACAACGGCTGGGTCGGTCGGCCCTAGGAGCCGGCTCGCAGGCCCGACCACCGAGGCGAGCACTTCGGCGGCTTGACTGTAGCGGGACTGTCGGACGAGTGAGTTCGCCTCTTCCCGGACGCGTTCGAGCTCACTCCGGCTGAACGACGTCTCGCTTGGTTCGTTGGCCTTCCGATCAGTGGCGTGGGCCGTTGCCCGACGCGCGACCGAGTCAGACGACCGGATCCTGTCTTGCGACACCACACGAAAAGGCGTGGTGCCGGTCCATACGGCGTGGGAAGGTACGGCCACGTCGACGTTTGTCAACCTCGCCGCATGTCCGGTACGCCCGTCGGCGTGGATCCGGCTCACGACGTCGGCATACATGCGCACCGCGTTTGGTGCCAACGGCGGATCGAGCGCTCCGGGCAGCGGCGTCAACTCTCGCACGAACGGCAGCAGACAGGCGAACACCTCGTCTGCGTTGCTTGGACGGTCGTCTGGCCGCTTTTCCAGCAGCCTGGCAACGAGCCGGTCCAGTTCAAGGGGAACCTCGGGCCGACGTTCCCGCACTGGTCTCGGCTTACGCTCCACGGCCATTCTCATCAGGGCGTACGGCGTAGAGCCGGAGAAGACCTGGTGTCCGGTCAGCATCTCGTAGAGCGTGCAGCCGAGCCCGTACAGGTCCGTCCGCGGCGTGCTGATGTTGGCCTCGACCTGTTCCGGCGCCATATAGGCCGGCGTACCGAGGGCGACGCCGGTGTGGGTGATCTGAGAGAAGTCGGGTCGATCGAGCGCGACAGCGAGTCCGAAATCGAGAACCTTGATCGTCCCGTCCGGGCAGAGCATGAGGTTGGACGGTTTGAGGTCACGGTGGACCAACGACTCCCGGTGGGCAACCGACAGCACCGAGCACGTCTGCGCCGCGATCGCCGCGGCCCAGCCAATGGGGAGCGGACCGTGCTCTGCGACGAGATCGGAGACGCTCAAGCCGCGGACACGTTGCATGACGAGGTAGGGCCGCTCCTCGTGGGTCCCGACGTCGTAGACCGGCGGAACACCAGGGTGCTCCAGTCCAGCGGTGATCCGGGACTCTCGGACGAAGCGCCGCACCAGCTCGCGGTCAGGCCGGTCGTCAGGAAAACGGACGAACTTGACCGCGACTTCTCTCTCGAGCTTGATGTCGCGACCGACGTAGACCTCCGCCATGCCCCCACGGCCGAGAGGAGGCTCTTCCAGCTCATACCGGCCGCCGATCACTTTCCGCCGTACCACCGCCGTTCCCCCAAGCTGTCCTCACTCCCCGCAGCCGGCTCAGATCCTGCATCCATTCAAAAAGGTCTCTGTTAGCCCGTCCATCCGACGAAGAGCGATGGCGCACGGAAGTCGTGCGACCAAGTCCTTGTTCGTTCCACGGCTCAAATGCACCATCGACTCATCCGTCAGGCTGCAGGCTTCCATCAGCGAGTCCTGCACCGGCCAACCGGGCCAGTTGCTCGCCGAGCTCGACGAACTCCCGCAAGGTTGCGCGGAACGCGAGGAGCCGCCGGAAGGCCTCGCCGTACTCACGTTGCTCCGGCAGGGGGAGCCGCGGAAGGATCGCGCGACGCGGGTCCAGTCGCGAGGAGGTCGACGAAGCGAGCGCGGCGCCGGACGACGCCGCCACCTGCAGACACCCGGCGAGGAAGTGCGGATCGAGCCACTCCGGGTCAACGCGGAAGAGCAGGAGCTGCGGTCCCAGCAGCGCTCCTTCCTCGGTCACGACCTGGGCAGTGGGCTCCCGCATGAGCATCGAGAGGACGACGTCGTCTCGCTGCAGGACGACGTGACCGGGTTCCGCGGTGGACCGGCCAGTCGGGCCCCGACCTTTACGAAGGTCCGCGAGGGTCAGGACGGGCTGATCCCCGACATCCGTCCTCATCCGCACCGGAGCCTGGTGGACGACGATCATTCCCGCCTTGATCAACTCACCGACCGTCGTCATTGGCACCTCGCGGGCACGCGACGACAGGGATGGCAGCAGGGTCGGCAAGGACGCCGCGACCTCGTGCCAACGGTCTCTAATCGCGGGCAACTCCGCCCCTGCCGCGCCCCACGAGCCAAGGGCCAACCATCGCGCCGGCGCCACGTCCACTTCGTCGTCGAGCAGGTCGACGAGGCGGACCGAGCGGCTGCGGCCTGGCAGTTCCTCGGTCTCGGGTTCGGCGAGGTACGCCCGCCATGCCGGCTCAATCTGGCAGAGGTCGTGGGCTTCGATGAGGAGGAGGTGGGTGGGTGCAGGGTCGTCGTCCGTTGGTCGACGCAGGATCCACAAGTCCTTGGCCGACCCCGGCGCCGTTGCGCCCTGGGGAAGGCTCACCACCGCTCGAAGGGCGCCCGCGCGCAGGAGGTTCGCCCGGACTCGCTTGCCCGACCGACGACTCGCCACCGCGGGAGGCATCGTCATGACGACGAGACCACCGGGGCGCACGCGCGCAAGGCAGTGTTGCACCCAGGCCAGCTCGGGTTCACCGCGCGGAGGAAGACCAAAGTCCCACCGTGTGTCCTGGGCGAGCTCGTCGTATCCCCACTCTCGCTCCCCGTGCGGGGTGTTGCATACGACGGCGTCGACACTCTCGTTACTGAACGCGTCCTCCCGCAATGCGGAACCGGTCGCGACCGTCGCGTTCGCCTTCCCTAACAGCAGGCGGCACGCGGCGATCCTCGCCGCGGTGTCGTTGGCGTCTTGGCCACACAGCCGCGTCGAGCCCGCCGCGTGCGATGCCAGGAGCAGCTCGCCGATCCCGCACGCGGGGTCCAGCGCCGTCCCTCCGGACACCTCCGCCAGTCGGACCATGAGGTCGGCGAGCTCTCCTGGGATGACCGAGAGCCGGCGCGAGTTCGCTTCCTGGTAACGCTCGCACAGAACGCCGAACGTCTCGGCGCACCCCTCCTTGACGGCAAGATCGGCGACTGCCCGCAAGACAGCGACCCATTCAGACTCGAAGCGGTCGGGGAGCTCTCCCGGAAGCTCCGGCACACCCGAGGTGAGCGCGGATACGAGCGCTCGACAGAGGCGACGGTCGGTGAGGCCGCCGAGTCGCTTCCACTCCTGAGGCTCTCGCTGGATGAGCACCAGAAGCGCCCCCATGTACCCCACGAGGTCGCCCAGGCGGAGGTCGTCCACGAGGGTCCGCGCCCACTGCCAGACGCGGTCGACCGGCGCGATCTCGACCCGCTTGCCGTGCCGCCGCAGCCAGGCCTCGACCTCGGCGAGCGAGAAGACCGGATTGCGAGAAGTGCCCCCGACCGGATCCGGAAAGTCCTGGTAGCGGCGGCGCCAGTTGCTGACCGCCGCCTTGCCGACGCCCGCCAGGCGCGCGATGTCACCCGCGGCCAGCGTGCCGTCACCAGGCCTTTGATCGCTCATCGTCATG
>DATCKU010000040.1:0-139924 GCA_036564245.1 Actinopolymorphaceae bacterium
GGATTGAAGGTCGACGGCACGGGCGTCGATCTGATGGGCGGCGCCTCTGGTTCGGGCGTGTTTCGCGTCCAGATCGGCGGAGACGACGCGGTGCTGAAGGTGACCAGTGCCGGCGAGTGGCAGGACAACGCCAGGCGAGAGCTCACCTTCTATCAGACGCTGGCCGAGCAGGTGCCCGTCGCGACGCCGAGGCTGCTTCGGTACGCCGACAACGATCGGTTCACGGCGTTGGTGTTGTCAGCTCACGGATCGGTGCGGCCAGCACACCAGTGGGAGCGGTCGGCATGGTTGGAGGTGGCACGGCAACTCGCCGCGCTGCATTCGGTCCCGCCGCCTGATGGAGACCGCTGGACTGATCCGCCGGCACGCCGGCGACTTCCGTACCGACCAGCCCTCGACCTCGCGTCGAGCTACTGGTGTGCGACCGAGGCCGCCGCGAGCGTCCGACCATTTCTCGACGAGCCAGAGCAGCTAGCCAGAGCGCTGCGAGCCATACCGGTCTGCTTCGTCCACGGCGACTGCCACGTCGAGAACCTCCTGCGCGACGGTGAGCGGATCGTGTGGACCGACTGGCAGATGACAGGTGTCGGATGTTCCGCCAGCGAGCTGGCGTTTCTGTGGTCCCGCGCCACTGCCGACGGAGCCGACGTCCCGTACGACGCGATGCTGCGGGAGTACCTCACCCACCGCCCCATCGAGCCCGCGGTGATGCGACGCGCACTCCTCGCGGCGGAGATCGACATCCTGCTGTTCGATTGGCCGCGGTACGTCGCCCTTCTCAGTCAGCAGGCACGAGATCGCCTCACCCGTCGGCTCTTTCACCTCATCGATGACTGGCACACACATTCGTGGTGAGGCCAGCCCCTGCGGCGAGCGAGCGCCGGCCTCAACCTGGGCCGAGCCTGAGCCGTGATGGTTCACCGCGTCTGCGGTGACCTCGAACCGCGTGACCAGAGGAGTCGATGATGACGGCAAACGGGCCCGTGCCCACGCGGGATGACGTGCTCGGATACTTCGGCACGCTGTCGAACTGGGGGCGGTGGGGTGAGGACGACGAGCTCGGCACGCTGAACCACATCACGGACGACGTTCGGTTGGCGGCGGCGCGGGCCGTGCGTCATGGCAGGAGCGTGTCGTGTGCATGGGAGGTCGCCGTGCCGGCCGAGATGCAGCGGTCGACCACGACGTGCCCGTGTGCGGCCGACATGCCGGGAGCCGAAGGTATGCCGGCGCGATTCCACGCCGACCGGAGGTGGGGCTTCTCATCCGAGCAGGTGAGCTTCGGCTTCCACGGCAACACCGTCACCCACATCGACTCGCCGTGCCACATCTTCTGGGACGGCACGATGTACAACGGACGGTCGCACTCGCTGGTCGATCCCGCGACGGGGTCGGCGTGGGCAGCCGTCACCGCGGCGGCGAACGGGATCGTCACCCGTGGCGTCCTGCTGGACGTGGCACGGGTCCGCGATGTGCCGTGGTTGGAGCCAGGGCAGGGTGTGTTTCCCGACGATCTCGAGGAGGCCGAGCGTCGCCAAGGCGTGCGGGTGCGCTCCGGCGATGCCGTACTCCTGCGGACCGGGTTTGGCCGGGCTCGGCACGAGTCCGGTACGACGCCTGACGTCACGCAGGCCGGCTGGCACGCGGCCTGCCTGCCGTGGCTGTACCAGCGCGAGGTCGCGCTGATCGGTGCCGACACCCCTCAGGACGTCCAACCGTCGGGATACGAGAACGTCCTGATGCCGGTCCACGCTGTGGGCCTCGTCGCGATGGGTCTGTGGCTCCTCGACAACTGCGACCTGGAAGCGTGCGCGACGACTGCCGCCGAGCTCGGCCAGTGGGACTTCCACCTCGCAGTCGCACCGATCCGGTTCGCCGGCACGTCCGGCAGTCCGGTCAACCCGATCGCGACCTTCTGACGAGACGCACGATTGTCGCGTAGCCATGACAGAGGGGGAGACACACACACCGTTGCTCAGCCGCCAGCGCAGTGGGCGCCTCGGCGCGGCACGCCCCATCCTCGCGCCAGCCGGGATGGATGCAGGTTGCGTCCCTCCCCGTAGAACTCGAGAAACTTCATGATCAACGGATCCCACTTGTCGGGGTCGATGTATCGGGTCGAACCCGGCATGAGGAGGTCCTCCTCGAGGTGCACCCGGAGCACCTGGACGTCGACCGCCACGACACCAGAGTCCGGCTCGCCGAAAGGATGGATCCGGTTCACGGTCGCCTCGAGGTGAATGAGGCACTCCGCCACCCGTGGCGGGCAGACCTTGTCGGACGGGATCGGGCTCAGCCCAGCCGCCGTGAACTTGTCCGCCTCGTGCCGGTAACCCTTGGCCAGCTTGTGCTGCGGCACGGTTCGACTGCCGGTCAGCAGCGCGAGCCTGTCGACCGCCGACACGATCGAGGGGTCCGCGAGGTTGAGGACGCATTCTCCTGTCCTGGCGAGGTTGTGTGTGGTCTGCGACGTCGCGTCGAGGCCGAGCATGGCCGACTGTCCCACCCAGAACGCCGAGGACATCGGCGCGAGGTTCGGCGAACCGTCCTCGTTGCACGTGCTGATCAGGACGACCGGGGTGCCGAAGTACAACACCCTGGGTTCGACGACGCGATGCATGGACCAAGACCTCCGGCCAGTTGCTGACTGTGGGGAATCCTCGCAACCCACCGGGTTCAGCGCTGGCGGAAATCGGACCACACGTTCGACCTTCTGGGAGGTGACGTTCCACGCACGTTCAGCGATCAGAGGAAGCTCAGCAGGATCATCACCGCAATGCCTGCGATGATGAACGCGACCGCGACGCAGCCGATCTCGAGGATGTCGCCTGCGGTGTCAGAGACCAGGCTCAGCGCCCACAGAACGATGAACGACAGCGATGAGGATGATGACGTCCACGTAGCCCCCAACTTTGTCGAGGGGCAGTATGCCGGAAGCCGGTTTCATCCAGGTGTCATGATCTTGTAGTTCGTTCCGGGCGACGGCCGATGACGGGCAGAGCGCGGGCGTGTGGCCTTGGCCGGATGCATGCTGGCCAGCGTGGGCCAGGGAAACGACGACTACCGTGCGACGGGCGATGTCGTGGTCGGGGTCGACATCGGGACGACGGGTGCGAAGGCGGTCGTGCTCGACGCGGCCGGCACCGTCTGTGCGGAAGCTGGTGAGGAGTACCCCACGCGGTTCGTCGAGCCGAACGGTGCCGAGCAGGATCCGGAGGACTGGTGGGCGGCGACCGTGCGTTGTGTGCGTACGGCCCTCGTACGAGCGCAGATCCCAGCCACTCAGGTCGCCGCGGTCGGCATCAGCAGCCAGGCTCCCAGCATCGTCGTCCTCGGTGCCGACGGGGAGCCGGTGTGTCCCGCACTGCTGTGGCTCGACCGACGCGGCCAGCCTGCGTGTGCCGCGCGTCGCCACGACAACGACCTCGTGGTCGCGGCCACGGGCAACCGGCTCGATGCGTACTTCGCTGCCCCCAAGCTGACCTGGCTGCTCGAGGCCGAGCCGCACGTGCGTGACGCCGGAAAGGCTGTGGTGATGGCGAATGGGTACGTCGTCCGCAAGCTCACCGGCGTCACCGTCTGCGACACCGGACACGCGGGACTGACGCTGCTCGCCGATCTGGACACCGGCACGTGGTCGTACGACCTTGCCGAGCTGTGGGGCATCCCACCGGAATGGCTGCCGCCGACCGAGTCGCCCACCACGGTCGTGGGCCGGGTGAGTGGTGAGGCGAGCCGCATGACCGGCTTGCTCACCGGTACGCCGGTCGTGGCCGGCGTGGTCGACGGAGCGGCGGCGAGTCTGGAGGCCGGGCTGGCCCAGCATGGCGACGTGTGTGAGATGACCGGACAGTCGACGGTCGTCAATGCCGCGGTCGACGCGGGTCGGCTCCGCCGAGACGCGCTGGGCACGTTGAGCGTGCTGCCGCACCCACTTCCAGGGCTGCACATCGTGTACGGCTCGATGGTGGCGACGGGTGGCATCCTGCGCTGGTTCCGCGACGAGTTCGGCGGCGCCTTCGACGAGCTCGACGCGCTCGCCGGAACGGCCGAGCCGGGCAGCGGAGGACTGCTCCTGCTGCCGTACTTCCTCGGCGAGCGGTCCCCGATCTGGGACCCGGATGCACGCGGGGCACTTGTCGGCCTGTCGATGGCGACGACGCGAGCGGACGTGGTGCGGGCCATCTTCGAGGGGACGGCGTACGGGTTGGCCCACAATCTCGAGGAGCTCGACAAGGTGGGCGTACGACCGGCGGTCCTGCGTGTGCTCGGCGGGGGAGCGAAGGGGACGACGTGGAACCAGATCAAGGCCGACGTCACCGCGCTTCCCGTCGTGATTCCTGACCAGGCGAGGGGAGCCCCGGTCGGTGCCGGTCTCGTGGCCGCCGCGGGGGTCAAGCTGATTCCCGACCTGGGCAGCGAGGTGCGCCGGCGTGGTGAGTGGACGCAACGGCTCGAGCCCGACCCGGCACGCCATGAGACGTATCGGCGGTACGTCGAGGCGTATCGCGAGCTCTACCCGGCGCTACGTCGTACGTACGAACGACTGGCCGATCTTCGTCGCCACTCAGTTGCACCATAAGATCGGCACGTGCCCACACCGGACGGCGGCGAGACCGCAGCGACGAGTGGGCACTACGTCGTGTGCGGCTCGGACAGCACGACGATCCGCATCGTGCAAGAGCTCCGCAACGTCGGAGCGCCGGTGACCGTGATCGTGCCGGATTCCGACGCCGATCGGGCCCACGAGATGGCCGAGTGCGGGGCACGACTGGTCGTCGCTCCACGGCTCAACGAGAACGCCCTGCGCGAGGCCGGAGTGCCCACCGCCCAGGCGATCGCCTTCGTGATGCCGGACGATCTGGGCAACGTTCATGCCGCGCTCACCGCGGAAGAGCTCAACCCGGACATCCGGATGGTCGTGCACGTCGTCAACCCGCGACTGGGGGAGTTCCTCGACGGACTGCTCGCCCATTGCACCGTGCTGAGTGCCGCCTCCATGGCTGCGCCGGAGTTCGTGACCGCTGCTCTGGAGGAGTCGGAGGTCCAGTCGATCACCTTCCCGGGCGGACCGTCGCTGCCGGGCCGGCCGAGCTGCTCGCCGATCCGCCGCTCGCCGGCCTTGCGCGCACCCGTCCGGGCGGGCAGGTCGAGCTCCTGCCTGACGGCCGCGCCGACATCGTGCTCGCGGAACGAGTACGACGCCTCCCACGTCGGGTGCATCCCCGGCTCGACGACTTCCTCACCGACCTGCAACGAATCTTCGACGCTCGGCTCCGCATGGTGGGCCTGGTGCTCGTGGCCGTCACGCTGGTCTGCACGGCGGTGATCCACTACTGGCCGGGTGGTCGCGACTTCAACTGGCAGGACTCGCTCTACTACGCCGTGGCGATCGTGACCCTGACCGGGTTCGACGACATCCCGGTGATGAACACGTCGGCCTGGGTACGCCTGCTCGGCGTCGGGGTCCAGCTACTCGGCCTGATCATGGTCTCGCTGGTGACGGCGGCGATCGTGGACGCGTTCATCGGGGCGTCGCTCGCCCGGTCCTTCGGCGGGCTGCGCGGCAAGCCCCGCGGGCACGTCGTGGTGTGTGGTCTGGGCACGGTGGGCACCAGGGTCGCCGAGCTGTTGCACAACAGAGGCTTCAACGTGGTGGCGGTGGAGGGCGATCCGGACAAGCCCGGCGTACGAACCGCGCGTGCGTTGCGCATCCCTGTGCTGATCGGCGACGCGAGCCAGGACGTCGTGTTGTACGAGGCGCGACTCCATCGCTGCCGAGCCCTGCTCGCCCTGACCAACAACGATGTCGCGAACCTGCAGGCCGGTCTCTACGCGAGAGAGCGCAACCCGGATGCGCGCATCGTGCTGCGCCTGTTCGACCACGAGTTCGCCGCACGGGTGCAGAGTCGGTTGGGGCTCGGCACGACGCGAAGCGTGTCGATGCTTGCGGCTCCGGCGTTCGTCGACGCGCTGCTGCAACGCCGGGTGGAAGCGACGGTCGCAGTGGGTCGGCGGGTGCTGATGGTGACCGAGGTGACGGTCGAGCCGGGCGCTCCGATCGAGGGCGGGCTGCTCGGTGATCTGGTCGAGCCGGGGATGGTGAGAGTTCTGGCGTACCGGACGCTCACCAGTCCATGGACGTGGGATCCGCCGTACGCCGCGCGGGTACGACGCGGCGACCGGATTGCGCTCGTGACCTCGAGGTCTGGTCTCGCCCGGGTGTTGGACGCAACCAAGGCGACGGTCGTGTCGTCGCGGTAGCCCTCGGTGTCCCGAGCACCGGTCGAGCGATCTGGCGGGCGGTCAGGCGCCTTGCGGTTCGGGGGCGTCGCTTGCCGGGAACCGCTTCATGAAGCGTTCGATGGCCTCGCCGCTCACCTTCTCGGCGTACTGCCGGTGCCCGTTCGTCCTCGACCAGTGTGTGAAGGCGAGGTGCTTGCCGGCGGGGAACTTGCCCTCGTCACGTTTCCAGGGCGCCACGAGGAACTTCTTCGTGTTGTACTCCTCGAGGTTCGTAGGAGCGCGTCCTTCGAACCGGCGCGCGATGTCTTTGAGGATCTGCAGCTGCTCGGAGTCCTTGGCGATCGTCTCGTCGTACCACACGATCGTGTAGCCGTGCTCGAGGTTGTGGACGAGCGTCTCGAGCGGCGGTCGATCTTGCGGCGTGTAGAACTTGCGCTCGAACGACGCGGGCTGCGCCCAGTGCGGTCCCGAGCTGGGTGGCGTGGTCTTGTAGTCGATGCTCTGGCCGAAGTCGACGTGGTCGTTGATGCCGGCTCCGCTGTCGTTGAAGATCTTGCTGAGACCTGCCTCGGAGGCAGGGACGCCGAAGGCCGACATCGGCTTGCGTGCCGGGTTCGTGATCCAGTTCTTGACCGGAACGAATGCGGCCGCGCCGATGATGACGAGGCTCAGGAGCACGGCGGCGGAGATGATGATCGCCGTACGTCTGCGTTCGGCCCGCTGCTGCTCACGGCGCATCTGCTCGACGCGTTCCCGCCGGGTGGCGGCCGCTTGTCTACGCTTTGCCACGTTCGCCGTCCTTATGCCGTACGCCGGCCGCGCGCCTACCGGATCTTTCGGGCAGGTCGACCGGAGTGCTGGATCACGGAGTAGGAGTGTACGTATCCGAGCTGGGTTCCCCGCGGGCCGGGCACTCGTCGCAACCGCGGGATCACCATCGAAAGACACCCGCTTGACGACACGACTGGGCGCCGCCTGCCGGCCGTGGTGGTCCGAATCGCTGGGTAGGCAAGACTTGGGGACGTGAGTCTCGCAACCGCCCAAACCGGTGGCGTCCGTACGTCCGAGCGCAGCCGGACAGTGCGCACCGACCGGCCGATCGACCCGGCCCTCACGCTCTCCGGATTGCGGCGGGGTGCCGGTGATCCAGTCCAACGGCGTACACCCGACGGAGCGATCTGGCGGGGTACGCGGACACCGGATGGACCGGGGACGATCCGGATCGTCGCGGACCCGACCGCGGGTGCGGTTCGGGCCTCGGCGTGGGGGCCCGGCGCCGAGTGGCTTCTCGAGAGATTCCCTGCCTTGGTGGGTGCGTACGACGATCCCAGCGGGTTCGAGCCGGGGTTGCCACTCCTCGAACGGCTCGCCAAACGGTTCGCCGGCTGGCGGGTCTGTCGTACGGAACGAGTCTTCGAGGCGACGCTCGCGGCCGTGCTGGAGCAGAAGGTGACCGGCGCCGAGGCCTGGCGTTCGTGGCGGGAGCTCGTCTGGCGGTTCGGCGAGCGCGCTCCCGGACCGGTGCCGGTGTCGCTGTGGGTTCCGCCAGACGCTGCCACACTTGCGGAACTGCCGTCCTGGGAGTGGCACCGGGCAGGCGTGACGCCGCAACGCGCCCAGACCATCGTGCGATGTGCCCGGGTGGCAGCGTCGCTCGAGCGAACACTGACTCTTGCTCCTGCCGAGGTCGAGCGCCGCTTCCGCAGCATCCCTGGCATCGGACCATGGACCGTCGCCGAGGTCCTGCAACGCGCGCACGGATGTGCCGACGCGGTGTCGGTCGGCGACTACCACCTGGCGAAGGCGGTCGGCTGGGCGTTGGAGGGTCGCCCGTACGACGACGAGACGATGCTTGCCGTCCTCGCGCGGTGGAAAGGGCACCGCTACCGCGTGACCCGGCTGATCGAGCTCGCCGGCATCATGCCGCCCCGACGCGGACCGCGACTGCCTCCACGGGACTATCGCGCCATCTAGCACGTTCCGACGGCAGCCGGCGCGCTCTGCTTCCGCACCGACAACTAGCCCAGTCTGGCGGCGACCGATGTGCCGTAGCCGTCACGATGCTCAGGTGTGCCGGTGGTCTGCTTCCAGATCACTGCGGTGCTGCCGTAGACCACGACGACCGCGCCGGCGCCAGCGTCTTCACCCGGTGCACCGACGATGATCCGGGGCCGAGGATCGGCGTCGAAGAACGAACCCGCCACAAGCGTGCTGCCGAAGCGGTCGCCAGGCTCTTCCGTCCCGGCGGTCCGGGCCTGTGTGAGGGCCACACCGTCGGTCCACAGCTCGTCGACCATTCCCGCGTCGCGGATCGAACCGATGTCCTCGCCGGGCACGCCGACGAGCACCACATCGGCGTCGGATTGCTCTCCTGGCGCATAGCGAGCCAACGCGGTTCCGAACCGGTCGCCTGGTTCAGGTACTCCTGCCACGCCGCGTGAGTTCTGGGTGTAGCTGGGGCCGGGCTCGCGAGGGACGCCGTCCTCGTCGACGTCCCCGAACGTGTTCACCATCCCGGCATCGGTCGTGTCGCCGAGATCCTCACCTGGTACCCCGATCCACAGGCCGAACGGAGCTGCCTGGACGACCGCGCTGCCGAACCCGTCGCCGGGCTCCGCCGCACCCGGCATGCCAGGCGTGTCCTGGGTGATCATCGTGTACGAGGCCGCGTCCGGGTCGAGCCGTACGTAGACCGCGCCCGCCCCTCGCGCGCCGTTGACGGTTTTGCCCGGTGCGCCGAAGGCACGGTCGCCGTCGAGAGCGGCACCCAGTAGGTCGCCACTCTCCGGCGTACCCGGAAGACCGGCCGAGCCCTCGGTGAGGAGGGTTCCGGACACCTGCGGGCTCGCCGACCTGGTGAGCGTGAGCAGCACGACGGCCCCCGCATCCACGGCGCCTCCCGTATCCCACCGCGGCATGCCCACAGCGAGCGCGGCGGTCTGGTCGCCGTACGCCGAGATCACGGCGCCGAATCCGGCGCCGGCCTGAGCAGAGCCCGGGACGCCGCCGGAACCCTGCACAAGCACCCTCCACGGCCGGAATCCCTTGGCCGATCCCCTGTAGAGGAAGACGGCACCGGCGTCGGGGACGCCACCGACATCGCGACCGGGCGCTCCCACTACCAGGTCAGGGTAGGCATCCCCGTCGATCTCGACGACGGCGGTTGCCGCGCCGAAGTGGTCGCCCGCCCGGTAGGCCGAGGGGAAGAGGATCTGGCGGCGACCGTCCGCGTAGCGCACCTCCACCGCCCCGGCGTCCCGCTGCGTGCCAAGATCCTCGCCGGGGATGCCGATCGCGGCGACGGGCGGCTGGGTGAAGGCAGGTGACGTCGACGCGTCAGGGCTCGCCTCCGATGCGGCGTGCGGCGGCGTGCACGAGGCCGCCGAGACGACTGCGCCCATCGCCAGCACGACGGCAAGGAGGGCAACGGACGTGCCTCGCATGTGATGCTCCTCGAAGGACGGCGACGAGCCGCGCGTCTCGGCACCGCTACGACTCGACGGGAACTCCTTGTCGAATGCGCGTGAGCAACGAGTCGGCCGTCACCGTGTCGTCCCAGTGGCTTTCGATCCACCAGGTCGCGCCGGCCTCGCGGTACGGCTGGATCTGCTTGTGTACGGCCGTCGGATCGGCGCCGTCGGTGACACCTTCGACCACGATGTCGAAACCGTCCAGGGATCCTCGACGCTCGATCATCCACTCGCGGATGGAGGCGACAGTCGAGGGCGGAACGGGATCGGATGGGTTCGCGTCCGATGACATGTCGACGGCGATGATGCCGTCCCAGCGAGCCGAGCGGCCGAGGGACCGCTCGTGTGGCCAGGCACCGATGGTCCAGACCGGAATGCGTGGCTGCTGGACCGGTCGCGGTCGGAAGACGAGGTCCTTCGCGCGATAGTGCTTGCCTTCGTAGTCGAAAGGTTCACCGGACCAGGCGCGCGCGAGGATCTCGAGGCACTCGTCGAGCTTCTCACGGCGGGCCTTGCGGCCGGGTTCGTCCGTGTTGACGCGCGAGAACCCACCATCCCACGATCCACCGAAACCGACGGGAACCACCAGGCGGCCGTTGGCGAGATTGTCCAGGGTCAGGGTCTCTCGGGCGACCTTCCACGGCCGGCGGCGCGCAAGCGAGAACACCATCGCACCGAGCGTGATGCGCACGGTGCCAAGCGCCATTGCTCCGAGGGTAACCCAGGGATCGAACACATCGCGCGGCCCGACACAGATGTCGTCCCACACGAACACGCCGTCCCAGCCATGGGCCTCGGCCTCACGCGCCATCGTCACGTAGTCGTGCACCGTGCCCGCCGACGTCACGATTCCGTATTTCATCGTCCCGACGTTACATACACGTGCCGACAACCTCACGGCCTTGAGATCATCGTCGACCCAGTGTGGACGACGGTGGGGCGGCAGCGGTCGGTTTCCCACCTTGGTCCAGGGTGTGGGGAATCCCTCTGGAGCTAAGGGTTTTCATGGGAACCGACGACGAGCAGACCGACGGGTTCGAGCGATGGGTCAGGCGCCGCCTTTCGTACGAGTGCGGCGTCGAGCCGCTCGGCGGGAACCCACGTCGAGGCGAGGCCCTCGGCGGCACAGGCGACAGCGAGCCTTTCGCGGGTTGCACCGACCTCGAGCAATGCGGGGACATGCTCGTCCACCGGTTGCGGGGCGAAGAGAAGGGCGGCATACGCAACAGACGACGGCAGTCTGGCGGCATCGAGCAACGACTTGCGAACGTCGCTGTCGGCCAGGTCGACGAGTGCGACCCCGTCGCCCGGAGAGTCCTGCAGCACCGTCACGACGCGGCGTACGACATCGTGGTCTACCGGTCCGTCGGCCACGGTGTCGACCGTGCGAGCTCGCGTCAAGGCGTCGTAGACGGCCTCGCGGCTGCCGAAGCGGAAAAGGTCTTCGTCGGCGGTACGGATGAGGGCACGAACCCCAGGGCCGTCCTCGGCGGTCACGAGATGCGGCAGGCCACGCACGACGGCGACGGGCACCTGTGCCAACTTGCCCATCGCCAGCTCGGCAGCGGAGGCGATCTCGTCGGCGCAAGCGGGCGCCGTCACGACGAGCTCGTTGCCGTGGGCGTCCCGCCGCCCCCGATGGTGGTTGATGACGAGGACTCCGGCAGCCCCGATCGCAAGGTCGGTCTGGCCGACCCGCCACGGTCTGCCGAAGGTGTCGCTGATCACGACGCCGACCGAGACGCCCAGCTGCTCGGCGAGGGCGTGACGAAGCCCACGTGCCGAGGCGTCGGGATCGAGCGGCAGCAGGACGAGGCTTCCGGCCGCCACGTTGGACGCGTCGACTCCGGCGGCAGCCATGACGAACCCGTGCCGGGTCTGGACGATCTGGGTCGCTCCGCGTGCTGCGACCACCCGAACGGCTTCGGAACGGATCGTGGCGGCGCGGAGCGCGGCGACGCGTTCGTCGAACGACCCGAACGTCTCGCGCGGCGGACGACGTGGGGGAGACGTCGTCTCGGCAGATGGTGCGGATGACGCAGGGGGCAGCTCGTCCTCGGCCAGCGAGACGATCCGACCTTCGGCCTTGCTGACGATCTTGCTGGACACGACGACGATGTCACGGTCGCGAAGGTCGCGAACCCGTGCTGCAATCAGCTCGCCGAGGTCGTCTCCTGGTCTCACCTCAGGCATCCCGTGCACGGGCCTCACCGTGTACGGCGAGGACGAGTCGGACGGGGTGGACATGAGGTCGTCCGGGATGTCGGTGGTCATCGGCGTACCGTCGCAGCGAGATCCAGCGCGGCCTGGGCCATGCTGGCAGCGGCCGCGACATCGGTCATCAGCAACGGAAGGGAACGTGCTGCGATCCCGGCGGCCTCCAGCCGCTCCACTGCGTCGCTGTCGCGTACGTCGACCAGCCATCCGTCGAGGAGACCGCCGGCACGCCGGGCGCCGAAGTGGAGGGCGACACCGGTGGCTGACGTGTCGACGCCGATCGCGGGCAGCAGCTTGTCCGCCATCCCGCGCACCGGCGCGCCGCCGACGATGGGCGACAGGCCGACGACGGGAGCGGCCGCGGTCCGAACCGCCTCCCGGACGCCAGGCACCTCGAGGATGGGTCCGATGCTGACCACGGGATTGGACGGGGGAAAGAGGATCACGTCGGCTTTCGCGATGGCGTCGAGCACGCCCGGAGCCGGTTCAGCCGCCTCGATCCCCTCGAAGCGAAGGTCGATCACGGGAAGCTCGGCATGGTGACGCACCCAGTACTCCTGGAAGTGCAGCCGCCTCCGCCCGTCCGGCGCATCGGGATCCTCGACCATGACGTGGGTCTCCACGCGTTGGTCGGTCATGGGAATGAGCCGGGCCGGCAGCTTCCAGCGCGCCGCCAGTCGCTCGGTGACGGCCGACAGCGGATGCCCTTCGGCGAGCAACGCCGTGCGTACCAGATGGGTGCCGATGTCACGATCGCCCAGGCCGAACCACGAGGGCGTCGCGTCGTAGGCCCGGATCTCGGCCAGGGCGTTCCAGGTCTCATCGGCACGGCCCCAGCCCTTGGCCTCGTCGTTCCCGCCTCCCAGCGTGTACATCACCGTGTCGAGGTCGGGGCAGACCCGAAGGCCGTAGAGAGTAAGGTCGTCGCCGGTGTTGCCGATGATCGTGGTTTCAGCGGCGAGGCCATCGTTGTCGGCGAGGTGGGCGAGCAGGCCCCGCAGGAATCGGGCGGCGCCTATACCACCGGCCAGAACCGTGATCTGCACGCTGACCAGTGTGCACCCTGGCGGCAAATCGGCTGGTGGGGGTAGCCGTGGCCGCCCGTCATGTGGGACTGAGGGCCCCGTCTCGCGCACTCATGCCCGATATGGAAGGCTTTCGCTCCGACGTCACCACCTTCCAAGGGGGTAACACAGTGGTTTCCGAGACAACCAAGCACCAACGTGAGCTCCTGGCGTGGGTGCTTGTCGCGGCGGCCGTCGTAGCCAGCGTCGTGACCATCCTGCTCCTTGTCGGCGAAGGACCCTTCACCGCGAAGGCAGCGGCATATCAGGACCGGTTCGCCTCGCCGCTCGTGGTCGGGATGCTCGTCCTCGGTGTGTTTCTCGCGACACACGTGGGGGAGCTGACGCCGAACGCGCGGTTGCTCACGCTGATCTCGCTCATCGTGCTGATCGCGCTGGGCCTCCTCGCCGTCGTGATGTGGCTGTCAGCACTCGCGTACGACCCAGGGGTCGCCCAGATGCCGGTAGGGGTGGTCGGCAAGTGGTCGGCATTCGGCTATCAGATCGCCCACCTCGCGGTTCTCGGGGCCGCCCTCCTGTTCGTCGTGACGACCTTCAAGGCGCTGCCGGCGCCGGAGCGCAAGCCGAAGTACCAGCCACAGCACGGGCAGTTCGGTCAGTTCGGTCAGCCTCCTCAGCCGTACGGACAGCCGTACGGGCAGGGATACGCGCCGCAGTTCGGTGGATTCGAGTACGGCAACCCGCAGGGACAGCCAGGCTTTGACCCTGGACAGGGCGGAGACTCCGGGCAGGCAGGTCAGCCGGTGTCGGAGCCCGGGAAGCAGCCGGGAGCCGAGTCACCGCATCAGGCGCAACCTGACCAGCCCGCGAATCCGATGGCAGGAGCGCAGCAGTACGCGGCTCAGCAGCCTTACCCCGGACCTGAGCAGCAGGGGTACGGGCCGCCGGCATACGGGCAGCCGGTGCACGGTCAGCCGGGGTACGGGCCGCAGGGATACCCAGCCGCCGACCCTGGCCAGCAGTCCGGTGGACTCGGCCAGTTCGGGTTCGGCATGCAGAGCTACGAGCCCCAGCCACAGCACGCTTCGCCGGATGCGCAGGCCACGCAGGCTTACGGGAACTTCGACTTCGCGAGCCAAGCGCACCAGCCGTACGCCTCACCGTCCGGTGAGCGCGGCTACGCAGGTTACGGCCAGGAGGGATACGGCCAGTCCGGGTACGGGCAGCCGAACCTCGGTCCGCAGGGTGAGCCCGCCCAGGCGGGGCAGCCTGGCCAGCCTGGGCAGCCGGGCTACGTCAGTGGACGCGGTGAGCAGAACTTCGGCGGGTACGGCCAACTGCCGACCGGGCCAGCTGGCTCGGGTGCCTCCGCTGGTTCCAACGGGCCCGGAGAAGCCGACGCCACGCAGATCGTGCGCCCGGAGAGTGGAGGCGCTGGCGGGCCCAGCTTGGAAGCGACCCAGCTCATGCCGTTCGGTGCTGGCGGAGGTGACCGGGACTCGGTGGAAGGCTCGTCGGCCAACGGAAACCTCTCGGGTGGCGCCGTGAGCTCTGCAGACGACTCCAGCCGGCCGGACTCCGATGGTGGATACGTTTCGGGTCGCGGCAACGAGTCGGGCGAGCCCAGCCAGTCCGATCGAGCGGGCCAGTCCGATCCGGGTCAGCAGGGCTGGTGGTCTCAGCCACCGCGATAGAAGCCGAGCCGCTTCGGCGCCATGGTGGGCGTACGTGGCGGAGTCCTCGCGACGGAACGTGGTCGGATGGACCCGCCAGGTATGCGGGGCGATTTATACCAGACGACCGGTTGACGACCCCTAATTTCGGGCATGTAATTTCAGTAGTGTCATTCCGTTCGTCCGGGGGAACGCTCTGGGTCACGAGGGGGATGCGCCAACCATGGTGGCCGAAGGGGGACGGCGCGGTCTCCTACCTGAACTGGAACAGCCCACCGTTACGGCCACCGATGCAGAACGACAGTCAACGGGGACCTACGAGTCCACGGTTCGTGGATCGAGGGAGGCGATGACCGTGGCAGATGCCATCCTGCTGCACGGCGGCGCCCAGGAAGAGCTCAGCTGGCAGGAGCGCGCGCTGTGTGCGCAGACAGACCCAGAGGCGTTCTTTCCGGAGAAGGGTGGCTCCACGCGCGAAGCCAAGAAGGTGTGCATGGTCTGCGAGGTCCGTGCCGAGTGCTTGGCGTACGCACTGGAGCACGACGAGCGCTTCGGCATCTGGGGAGGAATGTCGGAGCGCGAGCGGCGGCGTCTCAGGAGACGTGCGGTGAGCTGAGAGTCTGTCGTCCGACTCTCGGCGTGGATGCAGCAATCCTGCGTCGGCGTTCGTTGTCTCGTCGCGTCTGACCTCATCTGGTCGTAGCTTCTCTGCCAGGTGCTGCATGCCCGGTGGTTCGTTGAACGGTTCTCACCATGCCGAGCGACTCGCGTAGGGTGTTGGCTTGCACCGGTCCAGGTGCCGCAAGTCGCTAGCAGTGTGGGCCTCGCTCGACGGCGTCCGTTCGTCGAAGGGGCCCGTACGACATGTGAGGTCAGACGTCCGGCATGAGTGCGTACCCCCGTCAGGGCCACGGGCCAGTCCGTCCGATCGTCACCGCCGTGCTCGTCGCGCACGACGGCATGCCCTGGCTGGACAAGCTGGCTGAGGGCCTGCGTGGTCAGCGTCGTCGACCAGATCGCTTCCTCGTCGTCGATACGGGAAGTCGGGACGGTACGCGCGAGCGACTGGTCGAGTTGTTCGGCCAGCGGCTCGTACTTGACGCGCCACGTCGTACCGGCTTCGGCGAGGCGGTCAACCGTGCGGTCCGCGCGCTGCCACCCGCCCAGCCAGGTGAGTGGTTGTGGTTGCTGCATGACGACTGCACCCCTGCTCCGGGTGCGCTGGCTGGGTTGCTCAGGCTGGCTGGCAGCAGCCCTTCCGTCGCCGTCATCGGACCGAAGCTGCGCGAGTGGCCTGAGGGTAGGCGACTGATCGAGTTCGGCGTCACCATCGCGGGCAGCAGCAACCGGGAGACCGGTCTCGAGTTCGGTGAGTACGACCAGGGCCAGCATGACGTCGTACGTGACGTGCTCGCGGTGAGCACCGCCGGCATGCTGATCCGGCGCGACGTCTTCGAGCGCCTCGGTGGATTCGACGAGCGCTTCGGTCTCTACCGCGACGACGTGGACCTCGGCTGGCGGGTCGTGCGATCAGGCCACCGGGTGGTCGTCTGCCCGGATGCCGTCGTCTTCCATGCAGAAGCGAGCTTTCGAGGGCTGCGTCGCACGGATGCGGTGAAGGGCCGACCGCGGCGCGTGGACCGCAGGAACGCGATGTACACCCTGCTGGTCAACACGGCCCTCTGGCTGCTGCCCTTCGTCGCCTTACGGCTCGCCCTCGGCACCACGCTGCGGGTGTTGGCGTTGCTGCTTGCGAAGTGGCCAGACGCCGCCTTCGACGAGGCCATGGCCGCCCTTGCTGTCTTCTCGCGTCCAGACCGGATCCTGCTCGGGCGCCGACGGCGCGCCAAGCACCGTCGGGTCCCCCATCGTGTGGTCCGGCAGCTGCTGCCACCTCCGTGGATCGGCCTGCAGCACACCTTCGACGCGTTGTTGGCGCTGGTGTCTGCTCGCACGGGTACGCACGTCAGCACGACCCGCCGAATCCGGCGGCCAGTGGAGTCTGGGCCGGTCGCAGAAGAGGCGGAGGAGCTGGAGAGCGGCGGCCCCGGCGTCCTGCGCTGGATCGTGACCCGACCACCGATCGTGACGCTGCTGGCACTCGTCGTCCTCACGCTCGTCGCCGGCCGACACCTGATCGGTGGCGGTGTGCTGAGCGGTGGGGCGCTGCTGCCACCTCCTGAGAGCGTCTCGGACCTGTGGCAGCGGTACGTCGAGTCGTGGCACCCGGTCGATCTCGGCAGCAGTCGAGCTGCGGCGCCCTACCTTCCGGTCCTGGCGTTGCTCGCCAGCATTCTCGGGGGACAGGTCGGACTGGCCGTCGACCTGCTGCTCCTGGGCAGCGTCCCCCTGGCGGGGCTGACCAGCTACGTCCTGTTGCGCTCCTTGGTACGCAGCCGCCTGGTGCGGATCTGGGCAGCCACGACCTACGCCCTGCTACCCGCTGTGACCGGCGCGATCGCGTCGGGTCGGTTGGGCACCTGTGCAGCGGTGGTCCTCCTGCCGCTGGTCGCGGTCGGGGCGCTGCGGATGGTAGGAGCTGGTCGCGCCGAGGTCGGCTCCTGGAGCTCGGCCTGGACCACCGGGTTGCTGCTCGCCGTGGTCACGGCATTCGTACCGGCCGGCTACCTGGTCGCGGTGATCTTGGGCGTCGCCGTCTGCCTTGGCACCTGGCTGCCACACCCCGGAGCCCGCAGCCGGATCGGCCTGGCGCTCGCCATTCCTCCGGGTGCCCTGCTGCCTTGGCTGCCGACCCTCGTCGAGAACCCGCGGGCGGTGCTCGCAGAAGCCGGTCTTTCGACGCCCACGCTGGTCGACGCGAAGCTCGGTCCCTTGTCGCTGGTCTTCGGTAACCCCGGCGGACCGGCGGCCGCTCCTGCCTGGATGACGGGCATCCTGCTGCTGATCGCGCTCGCCGCGCTGCTGCGCCGCGACCGGGCCAAAGCCGTGCTCGCCGCTTGGCTGTTCAGCGTCGCAGGGCTTGCGATCGGCCTCATGCAGAGCCGGCTGATGGTGCAGGCCGAGTGGATCCCCACGCCGGTGCCGTCATGGCCGGGGCTTGCGACGGTCGTCGTGGTCGCAGGTTGGATCCTCGCGATCGCGTTGGTCGCCGACGGTGCTACGCGGGTGTTCAGCGAGACGGCGTTCAGCTGGCGCCAGCCGGTCGCCGGCCTCCTCGCGATCCTCGCGGTGGCCGTCCCGGGTGTCATGGCGAGCTGGTGGATCCTTCGCGGTGCCGAGGGTCCGCTGACCCGTGGGCCAGGAGACGCCTTGCCGGCGTACATGCAGAGCGCGCAGCGCCGGCCGAGCCACCCACGGGCGCTCGTGATCCGGGCCGACGGCGGCACCGTCCGCTACGCAGTGGTTCGTGAAGGCTCGGTGCGGCTCGGGGACGCCGAGGTGGGCGGCAGTCGCTCAACCCTGCGGCAGCTCGACAGCCTGGTCGGCGACCTGCTGAGCGACGTACAACAGCCCCGGATCACGACCCAGCTCGCGGCCTACGGCATCCGCTACGTCTACCTGCCGGCGCCCGCGGACAGCCGGTCGGTGGAGCGCCTCGACACGACCCCTGGACTGTCTCGCACGAGCGCACCGGATGGCGCCGCAGCGTGGCAGGTCCAGCTGCCTGCTGGCGCTGCACGGGTCATGCCGGCGGGATCGGGCGGAGCCAGCGAGGCGGTCGGCGAGGTGGTGGCTCTCGACGACCGCACGGGCCGGATCGCGATTCCGGACGGCCCGGTCGGTCGAGTCCTCGTCCTGGCCGAGACGTACGACTCCGGCTGGCAGGCGGACTTCGACGGGAGGCCGCTGCCGTCCCGCACGTACGACGGATGGGCGCAGGCGTTCGACCTGCCGGCCGGCAGTGGAAGCGTCACCGTGACGCACGTCGCACCGAACCGCGGGGCACTGCTGGTGATCCAAGGCATCGTCGTCCTGCTGATCCTGATCTTCGCGCTGCCCAGCCGGTCCCGACGTGACGTTCCTGCGCCACCGCCCAGAGAGCCCCGTCGGCGTGCTGGGGTGCGACCACCGTCGCCACCCGGAGGAGGTCCGCGGTCCGGGCAGCCCACCGGGCGGGCTGGTGTCCCGCAGTCGCCGGTACGGACGAACGCGGGGGTGGGCGCATGAACCAGGGCGCGATGCGGATTGGTGTGGTGCTCGGGGTCGTGACGGTGCTCGCGGTCGGAGCGGCCTTCGTACCACGCGGGCTCGGTTCTCCGTCGACTGCCGCACAGCAGGCGACCCGGCTCCCGTTGCGGCAGGCGGCGTTCGCCTGCCCCGAGTCGGCGTACGCCAAGGACGCCACGCGAACCGATCTGGCGGCGGTCGCACCCGCCGGTCGGGTGTCGCTCCTCGAGGCGGGTGCACGCGTGACCGGGGGAGGCCTGCCAGCCCGGATCGAGCTGACTCCGCTCGGGGAAGACAAGCCGGTCGCCTCCGGAGAGCGACGGGCCCGGCTCGTGGCGCATACCGTCCGTCGACCGCGGACCCCGCCCATGCTGATCTCGGCACAGGGAACGCTCGCACCGGGCGCGATGGCGTCCCAGCTCACCCGCACGACACGGGGTGAACTGCGTGGATTGGCCGAGGCATCGTGCCCTGCTCCACGATCGGAGTTCTGGTTCGTCGGAGCGGGCAGCCAGATCGGACGGCACGGCCGGCTCCACCTCACCAACGTCGACAGCGCCGAGGCGCACGTGGCCCTGCGCCTGTGGGACGAGAACGGTCCGGTCGACCTCGGAAGTGGCCGCAGCGTCGTGGTTCCGCCGGGGGATCAGACCGTCGTCGAACTGGATCAGCTCGCGCCCACCAGCAAGCGGCTGGCCGTCTTGGTGCGGGCCACGCGGGGCCGGATCTCAGCGGCCTTGCGGGACGACGCGGTGGACGGAGAGACCCCTGTCGGGATCGACTGGATACCGACCGCCACACGACCGGCGAGGGAGGTCGTGCTGCCGGCGGTCGCGGGCGGCGCGGGTCCGCGCACACTCACCGTGGTGGCGCCGGGTGACTCCACCGCCACCGTCGACCTCACGATCATCGGGCGGAACGGCAGCTTCGAGCCCGTCGGGCTCGGAACGTTCGACGTGGAGCCCGGGTCCGTGAAGGACGTACGCATCGACAAGGCCGTGCGGGGTGAGGCGGTCGCGATCCGGTTGGTGTCCGACGTGCCCATCACGGCGACCGTGCGGAGCCAGCTCGGGTCGGGCGATGGACCCCGGGATGTCGTCTACAGCGCCGCGGCGGCGCCCCTGTCGAGCCAGGCGGTCGTCCCATACACGCCAACTGGCGACCGCACGTCGGCGACCCTCATCCTCGCGACACCGTCGACCCGCCGATCCTCCCGACTCACCGTGACCCTCACCGACTCGAAGGGTCAACGTGTCGGCTCCACGACCGTGGTGATGAAGCCCGGCAGCTCTGTCGAGGTGCCGCTCAAGCCGAAGCGCAAGGTGCCGGCCTATGTCGCACTAGTCGAGCTCGAGGACGGTGGGCCGATCTACGGCGCACGCTTCCTTGTCGAGAAGGGTCAGGCCGGCCCGATGATCTCGGGATGGCAGCTCGAGCCGGGAGTGACGAGCGCCGTGCGCCCCGTGGCGCTACCGGACCTCGGCGCTGCGGTCGACCGATCCTCCCACTAGGCGTGCCCGGTGTCGAGGCAGGCCCTCAATCCGCGCCATACGTGGGGTCGACGTCTTCCGGGTTCAGCCCGAGCAGCTCGGCCACTTGCTCGACGACGACGTCGTGGACGAGAGCGGACAAGTCCGACGAGCTCGACGCGCGCAGCTCGATGGGCCGGCGATAGATGACGATGCGGGCTGGCTTGCCACCGGCCGCTGTGTGGATGCTTCCCAGGGGCACTTCGGAGTCGAGGGAGAGATCGACCTTGCGTGGGTCCGGCACCTCCTCGACCGCGAACTCAACTCCGTCCAGCTCCCTGAAGAAGCGACGCTCGAGGGACTCCACAGCGTCCAGGACGAGATCGTCGAAGCGCTCCGCGCGTGATCGTGCGACCGGAACCCCGGATGGCGCGAGCGGCCCGCGTCCAGCGATCGGCCCCCGCATGCCACGGCCATGTCGATCACGGCGGCGAGTCGTGCGGGTCTGCGGCACCCCGTCGTGCGGCGGTCGAAGCACGCTCTGAGCTTAGCGACCAGGCTGCGGTGAGACCTCGTGCCAGGAATGCGAGGACCGGGCAACCCACCCTTTCGTCGGATACCCGACACACCGACCGTGGTGAGACGTCGGGATCAGGAGGGCGCCAGCCCGGCCCTTGCGTAACGTCGAACGAGCTCTGTTGTGGAGATCAGGCCTTGCCGAGGATGCGGTTCAGGTTCGTGCCGCACTCGGGGCAGGTGGCCTTGGCCATCCGGGTGCCCTTGTCGTTCACCTTGACTTCGCCCGTTGCGTTGCGCTTCGCCTTGCATTTCACGCAGTAGAACTCACCTGTGTAGGTCTCCGCCATGACGGCCCTCCTCGCTCGTTGCTGGGTCGGGGCAGGGCGGACCCGCCCGGGCCGCCCGATCTCGGGTCACCTTGTCCGGTCTCTCGGCCTGTCGTCCGGTATGGACCCTGGGCGCCGCGACCGTTCAGCTCGGTGGTTGCCCACCGGGCCGATTGTCAGGCGTCCTGGTCGCCCGCGGACTCACCACCTCAGCGCCGTCCACTGCTGCGTGCTCGGCACCCATCTGGCCTCGTCCTGCCCATGGTGTCCCCTTTTATACCTGTTGGTGTGGGCCGGACGCGGGACGTGGTCCCGTACGACGCCGTGTCGACGCTACCCCTGCTCCTCTGGCAGTCAAACCTAGGGGTCGGCTCCAGCGACCGACGGGTGTCGTGGTGGCCTTATCCACGGCCTGTGGAAAAACCTGGGGATGGCATGTGTACTGCGCTGGGTTCGCTGTGCACGCAGCCCGACATGCGGTGGACGGCTCGGTTCGAAAGTGGGGACAAATCGATGTCTATCGTGGCATTTCGCCAGCCTGACGTGCAGGTTGTCCGGGAACTGTGCTGTGGAAAACCTGTCCCTCCTCAGTCGGAGGGATCGAAGCTGTCGGTCCATGGCGGTACGTTTCGATAGTGGCCGAACCGGCGTCGGGGCAGCGCAAGACACGTCCGGGCACCCGCTCCGCTCGGACGGGACTCGAGCTGTCCCGGGTCGAGGTCCGCAGGAGCCAGCGTCGCCGGCGCACCGTGAGCGCATACCGCGACGGTGACCGCGTGGTGGTGCTTCTGCCGGCGCGGATGAGCCGTGCCGAGGAGCACCGGTGGGTTGGCGTCATGCTCGAGCGGCTCGCTGCTCAGGAGCGGCGGAGGAGGCCGAGCGACGCAGAGCTGCTGAACCGTGCCCGTGTGCTCTGCCGGCGCTACCTGGACGATGTGAGCCCACCGGCCAGCGTTCGCTGGGTCTCCAACCAAGGAATGCGGTGGGGGTCCTGCACTCCGAGTGATCGAACCGTGCGGCTTTCGTCCAGACTGCGTGGGATGCCCTCCTGGGTGATCGACTATGTGCTGGTCCACGAGATCGCACACCTGGTCGAGCCAGGACATACGCCCGCGTTCTGGGACCTGGTCCGGCGCTACCCACAGGCTGACCGGGCACGCGGGTATCTCGAGGGCGTGGCCGCCGCCGCCCAGTTGCCGCTGTCGGACTGCGCCGACTGACCGTCGCGGCGCGGTCGCCGGGCCTGACGGGCGAGGACTTTCGCCCGTCAAGGAGGTGGAGATTTTCATCGCGACCCTCTGCGGTTTCATCCCCTCCGGACGTGGTCCCGCAGCCGTACTTGGCCGACTCTGAGCGTGGGTGGGCCGCGCAGGGGGAGGTGCGGGCGTGATGGTGTGGGTCGCGAGTGCAATCGTGCTGGGGATCCTGTGTCTGGTTGCCGCGATTGTCGTACGTCGGCGCCGAGTCATTTACGCGGCAGGTGTCTTCCGGTGCCGGTTGCGGAGTGCTTCGTGGGGCGTGGAGTCGTTGAGCCAGCGATGGTCTCGAACGACGTCGTATGCCGTGTGGGTCCACGATGTGTTGGTTGTCTACCGAGGCATTGCGTTGACGAAGGTCTTGCTGTTCGCGTGTCGTTTCGCCGAGGACCTCGAGGACGCGCCGCCGGATGTGCGCAGGCTTGGCCCGTGCCCATTGCTGTTGCGACTTCGGCTCGACGACGGCGCCATCGTGGAAGTGGCGGCCCCCCGTAGGACGTGCAGCGATCTCGTCGGCCCGTATGTGGCGGCACAGCTGCACCCGTCGGAGCGACGTACCGGACGCTGACACCCGCGGTGCCGTCACCGCAGGGCCCCCTTGACGGCTGTGTGTTTCATGACGTCAGTGTGTTTACACGATCGATCTCACGCCGGGCACCGACATGGCGACGACCTCATCACCCCAAGCGCGGTTGAGAGTTCCATCCCCCGTCGGCCTCTGCTTTGCGCCCACCTAATCACCCTGTGCGGGTGAAGCCCCACGGTTTGTTGTCAGCCAAGACTTTGCGTGAGAGAACTTTCGGGGGAAGCCCAGGCTGGCACGCGGGGGATGGGCAATGCTCTTGGACAACGTCTGGTGGTCTCCGGCACGTCGATCCGCCGATCGAGCCAGCCGATGGCGACCCTCAGGTGTTCTGGCACGCCACACCTCACCCACCGACCACGCCACCCAACAACCTCCTGCGGACACCAGTGAGGTGGGCGATGCCGCCGGAAGCCAGCACAGGAAAGGGATTCGCGGCTTCCTCCGGGGGCGTCGGGATCGAGACGGCAAGCACGATGCGATAAGCCGCGAGTTCATGTGCCTGGAACCGGCAACGCCCATCGACCGTGACCACGCCGCTGCGTTGGTCGATGCCGTCATCGAGTGGGTCAGCCGGAGCGAGCCGAGACCGCTCGTGGTCGTCCTCGCGCTCCACCACACGCCCGAGATGGACGACACGACATGTGAAGCGGTGCTCGACCTGCATCACAAGTTGGACGCCCATGGCGTGCGGTTGTGTATCGGCGGCCTGCAGCAACCGGTCGTGCAGCGGCTGGCCTCGACGGGAGTCATGAAGAAGCTGGGTCCCGACGGCGCCTGGGCAAGTCTGCAGACGGCCATGCTGGCGGCGTACGCCCACCTGAATGGTCCCGGTGTCGTCACGCGCCGCGTCATGGCGGCGTTGCAGGCACAGGTCGTGCAGCTCGACTTCTGACCTGCGCTCGGCAGCTGCTGCTCGTGCCAGTCACTCGGCAGGCCAGCGCGGTCCGTACCGTTCTGCGACCGCCTCGGCGTCACGGAAGAGCTGTCGGCGTACCCGCTGCGACAGGCGGTCGGCGAACACGACGCCCTGAAGGTGATCGGTTTCGTGTTGCAGGCAGCGCGCGAGCATCCCCGTTCCCGAGACGACGATGGGCTGACCCGACACGTCGAAACCCCGGACGACGGCGGTGTCGGGACGCGGGCACTTGGCGTAGGCCCCTGGTAGCGACAGGCACCCTTCCTCGGCCTCCTCAAGCCGGCGCTCCGATCCGGTGGGAAGCTCCAGGATCGGATTGCAGACCACGCCTTCCTGGATGACCTGGTCGGCGTCCGGGCAGCTGTAGACGAACACCTGCAGGTCGACGCCGATCTGGTTGGCGGCGAGCCCGACGCCATCCGCGGCCCGCATCGTGGCCACCATGTCGGCGACGAGCGTGGCTAGTTCGGCGTCGTACGCCTCGACTGGCCGGCACCGACGATGCATCACCGGCTCGCCCCACCGAGTGATCGGACGCACCTGTCCATCAGTGGGAAGCTCGCCCACGTCCACTCCTTCCGTCTGACCGTCTCCAGCGGCGACATGACCACGACGGCAGGCTATGGCCCCTCGCGGCGGGGCAGGCCGTATGGACCGACACGGACCGGTCAGAGCACGCCCAGTTCCGGTCCGCACACGGAACCGCATCAATGTAGGAGGAAGTCGGAGCAATCGGACGATCGCTCGCGAACCTCGGTATGGTCACGTCACATGTCGTACACCAACCACGGACCGGGTCGCGGTCGGCCTCCCGCGGGCAACGAAGGCTCGCCTGCGCCTCCGGGTGCCGCCGGCCCTCAGCACGGCAGTCGGACCCCTTACGCCGGCCCGTACGCACAGCAGGCCGGACAGCACCCACAGGCCGGACAGAATCCGCAGGCCGGACAGAATCCGCAGGCCGGACAGTACCCGTACGTCGGGCAGCAGCCGGGCTCGCAACCGGCTCCTGGCCAGGGCGGTCCCGTTCACCCCGGACCAGGTGGCGTGACACCTGGCGGGTACCCGACCTTCGCCCCGCACCCTGCCCAGGCGCACGGGGGTGCACCTGGCCCGGTGTGGGGTGAGACCGCGGCCAGTCCCCACACCGGTCAGGCCGGCAGATCCGAGGAGGATCCGGGCGCCAACACGGCGATGTTCCAGAAGTTCGTCGACGAGGCCGGACCTGCAGACGGCGGGTCTGGGCGCAGCGCCGTGATCGCGGTGGTCATCGCCGCTCTGGTCGCGGCGGCCGCCCTGGTCGTGTTCCTCGTCATCCGCTGATCACGCAAGGCTGACCTGGCGTCGCCGGAGCAGGACGGGATCGCACACCGCGACCCGATCCGTCGCGATCGAAGCGGCCTCAGCCGTCGTCGAACCCGAGGTCGCCGAGGTCCATCTGCTCGGGTGAGTCCGCACGCTCGGCGAACCCGCGCGGATCGTCAAGATCCTCGCCCGAGGGAAGCAGATCGGGATGCGACCAGGGCGCGTCGCGGCCGCTCACGCCTCGCATCTCGCGGAGGGTCGCCCACAAGGTCGCGGCGTCGCGCATCCGGCGCGGTCGCAGCTCGAGCCCGACGAGCGTGACGAACGTCTGCTCCGCAGGGCCTCCCTCGGCGCGCCGGCGTCGAATCGCCTCCTGCAGTGCGCCGGCGGACGGCATCCGCGGGCTGGCGGCAAGGGACACGACGTCATCCACCCACCCCTCGATCAGGGCGAGCGAGGTCTCGAGCCTGGCGAGCGCCGCCTTCTGTCGTGGCGTCTCTTCCGGCTCCAGCAGCCCGGAGCCGAGTGCCTCCTGCAGAGCCTCGGGGTTGGTCATGTCGAGCTGGCTCGCGATGTCCTCCAGGCGACGCACGTCGACGTGCATGCCCCGGGCGTACTCCTCCACGGCCGAGACGAGATGGGACGCAAGCCATGGCGCGTGATGGAAGAGTCGCTGATGGGCGCACTCCCGCAGGGTGAGGTAAAGGCGGACGTCATCGACAGAAACGCCGAGACCCTCGGCAAACGCCTGCACGTTGTGCGGGACCAGGACCGGCTCACCGACCGGACCCAGCGGCAGACCGATGTCGGTGCCTCCGAAGACCTCCGTCGCCAGCCGCCCCAGCCCTTGCCCGACTTGGGCGCCGAACATCATGCCGCCGACCTGGGTGAGCACCCCCGTGATCTGGACTCCCATCGGCCCGGCATCCTGTGGCATGGCCTTTTCCATCGCACTCACCACATGCGCCGCAAGCGGGTCGACGAGCTTGCGCCAGGTCGGGAGGGTGCCGGACAGCCAGTCCGAACGGTTCCACGCGTGGGCCTTGCCGGCTGAGCCGGCAGGAAGGCTGGTCGCCTCGTCGAGCCAGTGCTCGGCCAGCTGGACGGTCTGGTCGACCAGGTTGCGTTCACCGGCCGTCAGCGAAGCGTCGCCAGCCTGCCGGATCGTCTGCCGGGCGGTCTCCTCGGCTAGCTTCCAGTTGATCGGTCCGCCTTGCCAGGAGAACATGCTCTGGAGCTGGCCGAATATGGCACCTAGGTCCAACCCGGCGAACGGCTGGTTCGGGCTGCCGGGCTGGTCCGACCGGCCAGGCTCACCGGATGGTCGGCCTTCAGGCTCTTCGCCCTCGCGCCCGGCGCTGGGCTCATCGTTGCTCACGGTTCGACCTCCGGCAGGATGAGGGTGCTGCGTATATCGTCCAACCTAGCCCGGGAGTTTCCTGCTGAACGAAGAACCCACCCGTGATCGTGCCCGGCGGTCCCGGCGCACGGCTCGACGCACAACCTCGTCGGCGCGTCGGCGAGGTGGCTTGGTCGTGGCCGTGACCGGTGCCGCGTCCGGGATCGGCAGAGCACTTGCCGCGCGTCTCGTCGACCTTCGCGAGGTCAAGCGGGTGATCGGCATCGATGACCGTCGCGGTGAGCTCGAAGGTGTCGAGTGGCGAGTGCTCGACGTACGTGACCCCGCCATCGCTGCGCGGATCGTCAAGTGCGATGTGGTCGTCCACCTCGCGTTCGACGGGTCGCCGGACTCCAAGCCGCAGCAGCGGTCGGCGCGGAATGTCGGGAGTGCGCAGACGGTGCTGACCGCGGCGGCCGCGGCAGGCGTCCGGCGCGTGGTGTTGTGCACCAGCGCCATGGTGTACGGCGCTGCTTCGGACAACCCGGTCCCGCTCGAGGAGGAAGGGCCGCTACGCGCCCGGCCGGAGGGGATCGTTTCCGACTACCTCGAGATCGAGTGGTTGGCCAGACGAGCGCCTAAGGCACATCCCGGACTTTCCGTGACGGTCCTCCGACCGGCCATGGTGGTCGGGCCTGGTGTCGACACGTACCTCACGAGGCACTTCGAGGCGGCACGGCTGCTGGTGATCCGGGGCAGCAAGCCGAAGTGGCAGTTCTGTCACGTCGACGATCTCGTGAGCGCGCTGGAGTTCGCCGTGCTCGGGAAGGTCGACGGCGCGGTCACTGTGGGCTGCGATGGCTACCTCGAGCAGGACGAGGTGGAGATGCTCACCGGCCTTCCTCGGCTGGAGCTGCCCGAGGCTCTGGCGATGGGTGCGGCCGAGCGCCTGCACCGGCTCGGGCTCACCCCTGCGCCGGCGAGCGACCTCGCGTACGTGAGCCACCCGTGGGTGGTGTCGTCGGCGAAGCTGCGTGCCGCGGGTTGGCGTCCGGCCTACGACAACGTCACGGCCTGCGAGACGTTGGCGATCGAGGTGGCTGGAAAGCATGCAGCTCTCGGCCGGCGGATCGGGAAGCGGGAGACGGCGACGCTGGGCGCGGCAGGTGCGACCGTGGCGCTCCTTGGTACTGCCGCGGTGGTGCGGCGGGCGAGACGTAAGAGATCGCGAGGCGGCAGATGAGCAAGACGACCCGGCCCTCGACCAGCGAGACCGCTGCGGCGGTGCGGGAGAGCGCCGACCACAGTGGCGAGGCGAGCGGTCGGATCCGGCTGCTCGACATCCGCACGACCGCGTTGTCGGTCGATGAGGTCCTCGCGGCCATCGCCGACGTAGGCGCCGGCGGGTTGTGCGTCTTCATCGGCACGGTGCGCGACCACGATGGTGGCAAGCCCGTGATCGAGCTGGGATACGAAGCGCACCCGACGGCCCTGGCCGAGCTCCGGCGTGTGGCGGAGTCGGTCGCACGAGCGCATCCGGACGTGCGCGCGGTCGCAGCGGTGCACCGGGTCGGCGAGCTCGGCTTGGGTGAGTCCGCCGTGATCGTCGGCGTGGCCGCCCCTCACCGGGCACAGGCGTTCGAGGCGTGCCGCGAGCTCATCGATCGGCTGAAGGACGAGGTGCCGTTGTGGAAGCATCAGCGGTTCGCCGATGGGTCAGCAGAGTGGGTTGGCGCGGGCTGAGAGCGACCTGGATGTGGCGATCGTCGCCGAGGGGCCCGGTTTAGGCTGGCGCCATGTCTCGCCGCGTCGCCACGCTGTCGCTGACGGCTGTCCTGCTGATCCTGCTCATCTGCCTGGCCTGGCTCGTGCCCGTGCCGTTCGCGGTGATGAGCCCCGGTCCGACCGAGAACACCCTCGGCGAGGTGGACGGCAAGCCGATCATCCAGATCGATGGGCACAAGACGTACAAGACGAACGGCCAGCTCGACCTCACCACGGTCTCGGTGACCGGTCCGCAGGAGCGGGTCGATCTGATCAGCGTGGTCGCCGGCTGGCTCGACCCGCGCGTCGCGGTGGTTCCGTACGACTATCTCTACCCCGGGGATCCCACCCCTGAGCAGGTGGAGCAGCAGAACGCCGAAGCCATGGAGACCTCCCAGCAGACGGCGATCGCGGCCGCGCTGCGACACGTGAACCAGGAGGTGACGCCCGTCGTCCAGGTGAGCGCAGTGGTGGAGGGCACGCCGGCGGTCGGGCGGCTCAAGGCGGGCGACACGATCGTCGCCGTCGACGGCACGAAGGTCGAGACCGCAGGCGATGTCGTCGAGTTGGTACGTCAGCACCAGCCGGGTGACAGAGTCGTCTTCACCGTACGCAGGAAGGGCAAGGAGCTGGACGTCCCGATCACGACGACACGAGCTCCGGACGACAAGCGGCGCGCGTTCGTTGGCATCACGCCGTTCGACGGGTTCGAGTTCCCGTTCGATGTCGAGGTCACTCTCGGCCAGGACATCGGTGGCCCCAGCGCGGGGGTGATATTCGCGCTCGCGATCGTCGACAAGCTCACGGCGGGCAGTCTCACCGGAGGCAAGCACATCGCCGGGACGGGGGCGATCGAGCCGGACGGCACGGTACGCCCCATCGGTGGGATCCAGCAGAAGCTCGCCGGAGCCAAGCGCAGCGGTGCGACAACCTTCCTCGTGCCCGAAGAGAACTGTCCCGCGGCGGCAGCAGCAGAGGTCGACGGCCTGCGTCTGGTGCGGATCAAGAACCTGGCCGGGGCGGTACGCGCGCTCGAGCGGTTGCGCGACAATCCGAAGGCGTCGGTACCGACCTGCGAGCGCTGAGCTCACCAGGACGCTGTCACCTGAACGGTCCACCTGCCTCCAGTCTGTATCGACTCGACGACCCCGAGGGCCTGGCGAACGGATCGCCCAGCGGCTCCACGCGGGTAGTCGGGTGGCGACTCTTCGCCAGTGCGCGCGAGGTCGATTCAGCCGGCGCAGGTAGCATGCCGCGACATGAGCAGCTACTCTGCGCCCCGCGACCCATTCCGGCGGACGGCGAGGCTCCGGAGCGGCCGGTCCAGGGCGCTGGTCCCGACGGTCGTCGTCCTGGTGATCCTGGCGTCGCTGTTCGCGCTCCTCGCGAACTTGTGGACCGAGCGACTGTGGTTCATCTCGGTCGACTACTCGCACGTGTTCACCACGATGCTGCTCACGCGCATCGGCATGTTCGTCGGGTTCGGGATCGTGTTCGGCGCCGTGGTCTTCGCCAACATGGCGTTGGCGTACCGCCTTCGGCCCCGCTACCGCACGATGTCGGTCGAGCAGCAAACCCTCGACCGCTACCGGGACGTGGTCGATCCACACCGCAAGCTGATCGCCGGCGTCATCGCCGGGTTGCTGGGCCTCATTGCTGGTTCGAGTGCGTCCGGTCGCTGGGAGACCTTCCTCCAGTGGAGCAACGCCACGAGCTTCGGCGTCACGGATCCGCAGTTCGGCAAGGACGTGTCGTTCTACGTCTTCGGCTACCCGTGGTATCGCTTCCTGATCGGCTACGGGTTCGCGGTCATCCTGCTCTCGCTGATCGTGGCGGTCGCCACCCACTACTTGTACGGCGGGATCCGGTTGCAGACGCCAGCGCAGAAGGCGTCGGCGGCTGCGCAGGCGCACATCTCGGTCCTCGTCGGACTCTTCGTGCTGCTCAAGGCTGTGGCGTACTGGTTCGATCGTTACGGGCTCGTCGTGGCCCCCCATGTGATTTCGGGGGACCAGGATTTCACCGGTGTCACCTACACCGACGCTCACGCGGTCGTACCCGCCAAGACCGTGCTCACGATCATCGCGGCGATCTGTGCCGTGCTGTTCTTCGCGAACGTCATCCGACGGACGTGGTTGCTGCCCGGGCTCGGTCTGGGGCTCATGGTCTTGTCCGCCGCCATGCTGGGATGGGCGTGGCCTGTGATCGTGCAGCAGGTGCAGGTGCGTCCCAACGAGCCGGAGCGCGAGGCGCCGTACATTCAGCGCCATATCGAGGCCACGCGTGAGGCGTACGGCGTGGCTGGTACCGAGGTCGAACCGTACGAGGCCAAGACGACCACCACGGCGGGCCAGCTCGCTGGTGACGCGGCGACCCTTCCCGGCGTTCGGCTCATCGACCCCGCCATCGTGGCGGAGACGTTCGAGCAGCAGCAACAGGTGCGTGGCTTCTACAGTTTTCAGAACCCGCTCGACGTCGACCGGTATCGGGTCGACGGCGAGGTACGGGACGCCGTGGTTGCCGTGCGGGAAGTCAACCTCGAGGGCCTCCCCGCAGAGCAGCGGAGCTGGAACAACGACCACACGGTGTACACCCATGGCTACGGGGTCGTGGTGGCGTACGGCAACCAACGCCAGCCAGACGGAAGCCCGCAATGGATGGAGGCGGGTAAGGGCTCAGAAGGACCCTTTGGGAAGTACGAGCCGCGGATCTATTTCGGTGAGTCGTCTCCGCCGTACTCCATCGTCGGTGCGCCCGAGGGCGCTCGGCCTGTAGAGCTCGACCTTCCCGGCAGCGGTGGAGATGGCGACCCCAACCACACGTACCGGGGCAAGGGCGGGGTCCCGATTGGATCGTTCGTCAACCGGTTGCTCTACGCGACGAAGTTCCAGGACCTCAACCTGCTGCTCAACCGCTCGCGGATCCATTCCGAATCGAAGATCCTCTACGATCGCCATCCCAGGCAGCGGGTCCAGAAGGTCGCGCCGTGGCTGAACATCGATTCTGACCCTTATCCCGCGATCGTGAATGGTCGCGTGGTGTGGATCCTCGACGGCTACACGATGTCGGACAACTACCCGCTCTCTCAGCGGCTGCTCCTGGACGATGCCACGTCCACGTCGCTCACACCGCGACCGGCGATCGTCGCCCAGCCGAGCGAGCGGTTGAACTACATCCGCAACTCGGTGAAGGCCACGGTCGATGCCTACGACGGCACGGTGACGCTCTACGCGTGGGACGAGAGCGATCCGCTGTTGCGCACGTGGATGAAGGCTTTCCCCGGCACCGTGAAGCCGAAATCGCAGATGCCGCGGGCCCTCCTCGAGCACGTGCGCTACCCCAGCGACCTCATGAAGGTCCAGCGCGAGATCCTGGCGCAGTACCACGTCACCAATGCCGCGACGTTCTACGAGGGAACCGAGCGCTGGCGGGTGCCTGCCGACCCGACACAGCAGAACGCGCGGGTCAAGCAGCCGGCGTACTACCTGTCGGTGCAGATGCCGGGCGACGACAAGCCGGAGTTCTCGCTGACGTCCACGTACATCTACTACAACCGGCAGAATCTCGCGGCTTTCGTGGCGGTCAACGCCGACGCGACCTCGAAGAACTACGGCAAGATCAGGGTGTTGCAGCTCGACAACAGAACGCAGATCGACGGGCCGAACCAGGTCGCGAACGAGCTGGACTCCGACACCCGGATCGCCGACGCGATGCTGCCGTTGACGCGGGGAGAGAGTAGAGCCATCAAGGGCAATCTGCTCACGTTGCCGGTCGGTGGTGGCTTGCTCTACGTGCAGCCGGTCTACGTGCAGCGGGGTTCCGGCGATGCCGCGTATCCCTTGCTGAGGCTGGTGTTGGCGTCGTTCGGCGGCGGTATCGGCGTGGGCCCGACTCTGCAGGATGCGCTCGACATGGTGTTCGAGGGTGACGCCGGTGTGAGTACGGGGGAGACCGAAGAGCCGCAGGGCGAGACACCACCTGACGACCAGCCCTCCCCGCCCAGCTCGGACGAGGTGGCGCGACACCTCGCTGCGGCCCGCCAGGCGTTCGAGGACGCCGAGGCTGCGCTCCGGGACGGTGATCTTCAGGGCTACGCCGAGGCGGTGGAGCGAGCCCAGGAGGCCGTGGCCCGAGCAGAGCAGGCGCAACGTGGCCAGGGTCGCGAACCGAGCGAGCCGGACGCCACGTCTTCGCCCAGCCCGTCGCCTCCGGCTGCTCAGGGTGCGGGCTAAGGATCCGCGGGCTAAGGATCACGGTGCCTGAGTCACCGCGGTCGGCCACCGGACGTGAGAAAGATCACTGATGGTGGCCGACCGCGTAGATCAACTGTCCTACCGGCCCCGGGGACGCCTTGAGGCGGGCCTGTTCTGACCTTGGAAATCTGGAGTTCGGGCTCGTCAGAACCGCCGCAAGACGACGCGAACCGGGAGAAACCAGGGCGCCACGATGCGTCGGGTGGGGAATGGTTGGGGTCGATTTGCCGTTCTACTCGGTAGCCCGTATCCTGATGCAGGCGACGCGGGGTGGAGCAGCTCGGTAGCTCGCTGGGCTCATAACCCAGAGGTCGCGGGTTCGAATCCCGCCCCCGCTACTAGTGGAAAGCCCTCGGGGACCTGATCTCCGAGGGCTTTTTCGTGCACGTGTGTTGCGATGCTGAGGATCCGTCAGCTTCGCCTGCCGGGCAGTACGGGCATGTCGGTGGCGAGGCGTACGACTGGTCACGCCGTTCATAGCAATGTGCTCGTGTCCGGCGAAGATCTCTGGTGCTTAGCAGCAGCTGTCGAGCCTCCCGAGAACGGTGGGGCGACGTGTGCTGAGAGAGCTGGCTCAGCGTTGCACGTTTCATGGTCGAGTTCGGGGAACTCGACGACGGTGACGCCACGCTGGGCCAAGGCGTCGCGAGTCCGTTGTATGCGCGGGGCCCGCGCATGCGAGGGCGATCGTCGGAGCCGACGGACCCGACGACGCCGAGCGCTGGTCGAGTGCCTGGTTCAGGCTGGGATCGTGGTCCGCGACCCGCTCGTCACCGACGTGCTGCGTGGCCATCGTCCCGCCGTCTCACCTCGGACGGTCGAACGTCGGTTTCGGGCTGCGACCGGACTGACGCGAGGTGCCATACGTCAGATCGAGCGAGCCCGCACGGCGGCAGGGCTGCTGGCGGCCGGCGTCCCAACCGCCAGCGTCGTCGCCCAACTCGGGTACTTCGACGAGCCGCACCTGGCCCGGGCACTGCGCTCCTATGTCGGCGGCACCGCCAAGCAGCTGCGGGAGAGGGCAGGCGGTGCGATCGCCCTCGACCTGGATCAGCGCTTGACGTCGTAGATCAGCTTCAGGATCCCGTTCGAGTAGGTCTCCGACTCCCGCAGTGTCAACATCTGCTTGTCACGGTCGGCCTTGCTGAACAAGCTCTTACCAGCTCCCAGCAGCACGGGGAAGACGAGCAGGTTGTACTGGTCGATCAGGTCTGCGTCCGACAGCCGCCGAGCAAGCTCAGCGCTCCCGTGGATGTAGATCGAGCCGCCCTCGCTCTCTTTGAGCGCGGCGACCTCCTCGGTCGAGCGCAGGATCGTAATCGGGCCCCATCCGTCGATGAGCGCATCGGCAGACAGCGTGGTCGACACGACGTACTTGGGAAGTTCCTTGTAGTCGGCGAGATCCTTCGAGTCGGGCCAGGTCTGCGAGAACGACTCGTAGCTGCGGCGGCCGAACATCAACGCTGACGTGTCAGCGAGCTCCTCGCCCTTCAGCGACCAGGCTTCAGGCACGAACTCGAGGTCCTTGTGCACCCAGCCACTGCTCCGGTGGTCTTCTCCCGGTCCGCCGCCAGGTGCCTCCACGACTCCGTCGAGCGACATGAAGCCGGTGTAGACGAGGTTACGCATCGTGTTTACTCCTCATGCTTCGAAGTTGCCCGGCCTACCCTAAGCCGAGCCGCGGTGACTGTATTGCACAGGACCGACAGGAGCTTCGAGCATCGAAGATCTTCACCCGAAACCACGGACCTCGAGTCGCTGTCTATGGTCGTCGCATGAGTTGCCGACTTACCGAGCTGGTGCTGAACTGCCAGGACCCCGAAAAGCTGGCCCGGTTCTGGTGTGAGGTGCTGGGCTACGTGGAGCTGGATCGCGACGACACAGCCATCGCGATCGGCCCGGAGGCAGGATTCGGCGGCCCGGTGCCGATCATCGTGTTCTCGCGGGTCGCCGAGAAGAAGACCAGCCCGCTACGCCTCCATTTCGACGTGAGTCCGGTCGACCGCGACCAGGACGCCGAGCTGGAACGCCTGCTGGCGTTGGGCGCTCGTCCTGCCGACGTCGGCCAGACGGGCGAGGAGTCGTGGCACGTTCTCGCCGACCCGGAAGGCAACGAGTTCTGCCTGCTTCAGCGCCGAGTGCCAGAACTCTAGGAGCGTCCTGGCTTGCGTATCGCGATACGGCGTTGGGTAGAGCAAGAACGCACAAGGCTTCCGACCCTGGCGTCGCTGAACGCCTATGGTGCGTGGCTGGTTGTACGACGTGCGCTCAACGTTTGGGCCATTGCCAGGCTGGTCGGTCGAACCGGTCTCGCCCTTCGACCTGGGTCTCGCCGAAGTCCTTGACGAGTTCGATCCGGGTCGGTTCGGCATCGTGGGCGAGCGCGTCGATCAGCGGGCGGGAGTGACTCACGACGACGATCTGCGTCCGCTCTGCGCCGACCGCGATCAGGCGAGAAAGGGGTCGGATGAGCTCTGGGTGCAGGCTCGTCTCCGGTTCGTTCAGCACAAGCAGAGCGGGTGGGCGTGGAGCAAGCAACGCCGCGGTCCACAGCAGATATCGCAACGTCCCGTCCGATAGCTCGGCCACGCCCAGCGGTCGTAACAAGCCGTGCTGACGGAGTCGTACCTCCAAGCGCGCGCCCTCGATGCCGATCTCGAGCTTGCTGTCAGGAAACGCGGCATCGATCGCGGCATCGAGCGCAGCCTCGTCGCCGATCTCCCGAATGGTCTGAAGCGCGGCGGCCAGGTCGGCGCCGTCATGGCTGAGCACCGGTGTCCGGGTGCCGATCCGCACCTGCCGCGCCGGCGCAGCCGCGTCCGTACGGATCTGGTCGTAGAACCGCCACGACCGAATCTGCTCGCGCAGCTTGAGCAACTCTGGCGCGCGGTGGGGGTCGGTGTACTCGCTGAGCATGCTGTCGAACGGTCCGATCATGTCGGGAAGAGTCGACCAGGAGCGACCGTCGCGGATCCGCAGCGTTGTGCCGATCCGCTCGACGAGCAGCGTCGCTGGTCGAAGCACCGGGCCGGCCCACACCGCTTCTCGCTTCACCAGAGGATCGAGCTGGAAAGCGGAACTGGATGGTTGCGGCAGGCCGAAGTCGATCGCGTATCCAAGGTCGTTCGTTGCGAGGCCCAGCCGTAGCGCAACCGGACGTTGCCGTACCGTTCCCTGCACCGGATGCTCGCCAGCGCGCACAGCCTTTCCGATCGTTTCCGGTCCGGCCCACAGAGCTGACTGCAGCCCACCTTCGCGGGCCAGTGCTGCCACCGCCCCGTTGCGCGCCGAGTCTGCCAGCAGTCGTAGCGCCCGGTAGAGACTGGACTTGCCAGTACCGTTCGCACCTGTGATCACGGTCAACTGCCCCAGCTCGAGGACGAGGTTGCGCAGCGAACGGTAGTTCTCCACGGCCAGGGTGGCGATCACACGCTAACCGTACCCAGTCGACGGTTTGCCGGTCGCCGCCCGGAACGTCGCCGCGATCCGATCACACGTCACATGGCGTGTACGCCTTGGTGCGACCTGTGTGTGGGATGCCGGCGCCCTTCTCGATGAATCGACTCTTCAAGTCGCCATCCATGAACCAGATGTCGACCCAGAAATAGGCGCCGTGCCTGTCGGCCGGACACCGGTTATTGATGCGCCGTTCCGCTCCCCGGTTTTGCCCTATGGTCCGGCCGTGGAGGATTGTGGCGACGATCGTGAGTTCTCGGCCTTTTGCCATGGCGGGCGTCCGGTGACCTCGAGTTCAAGTGTGAAGCTGAGGAGGGAGCGGATCGCCACAATGGCGGCGAGTACGCCGACGTTGGTGAACGTCGGCGTGACCGCGACGGTCCGGATGATGTCGCCTGCGATGAGAAACTCCAGCCCGAGCAGGATCGACCGGCCGATGCGACGGCGATATGTGCGATACACATCGGCCTCGTGGCGGGAGAGCTGAACGACCGCGACGACTGTCGCGGCGATCGTTCCCACCACGATCGCGACCACGCCCACGGCGTCTATGCCGAGACCGACCACGGTCACGACCTGCTGGAACTCCACTGCCTCTCCTTCGCCACCGGATCCACATGCGGCTGTCCATGGTCGTCGATCAGTCGTGTCCGTCAGAGCCGATGACGTCCATGCCCGCCCTCCACTCGTACCCCCGTTCTCCGGTGAGTCCGCGGTGAGGTGTGGCGAGGGTCGGAAGGGGGATCCCGTTGTCATGAGCGAGCGATTCGACGCGATCGTGATCGGAATGGGGCCAGGCGGTGGAACCGTCGCCGACCGGCTGCTTGCGGGCGGAAAGCGCGTCGCCGTGGTGGAAAAGGAGCTGATCGGCGGGGAGTGCGCCTATTGGGCGTGCATGCCGTCCAAGACCTTGCTGCGGCCGGTCGAGGCCACGGCCGAAGCTGCACACGTTGCTGGAGTCGGCAAGCCTGCAATGGACTGGGCGAAGGTGCGGGACTACCGGGACGTCATCGTCCGACACCTCGACGACACCCCACAGGTCGAGGAGTACCGCGCAGACGGCGCGACAGTGATCAAGGGCGAGGCCCGGTTGGCTGGGCCAGGGCAGGTCGCGGTCGATGGTGAACTGCTGCGTGCCGACGACATCGTCATCGGCACAGGATCCACGCAGGCGTGGCCGAGGGTCGAAGGACTGGACGGTGTGCCGGTGTGGACCAACCGGGAGGCCACCAACCTGGATGAGATCCCCGAACGTGCCCTAGTCCTTGGCGGCAGTGCAGTCGGTGTCGAGCTCGGCACGTTCCTGCATCGGATGGGCAGCCGGGTCACGCTCGTCCAGCGTGGACCCCGTCTGCTGAGCCGTGAGGTTCCTGAGCTGAGTGCGCTCGTCGAGGCTCATCTGGTCAAGGAGGGCATCGACGTCCGTACGAACTGTCAGGCGCGTGCCGTCCACCGCAACGGGTCTGACACCATCGTGGACCTTGACGACGGTACGACCGTACGAGTCGATGTGATCGTCCTGGCCTCCGGTCGGGTCCTCGCTACCGACGTCGGGTTGGAAACGGCTGGCGTTCGTACCGGTGTGCGCGGTGAGATCCCGGTGGATGAGCACTGCCGGGTCGCCGACGGACTGTGGGCGGTCGGGGATGTCACGGGCGTTGCGCTCTTCACGCACACGGCGCTCTACCAGGGTCGTGTCGTGGCCGACAACATCCTGGGCAGACCTCGTGTCGCCAACTACAGGGGCATCCCACGCGTCGTCTTCGGCGAGCCCGAGATTGCTGCGGTCGGGCTCACCACCGACCAGGCTCTTCGGCTTGGTATGGACGTGGCGACCGCTGAGGTCGAACTCCCCGAGTCGATATCGCGGCCTTGGACGTTCGAGACCGAACCACGCGGCACTCTCGGGCTGATCGCTGACCGGGACCGGAGGATCTTGGTCGGGGCGTGGGCGATGGCGCCTTTGGTGGGGGAGTGGATTCATACGGCAGCGCTTGCGATTCGTGCTCAGCTGCAGATCGACGTCCTGCTCGACAGCGTCGCGCAGTTTCCGACGTACAACGAGGCCTATTACCAAGCCGTCGAGGCCCTGGGATTGTGAGAAGGCACGCGGCGGTTCCGTCGCCACGGTGGCTTCTTCGTGACAGCAGCTGACGTCTCGACTTCGAGCACATGTACCCGCGGTTCGACCCGGCCTTCTGTTGCGTTCGAAGCCCTAGTGCCTAAGCCAATTGCCGAGCTCGGCGTCGATCAGCAGCTGCCGGGCCTCCTCGTCGTACTCGTCCGGCACCAAAATCCGCGCCTGGATCGCGCTGATGGAGCCTTCGATGATGCTCATGTGGCGGTCAGCGACGTGATACGGGATGTTGGCCCCGCCCAGCAGACCCTCGATGACTGAGATCACGCCAGGATCGTTCGTCCGCACCAATTCAGACATGTGGGACACCTCCGGCGGGAGGCCTTGTGAGCCCTCCGTCACTCGATCCTAGGCGTGGTCGCCGAGTCGTCGAAACAGGTCGGCGAACAGTGCGTCCCGGTCCACCCAGCTGACCTCGCGGACGAGGTGTCGGCGCGGGTCGTGACTCCAGGTGCACTCCGACGTGAGGATCGGACTGTGCACGAGGTGGCTCGGGGCCCACGCGCTGTTCACCAGCCAGCCCACTGCACCCAGGTCCCAGATCTGCTTGGAACGTCCGTAATGATCGTCCAAGTAGGCCTCGAAGATCTCGGCGAGATATGCACCAAGCTTCCCGGCAGGACGTACGAAGCGGTCGACTTCGGCGAGCGTGGTGCGGACGTGCTCGGTGACGTTGCGGCATGGCACCCGCACGAGCGGCACGCCCGAGTCGAGCAGGACGTGGGAGGCATGCAGATCCTGAGCGAGGTTGAACTCCGTCGTGTCCGGCCAGTACGTCGGCTGGCCGCCGAGCCAGACGACCACGATCTGGCGTGCGATGTCGGGAGCGGAGAGAAGAGCCGATGCCACGTTGGTCGGTGCGCCAATCGCAATGACGTACAACGGGTCGTCTGCTGTCTTCGCCCGCGCGATCAGGTCGTCGGCCGCTGGACTGGCCACGGGCGTTGTGCGTGCCGGCAGCCAGCTCGTCGATCCCTCGAACACCGGCGGTGTCTCGTCGGAGCCGATCCGGTCGAGAACTCGCCCGATCTCTTCGTAGCTGCGTCGCATGCCGTCGCCAGGTCCGGACGATCGGTTGTTGTGGAACGGTGCGGCGTAGATCGCTTCGAGCTGGATCCGTTCGGAGGCGAGCATCGCGTACGCCAGGGCGTACTGATCGTCGATCTCGTTGTAGGTGTCGGTGTCGAGCACTGCTCGGACTCGACCGATGGGCGGCGGAGGTGTCAGGAGCCGGACTCGGTCGGCATCGGTCAGGGTCGTCATCGTCTCGAGTACGTTCACCATTCGTTCCTCGTCGAGCTGCTGGTCGTCAGGTGACCGGATCCGCTTCCCCTTCGAATCTCATCGTGCCTTCGCGCTCAGCGCCACCTTGCATGCGGGCAAGGTGGCGTTGCCAGAACGTCGTGTCGCTGCCGTCGGCGAACGGGCTGGTCTCGGAAGGCACCGATCGTGCCGTCGATGAGCTCGCGCACGATGTCGGCGTGACCCGCGTGGCGTGCGGTCTCGCCAACCATCGTGATGAGCCATCGGATCGGTCTCCCGGCCGAAGGGAGCGCAGAGCCAGCCAGCCTCCATGCCGGCGAGATGCTTGACCAAGCCAAGCAGGTTCGTGCCGGTAGGGCGAGTCATCGGTCGGCGTCGTCCAGCCCTTCGAGCTTCCACAACATGGCATCGCGGTGTCGGATGAGATTGGCGTGCAAGATCTCCTTCTCGCCGGCTGTGCGAAGGCCCATCGACGCTCTCCCGTCATCCGTTCCTGGGTGCAAAGCATCCGAGCAGTCATGGCAACGGAAGTCAATGACCACGGTCGGGCGACCAAGGCCCACGAGCGCTCTCGAGCCAGGGAGAGGAGGCTCAACTGCGTGAATTGCAAGTAGTTGGCTCTCGCTGACCTGTGATCCGATAGCCCACGTTCAAATGGCGTACGAAGGTTGTCCGCATGTTGAGAAACTCGGCAGAATCGATCGTTTTTCAGTATGTGGAAGGACCACGAGGTCATTCGGGGGTGTAACACGCTCCGGCACGTGTTACACCTCCGAATCGGCTTGGTCACGGCGTCCATGCCGTGGATAGCTCCTACCAGCCCTCGACACGTGGTCATTTCCGTCGCGGCCAGGGCGTTGCGCAGGTTGGTTCAGCCGTGGAGGAGGGTGGCCGCGACGAAGAGCATGGTCACTGCGATGGCGGCATCGAGGATCCGCCAGGCCACGGGTTTGGCGAAGACCGGGCGCAGCAGCCGGGCCCCATATCCGAGGGCGGCGAACCAGAGGATGCTGGCGAGCCCCGCGCCGGCACCGAACCACCAGCGCTGCGGACCGTGGCTCGTTGCGACCGAGCCGAGCAGCACCATCGTGTCGAGGTAGACGTGCGGGTTGAGCCACGTCAGCGCGAGGCACGTGCCGATTACGGCCGGTGCCGCCAGTCGGCGCTCGGCCGCGTCCGAAGGGTCGAGGGTACGAGGCCGCCATGCGCGGCGCGCGGCGAGCAGTGCGTACGTCACAAGGAACGCCACACCGGCCAGCTGGACCGCGGTCAGCACCGCCGGCGCGGCCGTGACCAGGGCCCCAAGACCGGCGATTCCGGCACCGATCAGGACGAGGTCCGACAGGGCGCAGACGACCACGACCGGGGTGACGTACTCCCCGCGTAACCCTTGCTGGAGGACGAAGGCGTTCTGGGCCCCGATGACCACGATCAGCGAGAGTCCGAGACCCAGACCAGACACGGCAGCGAGCACGTCATCCAGCCTGGGCACAGCCGGCCCATCAGTCCAGCTAACCTTTTTCAGGCTCGATTAGCATCGCTAAAGTGAACCTCAATTTTGAGCAGCTGCGCGCCCTCGTAGCCGTGGTGGATGAAGGCTCGTTCGATGCCGCCGCCCGCGTGCTTCACGTGACACCTTCGGCGATCAGCCAGCGCATCAAAGCCCTGGAGTCCTCGGCCGGCGCTGTCTTGCTGCTGCGCGGCCGGCCGATCCAGGTGACCGACGCGGGTCGTGCGTACTTACGACTGGCTCGGCAGGTCGCCGCCCTGACCGACGAGCTGTCTCATCCCGACAGCAGTGATCCGCCGGTCGTATCGCTTGCCATCAACGGCGACTCGCTCGCGACGTGGGTGTTGCCGGCGCTCGCTCCGCTCGCGGCCGACCTGTGTTTCGACATCCGCCGCGAGGACCAGGACCACTCGGCGGCACTCCTGCGCGAAGGCGTGGTGATGGCGGCGATCACCACCGATGCTCGCCCAGTGCAGGGCTGCACGGTACGGCGGCTCGGCGTGATGCGCTACCGACCGATGGCAAGCCCGGACTACGTTGCTCGGTTCCTGCCGCGCGGGGCGACCGTCGAGGATCTCGCGGTCGCGCCCATGCTGGTGTTCGACCGCCGTGACAACCTGCAGGACCGCTATCTTCGCCGGCGTACGCGGCGTCGGCTCGACCCGCCGCGTCACTACATCCCCGCGACCCGGGAGTTCGAGGCTGCGATCCGTCAGGGCATGGGCTGGGGGATGTTGCCTGACCAACAGCTCCCCGCCGACGATGCCGGCCTGGTTTGTATCGATCCCGAGAGGCACGTCGACGTCACCCTCTACTGGCAGCAGTGGAAGCTGCGCACCGCAGCCCTGGACCGTACGGCAGCGGCGATCCAGGCTGCAGCTCGTGCCCACCTCAGCTAGGCGTACGGCAGCGGCCATCCAGACAGCAGCTCGCGCCCACACCTAGGCGGTGCGGACGGTGGTCATTCACCGGGAGTCCGCGGGCGGGGGACGGGCGTCACCTTGCCGTGTCTCCTCGCCGTGAGGGCGGCGCCGGGCGTCACCGTGCTGTGAGGGGGCTGGGTGTCCGTTCGCCGTGATGGGTGCGGACCCCTGCCGTGGCGAGTGCGTCCTCGCCTCGCCTGGTCATCTTGGGACCCCGAGGGCGGGAAGGAGGTGCCGTTCCTCCTTGGCGAAGTGGTCCTCCAGCGTCGAGGTCAGCTCGACCAGTTCGGTCCGCAGCGTGACCAGCTCGGCCTCGTCGGCACCGTTCTCGATGCGTTCGGCGATGCCGCGGATCTTGGCGAGGGACTCCGCCACCACGTGGTGCTCCCGTCGAAGCTGCAAGATCACCGGGGCCAGGTGGGGAGAGACCTCCTCGAGCGCGGTGAACCCACCGTCCTCTCGCACGTGGTGCACCTGTAGGTGGGTGCAGAAGGTGAGACAGTGGGTCATGAGGTCGCGTTCGGCCGCGGCATCGAACGTGACCGATCGGCCGTTTCCCGCGAGGGCATCGTCGATGCTGGCCCGAAGTGTGCGAAGCGAGCCACGAAGCTCCTCGTGGCTCTGCAACAGGTTCATGGCGATCGCCCGGTCACGTTCCTTGTTCGGGACCGTGAGGTCGACCAGGTTGAGCGCGATCACGGGAAGCGGCCGCGTGGTCTTGGCTGGGTACTCCGCGAACCGAGGAACTCGTTGGACTTGCAGCGCGAGGTACCGGTCGCGTTCGTCTCCTTCGACCAGCACGGCTACGGCGGAGTACGTCTTGACCTGCGCAGCCTCGCCGACCTCGATGATCACCTGAGGATGTGCTCGCAGGTTGTGGTACCAGTCGGGATGCCGAGGCAGCCCGAAGTTTGACGCGAAGACCACGAGCCGCTTCCCGTCGCGCAGGTAGGCGAGGGGCGTCGTATGGAGCGCGCCCGAACGCGCGCCCTGCGTGGTCAGCAGGAGCAGTGGCACTCCTTCGAACTCGCCCCCGACGCGACCACCATGGGCCCGGAACTCGTCGATGATCTGTCGGTTGAAGTCCTTGGTCGGGGGAGGAGGGCTGGTGGAGGCGGGTCGGGTGGCGGTCTCCATCGGCTCAGCGTGGTCCGTAGGCAGGTCCGTCATGGATCTCCTTCGGTCGATAACATGCAGTCCCATACGAAGATTTGTTTTGCAAACAAAATATTTTTGATAGCAAATGTAAATTGAGGCTGGTCGTATGTCAACGCCGAACCCGCGCGATGGATCCGGCCTGAGCGTCGACGATGCGATCAGGGCGCTCCTGCTGTTGCTGCCTCGCATCGTCGGGCGGGCCAAGCGCACCCCACCTCCTGAGGAGCTGCAGTCCCTCGAGCTGGCGCCGCGCCACCTGTCGCTTCTGGCGTACCTGCTTTTCGACGGGCCGATGACGGTGGGAGAGCTGGCCGAACGATTGGAGGTGGCGCCGACGACCGTGAGCCTCATGGTCGGCGAGCTGAGTCGCAAAGGGGTGCTCGAACGACGGGACGACGAGTCAGACCGACGCCGCAGGATCGTCAGCATCGCCGAGCGGAAACGTCAGGCCATCGACAACTGGCTGGCGCGAGGGGCCACTGCCTGGCGAGGTGCGCTCGAGCCGCTGACACCGCAACAGCGTGAGATGTTCGTCAAGACGATGCGCGCATACGAAGCGGGCCTGGAGCGCTCCGACGGCGCGAGCAGCGGCGGGTGAGCGATCCTCACGAGCCTTGCGTCGGCCGGTCTCGACTGGCATCGAGGCGGGTCGACGCGCCTCGAGCCCTGTGGCACCTCGAGGGCGTGAACCACATCACCCTTGATGTTGATCGAGTTGTGCCCCAGGCTTGGTCCACGGTGGGTGCGCAGAGCAGGAGGGCCGGATGCGGTTTACCTTTTCGGTCGAGAGCCACGTTGGCTACGTTCGTACGAACAACGAGGACTCGGCGTTTGCCGGACCGCATCTGCTCCTGGTCGCCGATGGGGTCGGCGGCGCGGCAGCAGGAGAGATTGCCTCGGCGAGTGTGGCGTACGTGATGAGCGCGATCTCGATGAGCCCGAAGGCGCCGCTGCAAGCCGATCCGTCCGACGTGCTCGGGGTGCTGCGGGAGTCGATCGAGTTCGCCCACAACCACCTCAAGGAGGGTGTCGCCGAGAATCCCGTACGGTCCGGTATGGCGACCACGCTCACCGCAGTCCTGACCGACGGGCAGCGGTTCGGGCTCGCGCACCTCGGTGACTCGCGCGCGTACCTCATGCGTGGTGGACAGCTGAGTCGGCTGACCACCGACCATACGTTCGCTCAGACGCTGGTCGACGACGGTCACATCACAGAGGAGGAGGCGGCAGTCCACCCGTTCCGTTCGGCGGTCGTACGAAACGTCAACGGCGAGGACCCCCACGAGCCGGACCTTGCGCTGATCGACCTGCAGGTGGGCGACCGGCTTCTGCTGTGCAGCGACGGCCTGACCGACCTGGTGCCGGACGACATGCTGGCCGGCTACCTGAGCGACCCGTCGCCAGACCTCGCCGTGCGCAACCTTGTCCAGTCCGCGTTGCAGGCAGGTGGCCAAGACAACGTGACGTGCGTCGTGGCTGACGTGGATCCGCGCGAGCTCATGCCGTGGAGCAGGCGCTGCTACTACTGCCGCATGGCAGGCGCCGTGACTGACCTCGGCAACCTCATCGACCCGGCTGCGGTCAGCACCGCGGCGTGAGCGTGGCTGGCGGCAGTCAGCACGGCGATGTGAGGTGGTGACGGGCAGCCCAGTCCCGCTCCCGCGTGCAGGGGAGCGCGTCCGACGCGTGCCAAGGTAGGGGCATGCCGTCGGTACTACTTGTCGACATCGGCTTGCTGGTCACCAACGACCCGGCCCGTGGCGGGCTGTTGGGCGAGATTCGTGACGCCGCCGTCGTGGTCGAGGGATCCAGGATCGCCTGGGTGGGCGAACGGTCCCAGGCGCCGCCAGCTGACCAGCGAGTCGGTCTCGGTGGACGGTGCGTCGTACCGGGCTTCGTCGACAGTCACACCCATGCGGTGTTCGCGGGCGACCGGGCAGACGAGTTCGTACGACGGATGTCAGGTGAGCCCTATGCCGCGGGTGGGATCGCGTCGACCGTACGCATGACGCGAGCCGCGAGCGACGAGGCGCTCCAGGCGAACGCCGTACGCCTGGTCGGGGAGATGCGCCGCTCGGGTACGACCACCGTGGAGATCAAGAGTGGGTACGGCCTCACCGTGCGGGATGAGGTACGCCTCCTCACCATCGCCTCGGACCTCACCGACGAGACCACCTATCTGGGTGGTCATGTCGTGCCACCCGAGCACGCCGGTCGACGGCAGGCGTACGTCGATCTGGTGTGCGGCGAGATGCTGGACGCCTGCGCACCCCATGCACGCTGGATCGACGTGTTCTGCGATCGGGGTGCGTTCGACCTCGACGAAGCTCGGACCATTCTGACCGCAGGTGTGACTCGCGGGCTGGTGCCGCGCGTGCACGCCAACCAGTGTGGTCCGGGACCAGGTGTGCAGCTCGCCGTCGAGGTCGGCGCCGCTTCCGTCGACCACTGCACGTACTTGAGCGATGCCGATGTCGACGCGCTCGCCGGATCGGACACGGTGGCGACGCTGCTCCCCGCGGCCGACTTCTCGACACGATCCCCCTATCCGGATGCGCGGAGGCTGCTCGATGCGGGAGTGACGGTTGCTCTCGCGACCGACTGCAACCCCGGGACGTCGTACACCTCGAGCCTCGGCTTCTGTATCGCGCTCGCCGTGCGAGAGCTCCAGATGACGCCGGCCGAAGCGCTGTGGGCGGCGACGGCCGGGGGTGCGCGGGCGTTGCGGCGTCCGGACATCGGCGTGGTCCGCGCAGGTGCCACGGCAGACCTGACGGTGCTGGACGCGCCGTCGTACGTCTATCTGGCCTACCGGCCGGGCGTTCCGCTGGTCGCCGACGTCTGGAAAGACGGACGGCCGCTCGCCGCCTGGGCGGTCACGAGCGCCTGATGTAGTCGGCGAGCGCCTCGCGTTCGAGCTCGAGCTCGCCGATCCGCGTCTTGACGACATCGCCGATGCTGACCAGTCCGGCGAGTCGACCACCGACCACGACGGGGACGTGACGGATGCGCTCGGTGGTCATGAGACGCATGAGCTCGTCAACAGTGTCGTTCGGACTGCAGGTGTGGACCTGCTCGGTCATGATCGACGACACCGGCTGGTCCAGCACCTCGGTGTTGTGGGTGAGATGACGCACAATGTCGCGTTCGGACGCAATGCCCTCGATGCTCTTACCGTCCGTGCTGACCACGACGGCTCCGATGTTGTGCTCGGCGAGTGTGTCGAGGAGCTGTGTGACGGTCGCCTGAGGATTGATCGTGACGACGTGGGAGCCCTTGACCCGCAGAACCTCACTGATCCGCATCGCCGGCCTCCTTTCGGCGTGTGAGGCAGGCTAACCCCGCCCGACTGCCGGGTGAGGCACTTTCGGACGATCGAGCCTTCCCGCGAGGTGATCCCCGTGTCGAGACGAACGACACCTGGCGTGGGCGAGCGCAGGCCGGTCGGGGAGAATTGCGACATGACCTCCGAGAGCTTCTCGCGACCTGGCGCAATCGATCTGTCCAAGCTTCGTGGTGGTGCACCGCAGGGGTCGGGACCATCCGCAGCCGGGCGGCCCGGGCAACCGACACAGGCGCCGGCAGGCGCCGGAGCCGCGGCAGGTGCCGCAGGCCAGCCCGCCGGCAGCTTCGTGGTCGAGGTCACCGAGGCGAACTTCCAGCAGGACGTGGTGGAGCGATCGCTCACCGCGCCCGTGGTGATCGACTTTTGGGCGGAGTGGTGCCAGCCGTGCAAACAGCTCGGTCCGGTGCTCGAGCGACTGGCAGCGGAGTACGCCGGCCGGTTCCTGCTCGCGAAGATCGACGTCGACAAGAGCCCACGCATCGCACAGGCGGCTGGCGCGCAGTCCATTCCCTTGGTGTTGGCGGTCATCCGCGGTCAGATGGTGCCGCTCTTCCAAGGCGCTCTTCCCGAAGCCCAGGTGCGCCAGTTCATCGACCAGCTTCTGCAGCTGGCGGTGGCCCAGGGTGCGGCTGGCGTGCACACGCCGGTCGCGGGCGGCGCCGGTGCGCGACCAGTGCGCGACGAGCGCTTTGCGGAGGCAGAGGCGGCGCTGGAGCGTAACGACCTCGACGGTGCGATCGCGGCGTACGAACGGATCCTCGCCCAGACGCCGAACGACCCCGCCGCGACCACCGGACTGGCCCGTGCGAAGCTGCTCCGGCGGGTGAAGGAGCTCGGCTCCCCGGCCGACGTGCGTGCGGAGGCGGCGGCCAAGCCCGACGACGCGCGTGCGCAGTGTGCGGTCGCAGACCTCGACGTGACCGGTGGTCACGTGACCGACGCGTTCAACCGACTGATCGGCACGATCAAGCGGACAGCCGGTGAGGAGCGCGACGCCGTGCGCCTGCACCTGCTCGAGTTGTTCGACGCGGTTGGCGCAGACGACGAGCGTGTCCGCAAGGCTCGAAAGGACCTGAGCGCCGCGCTGTTCTGAGCGCGGCCAGGCTTGGTTACGCTACTGATCAGCTGGTACGCCCGCTGGGTCCGGGGCCCGTGCCTGGGGCAACAGCTTCACACCGGCGCAGCACTTCATGCCAGCTCCGGGGGGGCAGCCAGCCCGCGGTTCGTGTAAACGACGTGGATACCTGCGAGGTCGGTGTGAGGACGCGCACCTTTCGGGTGGCAGCGGGCATCGCGCTTTGCGTGATCGGCCTTGGCGCCGCGGTAGTCGGCGCGGTCGCGGGATTCGTCGTGGTGGGCACCGACGATGTGGTGACCGTCCGACCCAAGGAGTTCACCGCCAAAGGGCTGGCGATCGTGACCGGTCCCGATCTCATCGACTACTACGGCAACCGGGCGGTCGTGACGGTCGAGCCCATCGGTGAGCGCCGAGACGTCTTCGTGGGGGTTGGCCATCGCATCGACGTACGCAGCTATCTCGGCGCGGCCCAACGTACCGAGCTCACCGAGATCAGCTATCCCTCCACCGTGCAGAGCCGTGAGGTGCGAGGTAACCCGGCGAGAGTGACACCTCCCGCCCAGCTCGACTGGTGGCTCGCCAGCGAGTCCGGTCGCGGTACGCAAACGTTGCGGTGGACGCTCGCCGACGGGCCGTACGACATCGTGGTCATGGCGGCGGATGGGCGTCCTGGGGTCGACGTACGGGTGCGTTTCGGGCTCGAGCTACCGGGTGCGTTCCGTAGCGCGATGCTGGTGCTCCTCGCCGGTGTCGGGATGCTCGCGGCAGGAGGCCTCCTGGTGCGGACGCGGGCGAAGGACGAGCTCGACGAGGACGAGCTCGAATGGGAAGGCAGGGAGTTCTGGGAGCAGAGTGAGTTCTGGAGTCATCCCAGGCGGACGACGGCGCATCAAGACTCGCCACGCGGAGCGCGGAAGGGTCGCCGTGCGGCCTCCCGAGCCGTTCCGCATCCCCCATCGCCTCCTCCTGGCTCAGACGAGGAGTCGGCCGAACCACCGTGGGTCGCGTGGCAGCGGACGGAGTCCACTCCGCCGATGACTGCACCGCCCGCGCACGCCTCGGAGCCTTCGCAGCAGCACGCTCAGTCGTCGCCCGGCGCGGGGGAGCAGCCACCGCCCGCGTGGCCACAGCAGTTCTCTCCCCAGCACGGCTCTCCAGGGAGCAGTCCATCGCCACCCGGGCCACCGCCGACGGTCTCGCCGTCACCTGCTAGGGGGTCGCCACGAGACAGATCGCCAAAGGAGCCGCCTTCACGGCCTGCGCCGCCAAGCTGGCCACCCCCGCCGTTCCCCGGGTCGCACGGCACGCCTCCGGCACCGCCGCATGACTCGCGACAGCGGCGCACCAACCACGCGCCAGGAGTGACGCCGCCGGGCCCTCCGCATGGCACGCGACCCCAGCCGTGGGGTGCGCCGGGCGGCCAGCAACACGGTGCGCCACCCGGCCCGCCGCCGGCTCAGCCACCACGCCATGTGCGCAGCCCGGCATCCGGGCAGCCGCATGTTCAGCATGCGGCTCCGGTTCCACCCGATCTGGCGGACTGGCCATCCTCCCCGGAGCCCGTGCAGGCTGGTCCGGCGTCTCCGCCACCGCAGTGGCCGTCAGACGGCAGGCACTCACACGCTGCAGGACCAACGGACGCGGTGCCGAGCAATGGTGCGGCGTCGTGGCAGTCCCGACGTTCAGCGTCGCCGCCGCCCGACGCGTTGTGGGATGACGTCCCGGCGGTACGCGATGGCATGACGCACTTCGTCGGATCGGGACCGAGCGTGCACGACGACACGATCTCGGACCGACCTCCGGCCGCACCGCGACACCTCGACTGGACGGCCGACGAGCGGGCGCGTCCGGCGGGAGATTTGTCCGACGAGAAAGCGTCGCCGGAGCCGTGGAATGGCTGGCCTCCTGAGCAGACGGGTGATCCGGGTGGCAGGCATGCGTAGGGTCAGGCTGCTGCTGGCCGGTGTCCTCGTCGCGAGTTCGCTTGCCGGATGCGTGACACTCCCTGAGACCAAGACCGGGCAGGCGAGTGCGTGGACGCCTGCGAGCAAGAAGAACACGACGCGCTTCTTCGCGAACTACGACGCGATCAACAAGAAGGCGACCGCGCGACGTGACATCGAGCTCATGGAGTCGATCCAGTCCGGGCCGCTCCTGCGTACCACTCAGGCGGCATTCCGCATCGCCGAAAGACTGGATCCGGAGGGCAACGACCCGGCGCCGGTCCCGGTGCATCGCGACATCCGCACCTACGTACCGCACTTTCGGGACTACCCCATCTGGTACGTCGCGGTGTCTCGGCTCGAGGGCGACGGTGCCACGGACGACGGGGGCACCGCCGTCGACCTGGTGATGCGGCCGAATGCAGCTGTGCCCTGGCGCAAGGCGCAAACCGTGGTGCTCGATGAGCGTGCCGTCATACCTGAGCTCGCTGAAAAGAACGGGCATGCGGTGGTGGTCGAAGGGGACGACGGTGAGGGCCTCGCGCTGTCGCCCGCTCAGGTGGCCGGGTGGTACGCCGCCATGCTCGAGGCCGGACCGTCGTCGCCGCACGCGCGCGCTTTCGCGCCGCATCCCGACACCCGACGCAGTCACGAGGCGAGCGCCCAGAACAAGCAGGAAAGCGGGTACGAGCAGTCGTTCGAGGTGGTGTCCGTGCGGGCACTGGCGACCGCCGACGGTGGCGCCCTGGTGCTCTTCACCCTCGAGGAGTCTGAACAGTTGAGCCTTCGGAACGGCGAGCTCGAGCTGAGCAGTGACGACGCGGTGGCTGCGTACACCGGGCATGCGAAAGGCCGTGACCTGCTTCGTACGTCGTGGATCTGGCAGGTCGTCGCCGTCGTGCCGCCGGAAGGTGCAGAAGACCAGTTGGTCCACCTGCTCGGTGTGGATCGCGCGTTGGCCTCGGCCGAACTCCGCTGACCTCAAAGGATCATGACGACGGTGCTGCAGACGCCCTCGAGGGCGTACCAGGTCCCACAAGGCTGTCTGGAGGTGCACTACGTGCCGACACGTGTCACAGGTCCGGTGGGCGTAGTGCACATGGTCATTTGGGGAGAGCTGCCGGGGAGCGGCTGGCTCAGCAGGAGCCGAGCAGGTTCTGCAGAGCTGCCTTCTCCGCCGAGTCCACGGTGAGGCCGTAGCTGTACTTCACCCAGATCCACTCTCTGCTGTAGAGGCACCAAGTGTTCTGGTTGGGCGGCAGCCACTCCGACGGGTCCTTGTCGCCCTTCGACCCGTTGCTCTCCTGCGATACCGCGATCAGCTGAGCGATCGACAAGTCGTTGGCGAACTGCTGACGCCTCGAGGTCGACCAGGTGTTGGCCCCCGAACGCCAGGCCTCGGCCAGAGCGACGATGTGGTCGATGTCGACGTCGGACGAGTCACCGACCCAGACCGCGTCGTAGACGCTGTACCACTGACCGCTGATCGGTTGGCAGGACGAGTCGACGGAGACGTTGGTGCCGTCGCGCTGGAGTACGACCTCTCTGGTGTTGCAGCTCCCATACTGAGTGATCCAGTGCGGGAAGAGATCCCGGTCGTAGCCCGCGAGCGACCCCTCGGGCGCCACCGTGAGGCTTGCGAGCATGTTCGCCGCTTCGCTCGCGCTTGGTGGAGTCGGTGGATAGGCATGGGCCGGCTGCGCAACCGTCGCGACCAAGACCAGCGCCCCAGTCGCGATGGCGAGCCGCACCGCCTGTCGCCAGGACATTCCGCACCTCCCGTTGGGTCGCCTGCGAACGAAACGCCGTGTTCGGTCCAGTTTGATCGTTTTGGTATGCCGGCGTGCGACGCATGGGTAAGCACGAGATGACCTGTCCGGGATCGGCAACCACGTCGCGTACTCCGGCGCGAGGACCCGGACGGATCGACAGACGAGGTGATCGGGGGTGCCGATGCGTGGGCGAACGCGGTGGTGGGCGCAATGGGCGCAGCGTCGTCCGCCCCAGGCGTTGCGGGTTGTCCGGGCAGCCGTCGTGTGGACGCTCGTCGTGGCGGGAGTCGGAGCGGTCCCGCAGGCCAGAGCCACCATCGCTCGTACGTACGAAGGGTTCGGTCTGCTCGGCACGGTGGGCATCGTGCGGGGGCAACACTCCGACCGCCAGGCCGAACAGGTCGTACGCCAGACGCTGTCGCGCGCCGGAGTCACACGCGTGGTCGTGACCACCGACCGCGACCCTCGGACGCCGACCACCATCTGGCTCGGGGAGGGCCGGTCTGCGCTTGCCAACCTTGGCGTGGAGCCCGCCTCCGGGCTTCCGGCCGACGGTTACGTGCTGGCGGTCGGAAAGGACCTCGACGGTCGTAAACACGTGGTGCTCGACGGAGCGGATCCGGACGGCACCTTCTACGCTGCGCGGGACCTGGCCCGATCGATCGTCTCCCGACCCGACGGGCCCGACTTCCTGCCGGCGACGGTGCGCGTGGAGACACCGGCCATGCGGTACCGGGGTGTGGTCGAGGGCTTCTACGGCACGAGCTGGTCACACGAGGACCGTCTGGCCCTGCTCGACTTCATGGGCGCGCACCGCATGAACACCTACGTCTACGCGCCGAAGGCCGACCCCTACCTCCGCAGCCGCTGGCGGAGCCCATTCCCCGAGCGCCGCACGGCAGAGCTCGCTGACCTGGTGCGTTACGCGGCCAAGCGACGCGTCGACGTCGGCATCGGCCTCTCGCCCGGCGGCTCCATCTGCTTCGGTTCCCGCTCCCATCGAAAGGCACTGGTCCGCAAGCTCGACGAGGCGTACCAGCTCGGCGTCCGTTCCTTCACGCTGGCCTTCGACGACATCGACCCCACGGCGTGGCACTGCGCGTCCGATCGGCGAACCTACGGAGACCGCGCGGGTGGTGCCGGCATCGCCCAGGCGGATCTGCTCAACCGGCTCAGGAAGGAGTGGGTCCCGCACCACCCAGGCGCCTCGCTGTGGCTCATGCCCACGGAGTACGAAGGTCTGGCCGACTCGCCTTATCGCGCAGCGCTTCGACAGCACCTCGACGAGAGCGTCGGCGTGTATTGGACCGGAGTGGCCACCATCTCCCGCACGATCAGCCGCCACGATGCGGCCGAGGCAGCGCGACTGTTCGGCCGCGAGGTGGTGGTGTGGGACAACTTCCCGGCCAACGACTACAACCCGGGTCGGCTGCCGCTCGCCGCCTACACCGGCCGAGAACCCGGTCTCGGCGATGCGGTGGCCGGCTTGCTCTCCAACCCCATGAACCAGGCCGCGTGGAGCCGGATCGGGTTGGCGTCGGTGGCGGACTTCACCTGGGACGACCAGTCGTACCATCCGATCGAGTCGTGGCGCCGCGCGCTTGCCGAGATCACGGGCGGCGATCCGGCCGCGGCCGATGCGTTGGAACGGATAGCCGATCTCAACACATACGACGGCACACTGCACGGTGGTCGCGCGCCAGAGCTGTCCCAGTCGCTCGCGATGTTCTGGGAGGACTGGAATTCTGGCGATCGTACGAAGGCGTACGCCGAGCTGCGACGTACCCTCCGTGCACTCGCAGCCGCGCCCGCGCTGCTTCGCAGCAACATCCACGACCTGGCCCTGATGACCCAGGGCAAGGCGTGGTTGGACGCCACCGAGGACTGGGCGAAGGCGATGTTGGCGTCACTCGACGCCCTCGTGGCGGTCGATCGGAGGGATCTCTCCGAGGCGATCGGCAAGCGAGCCGAGGCGGCGAGACTCGCCATGCGGGCGAGCCGTGTCCGCGACGTGACACAGCCCCACGCGTCGACCTCGCCGCTTGTCGGCGACGGGGTGGTCGACGCGTTCGTCGACCGTGTGGACTCGATGGTGAGTGCGGCAGTCGGCGTCGCGGTGGAGCGGCCGCAGGTGTCCACGTCGCTCGAGCCCTATGCAGGAGACGTCCCCGACCACATGGTCGACGGACGCGACGACGCGAGATTCACGAGCGACCGGCCACCGCAACCCGACGACTACGTCCAGGTGGATCTGCGCCGAGTCCGGCCGATCGGAACCGTCACGATCACGATGGGCCACTCGCATGCTCCGAAGAACGTCCTCCGACACGGGGTGCTCGAGTACTCACCTGACGGCTCGACCTGGGTGCCGCTGGCCGAGGGGCGGTCCGACGTCGTACGGGCTCATCCCGGACCCGATACACACGCGCGCTATCTGCGATATCGCGCGCTCGAGCCCAATGATCCGTACTGGCTCACCGTCCGAGAGTTCCAGGTCGAAGTCCTGGATCAGACGAGGTTGCAGGCGGGACTGGTCGACTCAGCTGGGGGCCCGGAATCCTCAGACGGTGCCGAAGACGGCGCCGCGCTTCAGGACGTCGTCGACGATGATCTCGACACCGGAGTGCGGCTCGTCGCGTCAGAGGCCGGCCTACCTCCGCTGGTCGTCACGTTGTCGCAGCCCAGGCGAGTGGTCCGAGTGGGTGTGGTGCAGGATCCGCATGCCGCAGGGGACGGGACGCTGGAGGTCCGTAGGGGAGACCGGTGGGTGCCGATCGGTGAGGTGACAGGCACGTACACCGAGCTCGCGGTGCCGCAGCAGGTAGCCAGCGACGCGCTCCGGGTTACCTGGAACGACGACGCGGCCGGGCCACTGCGGATCATGGAGATCGTTCCGCACTTCGGTCCTGCGTGAGCTGCGCGAGCCACGGCAATGCCCACCCGCGTGTCGAACCACGAGACTGCCGAGGACGTGCGCGCCGGCACGCGACAGGCGGGCCGCGGGAAAACCTCTTGAGCGCGGCCCGGTCGATCGAAAAAATCTAGGTTCGCGTGGAATCCCGGGGAGGGGTTCGGGCGTTACCAATAATTGGTTGAGATCGCATCCAGCCGAAGCATTGCCGAAACGCAGCTCACACATTTTGAGGTGACCATAGATGTAGTGGTCAGCCCGGGACGCGGGCCGCGGCCCTCCATACCTGCGGCCAGCGCACGGTGAGCCGGCGAGGGGGGTCAACGACGACACCTTGTAGTCGATCCGGCATGCCCAGAAAACGGTTGGACGGCGAAGGAGCACGTCTGCCGTCTCTCGACCAGAATCCGCCAACCCTTTTGGAGACACGAAGCACAGATGTGGCCTGCCATCTCGAACTTCGCTCACGACTACACCTATCGGTACGAGGAAGAGCGGGCGAGGTACCAGCCCATCCGCTTCCCGCGGCAGCGGAACAACAGCGGAAAGCAGCTGGTCGTCCGGTCGCTTCGCGGGACCGGCGCCGGACTGGTCCGGCTTGCTGACCGGCTCGAGGCACCTCGCACCAAGACCGAGGCCTGCTGACGACACGCACGCTGGTCGTCGTCGATCAGCGATCTGATGCGTCAAGGAATCCCCTAGAAGCGAAGTGGGTCCCTCTGGCAGCCAGGGGGACCCACTTCGTGTGTCGGGCGGTCATACGAGCGTTCGGGCCGCCGTCCTCAGATCGTCGCCTGGCGGCGCTCAATGCGGGCCCGCAGGTCGTCCTGCGCACCGGTGCACTCCCACAGGTGGGCCACGGCGTCCTCCCCGAGGTCGCGCAGCGGGACTCCGAGCGGCCCGGCGAGCAGGTTCGCGAACTCCTCGACGGAGCCCACCGTGTGCGTCGTCCGTCCGTCGGCCCCCATCCGCCGCAGCGTGCGGGACAGCAGCAGGAGCGTGTGGTCGCCCTGGGGCCGCGCCACCACCAGCGTCGTGACGTACGGGGACTCCGGGGACGTGGAGAGCCTGTGCGAGTTCCCCGCGAAGTCGGCGAGCTCGCGCGGCTCCATGCGGAAGTCGTAGGAGCCGATGCTGCCGTTCGGGTGGTGCACGAAGCGCCAGGTCTCGGCGTCGAGGCGCTCCAGCCGGTAGGTGAGGCCACGCTGCTCGTGGACGCCCTCGCGCAGCGGCAGCGGGTCGAGGAACCCGTCGCCGATCCCGGCGTCGGCCAGCCACCGCTGCCCCTCGACGTCGACCAGCAGCACCGTGTGGTTGCCCCATGCCGCATCGCCGCGGGTCTCGCGCAGCACGCCTGCCTCCGCCATCGTCACCGGGAAGCCCGCCGCGCGCAGTAGCGAGGCGAGCCCGCCGTTCTGCTCGTAGCAGTAGCCGCCACGCCGGCGCCTCACGAGCTTGTCGAGCAGGCTCGGCTCGTCCAGCCGGATCTCCCGACCGAGCTGGATGTCGAGGTTCTCGTACGGCACGGCGCAACGCCAGGCGCGGTGCAGCGCGACGAGGGTGGCGGCGTCCTGGCTGAGCGAGCCGGCGTAGCCGATCCGGTGGAGCATCGCGTCGAGCATCGCGACCGCCTAACTGATAGGGATCCCTCCGCTTTAACTCACAATACGATAGACGACCCTCCGGTTACAATCGCCCCATGCCTGGTCAGGAGCGGAGCCGCAGGATGCGGGCCGACGCACGGCTCAACCGGGAACGCATCGTTGCCGCGGCTCGTGAGCTCATCGCCGAGCACGGGCCGGACACCGCGACGGAGGAGGTCGCGCGCCGCGCGCAGGTGGGCGTCGGCACCGTGTACCGGCACTTCCCGGACCGTGCCGCCCTCGTACGCGCGCTCGCGCTCGACAGCTTCCAGCGGGTGGTCGACCTGGCGCGGACCACGGAGGACGAGGAGTCGACGGCGTGGGCGGCCCTGTCGCGCTTCGTCCTCGACGCCGCGGACGAGTTGCGGCTCGCCACGTGGTTGTCGATCTGGTTCGCGAGCACCTGGGCCGACCTGCGGGCCGACCCGGAGAACCGGCGCCTGCGGCACCTCTTGATGACGATCCTCGACCGGGTCGTGCGACGCGCCCAGCACGAGGGCGCCCTCCGCGAGGACGTCGACGTCAACGACGTCGCGCTGCTGCTCGCCGCGCTCCTGCGGCCGATCCCGGGAATCCCTCCCGCCGAGACGCAGCGCAGCGTCCGGCGCTACCTCGTGCTGGCGCTGGACGGGCTACGGGCGGACGGCCCAGCTTCTCCCTTGCCCGAGCAGGGGGTCCGGATTGCGTGGGACGACCGCGCCGAGACGTGAAGCAGACAAACCCCAGGTCACTGGTGGGGGAGATGACGAAGCCAGAGTGTGCCCAACGGAGGAATCCGAAGGGTGGCTGAGGCGGGCCGACCATGCCACGGCTCCGGCACCGCCTCGACCTTCCCGAGGTTGCCGACACCCGATCCGCCATAGCTCTCGGCGTCGGTGTTGAGCACCTCCTGCCAGGTGCCGGTCGCCGGCAGACCGATCCGATAGCCCTCGTGCGGGATCGCCGCGAAGTTCGCGACACAGGCGAGCTGTTCGCCGTTCGGACCGGACCGGATGAAGCTGAACACGTTGTTCCCGGCGTCGTTGGCGTCGATCCACGAGAACCCGTCGGGGTGGTTGTCGAGCGCCCACAGCTCCGGACACGAGGCGTAGAGCCGGTTGAGGTCGCGTACCACCTGCAGCACGCCTTGATGCTCGGCGAACTCCGTAAGCCACCAGTCGAGCTCGCGGGACTCGGACCATTCGTTGCTCTGCGCGAACTCCCCGCCCATGAAGAGAAGCTGCTTGCCGGGGTGCGCCCACATGTACGCAAGGTATGCACGCAGGTTGGCAAGCTGCTGCCACCGATCACCCGGCATCTTCGCGATCAGCGACCCCTTGCCGTGCACGACCTCGTCGTGCGAGAGCGGGAGCACGAAGTTCTCCGAGTAGGCATAGGTCAACGAGAAGGTCATCTGGTGATGGTGGTACTGCCGGTAGATCGGCTCGTGGCGGATGTACTCCAGCGAGTCGTTCATCCAGCCCATGTTCCACTTGAAGCCGAAACCGAGCCCGCCGAGGTGCGTCGGCCGGGTCACGCCCGGCCATGACGTGGACTCCTCCGCGACCGTGACAATCCCGGGGACCTTGCGGTAGCAGGTGGCGTTGACCTCCTGCAGGAAGCTCACGGCCTCGAGGTTCTCCCGTCCGCCGTACTGGTTCGGCGTCCACTCGCCCTCTTGGCGCGAGTAGTCGAGGTAGAGCATCGACGCGACAGCGTCGACGCGCAGCCCATCGAGGTGGAACTCCTGCAGCCAGTAGAGCGCGTTGGCGACCAGGAAGTTCCGCACCTCGGGCCGGCCGAAGTCGAAGACGTACGACGTCCAGTCCGGATGCCAGCCTCTGCGCGGGTCCGGGTGCTCGTACAGCGGTGTTCCATCGAAACGGGCGAGCGCCCACGCGTCGCTGGCGAAGTGTCCGGGCACCCAGTCGGCGATGACACCGATGCCGGCCTGGTGGAACCGGTCGACGAGGTACCGGAAGTCGTCGGGATCGCCGTACCGGGAGGTGGGTGCGTAGTAGCCGGTCACCTGGTAGCCCCAGGAGCCGCCGAACGGATGCTCCATGACCGGCATGAGCTCGACGTGGGTGAAGCCCAGATCGCGCACGTACGGCACGAGCTCATCGGCCAACTGTCGGTACGTCCGGCCGGAACGCCAGGAGCCCAGGTGGACCTCGTACACGCTCATGGGCTCGGCGTGTGGTCGGCTGCGGGCCCGGCGCGCCATCCACTCGTCGTCGGACCAGTCGTACGACGAGGTGAAGACGATCGACGCGCTGGCCGGCGGCTTCTCGCATCGGAACGCAAGCGGGTCGGACTTCTGCCGCCACACGCCGTCAGCCCCGAGGATCTCGTAGCGGTAGATCGTGCCGTCACCGACTCCTGGGATGAAAAGCTCCCACACTCCGCTGCTGCCGAGTGAGCGCATCGGGTGCGCGCGACCGTCCCAGAAGTTGAAGTCGCCGACCACGCGGATCCCGCGGGCGTTGGGCGCCCATACGGCAAACGACGTGCCGGTGACCGGTCCGGATGCGGTGTCGTACGTACGCACGTGGGCGCCGAGGACCTTCCACAGCTCCTCGTGCCGACCTTCGCCGATGAGGTGCAGGTCGATTTCTCCGAGCGTCGGAAGGAAGCGGTACGGATCGTCGGCGGGCACACTGGGGTGACCGGGGTAGCGCACCTCCAGCCGGTAGTCGGGCACCTGCGCGCCGGGCAGGACCCCGACCCAGATGCCCTCGTACTCATGCGTGAGCTCGACTTTCGTGCCGTGCGCGCCGCCGACGCACGCCCACACCTTCTCTGCCAGCGGCCGCAGCACGCGTAAGGTCACACAGCCGTCGTACACGTGTGGGCCGAGGATGGCGTGTGGGTCATGGTGCGCACCGGCGACGACGCGGGCGAGCTCATCGCGCGACACCGGCATGGCGGAGGCAGTGACCACGGCACCTCCTTCCTCGGCTAGCCCTCGGTGCACGACGCCTGTCTGAGGTATGACACGTACCGACACGTGTCACACCTCCAGCAGGCGTCGTGCACATGGTCATGTAGATGATTCGACAGCACCGGCGAGGCGGCGGATCGCGGTGAGCGGTATCCCGATCCAGTCCGGACGGTGACGCGCCTCGTACGCGACTTCGTAGACCGCCTTGTCGGTTTCGTAGGCACGGAGCAACACGCGCTGATCCCGCGGGTCCGCACCGGCCACCTCGGCGTAGCCGTCGCAGAACGCCGAACGGTTGCGTTCGGACCACTCGGCCGCGCGATACGCGAGCTGGTGCTCGTCGGGATGGTCGTGGCCGGCAAGCAGGTGCTGAGCGGCGTAGTCGAACGACCGGAGCATCGTGGCGACGTCGCGGATCGGAGAGTCCAGACCCGAGCGCTCTCCCCAGGCACGAGCGGGCTCTCCCTCGAAGTCGATGATCCGCCAGCCGCCGACCGTCCGCATGGTCTGGCCCAGATGGAAGTCACCATGGATCCGCTGGACTGGCACCTTGTCCAGCTCGCCTTCGAGGTCGTCGTACGCCTCGCGGAGCCCGTCGGCGTACTGCTCGAGCAGCGGGACCACCGCGGTCGCGGCGGACAGCCTGGCCCGCATGGACTCGGCAAGCGACACGAGTTCCTCGTGCCCCCACTCAGCGGTCGGGAGATACCGCGCGAGGTCGGCGTGGATCTCGGCGGTGGTGGCGCCGAGTCGGTGCGCCTCCGCAGCGAAGTCGCCACCCACCTCGTCGGCATGCAGGTCGGCCTCGGCGTAGAGGTCTCGCACGCTCGTGATGGCGAGCTCCCAGCCGTCGGTCGCGGTGCGGAAGAAGTCGCTGAACATCCCGAGATCACCGCGACCCCGCTTTCCGTCGGCATCCGGCCACTCGCCTTCGAGCCAGCCGAAGAGCCGTGCCACGTTGCCACAGTTGTGCCGCGCGAAGGCTTCGTGCACCTCGATGTCGGGGTTGCGACCGTGGTGGACCCGACGGAACACCTTGAGCAACACGTCCTCGCCGAACACCAACGACGTGTTGCTCTGCTCGCCGGTGAGGACCAGTGAGTTGAGATCACGATCGACGTCGAGCGGACCGATCCTGTGGAACACGAGGTCGTCCAGCACCCGCCGGTCGAGCAGGCCCGCCAGCAGGTGCCGGGTGGCCTCCTTGTCATGGAGCGCGTCGTAGACCCAGACCAGCGTGTCCCCGAGCTCAGGCTCCGGCCAGTCGGCGATGGCCGCGTGGCTGAGCTGGTCCACCGGCTCCGGGCGGTAGGAGAGCGGGACTTGGTAGATGTCGACCGGCTCGCCGTTGCCGTCGGCATACCGGACGGTCACCAGCTCGATGCGCACCGCGGGCCACGAGTTGGCCGGCGAGAGCCAACTCAGGGGGTGGATGGTCTCAACCGTGAATTCGCGGCCCTTTCCGGCGAACCATCGCTGGCGTTCGAGGTATTCGTGGAGGCCTGAACCCTTCGCGGCTTGGATCATTGTCGCCTTTCGATCGGGGATGGGTCGGCGATCCGGACTGGTCCATCAGGCCAAGGGCTCCCCCGATGCCGGTGCCGACCCGGTGTCATCCGGGTAGCGCGTCGTGCTGGTCCCGGAGTGACCAGTCGACGCGTCGTGGTGCGGGGAGTATTCGCCTGCGCCTGCGGGCTTGGGCAGACGGAACCAGTAGAAACCGTGGCCACCGAGCGTCAGCAGGTAGGGGAGTTCGCCGATCCTCGGGAACCGCACACCACCGATCAGCTCGATCGGTTCGACACCCTCCCAGCGCCGTAGGTCGAGCTCGACCGGTTGGGGGAAGCGGGAGAGGTTGTTGACGCAGAGCACCGTGTCGTCGCCTTGCTCGCGGACGAACGACAAGACGCTCGGGTTGCTTCCGCCGAGATCGGTGAACGTACCGGAGCCGAACGCGGGGTTCTGCTTGCGTACCCAGATCATCCGACGGACCCAGTGCAGCAACGAGGAGCTGTTCTGCAACTCGGCTTCGACGTTGACCGCCTGGTAGCCGTAGATCGAGTCCATGATCACCGGTAGCGCAAGCCGGCCCGGGTCGCAGGTGGAGAATCCTGCGTTGCGGTCGGGCGTCCACTGCATGGGGGTCCGGACACCGTCGCGGTCACCCAGCCAGATGTTGTCGCCCATACCGATCTCGTCGCCGTAGTAGATGATCGGCGATCCCGGGAGCGAGAGCAGCAGGGCGGTGAACAATTCGATCTGGTTGGTGTCGTTCTCCAGCAGCGGTGCGAGCCGGCGGCGTATCCCCATGTTGGCCTTCATACGAGGATCTTTGGCGTATTCCGCCCACATGTAGTCGCGATCCTCGTCGGTGACCATCTCGAGCGTGAGCTCGTCATGGTTACGCAAGAAGATACCCCACTGGCAGCGGTCGGGAATCTTCGGAGTCTGCGCCATGATCTCCGAGATCGGGTAACGCGACTCCCTGCGTACCGACATGAAAATTCGCGGCATCACGGGGAAATGGAATGCCATGTGGCATTCGTCGCCACCGCTGCCGACGTCGCCGAAGTACTCGACGACGTCCGCCGGCCACTGGTTCGCCTCGCACAGCAGGACCTTGTCGGGGTAGTTCTTGTCGATCTCGCGCCGGATCCGCTTCAAGAACTCGTGCGTCTTCGGCAGGTTCTCGCAGTTGGTGCCCTCCTCCTCGAAGAGGTAGGGCACGGCGTCGAGCCGGAACCCGTCGATGCCGAGGTCCAGCCAGAAGCGCAGGGCGTCGAGGATCGCTTCCTGCACCCGCGGGTTCTCGAAGTTGAGGTCGGGCTGATGGGAGAAGAAGCGGTGCCAGTAGTACTGCTTGCGCACCGGGTCGAAGGTCCAGTTGCTCGTCTCGGTGTCGACGAAGATGATCCGCGCGTCCGGGTAGCCCTCGTCGGTGTCCCTCCACACGTAGAAGTCGCCGTACGGCCCGTCGGGGTCGCTGCGGGATGCCTGGAACCACGGGTGCTGGTCGGACGTGTGGTTCATGACGAAGTCGATGATCACCCGGATGCCGCGCGTATGGGCGGCGTCGACGAACTCCACGAAGTCGTCCAGGGTCCCGACCTCGGGTTGGATGGCGGTGTAGTTGGAGACGTCGTAGCCGCCGTCACGCAGCGGCGACTCGTAGAACGGCGGCAGCCACAGACAGTCGACGCCCAGCCATTCGAGGTAGTCGAGCTTCTCGGTGAGCCCGCGTAGGTCGCCGACGCCATCTCCATTGCTGTCCGCGAAGGAGCGGACGAGAACCTCGTAGAAGACGGCACGCTTGTACCACTCCGGGTCAGAACCCAGCGGAGTCGGCTTCTTGAGTGTGCCGGGACCAGGATTCGGTGTCGTCATGGCCAGGTTCGGTTTGGGTGGCTTGACTTGTGGTGCACGGGCGCCGGCCCCCGCGTGGGGGACTTCGAAGGGGGTTCGCGAGGGCTGTCCCCTCGCGGGCTGGCCGGTCCTTGGTACCCCCGCGGCTTGCCTCTCGGTCATGGGTTACCTCGTCGGACAGAAAAGATGTGGGCAGGCTCGACGGCCGGGTCGAGCCGGAGGTAATTGTGCTGGCCCCAACGCCAGCTGTTGCCACTCAGCTCGTCGTAGACGACGAAGCTGTCGTTCCAGTCCATGCCCAGGTCGGGCATGGACAGGGAGACAACCGATTCGCAGGGATTATGGGGGTCGAGGTTGACGGCGACAATCACCGTGTCGATCGTCGACGGATCGCCGGTGAGCCGCTCGCGCTTGGAGAACACGAGCAGGTTCTCGTGGGGCACGTGGTGGAACGTGAGCCCGCGCAGGCGCTGCAAGGCCGGGTGTCGCCGACGGATCTCGTTGAGCCGGGTGAGGTAGGGCGCGATCGACTGCCCGTGTCGCTCACCGCCGGGCTCGTAGGCTGCCCAGTCCCGCGGCCGGTACTGATATTTCTCGGAGTCGAGATATTCCTCGCTGCCGGGACGCACCGCGAGATGCTCGCACAGCTCGTAGCCCGAGTAAACGCCCCAGGTGGGGGAGAGTGTGGCACCGAGCACGGCGCGGATCTTGAATGCCGCCGGGCCGCCGTACTGCAGGTACTCGGTGAGGATGTCCGGCGTGTTCACGAAGAAGTTCGGGCGCAGGAACGGTGACGTCCGATGCGCGAGCTCGTCGAGGTACGACTCGAGCTCCGCCTTGGTGTTGCGCCACGTGAAGTACGTGTACGACTGGTGGAAGCCCACCTTGGCCAGGGTCTGCAGCATCGCCGGACGCGTGAACGCCTCGGCCAGGAAGATCACGTCCGGATCGGTCTGTCGTACCTCCGCGAGCAGCCGCTCCCAGAACTGCACCGGCTTGGTGTGCGGATTGTCGACCCGGAAGATCCGCACACCGTGCGCCATCCAGTGGCGTACGACCCGCAGCACCTCGGCGTAGATCCCTTCGGGATCGTTGTCGAAGTTGAGCGGATAGATGTCCTGGTACTTCTTCGGCGGGTTCTCGGCGTACGCGATCGACCCGTCGGCGCGGGTGGTGAACCACTCCGGATGCTCCTTCACCCACGGATGGTCCGGCGCAGCCTGCAACGCCAGGTCGAGGGCTACCTCCAGGCCGAGCTCGTTCGCTCGGGCGACGAACGCGTCGAAGTCTTCCAGCGTGCCGAGATCGGGGTGGACGGCATCGTGGCCTCCTTCGTCGGAGCCGATGGCCCAGGGCGAGCCGGGATCCCCCGGGCGGGCTTCCAGCGAGTTGTTCGGCCCTTTGCGGTTGATCTTGCCGATCGGATGGATCGGTGGGAGGTAGACGACGTCGAACCCCATGCTGGCGATCGCCGGCAGCCGCTCGGCGGCGGTCTTGAACGTCCCGGAGACCCAGCGGCCTTCCTCGGCGACGTAGTGGGCGCCTTCCGAGCGCGGGAAGAATTCGTACCAACTGCCGTAAAGGGCCCTTTCCCGGTCGACTCGCAGCGGGAAGGGCTGCGATCTCGTCACCAGCTCCCGGAGCGGGTGGGCGGCCAGGACCTCCAGGACGTCCGGAGCGGTCGCCACGTGCAGCCGTGCCATCGCCGGCCGCGAGTCGTCCCGCAATGCCCGCGCCGCGTCGCTCAGGACCCGTCGGGCCGTCGGCTCGGACTCGGGAACGTTGTCTGCCGCGCGCTGGAGGACGAGGGCCCCCTCGACGAGCATGAGCTCGACGTCGACGCCGGCCGCGATCTTGATCTCGGCGGCATGGCGCCACGTTGCGACGGGGTCGCTCCAGGCCTCGATCGTGTAGGTCCAGTCGCCTTCGGCGTCCGGGCACACCTCAGCCCACCAACGGTCGGTGCCCGGTTCGTCGCACCGCATCGGAATCCAGCCCCGGTCCCGACCGTCGGGGCCGCGAAGCACGACATTGGCACCGAGCGCGTCGTGTCCCTCGCGAAAGATCGTGGCTGCGACCGTGAACGCCTCGCCGACCACGGCCTTCGCCGGGTACTGCGCACCGGCGCGGACGTCCGGCCAGACGTCGATGATCGGGATTCGACCGATCCGGGGTCGGGGGGCGCTGCTCGATGCGGGGCGGGCAGCTCGGTCGCGTGGGGTCTCGTCGGCGGTGGTCATGGGTATCGGAGCAGGCTTGCGTCGGGAGTGGGTGGCTGGTGTGGGAGATGTTTGGGGGGTACGACGTTTGGCGTCGCGGCGTTGTGGCACGACGGTGAACCTACTGGGGTGTCCAGGTGGACGATCGACCAGTCCCCCTGGCGTGTCGAGGGATTGGTCGGTCGCTTCTCCCGCTTCCCCTGTATCCCCAGTATCGCGACCAGCGCCCGTCCTGTTGCAGCGGCACGCTCGGAATGTGGCCGGCTGATCCCGGGTCACGGCAGGCGCGGGCTCGCCGCCCGGGTGTGGCGGGGACGACGCCTGCTCCGTGAGCGAGTTCATATCCAGGTGGTTCCCTTGCTGGAGAGGCGTGACGCGGCCAGATTTCGCGGCTCTGCCGCCTGCGCGATGTGCAACGTGGGAACCTCGTGGCGTGTCGGTCGGCGGCCTGGGTTAGCGTGTGCCCCCGTGCGTGCCATCCGTCGTTTCACGGTCCGACCCGTCCTGCCCGAGCCGCTGGAGCCGCTGGGCGAGTTGGCGTTCAACCTGCGCTGGTGCTGGCACCAGCCGACCCAGGACCTGTTTGCCGCCGTCGACGCTGACATCTGGGAGGCGACCGGGCACGACCCGGTGCGCCTGCTGAGCGAGGTCACCGCGGAGCGGTTCGCTGCGCTCAGCGAGGACCAGGCGTTCGTGGGGAGGCTTCGGGAGGTAGCGGACGATCTGCACGACTACCTCACCCAAGATCGCTGGTACCAGTCCCTCGGGCCCGACGCCCCCCGGCAGATCGCGTATTTCTCGCCGGAGTTCGGGCTGAGCGCCGTACTGCCGCATTACGCAGGCGGGCTCGGCATCCTCGCCGGTGACCACCTCAAGGCGGCCAGCGACCTCGGCGTGCCGTTGATCGGCGTCGGGTTGCTCTACCGGCATGGGTACTTCAAGCAGTCCCTGACCCGTGACGGGTGGCAGCAGGAGCGCTATCCGATCGTGGACCCCCAGGCCATGCCGCTCACGCTGCTGCGCGAGGCCGACGGCACGCCGGCCCGCGTGAGCGTTGCGCTTCCGGGTGACCGGCGGCTCGCCGCGCAGATCTGGGTGGCGACGGTCGGTCGGGTGCCGTTGCTGCTGCTGGACTCGGGCATCGAGGACAACCAGCCGCCCGAGCGTGACGTGACGGACCGGCTCTACGGCGGCGGGACCGAGCACCGCTTGCTCCAGGAGATCCTGCTCGGCATCGGCGGTGTCAGGGCGCTCCGGGTCTACTGCCGGATCACTGGTGCCCCCTCGCCCGAGGTGTTCCACACCAACGAAGGTCACGCCGGCTTCCTCGGCCTCGAGCGGATCCGCGAGTACATCGCCGACCACGGCCTCGACTTCGACTCGGCGTTGGAGATCACTCGGGCGGGCACGATCTTCACGACGCACACACCGGTGCCGGCCGGCATCGACCGGTTCACTCGGGATCTGGTCGAGCAGTACTTCACCGCATGGTCATCGTCGACCGTGCCCTCTGGGTCTTCGGCGGACTCCGCGCCTTCCGGCACGGCTCCCGTGGTTCCGGTCGACAAGATCCTCGCCTTGGGAGCGGAGGACTACGAGGGCGGTGACCTGGCGCTCTTCAACATGGCCGTGATGGGCCTGCGGCTCGGCCAGCGCGCCAATGGCGTGAGTGAGCTGCACGGCGAGGTCAGCCGGAGGATGTTCGCTGGTCTGTGGCCCGGCTTCGACGTGTCGGAGGTCCCGATCACGTCGGTCACCAACGGGGTGCACGGGCCGACCTGGGTCTCCCGGGAGCTCGCTGATCCGAACATCTCGGACGCGGCGATCTGGTCGGCGAAGGCGGCGCTTCGAGCCCGTCTCGTCGAGTTCGCCCGGGCGCGGCTGCGGGAGGCCTGGCTTGTCCGCGGTGCCTCCGAGGCCGAGCTCGGCTGGATCGACGACGCGCTCGACCCGGACGTCCTCACGATCGGGTTCGCTCGCCGGGTTCCGTCGTACAAGCGACTGACCCTCATGCTCACCGACCGGGAGCGGCTCAAGAGGCTTCTGCTCCACCCGGACCGACCCATCCAGATCGTGATCGCCGGGAAGTCGCACCCTGCCGACGACGGCGGCAAGCGGCTGATCCAGGAGATCGTGTGGTTCACCGACGATCCCGAGGTGCGGCACCGGATCGTCTTCCTGCCCGACTACGACATGGCGATGGCCCACGTGCTGGTCGCCGGGTGCGACGTCTGGCTCAACAACCCGCTGCGGCCGTACGAAGCCTGCGGGACCTCGGGCATGAAGGCCGCGCTGAACGGTGGTCTGAACGTCTCCATCCGGGACGGCTGGTGGGACGAGTGGTTCGACGGGGAGAACGGCTGGGCCATCCCGTCGGCTGACGGTGTGGAGGATCCCTACCGCCGCAACGAGCTCGAGGCTGCCGCGCTCTACGACATGCTCGAGAACCAGATCACGCGGCACTTCTACGAGCGCGACCGGTCCGGTCTGCCGCGCCGCTGGCTCGAGATGGTGCGACACACGTTGACCACGCTGGGCCCCAAGGTGCAAGCGAGCCGGATGGTCGAGGACTACGTGCACAAGCTCTACATCCCGGCCGCGATGAGCTCCCGGGCACTCGACTCGTCGTTCGCCGGGGCGCGCGAACTCGCTGCCTGGAAGGCTCGGGTGCGCGCGGCGTGGTCGGGTGTGCGCGTCGACCATGTGGAGGCGAGTGGTGTCGGAGACGGTGCACAGCTCGGCGGGACGGCGACGCTGCGCGTGTTCGTGAGCCTGGGGGAGCTCGGCCCTGAGGACGTCGACGTACAGGTGCTCATCGGCCGAGTCGACGATGCCGACCAGCTGCGCGAGCCGACCATCGTGTCGCTGAAGCAGGCGGAGGCGTACGAAGCGGGACGGCACCGCTACGAGGGCGAGGTTCGCTTCGACCGTCCCGGTGCCGTCGGGTACACCGTGCGGATCCTGCCGCACCACTACCTGCTGGCGTACCCCGCGGAGCTGGGCCTCGTCGCCTGGCCACCCACGACCCCCGGCTTCACCAACGGCGACCTCCGCTAACCCCTCCCCACAATGACCACGTTCAGTGGGGCATTCGCCTCTGCCAGTGGCATGTATGCCATGGATGGGTACGAATCGTCGGGGAGAGCGCTCAGTCGTGATCGGAGAGAGCGCTCAGTCGGGAGTGCCGTAGCCCGACGGCGACCTCTGGTTTCGCCCTGTACGTGATCGACTGCGCATGGTTTACTCCATGTGGATCATGTTCGGGAGGAACGTATGGGCGGGAGCCGGGGGAGCCTGGAGGAGCCCGTCAGGTCGGGCTGGCGTGCAGAAGCCATCGCAGCCGCCGAGTGTCTCGTTCGCGCGCGCAGCCAAGGTGGCTCAGCGGCGTCGTCGAGCGAATCGCGGTGGAGCCGTGTCGGCGAGGGTCGGTCCGCAGGCGAGCCTGGCTGGCTAGCCGTGGACAAGCGCGGGGACAGCAACTTTCGGGCAGAGAGCATTCAGGAGCTCTGCCTTGCCGATGGACGAGGGCCAGACGCCGGTCTGAGCTATCCGATCGAGGACAGTCGGGTTGTCGACGGAGTTCTCTGGGTCAAGGTCCCGCCTGCGTGCCCACGCACGTGTAGGTACGTGTGGCAGCGAACTGTCTCTTTAAGGTTTCTCGCTGAAAGCCTGCGAAGCGGTCTCCGTCATGACCGCCTAAGTTCGCTCGCTGACGACCTCGCGGAGGGTCGGCTCGCCGCCAAGGTGCCGGACGTGCCTCCGCCTCCCGAATTCACCACGGACCAGTTTCGCGCTTACCGCGCCTGTTTCCTCCCAGGTGTGAGGCTCGTTTGGGGTCCGCCGGGCACAGGCAAGACCCACGTGCTTGCCCGAGCCATCGAGGATTTGGTGAAGAAGGGTAAGCGGGTGCTCCTGACGTCGACCGCGAACATTGCCGTCGACAATGCCTTCTACGCGGTAGCACGGAACATGCGCGCGGAGGCGGGTGTCCTGGTGCGAGTCGGTCCGCCGCACCTGCGTGAGTTGGCCGAGAGCGACGACCTGCGTCTCGACCGGCTCGCAGCGCGTATGAGTGCGCAGGTCGACTCAGAACGTGAGGAGATAGAACGGCGTCTCGCGCGGTTCGAAGAGGCTGGCGCGCGCATGGCCGAGCTGGACGGACTGCTCGAACGATACGACCACGCGGAGTTCCTGCGTGCTCGCGAGCGACTCGAGCGAGCAGAGCACCTCCGGGCACTCCGGCCACAGATCGATGCCGCTCAGAGCACGGTCGACTCGCTGAGCACGGCACTGGAAGAAGCGCAACAGAAGCTGACGGACGCACGTCGTGGCTGGGACGCGATAGCCGTGCAACGCGAACTCCTGTCCCGTGCCGCTCGGTTGGAACAGCAACTGTCCGAGCTAGGCGATGAACTCGCCGCTGCCAGAGCACGGCTCGCGGAGCTGGAACTGATGGCAAATCGACGTGGCACCAACGTCGTTACCAGGTGGCGATCGCGACGTGCGTATGAACGCGAGAGCAAGTATCTCCAGAAACGTGAAGAGAATGCTGCGCACAATCACGCACGCCTTGATGCACTGATAGCGGACTGCCGTCATCGTGCTGCGCCCATCGACGACGACGAAGTGAATGAACGGCTCATGGCCATGCGGAGGGCGGAAGAGCAGTCAAGACAACTTGGGCTAGAGCACCAACAGGCGACTCGTGCCCTCGCGGACCTCGAGCACAGACGACGTGCCATGCTCTCGAAGGGCGTGGCTGATGAAGTAGACCGACGTTGTGTGGAGCTGGCTGAGTCGCAGAAGCTCCCGCAGCTGTACGCCGAACGCGACGCATTGCGGGAGGACTTACGCCGGGCCCAGGGAGAGCGGGGCAGGCTTGAACAGAAGCATCGAGAGCTCGTCGACAAGGCAAAGCAGCTCCGCAACGACGCGCAAAAGGAAATTCTCACCAAGGCACGGGTCGTGGCCACGACGTTGGCGCGTACACGCGTCATGCCTGTGTTGTCCGAGCAGCGTTACGACGTGGTGTTGGTCGACGAGGCTGGAGCTGCTGCCATGGCAGAGGTACTGCTGGCCGTCGGGCAGGCCACGACGACTGCGGTCCTCTTCGGAGACTTCTTGCAGCTGCCGCCGATCGTTGACGAGCGCGTACGGGACGAACCAGTTGTGCGGAAGTGGCTCGGATCAACAGCTTTCGATCTCTGTGGCATCCGTACGCCAAAGGAGGCAGTGAATACCGACGGCTGCGTGAGTCTCTTGGAGCAGTTCCGCTTCGGAGATCGGCTTCTCGAGTTTGCAAATGAGGTGATCTATGAAGTCCTCTGCCCGCCAGTTCGTTCTCAGGCGCGACCCGACACAGAAATCGTCTTGGTCGACGTGTCAGATGTACCTGAGCTTGTCGAGGTCCATGGAACGAAGCGTATGGCGGGATGGTGGCCGATCGGTGCGCTGATCGCTCGAGTGATCGCCGAACACCATATCGACCAGGGCGATACCGTTGGAATCGTCACTCCCTTTCGGGAGCAGGCCCAGGCGACACTCGCCGCACTGCAGGACACCGACAGCAGAGGGCTCGCGGCTGCAGTTGGGACCGTACATCGATTCCAAGGTCGGCAGTTCGACACTGTGATCTTCGACCTGGTAGAGGATGGCAGGCGCCAGATAGCCAAAGCGAGAAGGCGCGGTAATCAGTTCGATTGGGATTCGCTACGACTGTTCGGCGTCGGGATGACGCGAGCCCAGCACAGGCTCTACATCATCGTGGACGGTCGTGCGGTGCAGACGGCCAAGTCCGACCAGCCTTTGGGGATCCTGCATCGTCTTTGGCGTGAGCGCGGCCTGCGACGTTGCCGTGCAGGCGCCATGCTGGGAACCGGAACGCATGACGCTCCGCCTTCAGAGGATTCGTTGGAGATCGAACTTCATGATGCGCTCGCGCGACACATCGAGGTGGTGAGCGTCGATGACGAGATGAGCTTCGCGGCGACTCTGACCCGGTGTCTCGACGAAGCACGCAGCTCCGTCTGGATATGGTCACCGTGGGTCTCTACAAAGGCGCATACATTCATTCCAGCGCTCGAGGCGGCGGCCGCCCGCAACGTCGTGGTACGGGTGGTCGTGCGGGCGACGTTCGAGCGAGACATCCGTGGGGACAGGGCTCGGGAGGCAATAGCCCGACTGCTGGACAGTGCCGCGACAGTCATCCGCTCCGACGTGGAACACCGTAAGGTCATCGTGATCGATGACCACACCGTTCTCCTGGGCAGCAACAATGCGCTCTCCCAGAGCCGGAGCCGGGAGATCATGGTCGGGGTTCGGGGACGAGCCTTTGTCAAGGAGTTGGCGAAGTCGATGAACCTGGCGGCACTGGAAGACGTTCCTCACTGCAGGTCGTGTGGCTGCGACTATGAGCTCCGACGATCGCAAGATCGACGAAGGGGTGCTCCGTACTTCTGGAGGTGCCCGCTTTGCCGCGCTGACAAGAATCTGAGCCGAGCGGACATCTAGGCACCCCGGAGGTGGGCGTGACTCTCGTAGGTTTCGACACACCGCGGTGCAAGTCCGCGAACACGTTGCCTGCCTCCGCAGAGCACGGCATGTCAAAATCCCAGCGGGATAGACGTGCTCGCACTCGGCACGCGGGCTGGGTGAGAGCTCGAGGGGGAGGGTTCGATGCTGACACGACGGATTCGGTGGGTGCTTGCCAGCATCGCCGTGGCGCTGCTGGGTCTCAGTACCCTCGTCGCGCCAGCCTCGGCGCAGGTTGGCGCGCCTTCTGATCCAGGGTTCGTCTACGGCCCGGTATTGGTCGGCACTCCGCCACCAAAGCCTTCCGGTGATCCGCCGCCCGGTGTCGACCCACAAGCATGGGAGAAGCTGAAGTTCAGGTGGGACAACCCGGACCCACGCGTCCGGCTGAGTATTTACCAGAAGGTCTACTTCGGTGCCTACCCGAACCTCATCGGCAAGAAGATAGTCATCCACCACGCCATCGAGCAGCAGGTACTTCACAAGTATCCCGGACTGTTCACCCCGCAAGAGATCCACAGTCTGGACAATCTTCGTGGCATCCCGATGGGCCGGGTCAACAACAAGATGCACCTCAGCCTGATCCGCAAACTGTGGAAGCACTTCTACGATCGGTACCCGCCCGGTAAGGCCACGAAGGAAGACTTCTATCGCTGGCGGCATCGGATCGACCTGCAGCTGCGTGGGTTCTTCCTCAACGAAGCCGGTTCGTTCTCCGCCGAGCAGGCCAAGCAGCGTTACGAGTCCGTACGCAAGATCGGCGAGGCGGTCTTCAACCCGGACAACGAGCCTATCGACTCCTGGGACGGTTTCTGCGTGCGTAGGGGCAATGCGGCGTGCACAGAGGCGCATGCGAATGGGCTGACGAATGCGGTCGCCGCGGCGGTGTCGGCGCCCGGTGGCATCGACTTCTCCACGCTCGAGCTGCGCTACCTCTCCGACTCGGGGTCGACCTCGGGATCGCACACCATCGACTACGCCTTCACCGCCCGTCGCGCGACTGGTCGATCGCCGCAAGGGCTCAGCGACGGCATAGCCCGCATCAAGTCGGCCTCGGACGCCTTCTTCGTCTGGCTGGCGCTGCCGAAGAGTGCGTTCTGGGTCAACCTCAACCCCAACGAGCCAGACCGGATCATCGAGCGGGAGTTCGGCCGGACCGAGGCCGGCAGGGTGCTTCTCGAAGCGGACCTGCAACTGAAGAAGACCGTCGCCAAGCTGATCGATCCCCGCACCGCACGAGGAAAGGCGTTCTGGAACGGCCTGCGCGGGCGACAGAAGTGCCTGTCGATGCGGCAGTGGATCGTTCCAGGTCCCGCGACCGTGCGGGTTACTGAGGACCAGCTCTTCATCCTCGATGCGCCGCTGCAGGTCAAGATGGAAACGGAGTACCTGCAGGAACGCGGCAACCGGCAGTTCCGCTCCTGCCGCAGCGAGTCGGAGGAGGTCGAGGAGTACAACGAGGCGTGGTACGCAAGGAAGATCCTGCCGTTGGTCGAGCGTGCGGTGAACCGTGCTCCCGAGTACGCCGACCTGCGCCGGGTGTACCTCAGCCGGGTGGCGGCCGAGTGGATCCGCGAGCGTAGCGAGAGTCGGGTGACCGCCTACGACTCGCTGATCGACTCGGGCAACATCGACCGCTGGGCAGCGCGTACGAACTGGACGCCGCGGCAGACCTTCGACCGCTACGTCGAGTCGTACACCAAGGGCGAGTTCAAGGTGACGCAGCGAACCCGCCGCGGTCGCTACATCTACACGAACGTCTACGTGTTCGGCGGAGTCGACTTCAGCAACGTTCCGCAGCGTGTCGTGAGTGACGCGGAGTTTGCGCAGAGGTGGCCCGGCCTGAAGCGCACTGTCAGTGCATCCCTCGAACGGGCCACCTCCGCGCAGGGCAGTGACCAGATCTGGGTTGGCGGGGACACCGTGGCTGAGGTGTCATCGCCGGGTCCGGATTCCACGCCCGACGCGCGGGCAGGCGACGGATCCGACCGTGCCCTGGGCGATCGGCTGGCGCCCTGGGTCGCGATCGCGCTCTTGGTAGCGATCATCGCGATCCCCGTCGTGGGGTGGAGGCTGCGCCGCTCGAGCCGGTGAGGCCTGGCGCAGCTCCACCACGAGTTGCCCGGTGGCTACACCTCGACCTGGACGTGCAGCGAGTCCGCGTCCGGGTCGGGATGTAGCGCCAGGTCGGCGATCCGGCCGGCGGCGCGAAGGTCCTCCGCTGCAGCCGCGACCTCATCGAGCCGTGGTGGCGTCCCGGTGACCAGGACCCGCTCGACTTCGGCGCGCAGCGACAGGCGGCGTTCGGACTTGGCTGTCCGAACAGCCCTCAAGACCGTGCTCACCGAGTCGAGCAGCGTCGGGTCGCCGGGCACTGGCGGGAACTCCTCGTCGGTCGGCCAGCTCGCCCGATGGATCGAGCCGCTTTGCCACCACGACCACACCTCCTCGGTCACGAACGGCATCACCGGCGCGAACAGCCGAAGCTGCACCGAGAGCGCCAGCGTCAGCGTGGCTCGTGCCGAGAGGTTTCCGGGCGCGCCGGCCTCGTAGGCGCGGTTCTTCACAAGCTCTACGTAGTCGTCGCAGAAGTCCCAGAAGAACCGTTCGGTCACCTCGAGCGACGTCGTGTAGTCGTACGCTTCGAAGGCCTTCGTGGCGGTCCCGACGACGTCGCGGAGACGAGCGAGCAACGCCCGATCCAGCGGCATCGTGATCGAGTCAGGGTCCGCAGCGACCGGTCCGAGCCCGAGGACGAACCGGCTGGCGTTGAGGATCTTCGTGGCCAACCGTCGACCCACCTTCATCTGCGCCTCGTCGAAGGGTGAGTCGATCCCTGGCCGGACACTGGCGGCACGCCAGCGCACGGCGTCGGAGCCGTACCGCTGCAGGACCTCGATCGGTGTGGTGGCGTTGCCGCGCGACTTGCTGAGCTTCTTGCGGTCGGGGTCGAGCACCCAGCCCGAGATCATCGCGCGACGCCAGGGGAGGACGCCATGCTCGAAGTGCGACCGGACGACCCGGACGAAGAGCCAGGTACGGATGATCTCGTGGGCGTGGGTGTCGAGGTCCATCGGGAACGTACGCGCGAAGAGATCCGGGTCCCGTTCCCACCCGCACGCGATCTGCGGCGTGAGCGACGACGTGGCCCAGGTGTCCATGACATCGGGGTCTCCGATGAAACCCAAGGGCTTCCCGCGCTGATCCTCGGTGTAGCCGGGAGGAGTGTCCGACGCGGGATCGACCGGCAGGTCGGCTTCGCTCGGCAGGATGGGCCGGTCGTAGTCCGGCTGTCCTTCCGCATCCAGCGGATACCAGACCGGGAACGGCACGCCGAAGAAGCGCTGCCGGCTGATCAGCCAGTCGCCGTTGAGTCCGTTCACCCAGTGCTCGTACCGGTGTCGCATGAACTCCGGCACCCACTCGAGCTCCTCGCCGCGTCGGCGCAGAGTCTCGCGTAGCTCGGGATCCCTTCCACCATTGCGGATGTACCACTGCCGGCTGCTCACGATCTCCAGGGGAAGCTCGCCTCTCTCGTAGAACTTCACCGCGTGGGCGATCGGCCTCGGGTCGCCCGCAAGGTCGCCGGACTCTCGCAGGAGATGGGTGATCCGACGGCGTGCCTGGGCCACGGTGAGCCCGGCCAGCTCGGCGTACACCTTCCGCGCGTGCTCGCTCTCGAGGCCGGCCGGCGGCTCTGGCAACAGCCGGCCATCCCTTCCGACCACCGTGCGGGTCGGCAGTTGCAGCTCGCGCCACCAGGTGACGTCGGTGGTGTCACCGAAGGTGCAGATCATGGCGAGCCCGGTGCCCTTGTCCGGCTCGGCCAAGTGGTGGGTGTACACCGGGACGGCCACGTCGAACAGTGGCGTGCGTAGCTCGGCGCCGACCAGGGACCGGTAGCGCTCGTCGTCGGGATGGACGACGACAGCGACGCAGGCGGGCAGGAGCTCGGGTCGCGTGGTGTCGATGTGAACGGGCTCGCCGTCAGCACGCCTGAACACGAGGCGGTGGAAATGGCCCGGACATTCCCGATCCTCCAGCTCCGCTTGCGCAACCGCGGTCTGGAAGGTCACGTCCCAGAGCGTTGGCGCTTCGGCCTGGTAGGCCTCGCCGCGTGCCAGGTTCCGCAGGAAGGCACGCTGGGAAACGGCTCGTGCCGTACGGCCGATCGTGGTGTAGAGGAACGACCAGTCGACGGAGAGGCCCAAGTATCGCCAGAGCTCTTCGTACGCCTGCTCGTCCTCGGCGACGAGGCGTTCGCAGAGCTCGAGGAAGTTTCGCCGTGAGACCGGCATGGGCGCGGAGTCTTTCGCCGCCGATCCGGCCGACACCGCAAGGTTCGGATCGTATGGCACGGAAGGGTCACAGCGGACGCCGAAGTGGATCTGCACCCGCCGTTCCGTGGGCAGGCCGTTGTCGTCCCAGCCCATCGGGTAGAAGACCTCGCGACCGCGCATGCGTTGGTAGCGGGCGATGAGGTCGGTGTGCGTGTAGGAGCACACGCTTCCGATGTGGAGGTTTCCGGAGACGTACGGCGGTGGGGTGTCGATGGAGTAGACCCGGGATCGGGGAGCGGTTCGGTCGAAGCGGTAGGTGCCGCGTTCTTCCCACTCGCGGCTCCACTTGGTTTCCAGGCCGTCCAGGCTTGGACGATCAGGAATACGCGGAACAGGCAGCATGAACGACTCACCTTCTGTCGGGTGAAAACGGCGCGCACGCGTCGTGGGCATGCCACGCCAGAGGAGACGACGAGAAACGGATCGCAGGAAAAGCGCCTACAGCCGCGCGGCTACTCGCGCCCGCACGCTGCCAATGCGGGCCGGTACGAGAATCCGCCGGCTCGGGTCGATCCGAGTCACGTGCAGCGGCGATCCGTACGTCATGACACGAGAGTATCACCGGAGCGTATCGGCCAGCTTTGTCACGGCTATGGACGTCGGCTGACGCCCGGGTTTACGGTTCGCCTGGAAGTCGTCGCCTCCTAGCCCATCGGCTCGTCGCCCGGGGACTGTCCCTCACGAGGGCATGCCGGACAAGGGGTTGCCGTGGTTTCGACCGAACGTTGCCACGTCTTCGCGCTACTCGGGTCCGGAGAGACCAGTCCGACGATGGTGGGCCTGCACAAGGAGCTGGTCGCCCGCCTGGAGATCGGAGGTAGGTCGGGAGCGGGCAGCGCCGCCCTCGTCAAGCCGAGAGCTGTGCTGCTCGAGACACCGTACCGGTTCCAGGAGAATGCCGCGGACATCTCCACCCGGGCTCAGGCCTACTTCGCCCGCAGCGTCGGGCTTGGCGTGGACGTGGTGGCCGGTCTTCATCTCGAGGGCTCGACGGAGGACGGCCTGGCTGCGGAGGCCACCGAGTCGGACGAGCTGGCCGACGTGGCGGCCGTACGCAGTGCGGACTGGGTCTTCTCCGGGCCGGGAAGTCCGACGTACGCCCTCAAACACTGGCGAAACCACCCGATCGGCCGGGCGTTGCGCGATCGACTGGCAAGCGGGCCCGGTGTCACGATTCTCGCGTCGGCTGCGGCAGCGACCGCGGGAGTTGTCGCCTTGCCGGTCTACGAGATCTACAAGGTGGGGGAGACGCCGCACTGGCTGGAAGGCCTCGACGTGATGCGGGAGCTCGACTTGCAGGTGGCGGTCATTCCGCACTTCGACAACGCCGAGGGCGGCACGCATGACACGCGGTACTGCTACCTGGGTGAGCGTCGGCTGCGTCTGTTGGAACGGGAGCTTCCCAAGGGCGCCGCGGTCTACGGGATCGACGAGCACACGGCCGCGGTCTTTGATCTCGTGGCGGCGACGGTGCATGTGCACGGCCGGGGTGGCGTGACGATCAGGCGTGGCGAGGAGATCACCGTTCTGCCGGCAGGCTCCGAGCTCCGTCTTGCCGATCTTCAGGCGTTGGTCCGGGGCGATGCGAGTGCTCCGGCGGTGACGCGGTCCGATCAAACCTCGGCGGACGCGGGAAGCGCTTCGCCGACGACCGATCGGGCTGCCCGGCCGCTCACGCTGATGGAGATCACGAAGGCATGTGAGCGTCGGTTCGACGAGGGGCTGCGGGCGCGTGACGCGGGTGCCATGGTGGCGGCGATCCTCGAGCTCGAGTCGGCGATCCGGGAGTGGGCCGCGGACACCGAGGAGGACGAGGGGACGGCTCAGGCAGCTGAGGTCATGCGTACGCTCATCGTCCGGCTGGGCGAGGTTGCGACCGACGGGCTGCGGGATCCCGCACACGTGCTTGCCCCCGTCGTGGAGCCCCTGCTCAAGCTCCGCGACTCGCTCCGCCGGGAGAAGGAATATCGGTACGCCGACGCCATCCGCGACGCACTGGTGTCCGGGGGTCTCGAGCTGCACGACCTGCCCGACGAGACGCGCTGGTCGGTAGCGTCCGGATGACCTGCGCCTGGGTGCAGGCAGGACGACTTGTGTCTACGTACCAGGCCAGTCGGAGGTGCACTACGTGCCGACACGTGTTGCAGGTCCGGCAGGCGTAGTGCACATGGTCATTTTGGGCTCATGCGGTGGCACAGCCAGGCAAGGGCGAGCGGATAGCGGTAGTCGATGCCGGCGTGGGTGGCCTCGAAAAGCTCGAAGTGAATGATCTCGTCGGAGACCCCGATGTCCGCGAGCGCGTTACGGAACGCCTGCGCTCCGAGGTCGAGATACCACTCGTCCTTCGTCCCGGCGTCGATCCAGATCGCCCGCATCGAACGCAGGGCGTCGGCGTACCGCGGCACCATGCGCACCGGGTCCCAGTCGAGCCAACGCTGCCAGATCTCCGGCCGCGGTGCGCCGGTCTGCGGGTCGAAGGGGAGCTCCGGCCTGCCGTCCTCGGTCGCGGAGAAGCAAGCGGCGACGCCGAACACCAACAGCAGGTCGTGGTCTTCGTCCTTCGTGAACGACACCCTGGAACGAAAGTCGTCCCACCACGCGAAGATGTCGCCGTCGTACGCACGAAGGTGGCGCGCACACTTGGCGAACATCGGCAGATAGGCCAGCTCGTACAGCGCGTCTCCGGCGTGGGTGGCGAACGCACCGAAGAGGTCGGGCCGCAGCATCGGCGTGATCATGGCGCCGAATCCGCCGCTGGACTTGCCGGCGATCGCCCGGTGGTCGCGGTCTGCGATCGTCCGGTAGTGGGCGTCGACCCAGGGCACGATCTCGTTGCAGAGGTATGAGTGGTACGCGCCGGTGGCCGGCGAGTCGACGAACTGGCTTCCGCCGTACGACGTCCACGCGTCGACGTAGACGACGATGGCGGGCGGCGCCTCACCGCGTGCGAACACCTGGTCGGCGGTCTCGGTGAACGGCTGCCGGAAGGCGCTGCGGTTGGCCCACATGCTGAGGTAGCCGATGAAGCCCTGGATCACGTAGACCGTGGGGTAGCGACGGTCCGGCTCGGCGTCGTAGCCCGGAGGGACGTACACCCACAGAGGCCGTTCGTGCGGGTCACCCGCTGGGTTGTCGCGGAGTAGCTCGCTTTCGAAGACGTGCTCGTCGATTCGTCCAGCGAGTTCCGCAGACCACGGCAGCATCGGACCTCCTCGTCGGGCATTCCGGTCAAGATCCTCGCGCCGACCATCATGGCACGCCTGGCCCGTCTCTCGTGATCTCTCGCGCTCTCGATCATCCTGGGGCGAGCTGCGAAGACCAGTGCCCACGACCTCGCCTGGCTCTGCTCTGCGCACGGCCGCCGACCGTGCTGCCTGAGTGTCGTCAAGATCTATGGCGGCACGCCGCTGGGCTTTGATGATTCGGTACCGCCGCGCCGGTCGTACTTCTCGACACAGGTCCGCGTCTCGGCGATGTCTTCGACGTGAGCCAGAAACTCGGCGGGGTGGGCGCCGCGCTGGGCGAGTCCGTGCATCCAGCCGGTGCCGACCCTCGGTGAGGCTGACACTGCCCAGCGCGGCGCATGAGCGGATCCGCAAGGAGCCGGGCGCCCAGCTCACTTGCGGATCCGCATCCCCCCTTGCCGGGCAGACCCGATCAACCGGACAACTAGGCCCACCCCCTGGCCCTGGCCGGGATCGGTCCACCCGCTGACCAGGTCGGACCTGACCCGCCATCGGTTACATCCGGCAGGTGACTCGGCACGGCGCCGCGTAACCCATGAGGGCCTCTGCACGACAATGCTCATATCGACGCTGACGTTGCCGCCGCCGCCCGGATGATCCAGAAGCTGTGCGAATTCGTACGCACCCGCCTGGATCCGCAGGAACGTGCCCTTCTCGCCATGCTGCTCGCGCCGAGCCTCGCGCAGGTGTACTCCCACGAGGGGCCCGAATCCGGCGTGGCGGCGACGGAATGGAGCACCAGCAGGCTGCCCGAGGCACTCGCCGCAGCCGTGCGCGAGGCCGATCTTCCGCGGGCCTGGCACATCTCAGAGGATCAGCCGTGAATCGCGTGGCGAACCGTCTCTTCACAGAACGTGCAGCTTTCGGCATGCCGGGCCCCGGCGGCTGTCCCACCGCGCTCGACGATGGATGCGAGGTCAGGGCACCGCGTCGCCGCGCCGGAGCTCAACAGCTGGAGCACGAGTGCCGCGCGAAGCCGTCGCCGGGCACGATGCAGTACGACCTTGGCGGCTCCCTTCTTGACCTGGAGCGCAGCGGCAATGTCGGCAACGTCGAATCCCAAGGTCACGAGGCTCAAGGCGATGGCGTCCCGTTGGGATAGCCCGATCACCAGGCCGTTGACCACGCCGGCCAGATCCCGCAGTGCCGCGAGCTCGGCAGGATCGTCGGCATCTTGGGTCGTGAGGTCCGTTTCGTCGAGCTCGTCCAGGCTGATCCGGTTCTGGTTGCGGCGGATGTCCACGGCAGTGTGACGGGCGATCGCGAGCAGCCACGGCCGGAAACGCCCGGGATCACGCAGTTTGTGCAAGGACGCGAGTGCACGGGCGAAGGTCTCCTGCACGGCATCGGCGATCCGTTCCGGGTCGTGCAGGTGGTCACGCACCGCGAGGTGGACGGCGCCCACGTGCTCGCGGTACAGAGGGGCGAACGCTTCGCGGTCGCCCCCGCGTACCGCTTCCACGAGCGATGCCACATCGGTGCCGGTCACGCGGCGCCTCCCCCCTCGCCCCATGGAACCTCAGAGGAACCGGCACCCGCGCCTACATGGGCAAACTTCCGGCGTACGGCGAGCCATGGGCGGGCTCGCGCCCAACGGAGAGCAGCACCGCGGTCTTTGCACAGATCGGGGTCGGCCGCGCGGCCATATCGCACGGCCAAAGATCGCCAAGTCGAAACCGCTGCCAAAAATGGGTGGTGCGGGAACCCGCGGTCCCAGACCGATCAGTTGTCCCCCTCAGGCGTACGTCATGGCAGGGGGCTCGGGGCCGCGGGCCGGCAGCGTGGAAGGATGAGCCACCGTGGAGTATCTGGTCGTTGCGGTCGTCATTGTTGTCGTTCTTGCGGTGTTCGCCGGGTTCCTGGTCGCCGGTCGGCGCCGGAGCCGTCCCGATGCTGGGAAGCCGGGGCAGACGGTCACCCAGACAGACGCAAGTCGCGCGGCAGGTAAGGACGAAGGCGAGACCGACCGAGGTGGTGCCAGGACTGCCGCGCAACCTACCGAACCCCGCGGGCCGACCGTTGGCACCGACGAGCTGGAGCTCGAGGAACCGACCGCACCTGAGGTCGAGCGGCCAGCACCCGTGGCGGGCCGGATGGTCCGACTGCGGGCGCGCCTCGCGCGCTCTCAGACAGCGCTCGGCAAAGGGCTGCTCACCCTGCTCTCCCGGGACCGGATCGACGAGGACACCTGGGAGGAGATCGAGGACACGCTGCTCACCGCCGACGTGGGAGTGGGCCCCACCCAGGAGCTCGTGGAACGGCTGCGTACTCGCGTCCGGGTCGAGGGGATCGCAAGCCCCGAGGCCGCCCGCGTGATCCTGCGCGAGGAGCTGATCAGACTCGTCGACGCCGGGCTGGATCGGTCGCTTTCGCTCAACCGATCAGAAGGCAAGCCGGCCGTCGCCCTGGTGGTGGGTGTCAACGGCACCGGAAAGACCACCACGGTGGGCAAGCTGGCCCGGGTCCTGGTCGCACAGGACAAGGACGTGCTGCTCGGTGCCGCCGACACCTTCCGGGCCGCGGCTGTGGATCAGCTCGCCACGTGGGGGGAGCGGGTGGGAGTGCCCACCGTGCGCCGCCCCGAGGGAAGCGACCCAGCCAGTGTCGCCTTCGACGCGGTGAAGGCTGGCATCGAGCAGGAAGTCGATGTGGTCCTCATCGACACGGCAGGCCGTCTGCACACGAAGGTCGGCCTGATGGACGAGCTCGGCAAGATCAAGCGGGTGGTCGAGAAGCAGGCGCCGGTGTCCGAGGTGCTGCTGACGATCGACGCCACGACGGGTCAGAACGGCCTGACGCAGGCCCGGATCTTCTCCGAGGCGGTTGACGTCACTGGCATCGTGCTCAGCAAGCTGGACAGCACGGCCAAGGGCGGAATCGTCGTGGCCGTGCAGCGTGAGCTCGGTGTGCCGGTCAAGCTGGTCGGCCTCGGCGAGGGTGCCGACGACCTCGCGCCGTTCGAGGTCGAGGCGTTCGTCGACGCACTGCTGGGGGACCAGACGACGAACGCCTGACCACCTGCCCACCGACAAGGCTCAGCTCGGCACCGCGGGTGTCGGCGTGAACGTCCGGGAGACCACTCCTGCGGCATCGGAGTAGCCGTAGACCCGCTCGACCTGGATCCGTACGACCAGCCGACGGTCGGCGACCATGGCGGCACGGTACTCGGCCCAATCGGGGTGCTCGCCGGCGAGCGCGCGGTAGAGCTCGACCAGCTCCGCCACGGTCTCATCGTCTGGATCGACGGCGACCGGCGAGAGCGTCGCCCATCCCTCGGCCACGACGTACGCTCGAGCGTCCGGGCTGCCGACATAGAAGCTTGCGCGCGGATCGCGGCGCAGGTTGCGGGTCTTGGCGCGATCGTCTGTCACCGAGATGCGGATCAGGCCGGTGCTCGGATCAAACCTGTAGCCGACGTTGGACAGCTGCGGCCGGCCGTCGCGCTTCAGCGTGACCAGCACGCCGTGCGAGCGACTGTGCAGAAGCTCGACCGGATCGCTGGTCGGCTGCAGACGACTCTCGGGTGAGGACATGGATGTGCTCCTAGCCGGCAGGCTTGTTGACATGTCAAAATCCTTGCCTGGCCATCTTATGTGATATGTCAAGTAAGACACGTGGACTTCCCTCGACCGGGAAGTCCGGTCCGACCGAGCGCCGACCTGGAGCAATGCCCTCGTTCGACCACGCACGAGGCAGGACGGGTTCGACGACCATGGGCTCGAAGGGAAGGAGGATCGGGGAGCGCTTCGCACGCTCGCGTCCCCGACTGCCGATGACCCGTGTGCGCTGGCTCAACCCAGCCGAAGACCGTGCCTGGCGCGGATACCGCCGGATGACCGGGCTCCTCGACCTCGCGATCTACCGCGACCTCGCCGACGACGCGGGCTTGTCGGAGCCCGACTATGACGTGCTGTCCTCGCTGTCCGAGACCGAGGGACACAGGCTGCGCCTCACCGAGCTCGCCGACCGCATGCTGTGGTCGGCGAGCAGGGTGTCGCACCACATCCGCCGAATGGAAAGTCGGGGCCTGGTGCGCCGCGAAGGGTGTGCGTCCGACGGTCGCGGAACGGTGATCTGCCTGACCAAGGCGGGACTGCGTGCCATCCAGTCTGCGGCTCCAGGCCATGTCGAATCCGTTCGCCGCCACCTCATCGACCGACTGGACGAGCGCGAGATCAAAGTGCTCGGCGACATCGCCGAAAAGGTGATCGCCGGCCTGACCGCACCGCATGATCAGGACCGTTGACCAAGACGAGGCGGGTACGCGCATCCCACCCGGCATCCGTGGTCGCCAGGCCCGGCATACCAGTCGCCAGGCCCGGCATACCAAAGGTCGAAATGGTCGGCCCTCGAGTCGCCGACATCCAACGACACAAGGCCAACTGCGCGACGTCCGAGTGTCCGATGCAGGCCGTTCAGAGGCTTTCGATCTGGCCGAGTGAACGCCAGAATCGGGCGATATGACCATCTCACAGTTCAATCCTGGGCGTCGCCTGCTCTCCAGGCGACAGGCTTTGCAAATCGCTGGCGCCGGTACGACGGCGTGGATCCTGGCCTCGTGCACAGAAGACGGCACATCGGGTGAGCAGCAGCAGGAGGAGGGCGTAGCCGAGTACCACGGCGGTACCGCCTATCACGTGCCTCCGAAGGGCCACTTCAACCTCATGGATGGCGTCACCGACTCCATACTCGGTGACCACTGGTACATCGACCTCATCCTCACGCCCGGTGCGATGTTCCGGTGGAAAGAACGCACCTGGATGCCGATGCTCGCGGAGAAGTGGGAGACCGACCGGTCGGCTCGCACCTTCACGATGACCCTCCGCCGGGGCCTGACCTGGAGCGACGGCAACCCCATCACGAGCAAGGACGCGTTGACGACCTATTGGTGCCTGCGCATCATGCGGAACTCGTTGTGGGAGTACATCGAGAAGGTCGAGGCACCCGACGAGCTAACCGTCATCCTGACGATGAAAGAACCCTCGACGGTGGTCGAGCGGTATGTGCTGCGCCAGCGACTGCATGCCGATGCGACCTACGGACCGTGGGCGCGCCGCGCTGAGGCACTGTTCGCATCCGGTGAAGACCTCGACTCGGCTCGGGGCACGAAGCTCAACGAGGAATTCCAGGCCTTCCGACCGGAGGAGGCCATCGTCTCCGGACCCTTCAGCTACGACTACGACAGCATCACCAACTCCCAGCTCACTCTCGTCAAGAACCCGAAGGGGTACGCGGCCGACCGCGTGGCCTTCGACAAGGTCGTCATCTTCAACGGCGAGACCCCGCAGATCACACCGCTGGTGCTGGCCAAGAACCTCGACTACGCAACCCACGGGTTCCCGGTGGCGACCGAGCGCCAGATGATCAAGGCCGGCTTCCGGATCATCAGGCCACCGGTGTACTCCGGTCCGGCGCTGCTCATGAACCTCGACAAGTGGCCCGAGTTCCGAGACGTGCTCGCTCGGCAGGCATTGGCTCACGCCATCGACCGCGACCAGAACGGTGAGGTGTCCCTCGGGGATTCCGGCAAAGGCGTGAAGTTCATGGCCGGCTTCTCCGACAACCTCGTACCCCAGTGGCTGTCCGAAGAAGACCAGCAGAGACTGCAACGGTATCCCTACGACCAGGAACGGGCCGCAGCCCTTCTCACCGAGGCAGGCTGGACGAAACGCGGCAACCAGTGGCACAAGCCGGACGGAAGCCCGGCGGTCTACGAGCTCATCTACCCAGCGGAGTACGCCGACTGGTCGGCGGCAGGGGAGAACGCGGCGAGGCAGCTGTCGGCGTTCGGCATCAAGGTGACCGGACGCGGCGTCACCGAGACCCAGCAGCCGATCGACGTCGACAAGGGCAACTTCGACCTCGCCATCCAGTCGTGGGGCACGTCGAACCATCCGCATCCGCACTTCGCCTTCGTCCAGGATCTCTTCACACACAACATTCCCGTCGCCGCCAACCAAGGTGGTCGTGGCATGGGATTCGAGCTGAAGCAGCAGACGAAGGTGCTCGGTCAGGTCGACCTGGAACGCTTGACGATCCAGGCCGGTGAAGGTCTGGACGAGGCGGCGCAGAAGGAGACGGTGACCCGTCTGGCACTCGCGTTCAACGAGCTGCTCCCGATGCTTCCGCTCTTCGAACGGTACGGCAACAACCCGTGCCTCGAGGGTGTCCGTGTGGACAAGTGGCCACCGGACAGCGATCCGCTGTACCAGAACTCACCGTACGCCGACAACTTCACGATCATGTTGATGTACGAAGGAAAGCTCAAACCGGCGAAGGCAGCGAAATGACGCAGATCAAACCGACCGCGAGGGTGCTCGGATTCCCGAACGCCGAGGCCTCGCAGGCCGCATTCCCGGCACCAGCAGGACAGGACACGCATTCGTCCGAGGATCACGTGCAGCCATTTCCCTGGCAGCGAAGGCGGATCGCGCCGGTGTTCGCCAACCGGGGGATGGTCGCGGCATCGCATCCTCTGGTGGCGAGCACCGGACTGCGCATCCTGGCCTCGGGCGGCAATGCGGTGGATGCCGCGGTCGGTGCCGGTCTCGTCGCGAGCGTCGTCATGCCGGAGATGTGTGGGCTGGGCGGTGACCTGTTCGCCCTGGTCCACGATCCGTCGCAGCGTGAGGCTGGCGAGACGACCGAGACCTCGAGGCCAGCGGTCTGGTCGGTGCAGGGCAGCGGGATCGCGCCGCGTGGTGCGACGACCGAGATGATGCAGCGGGCGCACGATGGCGTCCACATGCCGTCGACCGGCCCGCTGGCCGTCACGGTGCCGGGAATGGTGTACGGCTACTTCACGCTGCTCGAGCGCTGGGGAAGCAGGTCGTTCGCCGACGTTGCACACCCTGCCATCGAGTACGCGTACGGGCATCCGATCTCACCTGTGCTCGTGTCGTACATCGCGAAGTTCGCCGACCTGCTGGCCCGCGTACCCGCGACGGCGGCCGTCTTCCTGCCGGACGGGCGGCCGCCGGAGCCGGGCACGATCTTTCGGCAGGAGAACCTCGCTCGGACGCTCGAGGCGCTCGCGGCGGGCGGTGTCGACGTGTTCTACAAAGGCGACGTCGGCGAGCGGATCGCGGCGTACGTCTCCGAGCTGGGCGGCGCCTTGCGGTTGAGCGACCTCGCCGACCACGAGACCACGGTGTCGCCGCCGCTCTCCACGTCCTACCGCGGGTACACGGTCTACCAGACGGCGCTGCCCAGCCAGGGCTTGATCATGCTCGAGTCGCTCAACATCGCCGAGCAGTTCGACCTTCAGGACCTCGGTGTCGGGACGCCGGCGGCCACCCACGTGCTGGTCGAGGCGACGAGGCTCGCCTTCGCCGACCGCCATGCCTACTGTCAGGACCCCGCGTTTGCGGAGTCGCCGGTCGAGCGCCTGCTGTCCAAGGACTGGGCCAAGAGCCGGGCAGCGCTGATCGGCCGGGCAGCCGGCAGGGACTACCTGCCCGGGAGTCTGGACGAAGGGCACACGACGTACCTCAACGTCGTGGACGCCGACGGGATGATGGTCTCGCTGATCCAGTCGGTCGCCAGCAACTTCGGCAGCGGAGTCGTGGCAGGCGATACGGGCGTCCTGCTGAACAACCGTGCCCAGGCGTTCTCGCTCGACCCGCAGCATCCGAACGTCTTCGCCCCGGGCAAGAAGCCCATGCACACCTTGAACTGCTACCTCGTCGCGGACGCTGCCGGACGGCTCGTCGTCGTGGGAGGCACCCCCGGCGGGGACCGGCAGCCGCAGTGGAACCTGCAGGTCGTGGTGGGACTGGTCGACGGTGGCTGGGACGTCCAGCAGGCGGTCGAGCAACCGCTGTGGTTCAGCTCGACACCGAGAGGAGCCGATGGAGCGACCGGTCTCGAGCTCACGGTGGAGTCCCGGGTGGGTGAGGCGTTCGTCGACGAGCTGCGCAGACGCGGGCATCGCGTGGTCGTGGACAGCGAGTGGAGTGCCTTGTCGGGGGCACAGGTCATCGCGCGGGACCCCGTGACCGGTGCGCTCGCCGGCGGGTCCGATCCGCGTCAGGAAGGGCTCGCGCTCGGCCTGTGAGCCGCAGCAGGTGCCCGGTCACCACGACAGGGTGAGCTCGCCGGCGATCCGGTCGATCGTCGCCCCGTTGCGCAGCCGGTCGATGACGCCGCGGACAAGGGGACGGTTTCGGCCTCGATCTGTGCCGCACGCTCGGCGAACCACGTGACCGCTGGCTCGTCCGGAAGCAGGGAGACGAGCTCAGCGGCGAGCTCGGCCGCGCTCCGAACCCGCGGGTGGATCTCACCGAGCGTCCGAGAGCCCCAGTCGAAGGGCGCGAGCTCCTCCGGTAGTGCGGCGAGCGCGTTGTCGAGCTCACCCAGTGCGGCACCGGCGAGCTCGAGCTCTCGTAGGTCTCCACGCGGGTGATCCCCTGGAATCGACGGGGTGAGGGACGCCAGGCCGTGCGGCGTCGTGACCACGGTTCGGCCGTCGCGGCTGGGGAGTGGGACGGGGACGTCGTACGACAGGTTGGTGCGTTCGGCAAGTGCGGCAAGCAACCGGTGCTCGGCGGCCACCTGGGGGCCGGCAGCGTTCTGGTGGATGCGCAGAACGTACGCCCCGCCTCGTCGTGCCCCACCGTCCACTGCGGTATGGATGATCCACACCAGGTTGTTGGTGCCTCGCTCGGGCTGGCGCACCTGTGTGACCGCGGGATGTCCCACGCGCGAAGGACGTCGGCGATCTCAGGTGCTCCAATCATGGGCGAGGCTTGGGTCGGGGGGCTGGTCGTCGATCCAGCCGATTCGTGCGTACGCGATCGTGCGGCGTGAACGACGGACCGGTCCGGCTCCCGACCGGTCGCGAGGAACGGTGAGCTACCACTTAGCCTGGTCGCGGTGGGCTGGATTCTCGCGTGTCGTGAGCTCGCCGGCGAGGTCGACGCTGAGCGTGCTTTCGGCGCGCTGTTCGGTTCGAGCCGCTGGGCGTTCTGGCTCGACAGCGGCCTGCTCGAAGGGCCGGCGCGCTATTCCCTTCTGGGAGATATCGGCAGCTCCGCCGACCCACCCACGGGTCGGAGTGCTGATCGCCGGGACGGCTGGGCCGCAGAGGATGCGGTCGCCGAAGGCCACGTGCTGATCGACTGGGTGTCAGACCACGGCACACCCACGATCTACGAACGCCTCGAGCAGCGTCTGGCGGCCGAGGACGTGGAACTGCCCGACGGATTGCCCCCGGAGGTGGCGTGCGGGTACGTCGGGTACTTCGGCTACGAGCTCAACGCGTACGACGGCCTGCCGGCCCGTCCGGCTGCGCTCCCCGACGCCGTGTGGTTGCGAGCGGCGAGGTTCGTGGTGATCGATCACGTGCGTCGCCGTACCTGGGTGTGCGCACGTACCACGCCTGGCCGTCCGACCCGTTGGCTCGACGCGGCCGAGAGGACGCTGAGTAGCTTGGTCGGACGGCCTCAGGCACACCGGGGGGAGCAGCTCACGCCAGCGACGGAGGACCGCGTCGACCCCGAGCCATGGCTCGTGCGATCGCGGTCGCGCTACCTCGCTGACATCGAGACCTGTCTGCGGGCCCTTCGCGACGGTGAGTGTTACGAAATCTGTCTGACCAACACCGTCGAGGTGGCGTTCGCCGGCGACCCGTTGCAGGCCTATCGGCGGCTGCGCCGATCGAGCCCCGCTCCGTACGCGGCGTACCTGCGACTGGGCGACGCCCACGTCCTGTCGGCTTCGCCGGAACGGTTCCTCGCCGTCGACTCTGCTGGATACGCCGAGTCGAGTCCGATCAAAGGCACCGCTCCGCGCGACCCGGATCCCGGCATCGACCGAATGCTGGCCAAGGAGCTTGCAACCGACGCCAAGACGCAGGCCGAGAATCTCATGATCGTCGATCTGGTGCGCAACGACCTCGGCCGGGTCTGCGATCCGGGCACGATCACCGTCCCGGACTTCCTCTCCGTGCGTTCGTACGCAACCGTCCACCAGCTGGTCTCCACCATCCGCGGACGCCTGCGTCCCGGACTAAGTGCCGTGGCGGCGGCGCGGGCCTGCTTCCCACCGGGCTCGATGACCGGCGCGCCCAAGCGGCGCGCAATGCAGATCCTCCACGAGCTCGAGACGCGGCCACGTGGTGTCTACTCGGGTGCCCTGGGATACGTCGGTTTGAGGGGGACAGCCGACTTCAGCGTGGTCATTCGTACGGCAGTCATCAAAGACGGCACCCTGACCATCGGGGCGGGAGGCGCCATCGTACTCGACTCCGATCCGGTGGCGGAATACGACGAGATGCTCCTCAAGGCGGCCGTCCCGCTTCGCGCCGTGTCTGCTCGGGATTTGCCTGGCACATCCGGCACGCCTCGACCACCGGCTTGATGCCGATGGTGCAGGTCGTAGGCCTTCAGCGTCAAGGCGCGGACTCGACCCCAGAGCACGCTGCGTAGTTCACACGGAATTCACAGGATCACGTCGTTCCGTCATCAGGCCGCAACATGACGGGCCGGTCGCCGAAACACGCGAGCACCACGCTAGCGGGTGTCCCAGGGGTCCCCGGGTCGCCCCCGGGATGGCACCAGGGAGTACGGAATCCGCGAACGGCCCGGCCGTACTCCAAGCCGGCGGCGCTGCCGGCGCCGAACGCCATGCCCTGCAACGGGCACCGCAACGGGTACCCCGACGGCATCTGCACGTGAAGCATCTGCACCTGAAGCATCGGACGGCCACCCCGCGGACTCGCTCCGCGGCGGGACCCCGACAAGATCTCGCGAGGAGAAGCGATGCCCGAGCTCAGCGCCGGCGACACCGCATGGGTGTTGGCCAGCTCCGCTCTCGTTCTCTTGATGACACCTGGCCTTGCCTTCTTCTACGGGGGCATGGTCCGGGCCAAGAGTGTCCTCAACATGCTCATGATGAACTTCGCCGCAATCGCGGTGGTCAGCGTCCTCTGGGTGCTGTACGGCTTTTCGCTCGCATTCTCGACCGACATCGGGGCCGGCCTGCTCGGCGGACTCGGTGAGGTCGGCATGGGCGGGCTGCTCGGCGAGGACGCCTTGTCCGGCACGATCCCGACGACGGTCTTCGCGGCCTTCCAGGCGATGTTCGCCATCATCACGGTGGCACTGATCTCGGGTTCCATTGCCGACCGGGCGAGGTTCAGCGCCTGGCTCGTCTTCATCGTGTTGTGGGCCACCATTGTGTACTTCCCGGTGGCGCACTGGGTCTTCTTCTTCGACGACGGAAACGGTGGCTGGATCGGCGACCGGCTCGGCGCGGTCGACTTCGCGGGTGGCACGGCCGTCCACATCAACGCCGGTGCTGCCGGTCTCGCGGCGGCGCTCGTGCTCGGTAAGCGGCTCGGTTGGCGGAAGGACCCGATGCGGCCGCACAACCTCCCGCTGGTCTTGCTCGGCGCTGGTCTGCTGTGGTTCGGCTGGTTCGGGTTCAACGCCGGCTCGGCTGTGGCGGCCGACGGCGCGGCCGGCGTGGCGTTCCTCAACACGCAAGCGGCCACGGCAGCTGCGGTGCTGGGCTGGCTCCTGGTCGAGCGGATCCGCGACGGGAAGCCCACGACGCTCGGCGCTGCCTCTGGTGTCGTCGCCGGTCTCGTGGCGATCACACCGTCGTGTTCGTCGGTGACGCCGATCGGCGCGATCATCATCGGCCTCGTGGCCGGTGCCCTCTGCGCACTCGCGGTGAGCCTGAAGTCGAAGTTCGGCTACGACGACTCGCTGGACGTCGTCGGTGTCCACCTCGTGGGTGGTCTGGTCGGAACACTGCTGATCGGGTTCCTCGCCTCCGAGGTCGCGCCGGCGGGCGTCAACGGCCTGTTCTACGGCGGCGGGATCGACCAGCTGTGGCGGCAGGGTGTCGCGGCTGTCGCCGTCATGGTCTACTCGTTCGTCCTGACGTACGTCATCGGCAAGGTCGTCGATGCGATCATGGGCTTCAGGGTCAGCACCGACGACGAGGTGAGCGGCATCGACCTCGCCGAGCACGCCGAGACGGCGTACGACTTCTCCACGATCGGTGGCGGCTCCCGGCCCCACCTCGCCGTTCGCAGCGGCGGGGAGGAGGCGGCGCCGGTGGCAGTGGATGCGAGCGTCAACTCCGCGACCGCCAAGCCAGCTGACGCGGCGAAGCAGACCGACAACAAGGAAGGGAGCGTGACCCGATGAAGCTGGTGACCGCGGTCATCAAGCCACACCGGCTCGACGAGGTACGCGCAGCACTGGAAGCGTTCGGCGTCTCGGGGATGACCATCACCGAGGCCAGCGGCTACGGACGGCAGAAGGGGCACACCGAGGTCTACCGCGGCGCGGAGTACGAAGTGGACCTGGTGCCCAAGGTCCGGATCGAGATCGTGCTGGACGACGACGACGTCGACGACGTGGTGGACGTCATCAGGAAGAGTGCCCACACCGGCAAGATCGGTGACGGCAAGGTCTGGGTCGTCCCGGTCGAGTCTGTGGTTCGCGTCCGCACCGGCGAGACGGGGACAGAGGCGTTGTGACGCCTTGACGACGATGTCGGCGGCATCGGTTCTGGCACCACCGAGCGAGCGCCTTTCCTGGTTGCGGCGGTCGCGAAGGCAACGGACCGATGCCGCCGATGCGCGTGTGAGCGACCTCTTCGAATCGTCACTCGAGCAGATCGGCCTGGAGTCCCCATCCGGTCTCGCGGTCGTCGCGCTCGGTGGCTACGGCCGTGGTGAGCTCTCGGTGGCGAGCGACCTCGACCTGCTCCTCCTGTACGACCCCTCTCGGGAGGCCGACGCCTGCGCACTCGCCGAACGGCTCTGGTACCCGTTGTGGGACGCCGGTGTGAAGGTCGACCACAGCGTACGAACCATCGCGGAGACGCTGGAGGCCGCAGCGAACCTGCGGACGGCCCTGTCGCTGCTCGACGCCCGTCACGTTGCGGGTGATGCGAGCCTCACGATCGCCTTGCGTACGACGTTGTTGACGGCGTGGCGGCGGACGGCGCGCCGCCGGATCCCCGAGCTCGAGGCGAGCTGCCGCGAGCGTGCGGAACGGTTCGGCGAGCTCGCGTCCCTGCTCGAGCCCGACCTGAAGCAGGCGCGAGGCGGGCTTCGCGACGCCATCGTGCTGCGTGCGCTGGCCGCGACGTGGCTGGTGGAGATTCCGCACCACACGCTGGCCAGGGTGCACGGCGACCTGCTGAACATCCGAGACGTGCTCCACCAGGTCGCTGGTCGTCGCGTGACCGACCGGTTGCTCGCGGACCTGGCACCAGACGTTGCGACGGCCTGCGGACTGCCCGGTCGGGACGCCTTGCTGCGTTACGTCTACGAGCGCGGTCGGATCATGAGCCAGATCGCCGACACGGCGTGGCGCCGTGTGCACCACGCCCTCGCGGCTCGTTCGGTACGACGCGTGAACCGGCCCGCAACTCGACCGGGGCCGGTCATGACTCCCCTGGCACCGGGCGTGGCAGCGGTGGATGGCGAGGTGGTCCTCGCGTCCGAGGCGTTGCGGCTGAGCGCGGACCGGCACCGAGCCGATCCACTGCTGCCGCTTCGAGCCGCGTACTCCGCGGCCGACCGTGGCCTGCTGCTCGCCCCGCACACGGCGCAACGCCTGGCACGGGACTGTCGTCCGCTTCGTGTGCCGTGGCCTCCGGAGGCTCGCCGACTCTTCTGTGCACTGCTCGGCACGGGCTCCAACCTGCTCCCGGTCTGGGAGCTGCTCGACCAGACCGGCGTCATCGATCGTCTGGTGCCCGCATGGGGTCGCGTGCGGTGCGCTCCGCAGTATTCGCCAGTGCACCGGCACACCGTCGACCGTCACCTGCTCGAGACGTGCGTGCAGGCGTCGGGACTGGTCCGCCGGGTGCGTCGGCCAGACCTGCTGCTCGTTGCCGCGCTCCTGCACGACATCGGAAAGCCAGCCCCAGAAGGCGATGCCGGGCCGGCAGCGAGTGGGTCTTCGGGGAGGCCGGGCAGCCATGGTGGCAGCGAGCACGGTGAACGCGGCGCGCAGATCGCGCAACGGCTCGCGACCCGTTGGGGCTTTCCGCCAGAAGACGTCGCCACGCTGGCCACGTTGGTACGACACCACCTGCTGCTGATCGACACCGCCACTCGCCGGGACCTCGACGACCCGGCGACAATCGAGCAGGTCGTCGACGTCGTTCGAGACCTGCCGACCCTCGAGCTGCTCGCCGCCTTGACCGAGGCGGATGCCAAGGCGACGGGTCCAGCGGCATGGACGCCGTGGAGGAGAAACCTGCTGGGCAGGCTCGTCGAACGGGTGCGCGGCCGACTGGCGGGCGGTGACGTCCCGAGACCCGCGCAGCTGGAGCCGTGGCAACGGGAGCTCGCCGAGCGCGGGGAGATCGCTGTGGTCGTGGAACCCGCGTCGGTCGAGGACGACGACATGGCTCGCCTCACCGTGGTCTTCCCCGATCGCGTGGGACTGCTGGCCTCGGTGGCAGGTGTGCTCGCGCTGGCCCGTTTGTCGGTGCACGCGGCGACGGTCGAGACGATCGGCGCCATGGGCGTGTCGGTCTGGACGGTGACCGGTGACCCGCCCGACGCCGCGGTGCTTCGCGAGCGTCTCGCCGTGGCGCTTGCCAGCCGGTCTGGTGAGGCCGAGGTCGACACCCACCTGAGGCGGCTCGATGAGGTGGCCCGCCAGGCTCAGGCGGCGGAGCGACGCTCCTCACGCCGCAGAGCGAGAGCCGCAGAGGTTGCGGTTCTCTCACCCCCACCCGACGTCCGGCTGGTCCCGGCCTCCGACACGGCCACGGTGCTGGAGGTGCGCGCCCACGACCGGCCGGCGTTGTTCTACGCGATATGCCGGGCCGTCGCGGATGTGGGGTGTTCGGTCCGATCCGCCCACGTGAGCACCTGGGCGAAGGAAGCCGTCGACGTGTTCTACGTCACCGATTCGCGCGGTGCGCCCCTTGACCGGTGGCTCGCAGAGAAGTTGCGGGAAGCTGTCGAGCTGTCGGTTCGCTGAGGGCCGCAGGGCCGGCTACGCTGGCCACGACGCTAGGGGTGCCCCGTGGATCAGGGTCGACCACTGGCGCATCCGCGCCTTGCTGGCACGACCGAGCCGACCGCGCAGCGTTGTCGGCCGACCAGGAGAAGCCGCGAGGAGGATGCGGGCGATGCGCAGCCCGACCATGATCCACGGGACATCCGTCACCTGACCGCCTACCCGACGCTACGCAAGGACCGGACGAATACCCGTGTTCGCCACACTCTCCGATCGTTTCGAGGCAACGTTTCGACGACTCCGCGGCAAGGGTCGGCTCACCGACGCCGACATCGACGCGACGTGCCGGGAGATTCGTATCGCTCTGCTGGAGGCCGACGTCGCCCTGCCGGTGGTGCGTGAGTTCATCGGCAGGGTCAAGGAGCGCGCACGCGGCGCGGAGGTCCACCAGGCGCTCAACCCGGCCGAGCAGGTCATCAAGATCGTCAACGACGAGCTGATCGAGATCCTGGGCGGTGAGACGCGCAGGCTGCGGTTCGCCAAGACGCCGCCGACGGTGATCCTGCTCTGTGGTCTGCAGGGCGCTGGTAAGACCTTGCTCGCCGGCAAGCTGGGGTTGTGGCTCAAGAAGCAAGGCCACCAGCCCGTGCTTGTCGCCGCCGACCTGCAACGGCCGAACGCCGTGCAGCAGCTGCAGATCGTGGGGGAGCGGGCCGGTGTCGCGGTCTTCGCCCCGGAGCCGGGTAACGGCGTGGGCGACCCGGTCGAGGTGGCCCGACAGAGCGTGGAGTTCGCACGGAGCAAGCTCTACGACGTGGTGATCGTCGACACGGCAGGGCGGCTCGGTGTCGACGCGGAGATGATGCAGCAAGCGATCGACATTCGCGACGCGATCTCCCCCGACGAGATTCTGTTCGTGGTCAACGCGATGATCGGTCAGGACGCCGTCACGACCGCCGAGGCGTTCCGTGACGGTGTGGGCTTCGACGGCGTCGTGCTCTCCCAGCTCGACGGTGACGCCCGTGGTGGGGCGGCTCTCTCCATTCGCTACGTCACCGGCCGTCCGGTGCTGTTCGCCTCCAACGGCGAGAAGCTCGAGGACTTCGACGTCTTCCACCCCGACCGGATGGCCTCGCGGATCCTCGGGATGGGTGACGTCCTCACCCTGATCGAGCAGGCCGAGCAGGCATTCGACCAGGAGCAGGCCGAGCGGGTCGCCGAGAAGCTCAGGACCGAGCGCGGCTTCACCCTCGAGGACTTCCTGTCGCAGATGCAGGTCGTGCGTCGCATGGGCTCGCTGTCGAAGATCCTCGGCATGCTGCCCGGGCTCGGCGAGATCCGTAGTCAGGTGGAGCAGCTGGACGACCGTGAGCTGGATCGGATCGAGGCGATCATCCGGTCCATGACCCCCGCCGAACGCGAGGACCCCAAGATCATCAACGGCTCGCGCAGACTGCGGATCGCGAACGGGTCTGGTACGACCGTGAGCGACGTCAACCGCCTCGTCGAGAGGTTCCTCGAGGCGCGCAAGGTGATGAGCGCGTTGAGCCAGGGCAAAGGTGTGCCGGGACTTCCCGGGATGCCCGGACTGCCCGGCCTGCCGGGTGGCGGAATGCCCGGCATTGGCGGTCGCAAGGGCAAGAAGGGCAAGGGCGGCAAGAAGCAGCGCGCCGGTCGTTCGGGCAATCCCGCCAAGCGGGCCCGTGAGGCGGCGGCTCGCAGGGAGCGCCTGGATGCCAACAAGGTCGAGCAGACCGGTCAGGGCGACCACCAGGTGCCCGGCCTGGGAGCCGGCGGTCTCGGCGGGCTGCTCGGCGGTCAAGCCGGCGCTCGTCCCGATCAGGTTGACGTTCCCGACGATCTCGAACTGCCCCAAGAGATCCGCGACATGCTGCGAAAGGACGGCGGTTGAGTCCGGTACGTAAAGGCCAGCGGTTCCGCGTCCGCGGAGTCGTCCTCCCCGAAGGGACGCATCGTGATCTCTATGTCGTCGATGGGCGGGTAACCTTCGCGCCGGTCTCCGACGCCGACACGGTCGCCAGCGGGTTCATCGTTCCCGGGTTGGTCGACGCCCACTGCCACGTGGGACTGGACGCGGCCGGTGCTGTGCCGCCGGAGGTGCAGGAGGAGCAGGCGATCGCCGACCGGAACGCCGGCACGCTGCTCATCCGGGACGCCGGAAGCGCCGCGGACACCCGTTGGATCGACAAGCGCGACGACCTGCCGCGGATCGTTCGTGCAGGACGACACATCGCGCGGAGGAAGCGGTACATCAGGAACTACGGGGTCGAGATCGAGCCGCACGAGCTCGTCGACGCCGTGGCCGAGCAGGCACGACGCGGCGACGGCTGGGTCAAGATCGTCGCGGACTGGATCGACCGTGAGGTCGGCGATCTCAGGCCGTGCTGGCCGCGTGAGGCGCTCGAGCCTGCGATCGCCAAGGCGCACGAGCTGGGCGCCCGCGTGACGGCGCACGTCTTCGGCGAGGACGCACCGGCCGACCTGATCGCGGCCGGCATCGACTGCATCGAGCACGGCACCGGCCTCTCGGCCGACCTCATCGCGACCATGGCGGAGCGTGGAGTCGCGCTGGTGCCCACGCGGCGGCAGATCGACAACTTCCCGTCGTACGCCGACCAGGGTCAGGCGAAGTTTCCGACGTACGCCGCTCACATGCGCGCGCTCTACAGCCGTGCCGACACCACCCTTCGGGCCGCCGCCGAGGCCGGCGTACCGATCTATGCGGGCACCGACGCCGGTGGGTTCCTCCCGCACGGGTTGATCGCCACGGAGATCCGGCTGTTGCACGAACGTGTGGGTTTGTCGACGTTCGATGCGCTCGGAGCTGGTTCGTGGCGGGCACGGGAGTGGCTCGGCGTGCCGTCCGGGCTGTCGGAGGGCGCGCCCGCCGACTTCGTGGTGTACGAGAGCAATCCGCTCGACGACCTGCGGGTCCTCGACGCCCCGGCGCGAATCGTCCTGCGCGGCGCTGTGGTGGCCTAGCGAGCGGTTGGCCTCCCCTCCACGCCCAAAAAGGGGATCTTGCGCACCTCGAAGGCCTGTGGGGAGGAGCTGCGACCCGCAAGACGGCCGTTCATCTGCGTCCGGCCCCCCAGACCGAGCCCTCGAAGCCCAGCGGACCGAGCGAGCGGGCCTCAGTCTGCTCGTGCCAACCGGAATGCCGTGGTGCTGTCCAAGGGGATGGCCGGACTGATCGGACGTAGGGCGTTGCCGCCCGATCGGAACGCCTCTCGCGTCCGGGTATCCCCTCCGGCGTTCGCGTAGCTGGGGGATCTGGCACAATGGACCGCCGAATCCGATGTCCGCGAGCCCCTCTCCTCGCGGGCAACGTGGTCCGTCGGACTGGTGCGACCGTCTCCCCACGCGGTGCTGCGCCGGTCCCCATCGTCTTCGATTGGGAGAAACCACACCCGTGGCCGTCAAGATCAGGCTCAAGCGCATGGGCAAGATCCGTGTGCCCCAATACCGCATCGTCGTGGCCGACGCGCGCACGAAGCGCGACGGCAAAACGATCGAGCAGGTCGGGAAGTACCACCCGAAGGAGAACCCGAGCTACATCGAGGTCAACTCGGAGCGGGTGCAGTACTGGCTGTCCGTGGGGGCTCAGCCGACCGAACCAGTGCTCGCCATTCTCAAGCGCACCGGCGACTGGCAGAAGTTCAAGGGCCTTCCCCCGCCTGCCAAGCCGCTCCAAACGGCCCCACCGAAGCCGAGCAAGCGCGAGCTGTTCGAAAAGGCGCTGCGCGAGGCCCACTCCGAGCCGGAGGCCGAGGCCGTGACCCAGAAGCGGGGCGGTCGCGGCAAGTCGAAGAGCAGCGAGGGTCCCACCGGCAAGGTCGAGGCGAGCCGAGGGAGCGAGAAGGCCGCCAAGAAGTCCGGCAAGGACACGACCGATGCGGAGGCTCCGGCAAGCGAGCCGGCTCCGGCGTCGGAGGCCGACACGGCCGCCGACGCCAACGACGCGGCATCCAGCGAGGGCTGATCAGTGCTTGCCGAAGCGCTCGAGCACCTGGTGCGCGGCATCGTCACCCATCCGGATGACGTCCGGGTCACCGTGCGGGAGCTACGGCGAGGTCGTACCTACGAGGTGCGGGTCCACCCGGACGACTTCGGTCGGGTGATCGGACGCCGCGGTCGCACGGCCTCCGCCATCCGCACCGTCATCGGTGCGCTCGACAGGGGCCGTAGCCCGCGGATCGACTTCATCGAGACCCGCGAGCGGGCGGTTCGGTAGGCCGTACGCCATGCAGGTCGTGGTCGGACGGATCGGCCGGCCGCACGGCGTCCGAGGCGAGGTCGTCGTCGACGTTCGTACCGACGAACCCGACAAGCGGTTCGCACCCGGTGCCGTCCTGTCCACAGAGGCAGGCCCGCTCGAGGTCGAGTCGGCGCGCTGGCACGGGTCCCGGATGCTCGTGAGGTTCCGTGGGTACGCGGACCGCACCGCCGTGGAGGAGCTGCGCGGCGCCCTGTTGCGGGCCGACGTGCCGGAGGACGAGCGGCCGCCCGATCCCGACGAGTTCTACGACCACCAGTTGGTCGGTCTGCGCGCGCGTACCGTCGACGGCCGGGACGTCGGCGAGGTCACCGAGGTAGTGCACCTGCCGATGCAGGAGTTGCTCGTCGTGCGTGCAGATGCCGGTCGGGAGATCTTCGTGCCATTCGTACGAAGCATCGTGCCCGACGTCGACCTGGACGCTGGTGTGATCGTGCTCGATCCGCCCGAAGGCCTGCTGGAACCGTGATGCGTGTCGACGTCGTCTCGATCTTCCCGGAGTACTTCGCCCCCTTGCAGCTGTCGCTCGTCGGCAAGGCTGTGTCGAGCGGCATCGTCGACCTACGCGTACACGATCTTCGGGACTGGACCCATGATCGTCATCGGACGGTCGACGACACCCCGGCGGGGGGCGGACCGGGCATGGTGATGCGACCGGAACCGTGGGGGGAGGCGCTCGACTCGATCGCACCCCCAGGAGGCCCACAGCCCTGGCTCCTCGTGCCGACGCCCGGTGGTACTCCGTTCACCCAGGACTGGGCGGCTCAGCTCGCCCGTGAGGAATGGCTGCTCTTCGCCTGTGGACGGTACGAAGGCATCGACCAACGGGTCCTCGAGTACGCTGCGCAACGGATGCCTGTGTCGGAGGTGTCGATCGGCGACTACGTGCTCGCGGGGGGTGAGGTCGCCGTCCTGGTGATCGTCGAAGCCGTGGTACGGCTGCTTCCGGGAGTCCTGGGGAACCCCGAGTCCTTGGTGGAGGAGTCGTACGGCAGCGGCGCCTGTGCCGGTCTCGTGGAGTACCCGGTCTACACGAAGCCAGCGACCTGGCGTGGTCTTGACGTCCCGCACGTGCTCCTGTCTGGTCACCACGGCAGGATCGCGCGTTGGCGGCGAGAGGAGGCGCTGCGCCGCACGCTGCGGAACCGCCCTGACCTGCTGGAGCGGCTGTTCGCAGCAGGTGGCTTGGACGAACGGGACCTCGAGGTCTTGACCAGCGAAGGGTGGCAGCCCGGCGGGACCCGGCCGACGTGATCGTGCTCGAGGCATCGCCAGCGAGTCCAGGCGACTGGGGTCGCCGCCTGCATGGCAGGCCTCGGGCGTACTGGCAGCTGGCACGGTAGACAGGACGTCACGTCGGCCGGCTCCCGCCTGGACTTTCACCGTGGTCGGCGCCCGACTCGGCCAACGCCGCAACGCGCGACTCGTCGGTCAGCGGCGGGCTGAGGCAAGGGTGGCGAACACGATGACGTTGTCCCGGTAGGAGTTCTCCTTGCTCCAAGGGCCACCGCACGTCACAAGCCGCAGTCCAGGCACGTTGGACGGGCCGTAGACGAGCTGGGTTGGGAACCGCGTCTTCCGGTATGCCTTCACGCCGTCGACGACGAACTTCGCCACTGACCCGTTCTTGCGCGTGACGTAGATGACGTCTCCGGGTCGCAGCTCGCCGAGCCGGAAGAACACCGCGGGTCCCAGCTTCTTCGAGTCGACGTGACCGACGATGACGGAGTTGCCCACCTCGCCAGGGGTCGGCCCGAGTCGGTACCAGCCGGCAAGGTACGCCTTGTCGTCCGGCGGCACCTGCAGTGTGCGATCCCGCTTCAGCCCGAGTTTCATGATGCGTGCGTTCACGTCGATCTTCGGGATGCGGATTCGCACGGGGGTGGACCGGCCCAGTCCGATCCGCTTGGGCTGGGGGGTCGGGGTGGGAGATGTCGTCGGGGTCGGCTTCGTGCGCTGATCCGTTGTCAGCGTGCCTTGGTCCGCTGTCGGTGTGCCCTGACCCGCCGTCGGTGTGTCCTGACCCGCTGTCGGCGCGCCTTCTGGTGTCGAGGGCGGAGTAGTCGGGGCAGGGGTGACGGTGGGATCCCACGTGCCGGACACGATCGGCAGGTTGGTCGGTGCCGCCGCCGGATCTGGCTGTGGCGGCTGCGGTGGTCCGGCGACGAAGGCGAGAACCAGGAGTACGGTTCCTGTGATTGCGGAGAGGACGACGAGGGCGAGGCCGGCGGCCCGCCGCGGCTTACCGCGGGAACCGCCGGCTCGTCCAGTCGCCTGGTCAGGCGCTCGTTTCATGTGTCCAACGACCCGTCGGTCCTACGACTCGTTGGTCCGACGACGCAGCAGAACCGTGCCGCCGAGGGCTGCCGCCGCCAGGGCGCCAGCGCCACCAGCCGCAAGGGCAGTGTTCGGTCCGGTCGCACCGCCGGTGCCGCCCTCGACCCAACCTGCGGGAGCCTCGGCCCCGCTGTATCCGAACTCAAGTTCGATCTCTCCGTTGATCGGAACGACGAAGTTGTCCTTGACCACCTGGTCACCGCAGCTCTGCAGGATGAACGTCGCCCTGTTGTGGGAGTTCTCCTCCTCGCCGCTGTAGCCCGAGCTCACCGGCTTGATCGGCTTGATCGGGACGATCTTGCCGTCCACAGAGCCGTTCTCCAGGGCGGCCCGGAGCTGCTTGCTCCAGTCGGCCGCGTCGCCGCCGCCGAAGCCGTCGGTCTCCGCGGGCTCCTCAACGCCGTCCTTGACCTGAGGACCGTGGCCATCCCGCTTCTTGTGGTCCTTCTTGTCCTTCTTGTCGGCGCAGATGAGGACGGCCTTCGTCTCCTTGTGCCCATCGACGGGCTTGGGCTTGGGAACCCCGGCCGCTGAGGCGATTCCGGGCGTTACGAGGAGCACGGCCGCGCTGGTTGCCGCGATGCCGGCGACCTTACCGAGAAGTTTGCTGGCCATAAGTTTTCTGTCTCCTTTCAGCTGATTCTCAGCTCGCTGCCGTAAAAGCTCCCGCGGTCCGAGCGAATGTAAACGAGGTTCCGAACCAGGCCGAAGAGTTTTAATTCGTAGTTCAGCGTCACAGCTGGATTAACGCGTCTTCATGAGGCTCTGAGAATGAAAAACACATGAATTCCGAAATTCCCGCTCTGTACACGAAGCGAGCCTCGGGTGGCTTGACCGAATGACGCTGGACGGCCAGGAAGCGACCAGAACGGTGGAAATCGTGAAGCTCGTCAAGGCGCGTAGGGCACGCGTGGCCGGCTGGGATGCCGGGCGATCTCCGACGCAAGGGAGGCAAAAGAATTGATGTCGACGTGGTGGACGGTCATGCGGTCATGCAATTGCACCATCAAAGTTGGATGCTGTGCGAACGCTCCGGCGTCCTCGCAATCCGCGAATTGCTGAATGTGGTTGCCTGATTGTGTACTGGTGGTCCCAGAAATCTGGTTAGCGCCTCGTACAAGCCGTGAAAAATGGACATCGAGCAAAATGCGGTCCTCGACGTAAAGAAATTCCTCGACGATGTCCGTCGAGAGCCCGACTTGTCGCATTCCCACCATTTGCCGGCTCGCCTTACTGGCTCGCTCAGGCCGGGCAACTGGTTCAGGTCGGTACGTGCGTCCACGAGCGACCGACACGGATCGCCGCCATGTGTCGAGACCAGGAGCACACCGTCGACGGCCACGTGCCCTCCACCGGTGTAGGGGACATGGGAGCCCATAGTGATCAACATTGATCATGGCGCCTTGGTGGCCAGCCCTCCCGCCGCTTCCCTGGCGCACGCGTCGGCATCCATGATCGTGCACAGGCCACGTCCGCGTGGTGACTGTGGGGTGAGGTCGGCGGCATTTTCGGGCATGTGCGAGACTTGAGCGCTGGTGCTGTGAGCGTCTGGAGGACCGCTGCTCGGGTTCGTCTCGGACGCCCTCGCCAGCCGACACCTCTGCCACAGGGGAGGTGTCAGTGGGAACCTCGCTCGTTCCCGCCATGATGACGTGTCCATTGCCGATGGGTGACCTGTGGCACCACGAGGAGACATCATGAGTTCGCTCGACGCGATCGCCGCCGCATCCATGCGTTCGGACCACCCTGACTTCGGTCCAGGCGACACGCTCAGGGTGCATGTGAAGGTGATTGAGGGGAACCGCTCCCGGATCCAGGTCTTCCAAGGGGTGTGCATCAGGCGCAGCGGTGCCGGCGTCAGCGAGACCTTCACGGTACGCAAGATCAGCTTCGGTGTCGGTGTGGAGCGGACGTTCCCCGTCCACACCCCGATCATCGACAAGATCGAAGTCGTTACCCGAGGTGACGTACGTCGCGCGAAGCTCTACTACCTCCGGAAGCGGCGGGGTAAGGCCGCCAAGATCAAGGAGAAGCGGGAGCCCGCGACCAGTCGCTGATCGTCGCCGCTAGCTACTGGCCGCTAGCAGACCGTGGGAGGGCGTGGACGGTGCGGTCCATCGACGAATCCGACCGACGTACGAGCGACGAGACCGAGGCCACCGCTGGTCGGAACGGCAAGCGTCGCCAAGCCAAGGAACGCTCGTTCTGGCGCGAGCTTCCGATCCTGATCCTGCTTGCGCTCGGTCTGGCCCTTCTGATCAAGACGTTCTTGATCCAGGCCTTCTACATCCCGTCGGAGTCGATGGAGCGCACCCTGGTTCCCGGTGACCGGGTGCTCGTCAACAAGCTCGCCTACCGGATCGGCGACATCCAGCGCGGGGACGTCATCGTCTTCAACGGCACAGGGTCGTGGGAGAGCGAAGTCGTGGTCCCGGAGCCGAGCAACCCGGTGGAGGCCGGGCTTCGCAAGCTGGGAGAGCTCTTCGGATTCGCCACGGCCGGCGAGAAGGACTTCATCAAGCGAGTGATCGGTCTGCCGGGTGATCGCGTGATGTGCTGCGACGCCAAGGACCGCATCGTGATCAACGGCAAGCCGCTCGATGAGTCGAGCTATCTCTATCCCGGGAACAAGCCCTCGGAGATGCGGTTCGACATCAAGGTGCCGCCCGGTCGGGTCTGGGTGATGGGAGATCATCGGTTGGCGTCGTCCGACTCCCGCGAGCACCTGGGAGACCCGGGGGGCGGCACCATCCGCACCGACCATGTGTTGGGACGTGCGTTCGTGATCGTCTGGCCCGTTGACCGGGTCACGCTCCTGAATCGGCCCGCCGCCTATGCCGAGGCGGGGTTGGCGAGTGGTGCGGTGACTGGAGCCGCGCCGGCCGTGGCGGCGGTTGCCGTGGTCGCGCCGCTGGCGGCGTGGCGGTGGCGACGCTCGCGGGGCGTTTCACGACGCGGCTGATCGTCGAACTTTCTGCTGTGCGGCATGCAGCCGCGGTGCCCCCAGGACTTCCGGCCGGGATGGCCACGCAACAATGTGGAAGACGGCGGGATGTCGCTGCGGGCGACGGCGCTCGTGGCTCGAGCTGGCTGCCGTCCTTGCGGACAATCCGGACGATGGGTGCGAAATGGCGTGGGCCTGCCCGTAAGGATGTGCGCTCAACAGGCGCCACTCGGTATGTCGGCGCACGGTCCTACGCTCTCGATCCGATCAACTCAGGAGGTCGATCGATGCCCCTTCCCCGCCGCGTGGTAGTTCGCAAGGACTCCGGCCTGTACGCCTACGAGCGAGCACTCGTACGCGCCGGGATGGCACCCGTGGCCGGCGTCGACGAGGCTGGGCGGGGCGCCTGTGCAGGTCCATTGGTGGCGGCGGCCGTGATCCTTCCCGAGGGCAAGCGTGGCGAGATCCCTGGTCTAGCGGACTCGAAGCTGCTCACCGAGGCTGCCCGCGAGCGCTGCTACGCGGAGATCACTCGACGGGCCTTAGCCTGGTCGGTTGTGGTGGTACCCGCGGCCGAATGTGATCGACTCGGGATGCATCGGGTCAACGTCGAGGCGTTGCGGCGGGCGTTGTTCCGATTGGAGACGCCGCCTGCCTACGTCCTCACCGATGGGTTTCCCGTCGACGGTCTCGGGGCCCCCGGCTTGGCCGTGTGGAAGGGAGATCGGGTGGCCGCCTGCATCGCCGCCGCGTCGATTCTGGCCAAGGTGGCCCGTGATCGCCTGATGCGTGAGCTGCATGAGGTCTATCCGCAGTACGACTTCGCCTCACACAAGGGATACTGCACCTCTGATCACCAAATGGCATTGGAGCGTCACGGACCGTGCCCGGAGCACCGGATGCGCTGGGTGAACGTCATCCGAGCGGCGGCCGCTGCCGGACGGTCACCGGCCGAGGCGGTCGCCAAGGAGATGGGCGAGAATGGCTCGGTGCGACCGGCGTCAGATGGGAGAGACCTTGTGGGTGCGGCCTCAGGGCGCCTGGATCGGGGAGGGGATCGCCCGGAATGAGCGCGGAAGACCTCGAAAAGTACGAAACCGAGATGGAGCTGCAGCTCTACCGGGAGTATCGCGACGTCGTCAACATCTTCAAGTACGTCGTCGAGACCGATCGGCGTTTCTACCTCGCCAACCATGTCGATCTCAAGGTACGCAGCGAGGGCGGGGAGACCTACTTCGAGGTCACGATGTCCGACGCATGGGTGTGGGACATGTACCGTCCCGCCCGTTTCGTCAAGAACGTCAAGGTCGTGACGTTCAAGGACGTCAACGTCGAGGAGCTCGCCAAGAGCGACTTTGAGGTGCCCAAGGACGACACGGGACCGTTCGGGACCCGGTAGAGCTACTGGTCTGATCCGGTGGGAATGGGGGACCGATGACCCAACCGGCCGTCGTCGACCCTGCGGAGCCGCTGGCTCCCGAGCTCATCGTCGCGCTTCGCGCTGTGTCCACGGCGACGCTGACCACCCAGCTCATGGCACGTGGACTCCGCAACACATTCCTGGCTGGGCTGCGACCGCTCAACAGCGGACTGCCCCACATGGTGGGCACTGCCTTCACTCTGCGTTACATTCCGGCCCGCGAGGATCTTGATGTGCTGAGCGTGTTCGAGGATCCGGAGCATCCTCAGCGCAAGGCGATCGAGTCCATAAGACCCGGGCAGGTGCTGGTGATGGACTGCCGGGGTCAGACTCGCGCGGCATCGTTGGGCGGGATCCTGGCTACCAGGCTGCTCCGCCGTGGCGCGGCCGGGGTCGTGACCGACGGAGCCGTCCGGGACTCACCCACCTTCGCGCGGCTGGAGCTCCCGACCTACGCGGCCGGGGTGTCGGCCACCACGAACCTGGCACAGCACCATGCCGTCGACTTCGGGGTACCCATCGGGTGCGCCGAGGTGCCGGTCTATCCGGGCGATGTCATGGTGGGAGATGCCGAAGGCGTCGTGTGCATTCCTCGGGCCATGGCAGCCGAGGTGGCGCGCGACGCCGTGGCACAAGAGCACCTCGAGGAGTTCATCCAGAAGGAGATCGACGCCGGGGCGGCGCTGCCCGGGATCTACCCACCCAGCACCGAGACCCGTGCCCGCTACGCCGCATGGGCCGAGAAGCATCCGCCGCCCGTCGAGCTGTAGCTTTCGATGACCGGGCCGTGGGCGGTCGGTGGTCACCAGCGCCGGTGTCAGCGGCTCTCGGGCTCGGGGGTGCTGCCCTCGCGGGCGAGCACATCGAAGTCGCAGCCGGCTTCCGCCTGCGTGATGTGGTCGAGGTAGATCGCCCCATAGCCGCGCACGTAGGCCGGTGGCGGGGGAGTCCAGGAGGCCCGGCGCTCAGCGAGCTCGGCGTCGGAGAGCGCGACGTCGAGCCGCCGGGCGGGCACGTCGAGCGTGATGAGGTCGCCGTCGCGGATCAGCGCCAACGGCCCGCCGACGTGCGACTCCGGTGAGACGTGCAGGACGCACGCGCCGTAGCTGGTTCCGCTCATCCTGGCATCGGAGATCCGCAGCATGTCGCGCACACCGTGCTTGAGCAGCCGGTCGGGGATCGGCGCCATGCCGTACTCCGGCATGCCCGGCCCGCCCTTCGGGCCGGAGCCTCGCAGCACGAGCACGCTGTCCGGGGTGATCGGCAGGGACTCGTCGTTGATGCGCTCCTGCATGTCGCGGTAGTTCTCGAACACCACGGCCGGCCCGGTGTGCCGGTGCAGCCGCGGGTCGGCAGCGGCATGCTTGATGACCGCGCCACCCGGGGCCAGGTTGCCGCGTAGCACGGCGAGCCCACCTTCAGGCCAAACGGGGTTGTCCAGCGTACGGATCACGTCGGGGTTGTAGACCTCGGCCGACTCGAGCACCTCGCCCACCGTGTGTCCGGTCACGGTGAGCCGGTCGAGGTGGAGGTGGTCACGCAGCTGCGCCAGCAAGGCTCGCAGCCCGCCGGCGTAGTAGAAGTCCTCCATCAGCCAGGCGCCGGTCGGGCGGATGTTGGCGAGCACCGGCACCTCGCGTGACAGCCGGTCGAAGTCGTCGAGCGTGAGATTCACGCGGCTGCGTCGCGCCATCGCGATCAGGTGGATCACGGCGTTGGTCGAGCCGCCGAGGGCGAGCACGGTGGCCACGGCGTCGAGATACGCCCGCTCGTCGAGGATCTGCGACGGGCGCCGGTCGTGCCACACCATCTCCACGATCTGCCGGCCACACGCCGCCGCCATCCGGGAGTGCGCGGAGTCCGCGGCCGGAATCGACGAGGCGCCGGGCAGCGTCATGCCGAGCGCCTCGGCCGCCGACGTCATGGTCGAGGCCGTGCCCATCGTCATGCAGTGACCGGGCGACCGGGCGATGCCGTCCTCGATCTCGGCCCAGTCCTGCTCAGTGATCGTGCCCGCGCGCTTTTCCGCCCAGTACTTCCACACGTCGCTGCCACTGCCGAGCACCTTGCCCCGCCAGGTGCCGCGCAGCATGGGACCGGCGGGCAGGAAGATCGCGGGGAGGTCCATGCTGATCGCACCCATCAGGAGCCCCGGCGTGGTCTTGTCGCATCCGCCGAGCAGCACCACGCCGTCGATGGGGTACGAACGCAGCAGCTCCTCCGTCTCCATCGCCAGCAGGTTGCGGTAGAGCATGGTGCTCGGCTTCTGGAATGGCTCGGACAGTGAGAGCGCCGGCAGCTCGACGGGATAGCCGCCGGCCTGCCAGACACCCCGCTTGACCTCCTCGGCGCGTAGCCGCAGATGCGTATGGCACGGATTGATCTCGCTCCACGTGTTGATCACGCCGATGACCGGCTTGCCGAGGTGCTCCTCGGCCCCGATGCCCATCTGCCGGGTGCGGGAGCGGTGCCCGAACGCCCGCAGCCCAGGGTCGCCGTACCACGCATGGCTGCGGAGCTGTTCGGGACGTTTGCGTGTCGTGGATCGCTCGGGCACGAAGGCTCCTTTCGCATTGCCATCGCCGAACCGCCGACCTGATTCACGGGACATCCCTAGGTCAACAGGTCGGACAGCCGGAGTTCCGGGGCGATGATGTCGGGGTCGGTGCGGATGTCGACCACGCACGGCCGCTCGCTGCGGAGCGCCGCGCGGAGTGTGTCCTCGACGGTGCTCGGATCGTCGAGAAGCAGACCGTGTGCGCCGAGGCCTTCCGCCCATCGGACCAGGTCCAGCGAGCCGATGTCGGTGGCGGCCAGTCGCCTGTGCGCTCGGGCCTGGTGCATGGCGATCGTGCCGTACATCCGGTTCGCGAACGCCAGGACGACGATGCGGGCGTCATGACGTACGGCGGTCTCGATCTCCTGCCCGGTCATGAGGATCCCGCCGTCGCCCACGAAGGCGACCACCGTCCTGTGCGGTTCAGCCAACTTGGCCGCGACCGCAGCCGGCACGGCGTATCCCATGGCACCGTTGCGCGGGCCGAGCTGGCGGTGTGTGGTCGTGAACGGCCAGTAGCGGTGGAGGAATCCGGAGAAGTTGCCGGCGTCGTTGGTGACGATCACGTCGGGCGGTGCAAGGCGATGCAGCGTTCGTACGACGTCGGCCGGGTGCGGCCCGTCCGATGACCGGCGGTGGTGCGCGAAGTGCACGGCGGTCTCGTGGTAGCGGCTCCAGTCCCGGGTCACCGTCGGGGCGGCCCGAAGGGCGGCCAGGACCTCCCGGGGGTCCACGTCGTACCAGCGTACGGATGAGGCCTGCGCGGCCGAGCCTGAGGCGGCGAGCCCACGGCCGACGACGACCAGGTGCTGATGCGGAAGCGGGTAGCGGAAGTCCTGCGAGGTGATGGCGTCCAGTCGGGTGCCGAGGACCAGCAGGAGGTCCGCGTCGTCAAGCGCCTGCCGGATCGCCGGGGTGGTGCCCAGCCCGAGGTGGCCGAGGAAGTGCGGATGGTCCACGGCGAAGCTGTCCTGGCACCGGAACGCCACATAGACCCCGAACCCCAGCTGCTCCGCCGCCAGGCGCAGCTCCTTGCGGCCCACCTGGTTTCCTGGACCGGCGATGGCGACCGGCTGCCTGGCGGTGGTGATGAGCTCGGCTAGCTCGCCGGCGATTCGAGGCAGGTCAGCATCCGGCGGAGGACTCTCGGGCAGAGCCGGCCGGCTGCCGTCGTACGGCATGGACCAGAAGTCGGTCGGAACGCTGAGGGCGACGGGGCCGACGGTCGGAGCCCACATCCGACCAAGTGCCTCCGCCGCGAGCCGTGGGACGTCGCGCGCGTGGTCCGGCTCGCACGACCAGACCGTGATCGGTCGGTAGAACGCCTCCAGGTCGACCTCCTGGAAGCCGCCGGTGCCGCGCACGTCCTTGTCGACCTGTCCCAGGATCGCGAGCATCGGGGTCTGGTCCTGGTGTGCCGTGTGGACACCGATCGCGAGGTTGGCGGCGCCGGGTCCCCGGCTTGCGAGCGCGAGCGCTGGTCGTCCGGTGAGCTTGGCTTCCGCTTCAGCCATGAACGCAGCACCCGACTCGTGCCGGGTGGAGATCAGTCGGATCCGGGGTTCGGCGGCGAGCTCGTCGAGCAGCGGGAGGAACGACTCGCCGGGAACGGTGTAAGCCGTACGGATGCCGGCGTCGGCGAGCAGACGTACCGTGGCGCTCGCGACGGTCTGCGGCATGTCGGCCTCCCGGGTCCTTCGTACCCGATGCGGCCTCCGGGAGGGACGGACGTTGTCCACAGTCGGCAAGCTCGGCTTGCTTTTCCACAGATTCGAAACCTTCCCGCACTGACCGTGGCCGCGGAATCAGGCTTGAAGCCATCGGTCCCGGCTCGACCGGAGCACCGAGCCGTCGTACGTGTCCCTGGCACAGCGCCTGAGAAGACGAGCCGCGTGACGGGAGGTGGTGTCCGTGCACGAGAGAGGACTGGTCGGCCGTGAGGGGGAGCGGCTTGCTGTCCGGCATCTGGAGGATGCGGGGTTCTGCATCCTCGAGCAGAACTGGCGGTGCGAGCTCGGCGAGATCGACATCGTGGCTCGTGATGGCGATGTCCTCGTGGTCTGTGAAGTCAAGACCCGCAACAGCTTCAGCCACGGCACACCACTCGAGCAGGTGACCCGGGCGAAGGCTGGACGACTGCGCCGCCTCGCGGCGCGCTGGCTCGCCGACCATCCCGGCGAGTCAGCGCGTGACGTACGTGTCGACGTGGTCGGGGTACTGCTGCTCAGCCGGGATCACGCGGCGGTCGAGCACGTGCGGGGGATCGACTGAGATGACGCTCGCTCGCACCCGCTCGGTCGCGCTCACCGGAGTCGACGGCCACGTCGTCGAAGTCGAGGCGCACATCGCCAGTGGCCTTCCCGCGTTCTTCCTCGTCGGCCTTCCCGACACTGCGTTGGCAGAGGCCCGGTCACGGGTCCGGGCTGCCGTCGACAACTCCGGGCAGAGCTGGCCGCAGCGGAAGGTCACGGTGGCCCTCTCCCCAGCCACCCTGCCGAAGGCGGGTTCCCACTTCGACGTCGCCATCGCCGTCGCGATCCTGGCCGCTGCGCAGGCCCTGCCGGAGGCGGCAGCAGAGTCGTTCGTCTTCCTGGGAGAGCTCGGGCTCGATGGTCGGGTCAAGCCGGTGCGCGGCACCCTGCCGTCGGTGCTCGCGGCGTCGCTTGCCGGATGGCGGCGGTTCGTCGTTCCCGAGCACAACGTGGCCGAGGCGCTGCTCGTCGAGGACGTCGAGGTCTTCGGCGTCCGGTCGTTACGTCAGGTGGTCGCGCTGTTGCGTGACGAGGAGATTCCGGACGAGCCGTCATGTGCCGCGCCGGCCGCCGGCTCGGGTACCGACGAGGGCTCCAGTCTCGGTAGCGCGGCGCGGCTCGCCGGGTTGGACCTCGCCGACGTGCTCGGCCAGGCCAGTGCCAGACGGGCGGTCGAGATCGCCGCGGCAGGCGGGCACCACCTGTTCCTGTCGGGACCGCCTGGTGCGGGCAAGACGATGCTGGCCGAGAGGTTGCCCGGACTGCTTCCCGACCTCACGCCGAGTGCCGCGCTCGAGGTGACCGCCATCCACTCGATCGCCGGTCTCCTGCCCGCCGACGCGCCGCTTATCGTGCGGCCGCCGTTCTGCGATCCGCACCATTCGGCGTCGTTACCGGCCATCATCGGAGGCGGTCCTCGGATGGCGCGGCCCGGTGCGGTCTCGCTGGCTCACCACGGGGTCCTCTTTCTCGATGAGGTTCCCGAGTTCAAGCCGAGCGTCTTGGAGGCGCTGCGCCAGCCCCTCGAGCACGGCGAGGTCGTGATCGCCAGGTCGGCGGGCACGGCGCGGCTGCCAGCGCAGTTCCAGCTGGTCATGGCGGCGAACCCGTGCCCGTGCGGCCTGTCGTACGGCAAAGGCATCCACTGCACGTGCAGTCCACCGGTGCGCATGCGCTACCAGCAGCGCCTCTCCGGTCCGATCCGCGATCGCATCGACCTGATGCAGCTCGTCGAGCCGGTCTCGCGTGCCGAGCTGCGCGCCGACCGACACCTCGTCGAGTCCACGGCGGTTGTGGCGGAGCGGGTCCGCCTTGCCCGGGAGCGGCAGGCCGCTCGACTCGCCGGCACGCCGTGGTCGCTGAACGCGCATGTGCCGGGTCATGAGCTTCGCCGGCGCTGGCCACCGGACCCGGAGGCGGTTCCCATCCTGGAGCGGCAGCTCGCGATCGGACAGCTGAGCGCCCGGGGTGCCGACCGGGTCCTGAGGGTTGCCTGGACCATCGCCGACCTCGCTGGGCGCTCCCGGCCGAGCCGGCACGACGTCTTCGCCGCCCTCACCATGCGCCTCGGCCACGACCCGATCGAGACGCAACGGAGGGTTTCATGAGCGATACGCCGGTGAGCGATGCCGAGCGTGCGGCCCGCGCCAGCCTGACCAGGCTCGGGGAGCCGGGCGATCTCTATCTCGCCAGGTTCGTCGCCGAGCACGGTGCGGAAGCTGCGCTGGCCGCGATCGAGGACGGCAGCTATCCGGGGAAGAACCTTGCCGACTACCGGACGCGGTTGGGTGTGATCGACCCGGCCCGAGACCTCGAGAACGCAGCCCGGGTCGGCGCCCGGTTGATCTGCCCCGGTGATCCCGAGTGGCCGGAGAGCCTCTCGGTCTTGGAAACGGCCGAGCCCGTCGACCGTCGCGGCGGGGTCCCGCTCGCCTTGTGGGTGCGCGGACAAGCCGACCTCGCCGTCGTCACGCAGCGATCGTGTGCGGTCGTCGGGGCACGAGCGGCCAGCGAGTACGGCAGGTACGTGGCAGGAAACCTCGCGGCTGGGCTCGCCGACCATGACGTCACGGTGGTGTCCGGGGCGGCATTCGGGATCGACGCCGCAGCGCACCGTGGTGCTTTGGCGGTCAGTGGGTGCACCGTCGCGGTCCTCGCATCCGGAGTCGACGTCGCCTATCCGCGGGCACATGCCCAGCTACTCGACTGGATCGCCGACGAAGGGTTGATCGTGAGCGAGGTGCCGCCAGGGTCGACACCTCGCCGGCCTCGTTTCCTGGTCCGGAATCGCTTGATCGCTGCGCTCACGCTCGGCTGTGTGGTGGTCGAGGCCGGGTTGCGCAGTGGAGCGCTCAACACGGCGTCGTGGGCGCTGCGATGTGATCGGCAGATCATGGGTGTTCCCGGGCCCGTGACGTCGGCCACCTCGGCGGGTGTCCATCAACTGATCCGCGAGTACTTCGCGACGTTGGTCACCGACGCCGACGAGGTTGTCGAGCAGATCGGCCGCATCGGTCAGGATCTCGCCCCGCCCAAGACAGGTGAACTCCGCTCGCGGGACGAGCTCGACGGACGAGCCCGGCAAGTGCTCGAAACCGTTCCCGTGCTGCGTGCCGCCGGTGTGGCCAGCGTCGCCACCGCGGCGGGAATCCCGGCAGATGAAACCCAGGCGATCCTCGGCGAGCTGCTGCTCCTCGGCTACGTCGAGCAGCAGGGCAATGGCTGGAGACTGTCGGAGCGGGAACGCGCGTCACGCCGGCACGCGTCGACCATCGAGCACTCGACCTCGGGGGAGCACCGTGGACCCGACACGAGTTTGCGGTTCGACGTGTGAGAGGGGCCGACCGCGTACGGTCGTGGCATGAGCTTCGAACGCGCCCGAGACCACGGCGGCCCCGACGAGCTCACCCTGCTGGCCGAGTTCGAGCGCCACCTCGTCGCGGAGCGCGGAATGTCGATGCATACGGTCCGCGCGTACCTCGGTGATGTGCGGAGCCTGCTCGAATACCTGAACGAGTCCCGGGTCACCGCAGAGCCAGGCCAAGCGGAATCACCCATCGAGCGATTGACCGTTCAGGACCTCCGCGGCTGGCTCGCAAGCCTGCAAGCCGAAGGGGTGGCGCGCACGACGCTCGCCCGTCGCGCAGCTGGGATCCGGACCTTCACAGCGTGGGCACATCGGCGCGGACTCCTGCCGGTGGATCCGGGAGCCACGCTCGCCACCCCCAAGCCGCATCGCAAACTTCCTGCTGTCCTGCGCCAACACGAGGTGGCGCGCTTGCTCGAGGTGGCCGCGATGGCGAGCGACGACGGCAGCGCGGTCGGCTGTCGCGACCGGGCAATTCTCGAGCTGCTCTATGCGACAGGTATCCGCGTGGGCGAGCTGGTGGCACTGGACGTCGACGACGTCGACCACAGCAGGCGGGTGGTTCGAGTACTCGGCAAGGGAGGCAAGGAGCGGTCGGTGCCGTACGGCGTGCCGGCCGCGAACGCCCTCGCCGACTACCTGGCCAGGGGGAGGCCGGCATTGGTGCGAGCGGGCAGTGGTCCGGCGCTCTTCCTTGGCGTTCGTGGCGGCCGGCTTGACCAACGCGCGGTCCGCCGTCTGGTGCATGCACGCCTAGCCGATGTCCCGGACGCGCCGGACGTGGGGCCCCACGGGTTACGCCACACGGCCGCCACGCATCTGCTCGAAGGTGGAGCGGACCTTCGCAGCGTCCAGGAACTCCTGGGCCATGCGACGCTCGCGACCACCCAGATCTACACCCACGTTTCCACCGAACGACTGCGACGCGTCTACGCGCAGGCCCATCCCCGGGCGTGACCTGCAGACGGGTGGTACCGGCACGTACCCGTCGCCGCACCCTTCAGCGCGGCTGGCGCGCTGAAGGAGCAGTCGTACGCGTCGTGTCGGCGCGTACCGCGCACCGCTCAGCGCCGCTGGCGCGCCCCGATTGGGGAGGGCGCCGACCTGGGAACTATGGCGCGCGGGGACGCCCTCGGCTGCGACCGCCCAACCACAGGACCAGACCGACGGCGGCGGCGCCGCCTATCGCGCCGACTGCGGGGGCGGCGACGCCGTCCAGGAGATGATCGCGGCGTCGGTCGCTCGGCGTCGACTGCCGGGGGATCGGCGTCGGTTGCCCCTGTCCACGCGTCAGTCTGGCGTCGCCCTCCTGTCGGTGCGATGGCGTCGCGACGTGCGGGCGAACGTAAACCCAAGGACGGGGATCTCGGCCGGGAACTCCCGAACCGCCCAACGGCAGCAAGCGCGGGTGGACCGGTCGTACAAGCTGCAGCGGGTCGAGGTAGTCGTCACCGCGCAGGAGGCCCCAATGCAGGCAGGTGCGGGGCGCGCAGTGGCTTTGGGTGCTTGCCAACGTGCCGATCGACGCACCTGCGGAGACTCGGGCACCCACCGTGACGGTTGGCGTCACCGGTTCGTACGTCGTGCGCAGCTCACCGTGCGAGATCGTGACGACGCCCCGTCCGGCGAGGACACCGGCATACGTCACGGTTCCCGCGCCGGCCGCACGCACCTGCTGGGCCTTGCGTCCCAGCAGGTCGACCCCTCGGTGCCCACTGCCCCACGGCATCTCGGGTGCGTCGAAGGATCGCACGACGTGGGGTTGTGGAGCCAGAGGCCAGACCCACGACCGACCAGGCGCGGCGGCGCCGGGCGTCTGGGTCGGACCCGGCATCGGCTCCCCCGGAGTGCCGAGAATGCCTCGATTCAGGAAGACCCGCCGGGACGCGGCGTAGGCGGCGTCGTCCTGGTGGATCACCAGCCCGAGCACCACCATCAGACTCGAGATGATCGCGCTCACGACGCCCTTCATGAACCGATTGCTGGCCAGGCGACCGGCTCGGTGCCACGCAGCCACACCGAAAGATCGCAGGCCTCGCGTCTCTGCTGTCGTCGATGCGATCGTCATGTGTCGATCGTGGGACGCTGACACGCCTGAGGGCCCGGGATACGGCACATTTGTGGACGAATCCGCCGAGCTGCTGATCTGTGGACAGGCGTCTGACGCGCATCCAGTAGACTGCACCGGGCGCGCCGGGAAACCGCGCCAAACGTAAACCCGACAATTCGCACGTTCGCTTTCCGCTGCTTGGTTCGGCTGGCCCGCAACAGTGTTGGTCGGACGACGTGGGAGCGGGCCCACTTCTCGGTCCCCGGGACGTGGCGTGAGCCGCCTTGGCTTGGACGCGACGCCGCGGGGCATGGTGGGCGCGGACGTCAGGGGCCACGACCGATGGGGTTGTGGCCGAGGAACCGAGACAGCGTCCGTCACGGACGCGAAAGGGAGGCACGCGCCACATGGCAGTCGTGACGATGAGGCAGCTCCTCGAGAGCGGCGTCCACTTCGGGCACCAGACCCGCCGCTGGAACCCGAAGATGAAGCGCTACATCTTTGCCGAGCGCAACGGCATCTACATCATCGATCTTCAGCAGTCGCTGTCCTACATCGATCGGGCGTACCAGTTCGTGAAGGACACCGTCGCACGCGGCGGGACGGTGCTTTTCGTCGGTACGAAAAAGCAGGCCCAGGAGGCGATCGCCGAGCAGGCGATGCGGGTGGGGATGCCCTACGTCAACCAGCGTTGGTCGGGTGGTCTCCTCACCAACTTCCAGACCACGAACAAGGGAACCCAGAAGCTTCGGGAGCTCGACGAGATCGACTTCGATGATGTCGCGGGCTCCGGCCTCACCAAGAAGGAGCTGCTGCAGCTTCGCCGCAAGCGCGAGAAGCTCGACCGCACGCGCGGTGGGGTGCGCCGGATGAACCGGCTGCCCGACGCGGTCTGGATCGTCGACACGAAGAAGGAGCACATCGCGGTCGGCGAGGCGAAGAAGCTCGGTATCCCGGTCATCGCGATTCTCGACACCAACTGCGACCCGGACGAGGTCGACTATCCGATTCCTGGAAACGACGACGCGATTCGCTCGGTCGCTCTGCTCACCAGGATCATCGCCGACGCGGTTGCTGACGGCCTGATGGCCCGCGCGGGCGCAGGCGAGGAAGCGGCGGGCGCGGAACTCGGCGCCGAGGAGCCCTTGCCCGAGTGGGAGCGCGAGCTGCTCGCCGGTGCCCAGCCCGAAGCGGGCACCCCGGCAGCGGATTCGACGTCGGAGCAGAAAGACGCGACGGCATCCCAGTCCGAGGGCGCCGATGCGACCGCCTCGGGTGCCACCGACGCTGCGGCGGGTCAGGAAGCCGCGACGGAGCAGTCGGATCAGAGTGCAGATGCGGGAGCGAGCACCGCGCCCGAGCAGGCGTGACGGCGACCCGCTCGTAGAACCCCTCGCGACGCAGCCGGTACGCGTGGTGGTTCTCCACAAGCGACATACGTGGTCAGGAGAAAGAAGCAGATGAGTACGTTTACCGCGGCCGACGTCAAGCGGCTCCGTGACGCGACCGGAGCCGGGATGATGGATTGCAAGAAGGCCTTGCAGGAGGCCGAAGGGGACTTCGACAAGGCGGTCGAGCTGCTTCGCGTGAAGGGCGCTGCCAAGGCCGCGAAGCGTGGCGCTGAGCGTACGGCGGGCAACGGCATCGTTGTCGCCAAGGACGGCGCGCTGTTGGAGCTGAACTGCGAGACCGACTTCGTCGCGAAGAACGAGCAGTTCCAGGCTCTGGGGGCGGAGCTCGTCGCGCTGGCAAGCCAGGTCAAGGCGAGCGGCTCCGACGAGCTGCTGGCGGCGAAGCTGCCAGACGGGCGGACCGCTGCGGAGGCGGTCGAGGCGCTGGCGGCTGTGATCGGCGAGAAGCTCGCGGTCGGGCGAGTTGCGTACTTCGACGGTCAAACCACCGTCTACCTGCATCGGCGGGCCACTGATCTGCCACCTCAGGTCGGTGTGCTGGTGGCCTACGAAGGATCGGACGAAGGCGCGGCGAAGGCGGCCGCGATGCAGATCGCTGCTCTGCGGCCGGAGTACGTGACCCGGGACCAGGTACCGGAGGAAGTCGTCGAGCGGGAACGCCGCATCGCCGAGGAGACCGCCCGCAACGAGGGCAAGCCGGACCGCGCCATCCCGCGGATCGTCGAGGGCCGGGTCAACGCGTACTTCAAGGACGTCGTGCTGGTGGAGCAGCCGTCGGTACACGACCAGCAGAAGACCGTGGGCCAGCTCCTGGACGAGGCCGGCGTGACCGTGACCCGTTTCGCGCGGTTCGAGGTGGGCCAGTAGCCCGAAGCCGCCAGACTAGGGCACGATGCCAAGTGCGAGCCTTGTGCCCGGTTCATCCGGATCGGGTCGCATGTGTCTCGCAAGCTAGGCAGCGGGTGCCCTACGTGTGGACCGGGGAGCTCGATCGGCGGACGGATCCCGGTGCGCCCGACCCGCGCGACGACGTACCGTCGATGAAAGGAGGCGGACCGTGAAGGCGGCAGTCCTCGGGGAGGGGCCATGACAACCGAGACAATTCCGGCCTCTCTCGGGTCAGGGCGGCCGCCCGAGGCGCCCTACCGGCGGGTCCTGCTCAAGCTGTCCGGTGAGGTCTTCGGCGGCGGAAGGCTCGGCGTCGACCCCAACGTCGTCGCGAGCATCGCGGCGCAGATCGCCGAAGTGGTACGTGACGGCGTACAGGTCGCGGTCGTGGTCGGCGGCGGCAACTACTTCCGTGGCGCTGAGCTGCAACAGGGCGGGATGGACCGTGCCCGTGCCGACTACATGGGCATGCTCGGCACCGTCATGAACTGCCTCGCGTTGCAGGACTTCCTGGAGAAGCAGGGCGTCGACACACGGGTCCAGACCGCGATCACGATGGGTCAGATCGCCGAGCCCTACATTCCACGGCGGGCGATCCGCCATATGGAGAAGGGCCGGGTCGTCATCTTCGGCGCCGGCTCGGGTATGCCGTACTTCTCCACCGACACCGTAGCTGCCCAGCGTGCCCTCGAGACCGGCGCCGAGGTGCTGCTCAAGGCAACCTCAGTCGATGGCATCTACGACGCCGACCCCAAGAAGGTGCCGGAGGCGCACAAGTTCGAGCGAATCAGCTTCGCCGAGTGCCTGCGCCGGCGGCTTCGAGTGGCCGACGCGACGGCGTTCAGCTTGTGTATGGAGCACAAGTTGCCGATCATCGTCTTCAACCTCCTCGAGGACGGCAACATCGCCCGGGTTGTCCGAGGTGAGAGGATCGGAACGCTTGTCTCGGCCGACGCGTAACGACAATCAAGGGAGATCGCGACCGTGACCATCGAGCAGACACTCCGCGACGCGGAACAGAAGATGGGCAAGGCCGTCGACTTTGCCAAGGAGGAGTTCGCCACGATCCGCACCGGCCGCGCCCATCCGGCGATGTTCGCGAAGATCGAGGCGGACTACTACGGCTCGCCGACGCCCATCCAACAGCTCGCGTCATTCCACATCCCCGAAGCGCGGCTCGTCGTGATCACGCCGTACGACAAGAACGCGCTTGCTGGAATCGAGAAGGCGATTCGAGATTCCGATCTCGGCGTCAACCCGACCAACGACGGCACGGTGATCCGGGTCACGCTGCCCGAGCTCACCGCTGATCGCCGCAAGGAGTACGCCAAGCTCGCGCGGCACAAGGCCGAGGAAGCCCGCGTGGCCGTGCGGAACATCCGACGCCACGCGAAGGAGACCCTCGACCGGATGGCGCGCGATGGCGAGGTCGGCGAGGACGAGGTGAGCCGAGCCGAGAAGCAGCTCGATGCGTCGACGAGGAAGTACGTCGCCCAGGTCGACGAGCTGCTGAGGCACAAGGAAGCGGAGATCCTCGAGGTCTGATGCGCACGTGGCCTTTGCGTACGACGTCTGCGTGCCGCAGCCCGCGCCGCATGACTTCTCGGTTTCCGTGTCGTGGTATCTGACCGCCGGTGCGTGACAAGCTGCCCCTGAATCCTGCGGGCTCCGAGCCAGACGAGCCGGCCGAGCACCCTCGCGAGGAGTCCGTGACAGGTGGACCTGAGGCGGACGACGGTCGGTCACCGCAGCGTCCACGATCTGGACGGAACCTCGCTGCGGCCATCAGCGTGGGTGTTCTGCTCGGTGTCCTGCTCGTCGGGTCACTGTTCATCGTCAAGGCGGCGTTCGTCGGGTTCGTCGTCCTGGCCGTCGGGATCGCCGTCGTCGAACTCTCGCTCGCCCTGCGCCCGGCCGGAGTCCGGCTGCCGGTCGTGGCTCTGCTCGCCGGTGTGGTGGCGATGCTCGTCGGGGCGTACGTGTGGCAGACGGCCGCACTGCTCGGCGCGCTCGGGTTGACCGCGTTGGCGGTGTGCTTCGGCAGGCTCCTCGGTGGCCGCGAGGGGTACGTCCGCGATGTGACGGCCGGCGTGTTCGTCGCGCTCTACGTCCCTTTCCTCGCGGGATTTGCCCTGCTGTTGTTGCGTCCTGACGACGGGCCGTTCCGCGTCCTGCTGTTCGTCGCAGTGGCGGTGGCGAGTGACGTCGGCGGCTATGTGGCAGGCGTGCTGTTCGGCCGGCACAAGCTCGCGCCGACCATCAGTCCGGGGAAGACCTGGGAGGGTCTCGCCGGATCAGCCTTGCTCTGCCTGGCGGTCGGCGTGGCAGGCGTCATGATCCTCTTGGACGGCACCTGGTGGACCGGGCTGGTGCTCGGCGTGGTCGCGACCGCGACGGCGACGCTAGGCGATCTGGTGGAGTCGATGCTCAAGCGCGACGTCGGGATCAAGGACATGGGAACGCTGTTGCCGGGCCATGGGGGAGTGATGGACCGGTTGGACTCCTTGCTCCCGACGGCTCTGGTGAGCTGGCTGGTACTCACCCTCCTCGTCCCGCCCGGCTGACGTCCCCACCCGCCCCGTTATCTCCGCAAACTGATCACGTTGCGTGGGCTGTCGCTTCCTAGCCAAGGCATGTACGCCATGGGAAGGTACGAATCGACTCGGCTGGGCGCGGAACCTTTGGCGCAGAGCCGTGCCGCTGGCGTAGTCGGCATGTGGTGCGATCAGTGCTGCGCGAGGAGTGAGCAGTGCTAGGGGAGCGGTGCTGACCTCAACTAGTGAGCCAGCAGGATCGCCACGGCAGGCGCCATGTGCCCGAAGCGCACGGACCTTCACCCACCGACCTACCAGTCAGCCGTCCCGTGAGCTGCCCGACACGAGCGCGGCCCGAACTGTCCCAGTCGACTCACACCTTCCCGTCGCATTCATGCCTCGGGAAGGTGGCAGCCGCCTACGTAACGTGATCATTTTGCGGGAGGGCGACGACGGGGACGAAGCCAGTGCCAGGTCGATAGTGCGGTGACTGGTGCCGGAAGTAGGTGTTGTACACCTCGCAGTACTGGCCGCCGCGTCGCATCAAGGTTGCGTGGTCGCCTTCCTCGACGATCTTCCCGTGCGAGAGGACGACGATCCGGTCCGCGTGCTGGATGGTCGAGAGCCGGTGCGCGATCACGATCGACGTCCGGCCCCGCAGCACGACGTCGAGACCTTCCTGGATCTGAGCCTCGGTCAACGGGTCGACGCTCGCCGTCGCCTCGTCGAGGATGACGATCGCCGGGTCCTGGATCAGCAGCCGGGCGAGTGCGACCAGCTGCCGCTGGCCCATCGACAGCGATTGGCCGTGCTCGCCGACCTTTGTGTCAAGGCCCTGCGGAAGTGCGGCGAGCCAGTCACCGTTGCCGACATTCTCCGCCGCACGCAGGACTTCCTCATCCGTCGCATCCGGGCGTGGATAGCGGATGTTGTCGGCGACCGTGCCGGAGAACAGGAAAGGCACCTGCGGAACGACACCGAGCTGGCGACGGTACTCCTGAAGATCGAGCCGGCGGATGTCGTGCCCGTCGATGTAGATGTGTCCACCTTGGAATTCGTAGAACCGCGTGATGAGCTTGCCCAGCGTGGACTTTCCGGCACCGGTGTGTCCGACGAGGGCCACCATCTCGCCGGCCTCGATCGTCATGTTGAACCGTTGCAGCACGGGCTGCGTCGGGTGGTATCCGAAGGTCACGTCACGAAACTCGATCCGCCCGGTCAGCCGGCCGACCGGGCGTGGGTCGATCTGAAGCACCCGCGGTGTGGCATCGATCAGCGCGAACACCCGCTCCGCCGCCGACAGCCCTTGCTGGAACTGGGACCAGAAGGACGCGATGCTGGTCAAGGGAAACCAGAAGAGGGCGACGGCCTGCAGGAAGAGATACCAGTCGCCAGGGGAGACGCTTCCGGCGACGACGGCCTTTCCACCGACCCACACCAGCAACACCGTGCCGAGACCCGCGACCAGGAAGAGCAAGGGAAAGATCGCGCCGAACACCATGCCCTGGCGTACGGTGACGTGGTAGTTCTGCTGGTTGATCGGCCGGAACTCGTCGTAGATCGTCTTTTCCTGCCGGAAGTTCTTGGCGACGGCGATGCCACCCATCGTCTCCTGGACGTTGGCGTTCACCCGGGCGAGTGAACGCTGCGCCCGGCGCGTGGTCTCGCGTGCCACTCGTCGAAACGCGAGGGCCAACGCCACGACGATCGGCGTGATGGCCAACGTCAACAGTGCGAGGACGACGTCGCGGGCGAAGAGCAGGGCCGTGATGATCCCCACCAGCAGAACCTGGCTGAGGAGGTTCATGGTGAGCGTGACCGTGTTGGCGAAGTCGTCGGTGTCGGAGGTGACCCGGCTGACGATCTTGCCCGAGGGGTTCTCGTCGTAGAAGGACAGGTCGCGCTTCAAGACTGCGGCGAACGCATCCCGCCGGATCGACAGGACGACATCGCCCACGACTCGCGCGCTGAGCGCCTGCCGAACGAAGTTGGTCACCCAGCCCAACACACCCGATGCCAGGATCAGCAACACCAGCACGACGAGGAACGTGACCGAACGGTCGTGGATCAGTCGGTCGATCCCCCAGCTGACGACGACGGGCATGATGGACTGCAGGCCTGACGTCGCCACGATCATCACCGCGACCACGACCATCGCTGCGGTCTTCGGCCTGAAGTAACGCAGGATGCGACGGACGAGGTCACGGTCGGAGTACTTCCGGTCGTAATCTTCGGCGTCGAGACCGTCCAGGATGAAACCCATCAGCCCTCCCCGCCATTGGGCCCTGCAAAGCGAGCGGTTGGTGCCTCAACCGGAGCCTGTCCGTGCTCTGGGTGCATGACCTCGTCGTAGTGAGCGAAGATCCTTCGATAGAGCGCGCATCGCTCGAGCAACTCGTCGTGGCTGCCTTGGTCGACCAGCTCGCCGCGCTGGATGAGCAGCACGCGGTCGGCCCACCTGATCTGCGAGAGCCGATGGGTGATGAGCAATGTCGTACGCCCTTGCAGGATCTTGCGGATCGCACGCTGGATCTCGTCTTCGGTGGCGCTGTCGATCGCGCTGGTCGAGTCGTCCAGGATCAAGATGGCCGGATCCGTCAGCAGGGCTCGTGCGATGGCCAGTCGTTGCCGCTGACCGCCGGACAGCGTGACCCCACGTTCCCCGATGACGGTGTCGTAGCCTTCGTCCAGCTCGGTGATGAAGTCGTGGGCTTGCGCGTCCTTGGCCGCGCGTATGACGTCCTCACGCGAGGCGCGCTGCCCCAGGCTGAAGGCGATGTTCTCGGCGACAGACCGCGAGAACAACACGATGTCCTGCTCGATCGTGGAGATCTGCGACCGCAGCGAGTCCAGTGTCCAGTCGCGGACGTCGACACCGTCGATCAGCACGCGCCCCTTGTCGGGGTCGTAGATCCGGTTCACCAGCTTGGTCAGCGTGGTCTTGCCAGCCCCGGTCTCGCCCACGATGGCGACCGTCTCGCCAGGCTCGGCCCGAAACGACAGGTTGCGCAGCACGGGCTCGTCGCCATAGCCGAACGTCACGTCCTCGAACACGATCTCGCCCCGCATGCGGGCCTCGTACCCGTGTGGTTTCTGCGCGAGCTCGGCCTCGTCCTCGATCAACGAGATGATCCGCCGAGCGCTCACGATGCCCAGCTGCACAAGGGAGAACGAGAAGATCGAGATCTGGGTCGGGAAGCCGAGCAACCCCATCAGACCGAGGTACGCCACCAGGTCACCGATCGTGAGGTCGCCGGCACGGTGGAGTAGCAGGCCGTGCAGCAGCGCGCCAGCCGTTGCGATCGCGAGGAGAAGCGTCGGGAGATAGCGCGCCTGAACCATTCCCTGCTCGACGAAGTAGTCCCGGTAGGCCTTGGCGTTGACCTCGAATCGACGTTGCTCCTGGGCCTCCTGGGCGGCGACCTTCACCACCTCGATGCCCCGCACGGCCTCGTTCAGACCGGCGTTCAACGTGCCGAACTGCTCCCGCATCCGGGTGGAGACCGGATTGAGTCGTCGCGTGTAGTGCCGGAGCGCAAGTGCGAAGGCGACGGCGTAGATGCCGGGTGCCAGGAGCAGTCGTGGATCGATCAACGCGATGAACACCAGTGGCACGACGCCTTGCAGCATGGAGTCGACGATGAGATCGAGCCCCGGCGAGATCATCATGCTCAGCTGGCGGACGTCATTGGCTGCCCGGGCCATCAAGTCGCCGACACGCTGTCGGTTGTGGAAGGTCTGGCTCTTGCCAAGCAGGCTGGTGTAGAGCTCATCGCGGGTGTCGCGCTCGAGCCGTTTCGCCAGGACCTCCGAACACAGCCGGGCAAGCAGGTCGAACGCACCGCGCAGCAGGACGATGACAACCAGTGCGACGCTGATGAGTGCCAGGCGGGAGCTGGTGGTGTCGTCACGAGCAAGCACTGCGTCGAACGCGGCACCGGTGAGCCCGGGAATGGCGGAGTTGAACACCACCATGATCAGGGATCCGCCGACAAACCCCGCGATGTAACGGCCGTACGGTCGTAGATGTGAGACGATCCAACGCACCGGGCCACGCCGGTCAGTTCGCTTCTGACGCTCGACAGTGAACTCTGACGCTAGTGGCTGGATCGGTTGTGAAGGGCGATCGCCGCCTGATCGTGGTGGCGTGGCCTTCGAATCACCCGTTGCATCGGCGTTGATGGTCACGTCGCGCGGCCTCCGGCATGACTCACGGTCACCCAGCTGGTGGGTTAGGAACGGGGACGGTCCGAATTCGTGGACCAGCTGTCGCACGTCACGCGTCCGGAACCTGAGTATCCCGGATGGACTCAGCCGGTGCCAACGCAGTAGTCGTGGACCTCACCAGTTGTAGCACGGCAATCCTCAATATCGCCACTCGATATCGAGCACCATGCAGCGTCCCGATTGGACAAATCTCGTTGTCGGAGGTCTCTGGTAACATCTTTCTGCGGCGTTTGCAATTCTTTTTCTGGACCGTACGCCGTCATTGACGTGGCGGATTCAAACGGCGGAATATGCCCACCCCAGCCAGCGGCGAACGGAAATTTCGATGACCGGTCCGTCGGGTGGTTCAGAAACGTACTGTCGGTATTTCGCGGCGAGCTGCCTCACCGGTCCGGCGCACTCGTCTGGATCCTCGATGACCCGTGCCACACCGTCGGCGCGCACCCACCACAGGCTCGTCCAGTCGGAGTCGTCGTAGTGGTGAGCGAGCAGGCTCACCCGCGGATTCGCCTGGATCAGACGCAGGCGGTGCAGATCACGCGTGGTCTTGGGTTTTCGGTCGACGGCCGTGACGACGGTCGAGCCGACGACCGCGAACGTCACGACCACGACGAACGGGCGGGCCTCGAGATCAGCCATCGCCAGGCTGGCGACCCGGCTCGCCGAGAAACGCTCGCGTGCTTGTCGTTCGTCGAGCTGCATGACGCAGCATTCCCGTCTTAGTCGGTACGAATTCGTTCGCACGAAAGATGGTGCATGTCACCGGTGGGTCAAGCGTACGTCCGGACCACCCGACGACCGTGCGATATCCGCTGCGTGCGACACTGGCCACGCCATGCCCGTCACGCATCCGGATCTCACGCTCACCCCGCCTCGGCGGGCCAAGCCACCCCGCCATCTGGCCGATCTTGCGTCCGACGAACGCCGTGACGCGGTCGTCGCACTCGGTGAGCCGGCCTACCGCGCCCGGCAGCTCGCCGTGCACTACTTCGGTCGGCACACCGACGACCCCAGCCAGATGACCGACCTGCCGGTCAGCAGTCGGGAGCGCCTGGCCGCTGAGCTCCTACCCAGGCTTCTCACCGCGGTACGCACGCTCTCCTGCGACGGCGGGACCACCGTCAAGACCGTGTGGCGGCTCTTCGACGGCGCGTTGATCGAGAGTGTCCTGATGCGATACCCCGCCTCGCCGGCAGGCCGAGCACGCACCGAGCGGATCACGTTGTGTGTCTCCAGCCAGGCGGGATGCGGAATGGCCTGCCCGTTCTGTGCGACCGGGCAGGCAGGCCTCACCCGTAACTTGTCCGCGGCAGAGATCGTCGGGCAGGTGGTGCTGAGCGCGAGGATGCTGGAGAGCGGCGAGGTCGCGGGTGGCCCGGGCCGGATCTCGAACGTCGTCTTCATGGGGATGGGCGAGCCGCTCGCCGCGTACTCCACAGTGATCACAGCCTTGCGTCGCCTCACCGATCCGGTGCCCGACGGGCTCGGGATCTCGCAGCGGGCCATCACGGTCTCGACCGTGGGGCTGGTGCCGCGGATCAGACAGCTGGCGAACGAAGGTCTCGCCGTCACCCTTGCCGTGTCCCTGCACGCCCCGGACGACGAGCTGCGCAACGAGCTCGTACCGCTGAACGCCCGGTGGAACGTCGCCGAGGTCCTGGATGCGGCATGGGAGTACGCCGGGCGCACCAAGCGTCGGGTCTCGATCGAGTACGCGTTGATCCGCGACGTCAACGACCAGGCGTGGCGGGCGGACATGCTCGGCCGCCTGCTCCGCGGCCGGTTGGTGCACGTCAACCTGATCCCACTGAACCCCACGCCGGGTTCGCGCTGGACCGCTTCACGCCCTGAAGACGAGCGGGAGTTCGTACGCCGGCTCCGCGCGCATGACGTGGCCGTCACGGTGCGCGACACGCGAGGGCGGGAGATCGACGGAGCGTGTGGCCAGCTGGCTGCCTCCGAGCGGTCCGCATCGGCACAGAGCGGATCCGTGTGAGAGCGTGATCACCTGGGCGCCACCGGATCGGAGTCGGTGAAGGCTTCGTCGTGGTCGCGCAAGGCGGGCAGGTCCAGCAGTGCCGGACTCAGCAAACCCCAGATCGCGAGCGGCACCGAGGCGGCCGCGAAGATCAGGACGGCCAGACGCGCCGACAACACGTCGAGGAGAAAGCCCGCCAGCAGCGAGCCAAACGGCGCGAGTGCGAGTGCGATGCTGCCGCGGACGCTTTCGACCCGGCCGACCAGGCGCTGGGGTGTGACGGCGAGGCGATAGGAGACGACGACGGAATCGGTTGACGGGATGACCAAGGCAACCGGGAGTATCAGCGCAGCGAGGACGTACGCGTTCGGCCAGATCGCGAACAGCAACGGGATGGGCCACGCGCAGAGCTCGAGCAGGAGGATGACGCGCGTGGGCAGGTGTCGCCGCACGAACCCCGAGATCAGCGCTCCCACCAGAAGGCAGCCGCTGTGTGCCGCGAGCAGGGCCCCGATCGCGAAGGGTGGGAGGTCCTGTTGCTCGCTCACGACGACCAGCGCGAGGAGAAAGCCCGGTCCGAGCGGGTTGGTGAGTCCGTAGAGAAACGTGGTGGTCCGCAGGAACGGCTGTCTCCAGAGGAATCGCCAGCCTTCGGCGAGGTCCTCGCGCAGCCGACGCCGGTCGGGGTTCGGCTCGACGTACGACGGCGTCCGGAGCAGGCTGACCGCGAGCGTCGAGAACGCGTACGACAATGCGTCGGCCAGGAACGGAAGCGCGTGGTTGATCGCGTAGAGACCGCCACCGGCCGGGGGGCCGGCAAGCCTCGCCACCGATGACCGGGCCTGCTGCGTGGCCACCGCCGACGGGAGCTGCTCGACCGGCACGATGGAGCGCAACATGCCGGTCGCGGCAGGGTTGAACACCGTCGTGACCGCACCCTCGACGAACGCCACGAGGGGTATCTGCCAGTACGGCAGGACGTCGAGCCACAGGGCCGCGGCGATGCTGCCCACCGCTACCGCCCGGGTGGAGTCGGAGAGGATCATCAGCAGCTTGCGGTCGATCCGGTCGGCCAGGACTCCGGCGAGTGGAGCGAAGAGGACAGCGGGGACGACTCGGGCGAAACCGACGACTCCTGCCAGCGCCGGTGAATGAGTCACGGCGAGCACGATCAAGGGATAGGCGACCGAGGCGGCTTGGTTCCCGGTGGTCGAGAGCAGCAGCCCGATCTGCAGCAGTACGAAGTCGCGGTTGTGCCGTAGTGAGCCCTGCCGCATGCCCTGCTCCTTCATGGTCCGAGTTCGCGGTAGCCCCGAGTCAGCGCCGATCCCGTGATCGCAGCGCTTCGTGCCGCGTGCCCGCGAAAATATAACAGCGCTTATATAAGTGCTGTAGTGTGGGGCGCATGGCCAGGGAGACCACCGAGAGCGAGCGACCGGAGACGGCGTTTGCCGATCCGACCGAGCAGAGCCGTTGGCGCCCGCTGCGGCTGTTGCTTCAGGCGATGGACGGCGAGATCGCGGACATCTACGCGCAGGCCGGCATCAAAGGACTCAAGCCGAGCTTCGTAAGAGAGCTGCTGCGGTTGCATGCCCGCGGACCGATGACCATCCGGGAGCTTGCGGAGTCGGTGCGAAGCACCCACTCGGCAACCAGCCAGAAGGTCGCGGCCATGCGGGCGGCAGGTTTCGTCCGCACGACCAAAGGACCAGACGGGCGCAGCAAACGCGTTGTCCTGACGGCAAAGGCACGTCGAATCGTCGGTCGACTGGCGGCGGAGTGGCGGGCCACAGAAGCGGCGGTCGCGGAGCTGGAGGAGGAGATTCCGTATCCGCTGAGCCGCGTTGTCGACGACATCGAGGCCGCCTTGCGGCGCAAGAGCTTCCGCGACCGGATCCTCGAGCGGCTCGAGGGCGATCCGGCATGGCAGGAATCGTGACTCAGGCGCTAGCCGACGTGGTGCTCATGACACGGACGAGTGCGCTCGCGCCGCTTCCCGCCGGGGCGACTCGAGCAGTCGGCGGTACGTCTCCTCGACCGTCGTGACCATCCGGGACCAGTCTCGTTCGGCGACCACCCAGGCTCGCGCGGCCCGACCCAACCGGTCGCGCAGGTCCGCCGAGTCCAGCAGCCGCTCGAGTGCCTGGGTCAGTGCCTCGACCGAGCCCTTCTCGACGAGGAGGCCGGTTTCGCCGTCTCGTACGATCTCGGCCAGCGCCGCGACATTCGAGGCGACGACGGCCTTGCCCATCGCCATCGCCTCGAACGGCTTGATCGGTGAGATGAGCTCGCAGACCGGCAGTGGAAGCCGCGGAAACGGCGTGATGTCGAACAGCGAGAGGTACTGGTCGATCACGGCATGGTCGACCCTGCCGACGAGGGTGGTCACCTCGCCCAGGCGGAGGCGGTCGACCATGCTCCGCAGGGCCATCTCGTGGTGGCCGTCTCCCACGATGATCAGATGGAAGTCGCGGCGACGGTCCTTGAGAGCTGCGACGGCATGTACCAGCAGGTCCAAGCCTTCGTAGTCGACGAGTCCACCTGCGTAGCCGATGACGGTCTTGTCCGTGACTCCCAGCTCTCGCGCCAGTGTGGCGTCGCGCTCCCTGGGCCGGAAGCGGTTGGTGTGCACCCCGTTGGGTAGCACGACGATGCGCTCCTCCGGCACGCCGCGGTCGACCATCTCCCGGCCGAGTGCATCGGTGATGACGAACACGGCATCGGCGTCCCGGCAGGCGGCGAGCTCGACGGTCGTGAGAAACCGGTGGCCGTCGGTGCCGGCGAAGTCGGGGTTGCGGGAGACCTTCATGAGCTCTTCAAGGCCACGCATCTCGTACACGAACGGAATCCCCAGCCGTCGTGCGGCAGCGGCGCCGGCCAGGCCGTTGACGTAGAAGCTCGATGCGTGGATGAGCTGAGCGCGGTGGTCGACGGCCTGGTGCACCAGGCCGTCGGCGTACTCCTTGATGTACGCCTGCAGGGGATGCTGCGGGTAGTGCTGAACGCCCTCGGTCAGCAGCCGGTGGTACGGAATGCCGTCCACGACATCGCATGCGGTCACCTGCTGACCGCCCGTCCCGCGCCACCAGGTGAGCGGAAAGCCCAAGCGGGTGACGGCACGCATGTCCCAGCCTCGCTCGGCAAGACCGGTGAGGATGCCGTGGGAGCGGCTGGCGTAACCGCCTGAGGTGAACGGGAACGACTGGGCAAGCACGGACAGCACCGCGCCAGCTCGTGGCTCGTACGAAGTCGTCGCGGCCGGCGGCGACGCTGGCCATCCGTGCTGTGCGATGGTGAGTTGGTCTGCAGCATCGTCGGCCTTGGAACGAAGCCTCGGATCACTGGTATCTGTGGCGAGCACGTGTCTCGCGATCGTCACACCTGCGGCGATCCGCCCGGCGTCGAGGGCACGGACCGCCGCCTTTCGAAGCTGCTGTCGCGGTAGTGGTCCTCTCATCCGTGGGTTCTCGCCGAGATGCTGGTCCAGGAATGCGGCGAGCAGCTCCCACGCCTGGCATGCCGAGAGCGCGTGAGTGGCGATGTGGACCGGGCGTAGCCGCTCGTCCAGGATGCGGCTCAGCTCGGCCGAGACCGCCTCGGGGTCGCCGTGGCAGCCGAGAATGCGCAACTCGGCCTCGGCTTCCAGCCGACTTTCCTGGACGAGCCGATCCTTGTGGGCGTGCAAGGTCTGCACGTACTGCTCGATGAGCTCGGGATCGGCGTAGGCAAGAGCCTCGATCGTGGCGGCGATGTGTTGCGACGTCCTTGGCGCCACTGTGACCACACGCCGAAGCACGTCACGCGCTTCGTCACGATGTCCGGCACGGGCGGCCTGGGCGTGGTGCAGGAGGAGCGCGTCCAGGTCGGTCGGTGTGGCTGTGGTCGCCTCACGTGCGGCAGCCAAGGCCCCCTCGTCGTCCTTGCGCCGCTGCCGAGCGAGCGCGACGACGTACCACCCCCGTCCCTGCTCCGATGTCTCCAACACCGGTCGCACGATCCGCTCGGCGGCCCACGTGTCGCGACGGACGAGGGAGGTCGCCACCGAGACGCGAGCCCGGGCAACCGCGCGTCGCCAGACTCGCGGACCGTACCGTACGGGAAGGTGTGGGGCGGCGCGGCGTGCAAGCCGGAGCACCAAGCTCCTGCCGGTTCGGCGCAACGAGGCGGCAACCCGTCGCATCCGGTGCATGTCGTCCTCCTTCACACGTCCACGTGGGTCCGTGGGTCGCCGTAGAACACGAGCCGCCCGGAGGCGGTCATGAACGTCACGTCGTCTACCTGCCAGGTGTGCGCGGTGCGGTCGGGGCTGCGAATGCTGACGAAGTTGAAGCGGTCGGTGGAGTAGATGCGAACCCCCGCCGCGAGAGCGCGGTCGAGATAGTCCGTGTCGACGGCACGAGGTAGATCGGCGAACTTCAGCTCCCGTGCGAGGTCGCTGCGGATCACCATGGAGCCGCCTTGTACCCGGCGCGCGTAGCGGTTCTCGGACGCGGCGTACCGCAAGATGACGGCGTTCGACGACCGGAGCCATACGTAGTGCGCCCACTTGCCCACCACGTCTGCCTCGGTGTAGTCGAATGCTGCGACGAGATCGGTGAGGTAGTGCGCGCCGTAGTAGTTGTCGTCGTCCATCTTCGCGATGTAGGCACCGCTCGCAGCCTCGATGCCGAGGTTCATGCAGGCGCCGAGGGTTTGCGTCTTGTCGGCATCGATGATGGTCAGGTGCTCGATGCCGAGGTCGCGGGCCTGAGCGCGAATCTCCCGGGATGAGACGTCGATCCCGTGCAGCACCAGCACGAGCTCGAGGTCTCGATGTCGCTGCCGAGCGATGTTGGCGAGGACGTTGGGAATCTCGCGCTTGCGGTTGGTGGGAACGATGGCCGAGACCGTCTGATGTCGAGGCGGTGTCGTACGGCCGAGGCTCGCAAGGATCTGCTCCGTCCGATGTGCGTACGTGTACCGGGCAAGGACCGCTCGGTGCAGACGTAACCCCGTCCGGTCGCGTAGCTCGTCCTGGTGGATTCGGGCGACGACCTCGCCGCGAAGGCGCGCCGGATCGTCCACCACAGCAACGGAGTCCGCGAGGTCCGGTGGTAGGTGGCGGCCCAAGGACTCGGGCACGACCACCGAGGTCTGGGCGGCGCCCGCGTCGAGCAACGACCAGAAGGCGGCGGGGTCGGTGCGGCCGGCGTCGACAAGCACGCGATACCGGGGGAGCAGCGCTGCGAGCTTCTCGTACGGTCGGGTCCCCACCATGCGCCGTCGAAGGTCGTGGGGAAGCTCGTGACGAAGAGCTTCTGCGCGCTCGTTGCCGTTGGGGGTCGATGCCGGCTCGGCCGGTTCGTTGGCAGTGGCCCAGACATCCAGCTCGGCCATGGGAAGCCGGGCGAGACCGCGCTCCACCATGTCGTCGAGAGCATCACCTGCCGTACGACCGATGCCAGCAGGGTCGACGACGAGAACCGCGGCCAGGTTGCGGCTCGCCTGTTCCCCCGTGCTGATGGCGGTGTGGTCTGCAGGTGCCGTGGGGCCCGAGGGATGATGCAGGCGTGGCTGCGTGGCAGGCAAAAGCACGTCCACCGGCTGTGTGGGGAATCGCGCGCGCCAACGTTCGGCGGTCGCCGGATCGTGCACGAATACCCGGTCGACGGACCCGACGAGAGATGCGGCGAGTTCTGGATCCTCGTCTGAGGTCACCCACAACACGGCCGGGACGCCGTTTCCCTGGCACCAGGTCACCAGCTCCTCGACCGGATCGTTCTCGACCTGTCGCCAGCCGGGCACGCCGCCCTGTGTGAACTCCAGGAGGACGAGGTCTGGCAGGGTCGTCGCCGGGTCAGCTAGGACGTGCTTCCAGTCGTTGGACGTCAGGAGGAGCTGGTTCCACTCCCAGGCCAGTCCGGCACGCACGCGTTCACTGGCCGCGACGCCGACCACGACATTGAGCCGAGGTCGAGGTGTTGCGGGCAGGACCTGGTCGACCTGGGCAAGCAGGGCAAGCGAACGGCTCCGACGGGACCGGCGCCCTTGCGACGTGTTGGCGACGTTCCGTCCATGCGCCTGAGACCGAGACCCAGACCGCAACTGGCGCAGCCAGCGGCGCAGCACACGCTTCACAGGAGTTGGCAGCGGCACGCGGCGCGGCCTGGTGTAGCGACCGCTCACGAGGCGGTCCGATCGACGAACGGGGAGAGCTTGCGTTCCACGACGGGCCGCAGCGTGTCGATGTAGGTCTTGGTGATGTGCGTGCCCTGACGGTAGACGAGGACGTTTCCAATCACCGCCGGGCAGCTGCCGGCTAGACAGAAGTAGTCGCTCATGTCGATGACGTGAACTCCTTGCATGTTGTTGGCCGCCTTGGCCAAGACCTCGCCTGCGCCACGTCGCTCGGCCGCCTCCTGGTCGAAGGCACACTGGTCGATCGCCTCTCGATGCTCGGCGACGCAGGCATACACGGACTCACCCTCCGGCGGATTGGGATTGTCACGGATGACGACAACGTGTGTGCCTCGCCCGGTGAGCGACGTCCAATGGGAACGCAGGCCACGCACCATCGCCTCCGTACTGCTGCCCGCTTCAGGATCGTTCGGGTCGTCCAGGGCAGTGGACCTGCCTTGGGAGGTCACCACCACGTCGGGCGGATCGTCCCGAAGCCGTTCCATCACGGCTCGATTCCATTCGGTACAAGCGTCGTACGGCTCGCCGTTCCTGGTGATGACCGCATCGGCAAAGGAACAGGCCGACTTGGTGTACGTACGAATCCGCCAGCCACGCTGGTCGCCGATGGCGTCGATCGCAGAGATCCACTGCAGGACCTTGGAATCACCGACGACCGCAACATCGATGCTGCCGTTCGGATCCCCGTAGACACACGAGACGGGTTCTGCTGACGACTCGCCCGCCTGGCAGCCCCGGTCGTAGGCGTCGGGAACGTCGTGGATGGCCTCGAGCGGGTCAGGCACGATGGCCTCTGGACGTGCCGGGGGAGGTGTGGCAGGTGGATCACCCAAGGCGGCCGCGCCCTCGACAGGTGCGTTGGAGTTCGTCGTGACCTTCGCATGGACGGCGAGGTACGGAGACAGCCCGATGGCCACCCCTACCGTGCTCAACGCGGCGCCGAGCACGAGGGCCAGCCTCGGTGCCTGCGTGAACCGTCTCGCGTACCGGATCGGGTTCTCCACGAATCGGTGGGTGAGCCAGGCGGGCGCCAGGGATGCCGTCACCACGACAAGGCCCTGCCAGGGACGCAGGCCTCCGAGGTATGCGGCTGCGCCGACCACCATGGGCCAGTGCCAGAGATAGATCGAGTACGACAGCCCGCCCAGCCAGACGAACGGCCGGGTACCCAGGAGGGCAATCGGTCCGGCCGAGCCGGCGGACTGGCCGGCCGCGATGACGGCCGCCGCTCCCAGGGTCGGCAGCAAGGCGGCGGCACCCGGCCAGTCGGTCTGCGTCGAGTAGAGCAGGGCCGAGGCGACGATCGCGACGAGACCGGCCCAGCCGACGAACGCGGCGAACGTGCGGGGAAGCCACGCCGTGGCTGCGGCGGCGAGTGCGACACCACCACCGATGGCCAGCTCCCACATCCTGGTGGTAGTCACGAAGAAGGCCGTGGCGGGCTCCTGACTGGTGAGGTACACCGACCACGCGAAAGACGGAACCGCCACCGCTGCCAGGCCGATCCACAGTCCGAGGGAGCGGCGTCGGGTGCGCAGCATGGAGGCGAGCAGCAGGAGTGCGGGCCAGACGAGGTAGAACTGCTCCTCGACCGCAAGGGACCAATAGTGCTGTACCGGTGAGGCCTCGAAGTCCTCGGCGAGGTAGTCGACCGATCGGTCAGCCAGTCGCCAGTTCACGACGTAGACGGCCGAGGCGACGACGTCGCCGCCTACCTCTTTCCATGAGGTCGGCGGAAGCAGGAGAAAGGCCATGGCAACGGTCGCTGCCAGTACCAGGACGGCCGCCGGCAGGAGCCGCTTCGCGCGTCGGGAGTAGAACGCGGACAGGGATATCGTCCCGGTACGGCGAAGCTCGTTCGTCAACAGTCCGGTGATGAGAAAGCCCGAGATGACGAAGAAGACGTCGACACCGACGAAGCCGCCCGGCACGAACGGCAGCCCTGCATGGTAGAGCAGCACCAAACCGACAGCGACCGCACGCAATCCTTCGACGTCCGCACGGAACCTGCTGTGCCTGTGACCTTTCGTGGTGGATTGGTCACGTAGCGTCGGGGCAAGCTGGCTCGTGGGCATAGTGGATTCCATGAGTCGAGGCGCTTCTCCGCTCCGCTGTCATACGAAGGCGTGTTGGTTGGGCTCGCCGTAGCACAGCAGACGAGTCTGGCCGGCAAGAATATAGTCGTCGGTCACTCGCCAGGTGTGTGAGTTCGGATCAGCACGGCGAACCGAGACGAAGTTGAACCGGTCGGCGGAGTACACCGTCCCACCGAGAGCGCGCACGTTGTCGAGGAAGGTTGTGTCCACTCGGCGCGGCAGATCCTCGAACCCGACGTCGAGTGCGGTGGCGCGCCGGACGACGATCGTGCCGCCTTGGACCAAGCTGGTGTAGCGGTGCTCTGCGTACGGAAATCGAAGAACGGTCACGCCTCGACCTTGCAGATAAGCGAAGTGGGCCCACTTGCCTACGACGTCGGCATCGGTGTAGTCGAAGGCCCGCACCAGGTCGGTGAGGTAGTGCGGGCCGTACACGTTGTCGTCGTCCATCTTGGCGACGTACGTTCCGTCGGCCGCGGCCATGCCGGCGTTCATGCAAGCGCCCAGGGTTGAGGTCACGTCCATGGTCAAGGAGCAGAAGTCGGCGACGCCAGCGTCCGCGGCACGTGCCTTGAGCTCGGCGCTGGGTGTCGTGAACCCGTGTTGCACCAGGACCAGCTGCAGTGGTTTGTACGACTGGGCCGCGACGAACGAGAACACATGGTCAAGTCGCCATGGACGGTTGGTCGGCACGACGATGCTCACGCTGCGATCGGGTTCGTGCCACGGCAGACCGACCGCCTCCAGCACGGTGTCGACCCGGTGGCGGTAGAGGTGGCTGTCGAAGACCCGCCGGTGCGCTCGAAGCGCCATCCGATCGCGGAACTCGTCGTGACGTAACAGCACGGCGAGTGCCTGCTCGGTCTCTTCCTTGGTGGACACCACACGAACGTCGTCGCCGAAGAACGTCGTGACAGCTGCCGCGGGAGCCGAGACCACGGCGGTTTGCGCCGCTGACAGCTCGAACAGCTGACGGGCACAGGCGGTCGACGACGAGGTGACCGGGTTGACGTGGAGGAAGAGTTGATACGCCGTGTAGGCGGACAACAACTCTTCGTACGACAGGGAGGCCACGACGTTCTTGCTGAAGGGCTGCGGGATGCGCACGCGCGGGTCCTTGCTGGCCGTCCGTGAGTAGATGTGGAGCCCGTGGTCGAGGGCGGGCTCGAGCACATGGTGCACCTGGCTTCGGCGTTCGGGGTCCCGCTCGGCGACGTAGGTCCCTGCGAACGCCACGGGATGGACCCGTCCGGGACCGCGTCGTACGGGATTGTGGATGCGCGGCTGCGCAGCGAAGGGCAGAAGGCCGACGCTGTCATGTCCTAGGTCGGCGCGGTACTGAGGGATTCGGTCACCATCGACCGTGAAGACGTGGTCGAAGAGCCGTGCGGTTGCAAGAAACCGGTCGTAGTGCTCGGGATCATCTTTGTTCCAGAAGACCGTGGGAATGCGATGATCACGGCACCACTGGACCAGCGCGCGAAGCTCGTCGCTCGGGGAGTCCGGCCCGGTCAGGTGCCGCCGCCAGCGACCTCGGTTCCCGTTCCACGCCGACTCGACGAACAGCAGGTGTGGTGGGTCTGCGGAGAGAATCTGCGCCCAGTCGTCCGGACCTACGAGGACGTGGCTCCACTCGTAGCGAAACGCGAGTTCTGAAGGCGTGTCGAGCACGACGGCCACCCGGAGGTCCGGACGGGCCACCGGGCCGTCGGGTGGCTGGAACCTCGGCAGCTGGGGCGCGGCCGGTGCGGCCGAAACCTGTGCCGGAATCGAGCGGTCGACGAGGGCCTTGGCGAGATCGCGCCAGAGGGTCGACCGGCGTTGTGGCTGTCGGATCGCCGCGCGGACGAGACGGACGACGAGCCCGAGCCGCGTGAGGTGTTGGCCCGCCAGCTTGGCTTCGGCCGCGGCGAGTCTTCGGCGAAGTTCCTGGATCTCCGGGGCAAGACACTGATCAACCGCGCTCCACGACCCACCGGACGACGTGGACACGGCGGTGTCGACGTCGCGCATGATCCGTGCTCCTCGCCATGGTCATTACTTAGTTCTCCGATTGAAATGATAGGGTATTGTCCACTGCGACGTCGGAGTGCCCCAAGCGTGGCCTGACGGGCATGCTCCAGCCTCCTGGAGCGAGCACGGGACTCATGAGGCTGGGGGTGGGGCGGGACGCGTCCGGCAGGAGCGTCCCGCCCCACCCCACGGGGGTATTCGTTGAGTCCGGGTCGGCGGTGGAGGCGCGGCGGGAACGAGCCTTGCAGCGGTCGGGACGATGAGGCGCGGTGCTCGACAGTCTGGCCGGTCGGGAGGACGCGCTGACGCCCTCACCAGTTGTGCAGAGAGCTCGCCATGATCTGGTGGAGATCTTCGCTGGTCGGTGGGAGGGGTGCGAGAGCGAGGATTCGTTCCTGCTGGAGTGTTCCAGCAACGAGGGTGTCCAGGTCGTTCTCGCCGTACCCCACCTCGGCCAGTCCACTGGGAACCCTGATGTCGCGCATCAGCCTCACCAACGCAGTGGGTAGGCGCTCCGGCGGGTCCAAGTCGACGGTGGTGGGGTCGAGGATCTCGGCGGCACGGACGTGTCGCTCCGGCGAGGTGGGAAAGGTGGTCCGAAATGTCGCGGGCGTGGTAAGCGAGACCGCCTGCCCGTGGGGAATCATGGGGTGGTCGGTCGGGTAACCCGCGGGCTTGTAGTCGCGGACCTGGCCGGCAATCGGATACGCGGCGGCATGGGGGATGTGGACGCCGGCGTTGCCGAACCCCATGCCGGCATACGTCGCCGCGAGCATGACCGCTGTTCGGGCAGCGAGATCATCGCCACGAGTCACCGCTTGACGAAGCGCGCGTGCAAGCAAGGCGAGGGCCTGCTCGACCCACACATCAGAGATCGGGTTGGCGCCCCAGTAGACCCGCTCGCCGGGTTTCGCGGGCGGCAGGGAGGTGTACGGGCGAGCGGTGTACGCCTCGAGTGCGTGGCCGAGGACGTCCATTCCACTGGCAGCGGTGACGCCCGGTGGCAACGACACCGTCACCTGGGGATCGACGAACGCTCGGGTGGGGCGCAGACTCGGGTGGCTGATGCCGGTCTTGACCTGCCGGTCCCTGAGGTCGACGACCGCCACGGCTGTGCACTCCGAGCCTGTGCCAGCAGTGGTTGGCACGGCGACGAGCGGCAAGAGCGGCGCTCGCGGCGGTTGGGCGCGGCCGAGAGGTGCGTTGAGATAGTCATGGACGACGCCACCGCTCGTGAGCAGGAGGCTCACGGCCTTCGCGGTGTCGATGGAAGAGCCTCCGCCAACGGCGACGACTGCCTGGAATGGGCCGAGGTCACGAGCGTGTTCGACCGCAGACGTGATGCTGGCGTCGTCCGGCTCGATGCGTACCTGGTCGTAGACAACGCAGTCGATTCCAGCGCTTCGTGCGGATTCGGCCACACGGTCTGGCCAACCTGCCGCGCGTACTCCGGCGTCGGTGAAAAGGAGCACTCGGCGGGCTCCGAGGGCAGCAAGCTCGCCGCCTACCTCGTCGATGCAGCCCTCGCCGATGCGCAGGGACGGAGCCGTCCAGTCGAACGCGATGCTCATGTGATCACAACCAAATACTGCCGAGGGTTCGTTGTCCCCATGATGACCCGAGACCGCACGCGATCGAAGAATGCGAGCCAGTCGCGCAGTCTGGACGTCCGAACGCCGTAGGTGTCGAGCCAGGTCGCCTTCATATCTCAGCGGGTCGCCATGCGTAGCGATCACGGTGCGCTGCGAGCGGTCCGAACTGGTGGCGCAGACTGCCGACGGCGGTTGCCGAAAATGCGTTGCTCGTCAGCCGGTTGCCGCCGCTAGCCTGCACCGGTGAGTCGTGCTTCTCGAAGTGGACCTCATTGCGTCGACACCTCCTCCGATCACGAGCGAGAGGAGGTGCCTTTGGTGGTTGCCACGATTGCGGCTGGCGACCCGATCCGGTTGGTGTGGGTGAACGACCTCGGCGGTCGTACGTTCCGCATCGACCGGGACGGTCGTGCGGAGTACGTCAAGTGGGCACCGGACCATCCCGAGGTCGATCTCGAGCTCGAGGCTCGGAAGCTGGTCTGGGCAGGGCGGTACATCAGGGTGCCGGAGGTGCTAGCTCATGGCCGGGATAGCGAGTCCTCTGCTTGGCTGCACACGCTGGGTATCCCAGCGCTGTCAGCGATCGCACCGGGATGGAAGGTAGAACCGCGGCGCGCCGCCAGAGCCATCGGTGCTGGGCTGCGGATGCTCCACGACAGCCTGCCGGTAGCGGACTGCCCGTGGTCCTGGCGGATCATGGATCGAGCTGCCAAGATCACGAACCCTGACGACAAGGTGCTGCTCGATGTCGCTCCACCCGAGGATGACCTGGTTGTCTGCCATGGCGACGCGTGCGCTCCCAACACGTTGGTCGGTGCGGATGGCAGCTGCGCGGGACATGTCGACCTGGGAAGTCTTGGCGTCGCCGACCGCTGGGCCGATCTTGCCGTCGCCACGTACAGCCTGGGGTGGAACTTCTCTCCTGCCTATGAGGACGAGCTGCTGGAGGCGTACGGAATCGACCGTGACGACGAGCGCATCGACTACTACCGCCGACTCTGGGACGCCACATGAGTGGCATTCCAGGTGCGTTCGGTTGCTGATGGGGAGGTGTGGCACACCATCACCACACTGCAGTGGCGGCAGCGGAAACCTCCAGACGAGGTTTTCTGCATACAGTGCGGACCGGGTACCACCATGCAACCCGTGCCGAACGCGGGTCTGCTGCGGTGTGAGCGCTGTGGCTGTGAAAGGCGCGTCCTCGGGTATCCGGTCTTCGTGGTGACAGGCGCAAGTGGGGCAGGCAAGACCCCGGTTGTCGAGTTACTGGCTGCTCGACTCCCGCGCTGTGCCGTCTTCGACGTCGACGTGATCCTGCACGTGGCAGCGTTCGGGTGGGACACCTGGCACAAAATCCTGCGGTCAGCGCGCGTCACATCTGACGTGACATTGGGCCGGTCTCATGGTGCATCCCTATCGGGCGGACCTGATCACTCTGCGGGGCTGGCACGGTCGTGGCGTCGACCGGCAGTGTCGGAAGTTGCCAATACAGGTCTCGACGCCAAGACCGCCACCGTTCGTCGAACGGCCCAGTCTTGGCGTCCAGCAGCGCAAGCACGTGCTCACGCGCTTGTTGCACGTGGCGGTGTTCGTCATCGGTGATGATGCCGAGCCGGCGGGCTTGCGCGTACTCCTCTTCGTCCTTCCAGTGATGGGACGTGTCTGGGTCGACCACGAGATCGAGCAGGAGATCGAAGGTATCGATCCCGATCCGAGTGCGCTGGAAGGGACGCTCGAAGTTGACGTACCACATCATGAGGTGCACGGCCTCACCGAAGAAGAGGTCGACACTGAAGGAGGCGCCGGGCACCAGGAGGGACAGCTTGGTCGTGAGCTTCCAGGTAAAGGGAGCGAGCTCCCAGCGTCCTGCCGCCAGGTTCGGTAGCGCGACGGTGCGGACGATCTCGTCCCGCCGAGAGGACAACAGCGCTTCTGATGAGTCGGAGCGAGCATCTTCTCGCCTGGCCAGATGGCGAGGGCAAGAAGGTCCGAGCCATCGCGTACGACCCGGAACGGTGTAGCGGTCCAGACCTTGCCGCGGAAGACGTCGCGACGCACGGCCGTGCTTCCGGGAGCGAACACGACGCCTGTCTGCCTCATGGCAGGCCATGCTAGCGATTCGAGGGACGCCTCATGTGGAGCGTAACGGACAGGGCAGGACCAAGCAGGATGCCCGAGGACACGGGTTACACGCCGCCGTCTCCGCTGAGTTTGCCGCGTCCGTTGAGTCGGAACTAGTAGAAGGCTCATCGACCCTCAGGAGGTGTGATCCATGCGTACCCTCGCCGTCACACAGAACGTGACCGTCGATGGTTCGGTGGAGATGCTGGACGACTGGTTCGACCCCCAGGGTCAGGCCGGTGTGGACAACGCTGACCTGCGTGAGGAGTTGCATCGCCAAAGCGCCGGTTCCGATGCTCTTCTTGTCGGGCGAAAGACGTTCGAGGACTTTCGCTCCTACTGGCCGCTCCAGTCCGACGATCAGACCGGTGTCACCGACTATCTCAACCGGGTACAGAAGTACGTCGTGTCATCGACACTGGATGATCCGAAGTGGCAGAACTCCACGATCCTCAGCGGTGATCCGATCTCAGAGGTACGAAACCTGAAAGCCCAGACGGGCCACGACATCGTGGCTACGGGAAGCATCACACTATGCCACACTCTGATCAAGGCCGGCCTCGTCGATGAATATCGGCTGTTCATCTATCCGGTCGTCCAGGGTCGTGGTCGTCGGCTGTTCCCTGACGACTACCGGATCCCGAGGCTTCGGCTGGTCGACTCCAAGGCGTTCCGGAGCGGGATCCTGTTCGCTCGATATGCGACCGTGTAGATCGCGGGCGCAACACGTCTCTCGCGACAGGTATGGCCCGAGGATCCAGGACGCGGCTCTCTCCAGGTCGATAGGGGTCAAGGACGATAGGGACAAGAAGCACGGTCGCGGTCCTCTTACCATGTGTGTGGCGCGGGGCGGGTATCTCTTGTCCGACCGCATCCGGCTGTGCCGTGGGCTGGTCAGTTCTGTCCGCGACTCACGCCGTCGCCGGCGGCTCGTCTTACTGCGCCCGGTTCTACGAAGGTTCCTGCGCGCT